>CAVZJZ010000037.1:0-66613 GCA_963775665.1 uncultured Alphaproteobacteria bacterium | reverse complement strand
GTAGGAGTGTGGCGCGGTGGCGTTAGGCCGGGCATATCCGTTTCCCGCCCCTTTCGTCTGGCGGTGCCTTAGCGGCTCGACCATGGCTCCGTTTCCACACCCCTCTCATCGAACCGGACGGGCGGATTTCCCGCATCCGGCTCTCGGACAAGACTTCACGCCTTCGTCCACGGCACGTCGTGCCCAAGCCGGGTCAGACGTACGAGCCCGAAGTGCCCGTAGAGGTGCGAGAGTGGATAGCTCCCGCCCCCTCGTCGCCTGACTTTGTGCTTGGAGCGCAACCACCGGCGCAACCGCACCGCTGTGTAAGCGTCGAGCGCCCGGTACGCTTTGCTGAACGCGCCTACCGAAAAGTAGTTCGCCCATCCGCGCAGCGTGCGGTTCACCTTGCCCACCAGCGTCGTGGTCTCTTGCCATGTTCCCGCTCGGTCGGTCAGCGCGTGGATTTTCTCGACCGCGCGCTGAATGCTTTTCTTTGACGGCCGGTAGCCGATACGGGCTTGGCCGGTCCTCGCCGAATACATCCGCCCGAACGTGTAGCCCAGGAAGTCGAACTTTCCCTCCGGCACTTTGCAGATGCGCGTCTTCTCCTCGCTCACCGTCAGCTTCAGCTTGCCCATGATCTCGCGCAGTCGCTGCAAGGCTTCTTCGGCCTTGCCCTTTCTGCACAGGATCACGAGGTCGTCGGCGTAGGTCACGAGCCGCGTGCCGAGGGTTCGCTCGAGCCCGAACATCTTCCATCCCAGCACGAACCGGCGCATGTAAATATTCGCCAGCAGCGGTGAGAGGGGTGAGCCCTGCGGAATGCCGCGCCGCTTGTCCCGCGCCTCGGTCGTGCGCGTCTTCCGACCACGATCGTCGGTTTCTTCCACGGGGCAGTCCAGCCACATCCTGATCAGGTGCAGCACGCGCCGATCGACGATCCGGCGCGCTGCCGACTTCAAAAGCTCGGCATGGGGAATGCTCCCGAAGTAGTCCGCGAGGTCGGCGTCCACCACGTCCGGATGGCCGCGAAACAGCAGCTCCTCCACCTCGACCACCGCCTGTTGGGCGTTTCGCCCGGGACGGTAGGCGTAGAGTTCCGGTGGAAGGTCGGCTTCGAAGATCGGCTCCAGCACCAGCATTGCTGCTGTCATGCAGACCCGATCCCGCAAGGTTGAGATGCCCAGCGGCCTGAGCTTGCCGTTGGCCTTCGGTATGAAAACGCGTCTGATGGGGTCCGGTCGGTAAGTCTCCTGCCTGAGCGCAAGCGCCAGTTCGCCCAGCCATCGCTCCACCCCATACGCTTCGACCGCCTCGAAGTCCTGACGGTCCACGCCCGGCGCGCCCTTGTTGGAGCGGCACTGGGCGTAGGCGTGCGCCAGAATGTCCTCGCGGCTGATCTTGTCGTAGAGGGCGTAGAAGCGGTAGCCGGCTTCTGCCTTCGCTTTCGCGTGCAACGCCGTCTGCAGTTTCTGAACACTATCCGGAGTTGATAGGTTGCCCAATCTCCAGGTCCTTCACCACGTGTTGCGTCTGTCTTGAACTGAGGTCCCTTCCCTCCCCCGGCGTTACCCGGCTTCAACGGTACTACGAACCTCTCCGCCACCCCGCGGCGCCCGGCCCATCCCTCGCGGGCGTCCGGTTGGTCATCCCTGACCACGCCGTGGGGCTTCCCGTGTTGCGCGCGCTTTCCTTGTGCACGTGCTGCCGCCACTACCCCGGTGCAGCGACTGGGCGTCGTCTTCGCTCTTCTCACCCAGCCGTGTCAGCCTTCCCCGAAAACGTCGTCGGGTCGGCCTGCACATCGGTATTTTCGAGGCTTGCTCGGCGTTCACTCGCGTTGCGGCCCGCACACTCGCGCGGTCACCTATACGTGACCCGCTAAACCGAAGGCTTCAGCCATTTCGTCACCTCCATGACTGCTCCGGTTGCTTCCGGCTGGAGCGTTCGCCGGGTGGGACTTGCACCCACCGGAAAGCGCCGCCTTCTCACGGCGCACACGTAAAGCACCCGTTGCGGATCGCGACCGCGAATGGCCGACATGGGCAAGGAAGCGGACGTTCGGGGCCGAGAGCAGGAAGGCGCAAACTCGCCCGGAACGAGCTTTCGCCGGGAGTCTTTCGTCAATACTTCGGGCCCGTGGCAAAATTCGGTGACGCGAGGCCGTGCCGTCCGCAAGCTTTTGCGCTAAGACGTCGCCATGACGACGAAGGTCAAAAGGCGTCTTACGACGCTGCTATGCGCCGATGTTGAAGGGTATTCCCGCCTCATGGAGGCCGACGAAGCGGGCACCCTAGAGACATTGCGCCGCTACCGCGCCGCCATGGCTACGCTGGTCCAGCGCCACGATGGGCGCGTCGTCAACACCTGGGGCGACGCCGTGATCGCCGAGTTCCCCAGCGTCGTGGAGGCCGTGCAATGCGCGGTCGAGACGCAGCAGGAGCTCTCCGCCTACAACGTCGGGCTGCCCGAGCCGCGACGGATGAGATTCCGCATCGGCATCCACCTGGGCGACGTGATGGTGGAGGGCGATGATATCTATGGCGACGGCGTCAATATCGCCGCGCGCTTGCAGGAGCTGGCCGAACCGGGGGGAATCCTCATATCCGGCCCGGTCTACGATCAGGTGCATAGCAAACTATCCATTGCGTTCGACTGCCTCGGCCAACAGCATTTGAAGAACGTCACCAGTCCGGTGACAGGTTATCGCGTTCATCAAGTCGGCGCGGGGACGCCGCCCCGCGCTTCGCGGCCCGACGTGACGACGGATTTCGGCGCGCCGCCTGGTCCCGCGCAACAGGCTCAAGCCGGCCTTTCTTCCGCATGGGGCTGGTACAGGGGGCTGCCACGCGAGAGCGCCAGGTTAATCGCCGTCGCAGTCTTCTTGTTTCTGATCAACGTGTTTAGCGGCCTCAACCACATCTGGTTTCACTGGCCCGTCGCAGCGCTCCTGTTGATCGCTTTTCTTCGGGCCGCGTTCCCGCGCAAGCCATCGTAGGTCGAGGGAGAGTTGCACAAAGAGCGAGCCCTCGAACGACCGTTCCGGGTCGACCCCGACGCGTTGACAACCGGCCTCCGGAACGCCGGCTCCCTCGTCCTCCCGTATCAAGGCCAAACGGGAAGGTCAGCAGCGAGGCGGCCAGGGGCCGTTCGCCAAACCGTCCAGTAAGGACCGCCATTTTGCGCACTCCGGACGGCCGGAGTCGACGTAGAGCCGCCGTCGCGGATTGGGACCTTGGACGCCTCAAATGGGCGGAGAGTGACCGTTCACGGAATGGCAGGAAACAGGCGGACTTCGAGCCTTCCTCTGCAGCCCTTGTTAAGGTCCAGGCATCCGCGCCACCCTGGACGGAGTTCACCGCGGCGGTCGTTCCTGACGCCTCGAGCGCGTGGGGGCTGGGGAACTGGCAATCCGCTTGAGAAAATCGCCAATACCGGCCAAATTGGGCGTTGCCGTCGTTGGAGGCAGCATCCGGCGAATGTCGGGTGGGGCGCGATCATGGACATTGGGCAATGGCTTCGTGGGCTCGGCCTCGGCGAGTATGAGGCCGCGTTCCGCGAGAACAAGATAGAACTCCGAGGTCCTCGCGAACTTGACCGCAGAGGACTTGAAGGAAATCGGGGTCGCGACTGTTGGAGATCGCCGAAAGCTCCTTACCGCTATCGCAACTCCAGGGGAACTAGCGTGTCAGGCGACCGGCGTTCCCGGCGAAGCCCCCGGTCCAGGCGCTGCGGTTGAGTCCGTCGCCGAGCGCCGGCAGCTAACCGTAATGTTCTGCGACCTCGTCGGTTCGACCGCGCTCGCCTCGCGGCTCGACGTCGAAGAATTTCGCGAGATCGTCGGCGCTTATCAATCGGCGGTGACGGAGGAGGTCCAGCGTTTCGGCGGCTTCGTCGCCAAATACATGGGTGACGGAATCCTGGTCTACTTCGGCTATCCCAATGCGCACGAAGCAGACGCCGAGCGGGCGGTTCAAGCCGGTCTAGCGTTGGTCGAAGCCGTCAGCCGGGTCGAAGGTGGCGGCTTCAACCTCGCGATCCGGATCGGCGTTGCAACCGGCGTCGTCGTCGTCGGGGACCTCATTGGCAATGGCGCGGCGCAAGAACGCGGAGTGGTAGGCGAGACGCCAAACCTCGCTGCTAGACTGCAGGCCATGGCTGAGCCCAACACCGTGTTCGTCGCCGACGACACGCGCAAGCTGTTTGGCGACCTGTTCGAGTGCCGCGACCTCGGGCCGCATGAACTGAAGGGAATGCCCCGAACGACCCGCGTATGGCAGGTCTTGCGGGAAGGGAAAGTCGAGAGCCGGTTCGAGGCCCTTCATCCAGCCACCCTCGCGCCCCTAGTCGGCCGAGCGGAGGAAGTCGAACTTCTAGCTCGGCGCTGGCGGCTGGCGCAGGAGGGACGCGGGCAAATCATCTTGATTTCCGGAGAGCCGGGGATCGGCAAGTCGCGCCTGACCGCGACGCTCCAGGACCGTTTGACCGGCGAACCATATTCGGCAATGCGCTACTTCTGCTCGCCGCACCACGCTAATAGCGCCCTCTATCCTTTTGCAGCGTCGCTCATACGGGCGGCGCAATTCGAGCTTGAGGAGTCCCGCTGAGACCAGGCGCGCGAAAGTGAAGGCGCTGCTATTCCAGTGGGGCGCCGATCCGGAAACAATCGAAGTTTTCAACGATTTGATCGGCCTCTCACAAGAACGAGAACAGGTGTCGGAGCTGCGAGACCCAGGGACGTTGCGCGAAATCACGTTGACCGCGTACATCGCTCTGCTCGAGGCGCTGGCGCGTCGGGCGCCGCTGATCGTCATATTCGAGGATTCGCATTGGGCGGACGCGACGTCGCTGGAGCTTCTTGACCGAATCGTCGCCTGGGCGGCGCGCTCGCGGGTGCTGCTGGTGATCACTTTCCGGCCCGAGTTCCGGGCGCCGTGGGTCGGACAACCGCACGTCTTGTCTCTGTCTCTGGCGCGCCTCTCCGCCAGCGAAACAAGCGTCCTCGTCGGCGGGCTGACCGCTGGCAAGGCCCTGCCGAGTGAGGTCATGAACCGAATCGTCGAAAGGACTGACGGTATTCCTCTGTTCGTGGAGGAACTGACCAAGACGCTTATCGAAAGTGGCCGCCTGCGCGAGGAAAACGAAAGCTATGTCCTGGATGGCCCGTTGCCGCCGACGGCCATTCCTCCGAGCCTGCACGCCTCTCTGATGGAGCGGCTAGATCGTCTTGCGCCAGCCAAGGAGGTGGCCCAGATCGGCGCAGCGCTCGGGCGGGAATTTTCCTATGAACTTATGTCCGCAATGGCTCGCCGTCCGGACGATCAATTGCGCGCTGCGCTCAAGCAGCTATTGGACGCCGGTCTCATGTTCCAGCGCGGCGAGCCGCCACGCGCGACGTTCACGTTCAAGCATGCTTTGGTCCAGGATGCCGCCTACGCAACACTGTTGCGCAGTCAGCGCCAGCAGTTGCATGCGCGCATCGGTCGCGTGCTGGAGGAGCGGTTTCCCGATGTAGGTGAGACGCAGCCGGAGATCCTGGCGCATCATTTCACACAGGCCCTTCTGACAGATACAGCAATTGAATACTGGCGAAAGGCCGGCGAACGCGCGCTGCAGCGGTCAGCGAATGCGGAGGCCTTCGCGCATCTGACGTCGGCCATCGACCTCATCCGCGCCTTGCCCGGCGAGGCCAGCCGAGACCAAAGTGAATTGAGGCTTCAAATGGCGCTTGGTTCGGCCTCAAGGGCGATCCATGGCCACGCCGCGCCGGAAACGCTGCGCATCTATTCGCGCGCCCGTGATCTTCTGGATGAGACTGTGCCCGTCAAGGAGCAGATGGCGGTGCTCTACGGCGCGTTCTCTGTGCCCTTCGTTCGCGGCGAATACGCTTCCGCGCGTCCCGTCGCGGAGCAGGCGCTCGCAGTTGCGGCGGAGGTCGAGGACCCGGAGGCGACTGCGTTTGCCAATCGCATGATGGGCATTACCGAGTGGGCGACCGGTGAGTTCGCGCCATCCGTTTCGCATCTCGTTCGTGCGGCTGAACTTTACGCGCCTGAGACCGGAAACATCACCGACCTCCGGTACTCGCAGGATCACGCGGTGTGGTCACTGTCTCTGCTCGCGCTTTCGCTATGGCCGCTTGGCGAGATAGATCGGGCGATCGAAACGTCGGCGAAGGCCTTGGTGCGAGCCGCGGAGATTGATCATGCGATGACGACTGGTTTCGCGCTCATTTTCGGATCGGCGTTGTGTGAGTTCATTGGAGCTGATCCGCTGCGCAATGGCCGTCTGTTCAATGAGGCGCTGGATTTCTGCGTCAAGAAGGACTTGAGGACCTATCTTCCTTGGTCGCGCTTCTACGCCGGGCTGTCGCTCGTCTACGGCGGCGAGCGCAGGCCGGGCCTCGAGATGATGCGAACGGCGATGGACGCAGCCAAGAAGATCAATACCAAACTGCTTTGGACGCCACATTTGTGCAGCCTCGCATCGGCCCACCTGCGGTTCGGCGCCCGGAGCTGGCGCTCGAGGTGCTTTTCGAGGGTCTCGAAGCGGTTGACGAGATGGGCGAGCGCATGGTCGAAGCGGAGCTCCACCGCCTTCGCGGGGACGCACTTCTCTCCCTGCAGCGCGATGACGAATTGGAAGCGGAATATGCGCTGGCCCTCAATGTCGCCCGAAAGCAGCATGCAAGGTCTTGGGAACTGCGTGCCGCGATGGGTCTGGCGCGCTTGAACTGCGGCCGGGGGAAAGTGTCAGAGGCCCGCGAAATCCTCGCGCCTGTTTATGCGGGCTTCACCGAAGGTTTCGCTACCCCTGATCTGGAAAAAGCGAAGATGCTGCTGGATAGCTTTTCCTGAATTCAGCCCGGTGATGCATACGGGATGCCGCTGTCCGCTCAAGACAATTGTTGCAAACAGGTTTCCCGGCTGCCCGCTTCGTCGCCTACAGCGCAAAATCCGCTTTTTGCGGTTCGCGCGCTGTCCGCCTTTCGAGACCAGCAAGGGCCGAAACTTTCGCGTTCGCTGCTCGTCTCCTGAACAGTCGCTCCTGGCTGCCAAGCTGACCTCCGCCACGGGATCGCGAACGGCAGAATTGGGTCGAATTTACCCGTTCGCAGCGCCATCGGCGAACACGCGCTTCTTGCGCAAAGCGGTAATTGCAGATCGCGGCGCTCGGAGGTCGCTGTTGGGGAAAGCCGCCGTTCCTGTGACGATGATCAATGACCATCGTCCGCCAAGAGGAAACATAACGCGAGCGCTCCCTCGCCAACATGTCGGATTTTTGCAATAAGTTCGTCGTCTAGCTCGATAGAGTGTAGGCGGCGTACACCTATCAAAACCAGAGGGCTCGACGCGATGACAATCGCCTTGTTTTCGCCAATCACCTTGCGCGAATTGACCTTGCCCAATCGGGTCGTGGTCTCGCCGATGTGCCAATACAATTCCGACAACGGGTCCGCGAACGATTGGCACTTGATGCATCTCGGCGGCTTTTCGCTCGGCTGCGCGGGGCTCGTGATGTGCGAAATGACCAACGTCAGTCCAATCGGACGGATTTCGCCGAAGTGCGCGGGCATGTATTCCGACGATAACGAGGCTGCGCTCAAGCGCGTGCACGATTTCTGCCGCACTTACGGCGTCGCCAAACTCGGCGTGCAGCTTGCGCACGCGGGACGCAAAGGTCCGACGACGCCACCGGCAGCGGGCGGCAAGCCCATCCTGACGAAAGAAGAAGGCGGTTGAGACTCCGGAGGCCCCATCGGCCATCCCGTACGATACCGGCTGGCCGGCGCCGCATGCCATGACGAAGGACGACATCAAACGCTGCGTCGGCGAATTCGCAATGGCGGCCAAGCGCGTGGATCGCATCGGTTACGACCTAATCGAGTTGCACGGCGGCCACGGCTATCTGCTGCACCAATTCATGTCGCCGCTATCCAATCAGCGCACCGATGAATACGGCGGTTCGACCGAGAACCGCATCCGCTTCCCGATCGAAGTCTACCAGGCGGTGCGTGCGGCGTGGCCCGTGCAGAAGCCGCTCGGCATTCGCGTGTCCGCGACCGACTGGGTCGACGGCGGTTGGACGCCGGAGGAAACGGTTGTGCTGGCGAAGGAACTAGGAAAACTCGGCTGCGACTACATGGACGTCTCAACTGGCGGCCTCGACCCGAGGCAGAAGATACCGCTCTCACCGGGCTATCAAGTTCCGTTCGCCGAGAAGGTCAAACGGGAGAGTGGCATCACCACCATGACAGTCGGCCTGATCGCGGGCTACCAGCAGGCCGAGGAATACGTGGCGTCAGGCAAGACCGACCTAATCTGTCTCGCCCGCGGCGCCATGTGGGACCCGCGCTGGGCCTGGCACGCCGCCGAGGAACTCGGCGCCGAAACGCCCTATGCGCCGAAGATGATGGCCTGCCATCCTAAGTTGCGGCCGCAATTGTTCCCGAAGCGAGCGCAGGCGCCAAGCTGAGGCGGGAAGGCACCGTGCAGTTCGGTTTCGTCGACGGCTGGCGGATCGCCGCGCCGGCGTGCCGAGCCATGGGAGGAGGTCAGCGATGACCAGGATCGGTACAGTCGGAGAGCTCCGCCGATACCCTGTCAAATCGATGCTCGGAGAGACCCTTGAACGCGCGGAGGTCCGGACACGGGGTTTGTCCGGCGACAGGGTGTGCGCCTTGATCGACGTCGAGACCGGGAGAGTCGCGAGCGCGAAGATGCCCCGGCGCTGGCGTCGGTTGCTCGAATGCGCCGCGACGTACCGTGACGACAACGGCGCGATCGCCATCGTAACGCCGGACGGTCGCCGTCTCGACGCCGCGGACGCGGGCGCTTCAGACAAGCTCTCTGCGCTCCTCGATCGCCCGGTGAAGTTCGCTTTCGCCCGCGACGGGGCGCTGCAGCTCGAACGCGCCAATCCGGAGGAGTTGGCGGCGGGCGGCGACGAAAACGGCCCAGGCAAGACAGTCATCCAGATCGGGATGGGGGCGCCGGAGGGCGGATTTCTTCGACGCGTTTCCGATCCACTTCATCACGACGGCGAGTCTCAAGCGCGTCGCCGAGGTTGCCATCGCCAAGGCGCCGGAGCCGGCGCGGTTTCGCCCGAACATCATGATCGACAGTGTCGGCCTCGACGCATTCGCCGAAAACGGCTGGGAAGGCGCGCTGATATCCATCGGCCGGGATCTGCGCTTGCGCGTGGCCTTTCCGACGCCCCGATGCGCCGTGCCCACGCTGGCTCACGGCGCGATCGGGCCCGATCCGCGGCTGACCGTGGAGATCGGCAAGCTCAACAGGGCGCCGGTCCTGGACATGGGCCCCGCGCCTTGCCTCGGCGCCTACGCACAGATCGAGCGCCCGGGTCGGGTCGCCTTGGGGGACGACATCTACCTGGAGTAAAGGGACGACGGCCGGCGCCGTTGTCCGCGACGCGCATTGGGCCATGACAAATAACCCCGCCAGTCGCGTCGGTCTCGCCGAAGTCACGAACGTTCCGTCTGGCATCCGCGCGAAGCGACACCGAAGGGAATGACCCCGTGGCTGCGCCCAGTGGTCGATCCGTGTCAGCGAACAAAAAGACCGGATTCTCAGCAAGCGCTCTGCGATCGGGTGGGAACGGCGACGGCGCGCCCACGCCCTCATCCGGCGACCCTCATCCGGCGCTTCGCGCCACCTTCTCCCGCAAGGGAGAAGGTTGGATCAGAACCCCTCGGGCTTCCCCACCACCGTCGTATAGAGCGCGCCGTCGCCGAAGGCGCGCGTCGGCGGCGCGCTTGAGGCTTGCGCTGGTCACCGCCGCGATCTCGCGATTGCGCTCGACGAGCCAGTCGGGCGTGCGGCCTTCGAGCTGGATGTGGACGAGCTGCGAGGCGATCTTGAGCGAGGTGTCGAAGCGCAGCGGATAGGAGCCGATGAGATAGGTCTTGCCCTTCTCGAGCTCCTCCTCGCTGAGGCCGTTCAGCGCCACGTCGCGGATCTCGGCCGAGGCGACGTCGAAGCTCTCGCGCGCCCGCTCGTTCTTGGTCGTGGTGCCGCCGTAGTAATAGGCGCCGTGGTCGAAGGCGTAGAAATTGCCGAACACGGTATAGGCGAGGCCGCGCTTCTCGCGCACTTCGCGGAAGAGGCGCGAGGTCATGTTGCCGGAGCCGCCGAGCACATGGGCGGCGACGACGCTGGCGATATAGTCGGGATCGTCGCGCTTGAGGCCCGGGCGGCCGAAGCGGATGGTCGACTGCGGCACGTCGAGCTGGATCGACGTCGACTTTGCCCAAGCCCGCGAAGGGCGCCTCGGCGACGGGCGTGCGCTCGCCCTTGGCCGGCAGATCGGCGAAGGCCTTGTCGACGAGCTCGGCCGCGTTCCTCTCGTCGATCGCGCCGACGACCGCGACGACCAGCTCGTCGCGCGCGATCGAGCGCTTCGCCGCCGCGACGAGATCGGCCCGCTCGATGCGCGCCAGCGTTTCCAGCGTGCCCTCGGACGGCTGGCCGTAAGGATGGCCGGCAAAGGCGTTCGCCCGCCAGGTCCGCGCCGCGACCGAGCCGGGATCGTTGAGCGTCATGCCGCAGCCGGGCGTTGGCGTGCTCGCGCACGCGCAGGAACGGCTCCTCGTCGAAGCGCGGCGCATTGACGGCGAGGCGCAGGAGCTCGGCGGCGCGATCGAGGTTCTTGACCAGCGTGCGCATCCGGCCGCTGAGCGCGTCGCGGTCGTTGTGGAACGAGATCTCGATCGCCTTCTCGTCGAGCGCCCGCTGGAAGGCCTGCGAATCGAGGTCGCCCGCGCCTTCGTCGAGCAGGCCCGCGAGCAGCATGCCCATTCCCGCCTTGTCGGCCGGGTCCTGCGCCGCGCCGCCGCGGATGGCGAATTCGAGCGAGACCAGCGGAACGGCGGAGGATTCGACCAGCCAGAAGGTGAGGCCGCGCGGCGTGACCAGTCTTCACGTTGACGGCGGACTGGGCGGGCGAGACGACGATGTGCTTTTGCATGGGCGTTTCCGGATTGCGTTTGATCTTGGCGCCGCCATCGGCGGCGCAGGAACTCTCGTCAGGCGGCTTCGGCCTCCAGCGGCAGAAGATGGCCGGTGACGGCGGGCTTGCGGTCGAGCCAGCGGCGCGCCGCCGCGATCACCGCCTCGGCCTCGACCGCGTCGATCTTGGCCGGCCAGTCCTCGACGTCCTTCAGGGTCTGGCCGATCGCGAGCGACGAGCCGTACCAGCGCGCGAGGTCCGACTGGCTGTCGCGGGCGTAGATCGCGTCCGCCACGAGCCGCGTCTTGGCCCGCTCGAGCGCGCCGGCTCGATCCCCTCGTTCAGGAAGGTCGCCAGCACCCGGTCGAAGGCCTTGTCGAGCGTCTCGAGGCTGACGCCGGGCGCGGGCGTCAGGTTGACGATGAACCGGGTCTCGTCGAGCGCCGTGCCGTGATAATAGGCCCAGGCCGAGACCGCGAGCTTCTCCTCGATCACCAGCGTCCGGTAGAGCAGGCTCGTCTGGCCGCCGCCGAGCAGATGGCCGAGCACTTCGAGCGCCTCCGATTCGCCCGGCGCCGCGGTGCGGCAGGACGGGGCGAGATAGTGGCGCTGCCAGTTCGGCTGCTCGACCTTCGTCGTCCGCGACCGTGACGAGCCGGCTCGCGACCGTCGGCGGCTCGAGCGAGCGGATGCGCTCGGGCTTCGCCCCGCGCGGCTTGACCTTGCCGTAGGTCTCCTCGGCGAGCGCCCGCGCCTCCTCGGGCTCGACGTCGCCGGCGACGACGAGGATGGCGTTCTCGGGCGTGTAGAAGCGCTGGTAATAGGCGAGCGCGTCCTCGCGCTTCAGCCCCTCGATCTCGTGGCCCCAGCCGATGATCGGAATGCCGTAGGGGTGATGGGTGAAGAGCGTCGCCTGCACCGCCTCGCCGAGCTGCGCGCCGGGATCGGTGTCGCAATGCATGCGCCGCTCCTCGAGCACGACGTCGCGCTCGGGCGCGACGATCTCGTCGGTCAGCACCAGCCCGGTCATCCGGTCGGCCTCGAAGTCCATGCAGGCCCTGAGGTGCTCCTTGGCGACCTGCTGGAAATAGGCGGTGAAGTCGTTGCCGGTGAAGGCGTTCTCCTGGCCGCCGACCTCGGAAATGAATTCCGAGAACGCGCCCTTGGGATGGGCCTTGGTGCCCTTGAACATCAGATGTTCGAGGAAATGGGCGATGCCCGACTTGCCCGGCGGATCGTCGGCCGCGCCGTTGCGGTACCAGATCATGTGGGTGACGACGGGCGCGCGATGGTCGGGAATGACCACGACCTCGAGGCCGTTCTCGAGGGTGAAATGGACGATCTGCGTCGCGGCCGAGGAAATGGAGGTCATCGCAATCCGGAAGTCTGGAGGGACCCGCCGATGACGGCCGAGGCAAGCGCCCGTCATGACGATCCCGCGACATATAGGGCGCCGGCACGCGGGCTTGCCAGCGGGGGCGCGACCTGATTCGGCCATTATCCCTCGAGCCCCTCCGCCCGGCGCCAGTCCCTGAGCAGCGTCCGGCGGGCCTTCGGCAGCTTTTCGTCCAGCGCCGCGACGCCCGCCATCCGGTCGAGGCGGAAATGGCGGAAGGCCTCGCGGGTCTCGCACCAGGCGGCGAGCATCCTGCTCGAATCGAAGAAGCCGACGGCGACCGGCCAGACGACCCGGTCCGAAGGCCGCCCGTTCTTGTCCGCATAGGCGAAGGCGAAGCTTGCGTTCCTCCGCGAGCGCCTTGCGGACCACCGGCAGCGCCGCGCTTTCAGCCTCGCCCGCGCGCCCTGCGCCGGCGAGCAGGGTCGGCCAGTCGAGCGCGGCGGCGCGTTCGGCCGGGAGCACGGCGGCGATCTTGGCGAGCGCATCGCGAGCGGCGCTGGCGAGGCCTCCGTCGGCGTGGCCCTCGACCCAGCGGGCGCCGAGCGCCATGGCCTCGACCTCGTCGAGGGTGAACATCAGCGGCGGCAGGGTGAATCCGGGCTTCAGCACGTAGCCAAAGCCGGCCTCGCCCTCGATCGCGGCCCCCTGCGCCTGCAGCGAGGCGATGTCGCGATAGAGCGTGCGCAGCGAGACGCCGAGCTCCTCCGCCAGCGCCGAGCCGGCGACCGGCCTGCGGCGGCGCCTGCAAGTTTTGCATCAGATCGAGAAGCCGCTCGGCGCGCGACATGGCGCTCCTCCCGCCCGCGGCGCCGTCTAAAGCAACTCGCGCCGCCGGGCGCAGGCCTGAACGGCGAACGTGCATTGCCGGCCGGACGGCAGCGCCCGTCCGTCGGGCATGAGCATAGCTCACCTGGCTCACGTGGGCGTTGGTCATCACGACCTGGACGTCGCAGGGCGCCGGCTTCGCCGAGAGGCTGAAGTTGAGGCCGGCCGTCCAGGGCGGACTGTCGGTCGTGGTATAGCCGACGGCGTAGGTCCAGATCTCGGTTCCTTCGCCGAGCGCATGGCGCCGCGCCGGCGCGCCCATGCAGGCGAGAATGTCGGTCTTCGAAAGTCCGATCATGTCCATTTGGGCGATCTGGTCGACCTCGGGGCGCTCGGCGCAGGCGGCGAGCGCCAGCGCAAGGAGGGGCGCAAGCCAGATCGCGGTGTTTGTTCCCATTTCCACCCCCAAGAGCGTTCGCGCGCTGCACGTTGAACACACGCTCGGCAGGTTCGCGCAGACACGGAGATTTGACAATGCGGCCCTCGCAACTTGTAACGTCCGGCCGCGTTCGATGACCGCGGCCCCGCGATCAGCGATCGCCGCTACGGGGCGCCCGCGGCAGCGTCCCGGCGCTCGCGAACCTGGCGGAGTCGACCGATGACGATCCCTGCGCAAGCGCTTCTCCTGACGACGGCTCTCGCGCTTGCCGCGCCTGCGGCCGAGGCGGCCGACGTCTTCACCCTGTCGTCGACCACCTTCAAGGACGGCGCGCTTCTGCCGCGTAAGGCCGGCGACATCCCGGCCCGCGGTCCGAACTGCAAGGGCGAGAACGTTTCGCCGGAGCTGTCCTGGTCGAACGTCCCCGAGGGGACGCGCAGTTTCGCCCTCGTCGTCATCGACCCGGACGCCGGGTTGGGCGCGGGCATCTCGCATTGGGTGGCCTACGGAATCGCGCCCGAGACGACGTCGTTCGCGGAGGGCGAGGCGAGCCAGCCCAGCGACAAATTCATCGCCGGCAAGAGCACCAAGGGCATCCCCGGCTTCGGCGGCCCCTGTCCGCCGCCGGGCTCGCCGCACCATTATCTGTTTCAGATCGTGGCGACCGATCTCGACCCGAAGGACCTGCCGCCGGGACTGACCCTGGCCGAGCTGCAGGAGAAGCTGAAGGGACATCGGAAGGGCGAATCGAGCCTCGTCGGGACCTACGTCAATCCCTATCCGTGAGCAGGCGGCGGCTCGCCCGCGCGCTCGAAGATGACGATTCGCGTATCGCCATACGCGCGCTCGTCCGTGACGGCGAGGCCCGCCGGCGCGACGATCTCGGCCTTGGCGGCCTCTTCGACGACGCAGAGCGCGTCCGGCTCGAGCCAGCCGCCGGCGACGAGCGACGCGAGCGCAGGGCCGGCGAGATTTTGGCCATAGGGCGGGTCGAGAAAGGCGAGTCGGAACGGACCGCCGGCCGGGGCCGAGCCGAGCCGCGTCGCGTCGGCCCGCCAGATGCGGGTCACGCCGCCGAGGCCCAGCGCCTCGACGTTGGCGCGCAGGAGCGCGCGCGCTTCAGCGCCGTTGTCGACGAAGAGCGCGAAGCGCGCCCCGCGCGACAGCGCCTCGATCGCCAGCGCCCCTGAGCCGGCGAAGAGGTCGACGACGCGAGCGCCCTCGACGCTGGCCGGGATAGCGATGCTCGAGGATGTCGAAAATCGATTCGCGCAGGCGCTCCGAGGTCGGGCGGATGGCGCGCGACGACGGCGCGGCGAGGACGCGGCCCTTGAGCCGGCCGCCGACGATGCGCATGCGCTCAGGGCTTTCCCGGCGGCCGGCGCGGTCCGCCGCCCGAGCCTTTCCCCGGTCCCTTTGACCCGCCCTTGCCCGGCGGCCGTCCGCCGGACGAACGCCCCGGCCCGGCAGAACGGGGCGAGCCGCCCTCGAAGCGCTTCGGCCCCCGCTCGCCTTCGAAGCGACGCTCGCGCGGCGCGCCGTCGCGGGATGGCGTCCTCGCCGGGCGATCTTCGGCGCGCGGGCCGCGTGGTTTGAAGTCGGATCGCGGCGGCTTCTCCCGGCCTGGGGCGGAGGCGCCTCGCGCCCCGCCCTCGAAGCGCCTGGGCGGCCGCTCGTCTTCAGGGCGATCGAAGCGACGCTCGCGCGGCGCGCCGGCGCGGGAGCCGGCGCGCGCCGGACGATCTTCGCTGCGCGGACCGCGCGGTTTGAAGTCGGATCGCGGCGCTCGCTCGCCTGCGGACCTGAGCGGGTCGCTGTGCGTGCGCGGCGCGCCGTCGCGGAACGCCTCGCGCGGCGGTCGACCTTCGGAGCGCTCGCCCCGCGGCTTGAAATCGGATCGGGGAGGCCGCTCGCCTCCGGCGCGATCGAAGCGGCGCTTGGGCGCCGGCTCGTCGCGGGAAGCCTTGCGCGCAGGACGCTCATCCGGGCGCGCGCCGCCCGGCTTGGATTCTGACCGCGGCGGACGCTCGCGCGCCTCGCCGTCGCGCTTGTTGCGCGGGTCGAAGGCGCCGGCCCGGCGCGAGCGTTCGCCCGGTTCGCGCGCGCCGCTCCGTTCGGCGCTTCTGCCGCGGCCGTAGAACTCGGCAGCGGCGCGCCTGGCGAGTTCTTCGCCGGTCGGCAGGACGCGCTCGACCGCGACGGTGCGACCCTTTCGGTCATGGGTCGCGCTGCGCTCGATCCGTTTGCGCGGGGCGGCGCGCGTCCTGCCGTCCGCGGCGATTTCGGCGCGCAGCGCCGAGACGTGTTTGCGCCGAAGCTCGGGCGTCGAAGGGGCGGGCGGAGCTCGCCGCGGCGCCTCCGCGCGCTCTGAGGGCCTGCCTGGCCTCTCCCTCGCCCGCTCTCGCCCGCGCCGGCCGTCGGGAGCGCGCTCGCGGGCGGCGCTCTCGCGCCGCCCGCCCCTCGCGGCGCGGGGCTTCGGCGGGCGGCTCTGCCGGCGGCGCGCCGCGCTCGATCAGCGGCGCGTCGAAATCGACGCCCGCTTCTCTGCGCGAGCTTTCGCGCCGAGCTGGTCGCGCAGCACCCGGGTGCGCACTTCCGCCACCTCGCCCTCGGCGAGATCGCCGAGTTCGAACGGGCCGAAGGAAATGCGGATCAGGCGGTTGACCGCAAGGCCCAGGTGCTCGAGCACCTTCTTGATCTCGCGGTTCTTGCCCTCGCGCAGGCCCATGGTGATCCAGGCGTTCGAGCCCTGCTCGCGGTCGAGCTTCGCCTCGATCGCCGCGTAGTCGACGCCGTCGAGGGTGATCGCCGTCGCTGAGCGAATCGAGCTTCGCCTGGTCGACGCGTTCCGTGGGCGCGGACGCGATAGCGGCGGAGCCACCCGGTCGCCGGCAGCTCCAGGACCCGCGCCAGGCCGCCGTCGTTGGTCAGGAGCAGCAGGCCCTCGGTGTTGATGTCGAGACGGCCGATCGCCACGACACGCGGCAGATCGGGCGGCAGCGCGTCGAAAATCGTCGGCCGCCCCTCGGGATCGCGCGCCGTGGTGACGAGCCCGCGCGGTTTGTGGAAGAGGAAGAGCCGCGTGCGCTCGGGCGCGCCGAGCCGCTGGCCGTCGACCCGCACGTCGTCGACGTCGCTGACGTTATAGGCGGGGCTCTCGAGCACCTTCGCCGTTGACGCTGACGCGGCCGGCGGCGATCCAGGCCTCGGCGTCGCGGCGCGAGCAGAGGCCCGCGCGGGCCATCACCTTGGCGATGCGGCTCGCCCTCGCGGACCTCCGAACCTGACTTTGTCTCGTCGCTCATGCTCGACACATCCAACTGGAACGGCTCCCGCATTGCCTGGAGCGAGCGCCTGTCCTAAGCCCGAACCGCCCGGCGAGCCAAACAAAAAGGCGGCGCGGACATTGAGACGGACGAGCCGGATGGCGCCGAACGGCCCGAATGACAGCGGCGATCCGATGAGCGTCGCCTTCGCCGAGGCGCGGGCGGCGGAAGCGCGCGGCGAAGCGCCGATCGGCGCCGCGATCGTCTGTGACGGCGCCGTGATCGCCCGCGCCGGCAATCGCACGCGCGAACTCGCCGACCCGACGGCGCACGCCGAGCTCATCGCCATCCGCGAGGCCGCGGCGAGCGATCGGCTCCGAACGGCTCGCCGGCTGCGATCTCTACGTGACGCTCGAGCCCTGCGCGATGTGCGCCGGCGCTATTGTCCCACGCCCGCATCCGCCGGCTCTATTACGCCGCGCCCGATCCGAAGGGCGGCGCCGTCGACCATGGGCCGCGCTTCTTCAGCCAGCCGACCTGCCATCACGCGCCGGAGGTCTACGGCGGCATCCGCGAGAGCGAGGCGGCGGCGATGCTGAGAGCCTTTTTCGCGGCGAAGCGCTGAATCGCCCCGGGTTGCCAAACGTCGAGCGGCGTGAGACGATCGATCCGCTTAACAACGATCCCTCGAGGGAGGAGCCCCATGTCCCGTCCGCCGTTCCGCGCCGACCATGTCGGCAGCTTTCTTCGCCCCGAGCGTCTCCGGGAGGCGCGGGAGCAATTCGCCGGCGGCGGCCTTGCGGCGGAGGAACTGCACGCGATCGAGGACGAATGCATCCGCGAGGTGGTGCGGCGCGCAGGAGAACGTCGGCCTCAAGGGGATCACCGACGGCGAATTCCGCCGCACCTATTTCCATGTCGACTTCCTCGAGCGGCTCGAGGGCGTCGAGACGCACTACGGCGAATATGTCGCGAGCTTCCGCAAGAACGACGGCACGCAGGTCGGCTTCAAGCCGCCGACGATGCATGTCGGCAGCAAGGTCAAGTGGGTCGCGCCGATCCAGGGTCCCGACTTCGATTTCCTGAAGTCGGCGACGACGCAGACGCCGAAGGTCTGCATCCCGGCGCCCTCGATGCTGCATTTTCGCGGCGGGCGCGAAGCGATCAGCGACGCCGTCTATCCGAGGCTCGAGGATTTCTACGACGATCTCACCGCCGCCTATCGCGCCGAAGTCGCCGATCTCGCCGCGCGCGGCTGCCGCTACCTGCAGTTCGACGACACCAACCTCGCCTATCTCTGCGATCCCGACATCCGCGCCCGCACCAAGAGCGCGCGGCGACGATCCGGACGCGCTGACGCGGCTCTACTGCAGGCTCGTCAACGATTCGATCCGCGACCGGCCGGCCGACATGACGATCTGCGTCCATCTCTGCCGCGGCAATTTCAAGAGCGCCTGGGTGGCGCAGGGCGGCTACGAGCCGGTCGCCGAGATCCTGCTCAACGAGATGAAGATCGACGGCTTCTTCCTCGAATACGACGACGAGCGCTCGGGCGACTTCGCGCCGCTGCGGTTCGCGCCGAAGAGCGCGACCATCGTGCTCGGCCTCATGAGCTCGAAGCACGCCGCCGCCGAGCCGAAGGACGAGGTCAAGCGCCGCATCGAGGAGGCGACGAAATACGTGCCGCTCGACCAGTGCGCGCTGAGCCACCAGTGCGGCTTCTCCTCCACCGCGCACGGCAATGACCTCTCCGAGGCCGACCAGTGGATCAAGCTCGCGCGGCTGGTCGAGATCGCGAGCGAGGTGTGGGGCGGGGTGTGAGGGGCGGCCGATTCGAGGAAAGCCAAGCGACATGAGCGCCAAGGCTCGCCTGGTATCCGACCGACCAGTGCTTCATCGGCGGCCGCTGGGTCGCCCCGCTGTCCGGCGCGAGCCTTCCGCTCGAAGACCCGTCGCGCGGCGTTGCGATTGGCGCGATTGCGCGCGGGACGGCGGCTGACGTCGACGCCGCGGTCGAGGCGGCCGAGCGGGCGCTCGCCGGAGACTGGGGCAAGCTCACGGCGACCGAGCGCGGCCGCCTGATGATGAAGCTCAGCGAACTCGTGAAGACGCGGGTCGACGACCTTGCGCGGATCGAGGCCATCGACGTCGGCAAGCCGATCAAGCAGGGCCGCGCCGACGCGCTGGCGATGGCGCGCTACATGGAGTTCTACGCCGGCGCCGCCGACAAGGTGATGGGCGAGACGATCCCCTATCTCGACGGCTACACGGTCTATACGCTGCGCGAGCCGCACGGCGTCACCGGCCATATCGTGCCCTGGAACTACCCGATGCAGATCGCGGGCAGGACGATCGGCGCGGCGCTGGCGATGGGCAACGCCTGCGTCCTGAAACCTGCGGAAGAAGCGTGCCTGACCTCGCTCGCGCTCGCCGACCTCGCCCGCGAGGCGGGCTTTCCCGCCGGCGCGCTCAACGTCGTGCCGGGCCTCGGCGAGGAGGCCGGCGCGGCGCTCGCGGGCCATCCGGGCGTCCGCCACCTCTCCTTCACCGGCTCGGTCGCAGTCGGGGCGCTGGTGCAGGCGGCGGCCGCGCGCCATGTCGCGCCGGTGACGCTCGAGCTCGGCGGCAAGTCGCCGCAGCTCGTCTTCGCCGACGCCGACCTCGAGCGCGCCCTGCCCTTTCTCGTCAATGCCGGGATCCAGAATGCAGGGCAGACCTGCTCGGCGGCCTCGCGCATCCTCATCGAGCGCTCGCGCTATGCGGAGGTCGTCGAGCGTATGGCGCGAGCGCTACCGGGCGCTTCGCGTCGGACCGGCGGAGGCCGACCTCGACGTCGGCCCGCTCATCTCGGCGCGGCAGAAGGCGATCGTCGAGGGCTTCATCAAGGAGGGCGCCGATCTGACCATCGCCGCTCAAGGGTCGATCGTCGCCGACGCGCCGAGCGGCGGCCATTATGCGCTCCCGACCCTGTTCGCCAACGTGAAGCCCGGCCATCGTCTCGCGCAGGACGAGATTTTCGGCCCGGTCCAGGTCGCCATCCCCTTCGACGACGAGGCGGAAGCGGCGGCAATCGCCAACGGAACCGGCTATGGTCTCGTCGCGGGCGTCTGGACGGCGGACGGGGGGCGCCAGATGCGGCTCGCGAGGGCCTTGCGCGCGGGCCAGGTCTTTCTCAACAACTATGGCGCGGGCGGCGGTGTCGAACTGCCGTTCGGGGGCGTCGGCAAGTCGGGACACGGGCGCGAAAAGGGGTTCGAGGCGCTCTACGGCTTTTCGGCGCTGAAGACGGTCGCGGCCTGGCACGGCTGAACGGCCGATCGCGTGAAGGGGTCTCCCATGAGAATGCAGGCGCTCTTCGCGCTCCTCGCCGCCCTTGCGCTCACGGCCGGCTGCGCGCTTGCTCCGGAGTTCAAGACGTTCCACCTATCGCAGCGGGATTGGCGCGGAACCGCATTGAGCGAGCGAGGACGTCTGATCGTCGCCGACGCGGTCGCGGGCGCTGCGCCACCGACCGTGACGGTGATCGAGATCGGCGGCGTTCTCGCGCTGCCCCCCGAGCCGGTCCGCCGGATGGGGATACTCGACGAACGCGCCCGGACAGTCGCTGCGGAACTGGAGCGCCACGGAGCAGCCCCGGCTGACGTCGGCGTCGAAGTCCGGGCGGTTGCGCAAGGGGCGGAGCGCGAGCCGTCGGGACCGTTGCTCGGAAGACGGTTCGCGATCGTTGTCCACGATGATTGATGGCCGGCCCGGGCTGCACTTTTGGACGCGGCAAAGCCTTTTCAAAGGCTTGGGCGCGAAATTCTGTCCCTCGCGTCCGACTGCGAACACGCCGCTTTGGAAGACGGCGCCCGAGGTCAACCCCCCTGCAGAGCCTTGGCGGGAATCACCCCGGTCGCCACCGCGACAGCGACGGCATGGGTCAGATTCATGCAGTGAAGTTTGTGGCGCGCCGCATCCAGATGAGTCTTGACGCTACCAAACGTCAAGTTGAGAATATCTCCAATCTCCTGATAGGTTTTTCCGCGCGCCGCCCAGATCAAGCATTGCTCTTCTCGTCGTGACAGGCTAACCGGCGCCGCTGGCAACTTCGAATTGATGTTTGCCGCCGAGTCTATAAGCACAGACAACAATTGAAGCTTGACCATATTCTTGGCTTTGTAGGCTTCCCACTGCAGTCTGCTGTCGTTGCTGCTGAAGGAGACTACCGAGAAAGCGCCTTTTCGGCTCCGCACAGGTATGGATATGCCGTTACGTCCAACGTTATGATTTAAGGCGTCGGAGAAGAATCCCATGATTGCTGGATCGTCAACGATCAGCGTCTCCCAATCGAAAGGAAGGAGAGCTTGACGCCCGCGACTGATAACAGGATCGACCGTAACATATTGCTTCAAGAAATAACGAGCCTGCCACTCCCGCGAGTACGTAAATAAACCTGTGAGCAGACTGGTGTCAGAACTCTTGTCAGAAGAAAAGCGCAGATAGGCGATATGGAGGACGCCTATCTCCTCGGCGATCGCTTTCAGCGTTGTCACCAGATCCTGCTGATTATAACCCAGGATCGTGTCCGTCAGGCTAACGGCCGCCGAGTCGATGCTGATGCTTGCCTTGTCGGCGATGCTATGGTCTAACACCGAAAATCCCAATCATGACTTCATCTCTCGCGTGAGCCACCATCCAGCCGGCAGCAGGATCAATTCTGCCGGAGACATGACAGCAGAACTCAAGCAATTCGACACATATGGACATCAACCTGTGCGTTTCGCAAGCCGATAGTCGCAGTTCCCCGACTTTTGCTGTGGGAACTTCGAACTCCGTTTCCTTTGTCTTTGATCTCTTGGCCAACCCGCCCTCCGATGCTGGAGTCTCCCCTAAGTGAGCAGTGTGCTCACACTAGGGCAGGTTGACAAGCGACAAATATGTAGAGGGCAAAACGTGAACAACATGAATGAACGCCGGCGGCCCGGCCTTCGCTGCCGGACGAGCCGTAGCGCTGCGGGCGGCAACGAGGATTCGCCAGTGAGGCGATCCTCAGCGAGGGCCCCTCGCCCGGCGTCGCCGGGGCGAGGGCGCATCTGTCTTCACGCGAAGGCCAGCTCCCTGGCGTCCGGCGCCAGGACCGAACCCTCGAAGCCGAGCGAGGCGCGGAATGCTTCGAGCGGGCCCTCGCCGCCGATGTCGAAGAGACCCGCATAGCTCATCGTGTCGCCGATTCGCTGCGGCCTTCCGATAATCTGCGGGCTGCAGCCGACCGCCCTGAGGACCCGGAGAATCCTCGCGTCGAACACCGAGACGATCTGGGTCAGTCCCGCCAGGATTGCAACCTCGGCGATGCCCAGGATGAGTTCTGTGAGAACGTAGTTGACGCCGTTCCTTGCGCGGTCCGGCTGCCCGTCCACAGCGCTGGCGCAGATTCGCGAGCTTTCCCAGATGGTGGGGCTTTCGATGACCTCCCCCTCATCGAGCAACTGGGGAAAGACGTCGCGCAGCATGTTCGGGCCCGTCGTGGGCAGGAGCCTCAGCGATCCCCAATAGCGTTCCGTATCCGGATCTACCGACACGAGATACAAAGGGTTTGCGTCGTCGAAACTGTCCTGCTCGTAGCCGTTCTTCACCACGACTTCCCAACCAAGCCGATCGGCAAATATTTCCGCCCTGTTGCGAAACATCGCATCCATCTCCTTCGGGAAGAACGAGGCGTATGACCCTTCTATAAGCTTCAACATCGCGATACGCTCCTACACAGATCTTTTTGATTTTCCGCTTGAAAGCTGGGACTTAACGCCCTCGCCCGCCGGTCACGCCCAGCAGGTCGCCGAGCGTGTCGAGCGCCACCCGCAGCCGGTCGGAAACGACCGCGTCGACCCGCCAGGGGGTGGCGAGCTCCGGGACGAATCCACGGCATTCGCGCACTCCCGCGCCTTCGATGATGATGCGGGTGACGATCGGCCAGGCGTGCGGGGCCGACCCTGTCCTCGGCCTTGCGCAGCTTGTCGCGGGCGTGAAGCGCGGCTTCGGACTGCGGCAGGCCGGGGCGCGGGCCGAAGCCGGTCGAACCGAGCCGGTCGGGCGCGACCGCGCGCAGCGCGTCGAGCTGGGCGCGCTGATGGGTGCGGCGCAGGGATTCGCCGATCAGCCAGCGGATATCGTTGAGCTTCTGATCGTGCGGTGCGAGCAGGCGGTTGGCGCGCATCGTGTCGAACGGGTCGAGAATGCGGCGCAGCCTCTCCCCGTCGCGAACCGCCGTCTCGCCGGCCTCCCTGGCGCGGGCCAGGCGCTCGGGAGTTGCGTCGAGCCTCTCCTGAACCGCATCGGCGATATTCTTCGGCGACCGGCGGGCATTCTTGGGTTTGGCTCGGGAGATTCTGATCATTTGACGAGCTCCGCGCAGAGGAGGGCCGGGGAGGTGCAATAGGAACTCTCGGCGACTCGGCGGCGATGAAGCGCGGCGTCCGGGTCATGCAGACCCGAACGTCCGCCGGGGGACGGCCGTGGGCGCGCTTGAGGTCCTCGAGGTGGCTGGCGCATTCGCGCATCGCCTCGGCCCGCTCGGTGTCGATTTTCTTCGGCCTCCGCCGGCGCGGAATAGATGCGGTCATGGACTCCCTCCTTCGGTTGGAAAAGAACCGGCGGCCCCAGCGCCGCCACGAAATGTTCTTGTTCTGTTCATATTGTGAAAACCGCAAACCGAAGTCAATTTTTTGCTTGCTGTTTTTCGGAAAGGTAGTTAATGTGAGTTGGCGGGTTCTTCGGCCCGCCGGAAACGAAGGGGTACACTCCATTGACTGTCGACTGGATCCGCGCCGGGCTCAAACACACCGGCAAAACACGCAGCGGCCTCGCCAAGGCTCTCGGCCGCTCGCCATCCGCCGTGACCGATCTCCTCAACGGCCACCGCCGCCTCAGGGCCGACGAGATCGCCGTCGTCGCCGAATATCTCGGCATCGAACCGCCGCGGCTTGTCGGCGGCGGCAGCGGCAAGCTGATCGCCGAAAGCGCCGCTGGTCGGCTATGTCGGGGCCGGCGCCGTCGCGCATTTCTATGCCGACGGACAGGGGCCGTTCGACGAGGTCGACGCGCCGATCGACGCCAGGCCGACCACGGTCGCGGTTCAGATCCGCGGCCATTCGCTCGGCGCGCTGTTCGACAACTGGCTCGTCTTCTACGACGACATCCGCAATCCGCCGGACGAGAGCCTGGTCGGGCGCATGTGCGTCTGCGGCCTTTCCGACGGCCGGGTGCTGATCAAGTCGGTGAAGAAGAGCCCCAACACCGGCCTCTGGAATCTGCTCTCCAACACCGAACCGCCGATCTACGACGCCGGGCTCGACTGGGCCGCGCCGGTGCGTGAGATGCGGCCGAGGTAGCCTGGCTTGGCGAATGACGCGGGTTGCGAATAGTGGGTAGCGAATAGCGAATGGAACGCATGCCCATTCGCAATTCGTCGCTGCCTACTCGCCATTCGTCATAGCGAGTTCCTCATGTCCCCGACGCCCACCGCGCTCGACATCGCGCGCGCGCTGATCGCCTTTCCCTCGGTGACGCCGGTCGACGGCGGCGCGCTGCCCTATCTGCGCGATCTTCTCGTTCGCGGAGGGTTCAAGGCCGAGCTCGTGACCTTCGAGGCGGCGGGAACGCCGGACGTCCTCAATCTCTACGCCCGCATCGGATCCGGGGCGCCGAACCTCGTCTTCGCCGGACACACGGACGTCGTGCCTCCGGGCGACGTCGCGCGCTGGCGGTTCGATCCGTTTTCCGCCGCGGTCGCCGACGGCTTTCTGTGGGGTCGCGGCGCCTGCGACATGAAGGGCGGCGTCGCGGCGGCCGTCGCGGCGGCGCTGCGTTTGTCGCGGGCGGACGAGCTTCACGGCTCGATCAGCTTCCTCGTCACTGGAGACGAGGAAGGCCCGTCGATCAACGGCACGGTCAAGCTGATCGACTGGGCGCTCGCAAGGGCGAGAACGCTTCGATCATTGCATCGTCGGCGAGCCGACCAGCGGCGCTTTGCTCGGCGATACGATCAAGAACGGAAGGCGCGGTTCGCTGACCGGGCGGCTCGTCTTGCACGGACGGCAGGGCCACGTCGCCTATCCGCACATCGCCGACAATCCGATTCGCGCGCTCGCGCCGGTTCTTTCGGCTTTGCACGCGCCCCCGCTCGACTCCGGCGGCGCCGACTTCGACCCGTCGAACCTCGAGGTCGTCAGCGTCGACGTCGGCAATCCGGCGGCGAACGTGATTCCGGGCGAGGTCCGGCTCGTCTTCAACATCCGCTTCAACGACGCCTGGACGCCTGAGAGCCTGTCGGCCGAGATCGCGCGCCGGATCGGAGCGGCGGCGGGCGGCGGCCCGGTTCACGCTGACCTTCGACCCGACCAACGCGGTCGCCTTCCTGACGAAGCGCGGGCCGTTCACCGATCTCGTCGCCGCCGCGGTCGAGGACGTGACGGGACGTCGCCCGGCGCTCTCGACGAGCGGGGGCACCTCCGACGCGCGCTTCATCAAGACGATCTGCCCGGTCGTCGAACTCGGCCTCGTCGAACGCGACCATCCATGCCGTCGACGAGCGGGTCGCGCTCGACGACCTCGAGGGGCTGACCCGCATCTACGAGCGCGTGCTCGAGCGCTATTTCGAAGCGTCCGTCCCGTAATCGATCCGCGCCAGATAAAGGCCGTCAGGCGGGGCGACCTGGCCGCAGCGGCTGCGGTCGGCCGCCTCGAGCGCGGCCTTGAGATCGGCTGAGCTCCAGCGCCCCGCGCCGACATCGACCAGCGATCCGACCATCGAGCGCACCTGGCGATGCAGGAACGACAGGGCGCTGACCTCGAATGTGATCGCGTCGCCGTCGCGCTTGACGTCGAGCCGGTCGAGCGTGCGGACGGGCGATTTCGCCTGGCACTGCGTATCGCGGAACGTGGTGAAATCATGCCGGCCGATGAGCGCCTGCGCCGCCTCGCCCATGGCCCCGGCGTCGAGCCGCGGCTTGACCCGCCCATGCGCCGCCGCGCCCGAAGGTCAGCGGCGCGCGGCGGTTGACGATCCTGTAGAGATAGTGGCGGGCGCGGGCGCTGCGGCGCGCGTCGAAGTCGTCGGCGACGCGCTCGACCTTCAGCACCGCGACGGGATGGGGAACGAGCCGGGCGTTCAAGCCCTCGCCGAGCCGAAAGGGCGCCCAGTCGCGGGTAAGATCGACATGCGCGACCTGCCCCGTCGCATGGACCCCTGCGTCGGTTCGCCCCGCCCCGTGCGCGGTCGCGCGATCGCCGGTCATGGCGAAGACCGCGCCCTCGAGCGCCTCCTGCACCGAGACGCCGTTGTCCTGGCGCTGCCAGCCGACGAAGGGCGCGCCGTCGTATTCGAGGATGAGCTTGAAACGCGGCATGCGGCTTTTCGAGCTGGCGTCGGGATCGGCGCCGTTCGGCGCTCGCACGCCGACCCTTATGTCATCGCGCGGTTCGATGGAACGGCGAGTGGGCGCCGGCGTCTCCCGGCGGGCCGTTCGAAGCCGTAGTTTGTGCAACGCAGCAAACTGTGAAAGGCTCCGCCGTGACGAAACCCGGCCCGATAGAGACCCATGTCCATTCAAGCCGCCATCCATCACCTGACGCATTACAGGTACGACCGGCCGGTCTTCCTCGCCCCGCAGATCATCCGGCTCAGGCCCGCGCCGCACAGCCGCACCCGGGTCATCTCGCATTCGCTGAAGGTCACTCCCGCCAACCACTTCGTCAACGTCCAGCAGGATCCCTACGGCAACTGGCTGTCGCGCCACGTCTTCCCCGATCCGGTCAACGAACTGAAGATCGAGGTCGACGTCGTCGCCGACATGACGGTCTACAATCCGTTCGATTTCTTCGTCGAGGAAAGCGCGGAAATCTGGCCGTTCGAATATAGCGAGGACCTCAGGCCCGACCTCGTCATCTACCGCACGCCCGAGCACGCGGGTCCGCGGCTTCAGGCGTTTCTCAACGGAATCGACCGGTCGCCGAAGCGCACCGTCGATTTCGTCGTCGATCTCAACCGGCGTCTCGCGGGCGAGATCGAATATGTCATCCGCATGGAGCCGGGCGTGCAGAGCCCCGGAGGAGACCTTCGAGCGGAGCCTCGGGTCATGCCGCGATTCGAGCTGGCTCCTGGTGCAGATCCTGCGCCATCTGGGCCTGGCGGCGCGATTCGTCTCCGGCTATCTCGTCCAGCTGAAGCCCGATCTCGTCTCGCTCGACGGGCCGCCCGGGACCGACCACGACTTCACCGACCTTCACGCCTGGGTGGAGGTCTATCTTCCGGGCGCCGGCTGGATCGGTCTCGATCCGACCTCGGGCCTGCTCGCCGGCGAAAGCCACATTCCGCTGGCCGCGACCCCCCACTATCGCAACGCCGCGCCGATCTCGGGGCTCGCGAGTTTCGCCAATGTCGATTTCTCCTTCGAGATGCGCGTCGAGCGCGTGTCGGAGCACCCGCGCATCACCAAGCCCTTCTCGGAGGACGCCTGGAAGGCGCTCGATGCGCTCGGCGAAGAGGTCGACGCGGCGCTCGTCGCCGACGACGTGCGCCTCACCATGGGCGGCGAGCCGACCTTCGTGTCGATCGACGATTTCGAGTCGGAGGAATGGAACACCGGGGCGGTCGGTCCGACCAAGCGGGCGCTCGCCGACACGCTGATCCGGCGCCTGCGCGACCGCTTCGCGCCGGGCGGGTTCCTGCACTACGGACAGGGCAAATGGTATCCGGGCGAATCCCTGCCGCGCTGGACCTTCTCGCTCTACTGGCGGCGCGACGGCAAGCCGATCTGGTCCGACGGCAGCCGGATCGCCGCGGAGGGTCAGGAAACCGGGGCCGGCGCCAAGAACGCTCAGGCGCTGCTCGACGCGATTGCTTCGGAACTCGGGCTCGAGACGGACTATGTCGCGCCGGCCTTTGAGGACCCGGCCCAGTGGATCGTCAAGGAAGCCAACCTCCCCGACAACGTGACGCCGGAGAATTCGAAGCTCAAGGACCCGGAGGAGAGGCTGCGCCTCGCGCGCGTGTTTGCGCGCGGGCTCACCGAACCGTCGGGCTACGTGCTGCCGATCCAGCGCTGGCAGGCGAAGGCCTCGGGCCATCACTGGCGCAGCGAAAAATGGAAGACGCGGCGCGGCGCGCTCTATCTCGCGCCGGGCGACAGCCCGGTCGGCTACCGCCTGCCGCTCGGCGCGCTGCCCTATGTGCCGCCGGCCTCCTTTCCCTATGTCGTCGAAGCCGACCCGACCGAGCCGCGCGGGCCGCTGCCGGATTTCGCCGCGGAACGCGAGCGCGCCCAGCCGGTCGCCTCGTTCGCGGCCGCCGAACCGGGCCAGGAGCGGGTCGAGCAGGTGCTCGGCGACATCGACGGCGCCGTGCGCACGGCGGTGACCGTCGAAGCGCGCGACGGGCGCCTCTGCGTCTTCCTGCCGCCGGTCGAGCGGCTCGAGGACTATCTCGAGCTTGTGGCCGCGGCGGAGGCCGCGGCCAAGCGCGTCGGACTGCCGGTGCATATCGAGGGCTACCCGCCTCCGGTCGATCCGCGTCTCAACGTGATCCGCGTGGCGCCGGATCCAGGCGTCATCGAGGTGAACATCCACCCGTCAGCGAGCTGGCGCGAATGCGTGGCGACGACCGAGGCGATCTACGAAGAGGCGCGGCTCGCCCGGCTCGGCGCCGACAAGTTCATGATCGACGGCAAGCACTCGGGGACCGGCGGCGGCAACCATGTCGTCGTCGGCGGCGCGACGCCGCTCGACAGTCCGTTCCTGCGGCGCCCCGACCTTCTCAAGAGCCTCGTCATCCACTGGCTGAGGCATCCGAGCCTCTCCTATTTCTTCTCCGGCCTCTTCATCGGCCCGACCAGCCAGGCGCCGCGCGTCGACGAGGCGCGCCACGACAGCCTCTACGAGCTCGAGATCGCGCTGGCGCAAGTTCCGCGCCCCGGCCAAAGCCAGTCGCCGCCGCCCTGGCTCCTCGACCGTCTCATGCGCAACATCCTCACCGACGTGACCGGCAACACCCATCGCGCCGAGATCTGCATCGACAAGCTCTATTCGCCCGACGGTCCGACCGGACGCCTCGGGCTGATCGAGTTCCGCGGCTTCGAGATGCCGCCGGACCCGCGCATGAGCCTCGCCCAGCAGCTGCTCATCCGCGCCATCGTCGCGCGCCTGTGGCGCGACCCGCTGGACGGGCCGCTGCCGCGCTGGGGATCGTCGCTGCACGACCGGTTCATGCTGCCGCATTTCGTCTGGGAGGATCTCCTCGACGTGCTCGCCGATTTGAGAGCGCATGGTTTCGCCTTCCGCTCCGACTGGTACGAGGCGCAGCGCGAGTTCCGCTTCCCGTTCTGCGGCGAGGTGGAATACGAGGGCGTCCATCTCGAATTGCGTCAGGCGCTGGAGCCCTGGCATGTGCTGGGCGAAACCGGGGCGATCGGCGGCACCGCGCGCTACACCGACAGTTCGACCGAGCGCGTCCAGGTCAAGCTGACGACGGCCGATCCCTCGCGCTACATCGTCGCCTGCAACCGGCGCCGCGTGCCGCTGCGCGAGGCCGCGACCGAGGGCGTCGCGGTCGGCGCGGTGCGCTACAAGGCCTGGCAGCCGGCGATGGCGCTGCATCCGAGGGTCGCGGTCCATGCGCCGCTGGTTCTCGACATATTCGACACCTGGAGCGGACGCGCGCTCGGCGGCTGCGTCTATCACGTCGCCCATCCGGGCGGGCGCAGCTACGACACGTTTCCGGTCAACTCCAACGAGGCCGAGGCGCGCCGCCTGGCCCGGTTCGAAGCGCGCGGCCACACCCCCGGCGTCTTATGAGCCGCCGCCCGAAGCGCCGCACGCCGAATTCCCGCTGACCCTCGATCTGAGGCGCCCGCCGGGGACTCTAGCAGGCTGATTGCCTGGTTTGCGCGAGGCGGAGGCGGCGGCCTTTCGGCCAGGCGGCGGCGAACCTTTTCCCCGAGCAGTTCGATCGACCGCATGCGCCTTTCATAAGGGACCGGCGCCCCTCGCCGGGCTCGCGCCCTGGTCTCCACACGGGAGTTTGAGGGCCAATCTTGAATCCGCGCGCCAAGGCGACGATATCTGCGCTGGCCGCCCATCGGCGGTATTCGACACCGAAATCGTTCCAACGAGGCCCTGATTTGACCGCCGACGCCCACACCCCGACAAACGAAGCCGCCAAGACGCAGAGCTTCGAGGCCGACGTATCGCGCCTGCTCCATCTGATGGTCCATTCGGTCTATTCCGACCGGGAGATCTTCATCCGCGAGCTCGTCTCCAACGCCGCCGACGCCTGCGAGAAGCTGCGCTACGAGGCGCTCGCCAAGCCCGAGCTGGTCGAGAGCGGCGGTCCCTTCGCCATCACCATCGCCCCCGACCCGGAAGCCAAAACTCTGACCGTGTCCGACAACGGGGTCGGCATGACCCGCGAGGACCTGACCGAGGCGCTCGGCACCATCGCCCGTTCCGGCACCAAGGCCTTCCTCGACAAATTGACCGCCGAGGACGCCAGCAAGGAGGCCTCCGCCCTCATCGGCCAGTTCGGCATCGGCTTCTATTCCTCCTTCATGGTCGCCGACGAGGTCGTGGTCGAGACGCGGCGCGCCGGGGGCGGCGAGGCCTGGCGCTGGTCCTCCGACGGCAAAGGCTCCTTCACCATCGCCCCGCTGGCGCTCGAGGCCGCGCCCGAGCGCGGGACGCGGGTCATTCTCCACCTCAACGACGCCTCGCACGACTTCGTCGACGCCTATCGTCTCGAGCGCATCATCAAGGAGCATTCGGGCGCCGTCGCCGTGCCGATCGACCTCATCGACAAGCCGGGCGCCGAGCCGCGCCGGATCGCCGACGGCGCAGCCATCTGGGCGAAGCCGAAATCCGACGTGAAGCCGGAGGAATACGCAGAGTTCTACCGCGGTCTCTCGGGCCAGTTCGACGAGCCGGCGCTGACCCTGCATTGGCGGGCCGAGGGGCGGCACGAATATACGGTGCTCGCCTTCATCCCCGGCTCCCGCCCGTTCGATCTCTTCGATCCGACGCGCAAGGGGCGCAACAAGCTCTATGTCCGGCGCGTCCTCATCACCGAGAACGCCGACATTCTCCCCGGGTGGCTGCGCTTCATGCGCCTCGTCGTCGACAGCGCCGACCTGCCGCTCAACGTCTCGCGCGAGATGATCCAGGAGAGCGCGGTCTTCGCGGCGATCCGCAAGGGCGTCACCAACCGGGTCGTCCAGGAGCTCGGCAAGCTCGCGGAGGCCGAGCCGGAGACATTCGCCAAAGTCTGGGAGCATTTCGGCGCAGTGATCAAGGAGGGCCTGTACGAGGATCCGGAACGGCGGGACGGGATCTTCAAGATCGCGCGCTTCGTCTCAACGACGAATCCGACCGGCGACCGCACGCTCGCCCAATATGTCGCGTCTTTGCGCGAGAACCAGACGGCGATCTACTATCTGACCGGCGACGACGCCAAGCGGCTCGCCGCGAGCCCGCAGCTCGAGGGGTTCCGCGCGCGGGGCGTCGAAGTCCTGCTGCTCTCCGATCCCGTCGACGCGTTCTGGGTGTCGACCTCCGCCGGGTTCGACGGCAAGCCGTTCAAGTCGGTGAGCCAGGGCGCGGCCGACATCAAGTCGATCGCGCTGGTCGAAGGGGCGACCGCGCCAGCGGAAGCGACCGGCGAGGTCGCGACGCTGTTCGCCTTCTTCAAGCAGACGCTCGAGGGCGAGGTCGCCGAGGTGCGCGCCTCAGACCGCCTGACCGACAGCGTCGCCTGCCTCATCGCGCCGGAGTTCGGTCCCGACCGGCAGCTCGAGAAGATGCTCGCCGCGCATGGGCGGCTCAATGAGAAGGCGAAGCCCATCCTCGAGATCAACCCGACCCATCCGCTGACGGTGGCGCTCGCGCGCCGCTTTCACGACGGCAAGGACAAGCCGCTCGTCGAGGATTCGGCCTGGCTGATGCTCGACGAGGCGCGGCTCCTCGAGGGCGGCGGCGTCGAGGACCCGCCGGCTTTCGCGGCGCGGCTGCGGCGGGTGCTCGAAAAGGCGCTGGGGTAGGAAATGCGGCGCCGTCCGCGGCGCCGCAACTGCTCAGGCGACTTGCGCGATGTCCGACGGGCGCCGGTCGCCCACGATATACACGGGCGTCGTCTGCTCGATCCCCTTCAGGCGCGCGTCCGCGGTGCGGATCGCGTAGGGCGCCAGGGCGTCATCGACGCCGGGCGCCCCGCGCACCTCGTCGGTCAGGCATATCTCGTCGCCGCCGGCGACGTTCTGGACGCGCGAGGCGATATTCACAGTCTGCCCGAAGTAATCGAGGCGATCGTTCAGCGTGACGGCGATCGCCGCGCCGCGGTGAATGCCGATCTTGAGAATGAAGTCGCGCTGCGGACGGCCCCGGTTGAGCTCCTCCGCCGCGTTTCGCATGTCGAGCGCCGCAGCCACAGCGTCGGCCGCCGTCGGGAAGGCGGCCATCACAGCGTCGCCGATCGTCTTGTTGACGGCTCCGTTGCGCTTGACCGTGACGTCCAGAAGACGTTCGAAGTGGCGCTGCACCTGCATGTAGGCGTTGAGGTCGCCGATGCGCTCGTAGAGCGCTGTCGAACCCTTCAAGTCGGTGAACAGCAGGGTCACGTCGCGCACCGCAATTCCCTCAGCGGCGCGGATCACCTCGGAGCGGAAATTGTCGCGGAACGACTGGGTCGTGAGCAGCCGCTTGCCCGACAGGAACGGCCTGAAGGTGAGCATGCCGTGATTCTCGCCGCCGGGCGGGACCTGCAGAACGCCGAAGATGGCGCTGCGATCCGTCTCGTTGCGGGCCTCGATGACGACGGGGCCCGGGCGACAGGCTCCCGCCGTTCGGCTCGCAGGCGCCCGGGCGGATCGTGATCGAAAGCGTGTGAGGCTCGCCGCGGCGCTCGCCGCTGACCGGGAAGGCGAAGAACGCGTCGCTGTCGATGACCGTGCCGAGGAGCGTTCCCGGCTCGGCCTCGAACGCGAACCGCGAAGCTTCGTTGGGGCCGAGACGTGCGGCCCCGCGCGCTCCCGACCTCATGAGCTCCATCAGGGGCGCGCCGCCGTCCGTCAAACCGTCGAGCGTCCCCCGATAGGTGAAGATATAATCCTCGAGCGGCAGCGAACTCCGGGTCGTGATAGCGAATGCGCCGCACCTCCGGCGCCACGGTGAACGTCACGGCGATATAGTCGTCGAGCGTGGCCTCGTAGTCCCGCGTGGCAGAGGTGGCAGTGATAGTGGTTGTGGACCGACCGCAGGCTGCGAAAGTTCGCAACGACATCCGAGCACAGCGGGCAGTAGAGCAGCCAATCCATCTCGACGAGGCCGGCCAGCGTGGCGTTGCAGGAAGAGGTCGATCGCCTCGGTCTCGGCGATGCCGCGCTCGGCGGCGAAGCGGATCGGATTGATTCGGAAGACGCCCTCGTCCGGCGCAGAGCGGATCAGCGTCTCCAGGCGCGATACAACTCGGGGGCTCCAGCTCCTGGCGGCCTCGAGCTTGGCGAGACGTTCCTCCAGAGCCGACTCGTTTATCATGCCATCGCTCCGTCCCCGCGCCTCGGGCGCCGGAGGAAGCCGGGATCCCGAGGCGCATCACATGCTGCCGGACGATTTTGGCATTGATCTCCTGCGGTCGGCAAGCAACGGACGGGTGGGAGCCTGCCTCATCGCGCCGGAATTCGGCCCTGACCGCGCCGAGGCTTGCTCCTTCGGCGCGGCTTTGCCAATAAGGGCCCCTCTCGGGGTGGAGTTCAAGCTTTGATCGCGGTCAATCCCGCCTTTGCGCGCATCGGCGAAGAGAACGCCTTCGCCGTGCTGGCGAAGGCGGCGGAGCTGCAGCGCCAGGGACGCGACGTCATCAATCTCGGCATCGGCCAGCCGGATTTCAAAACGCCCCCGCACATCGTCGAGGCCGCGGTCAAGGCGCTGCGCGACGGCGAGCACGGATATACGGACGCCACCGGAATCGCCCCCTTGCGACAGGCGGTGTCGGAGGACCTGCATCGAAGGCTCGGCGTCGAGGTCTCCCCCGACCTTGTGCTGATCGTGCCGGGCGGCAAGGTCACCATGTTCATGGCGATCCTGATGTTCGGCGAGCCCGGCGCGGACATCATCTACCCGGACCCCGGGTTTCCGATCTACCGCTCGATGATCGAGTTCACCGGCGCGAAGCCCGTCCCGGCGCAGATGCGGGAAGAGAACGGCTTCGCCTTCTCGGCCGACGAGACGCTGGCGCTGATGACGCCTCAGACGCGCCTCATCATCCTCAATTCGCCGGCCAACCCGACCGGCGGCGTCACGCCGCGCGAGGAGATCGACAGGCTCGTCGCGGGCCTCGCAGAATGGCCGAACGCGGCGATCCTGTCGGACGAGATCTACGGACAGTTGACCTACGACGGCCTCGCCCACCGGACCCTGCTCGCCTATCCGGAGATCCGCGACCGGCTCATCCTGCTCGACGGCTGGTCGAAGACCTACGCCATGACCGGCTGGCGGCTCGGCTATTCGGTGTGGCCGAGGCCCTGGCGCGATATGGCGCGCAAGCTCGCCGTCAATTCCTATTCCTGCGTCAATTCGGCGGCGCAATTCGCCGGAATCGCCGCGCTCAAGGGACCGCAGGACTCGGTCGCAGCGATGCGCGACGAGTTCGACCGCCGGCGCAAGGCCGTGGTCGCGGGGCTCAACCGTCTGCCCGGGCGTCAGCGCCATCACGCCGAAGGGCGCGTTCTACGCCTTCCCCAACGTGTCCCGAACCGGCTGGAAAGCCAAGCCGCTCGCTTCGGCCCTGCTCGAGGAAGCGGGCGTCGCGACAATCGGCGGCCCCGACTTCGGCGTTCACGGCGAAGGCTATGTGCGCCTCTCCTACGCCAACTCGCTGGAAAACATCGAGCGCGCGCTCGCGCGCATGGCTGACTTCCTGAGCCGCCCCGCGTCGCCGAACGCCGGCGCCTGAAGACCTACTGAGGCGAGACCCGATCCCATGCGAATCCCTTTTGTCGCCGCCGCGCTCGCCCTCTTTGTCCTCACGCCCGCGCTCGCGGCCGCGGAGGACGCGCGCCCCTCGCAGCTCGCCTGCGACGCCAAGAAGATCGGCGCGCGCGATCTCGCCGATTGCCTCCGCTCTGGCGCCGATCGCGCCAACAGGGAGCTCGAGGAGACGGTCGGGGCGGCGATCAAGTCGATCGAGTCGCGCCCGGGCGTGCTGTCGTCGCAGAAGTCGCGCTGGCGGCGCTCCCTTAGTGACGCGCAGGCCCAGTGGGTGAGCTGGCGCGATTCCGAGTGCCAGGACGTCGCGCCGTTCGAGGCCGGCATGACCGCCAAAGGCGGCGACCCGCGTCTCAGCTGCATCATCGACTATGACGCCCAGCGCGTCGCAAGCCTCAAGGCGCGCTATCCTTGAGCGGCCGGTCGACGGCCGCGCCTCGACGACGCTGGAGGGCCTCGGCTTCGCGGTCGATCCGCTCGATCGCCTCTCCTACCGGCGCGAGGACGCCGACGAGGTGGCGCGCCTGCGCGCCCGGGGCGATGCGCGCGCGATTGTCATCGCCCGCGACATGCCGGTGCTGCTCAAGGCCGGAGCGAGGCTCGAGCCGCTGTTGCCGATGAGCGAGATCGAGAGGCTCGGCGGAGCGCAGATCGAGGCGCTGCTCGGCGTTACCTCCGGGGGCGCGCCGGTCTTCGCCGCCCTCATCCGCGACGAGGCGGTCGAGGAGCAATCGGACGCGAGCGACGGCTTTCTCGACCGTCGGGTTCTCGTCGTCCCCGGCCGCGACGACCTCAGGCTGATCGATCTGCGCTCGATCGCGGCGGGCGGGCTCGTCCCGCCTGACGAAGCGAGCATGCTCGCGTCCGCAAAGGCGCTGATGCACTGGCACGTGCGACGGCGGTTCTGCTCCAATTGCGGCGCGCGGAACGAGGTCGCGGCGGCGGGCTGGCGGCGCGAATGTCCGGTCTGCAAGATGCAGCATTTCCCGCGCACCGATCCGGTCGTCATCATGCTGGCGATCCATGGCGACGCCTGCCTGCTTGGACGGCAGCCGCGGTTTCCGAAAAACATGTATTCGGCGCTGGCCGGCTTCCTCGAGCCGGGCGAGACGATCGAAGCGGCGGTGCGGCGCGAAATCCAGGAGGAAGCCGGCGTCGCCTGCGGCGAGGTCCGCTATTTCGCCTCACAGCCCTGGCCCTTCCCGTCTTCGCTGATGATCGGCTGCTTCGCCGAAGCCCGGAGCCGCGCGCTCGAGGTCGACCAGGTGGAGCTCGAGGACGCCCGCTGGTTCCCCCGCGACGAGGCCCTCGCCCTGCTCGAGCGGCGCCACCCCGACGGCCTCGCCGCGCCGATTCCGATGGCGATCGCCCATCACCTGCTCAAGCGATGGGCCTACGACGGCGTGAACTTCCGATAGCGGCCCGCGTCAGCAATATCAAAGGTCGGCGACATCCCCTCATCCCTTGTTGGGGGAGGGTTAGGGAGGGCGGTCGCGCCGCTGTTCGAACTGAAGCGGGATACCCCTTTTTGCCAAGCCGGAGCGACCCCCCATCCCTGCCTTCCCCCACCCATAACCCGTCGAAAGACGGGCGTTCTTCCGAACGCCCTTTGGGGGGAAGGAGAACGCCTGCAATTTGGACAACGCGGGACCACTAGCGCATCGCAAAGTCGTTGCCGACCGGCGCCCGCCTCACTATGGTGCGCCGCGAAAAACCGTCCCCTGAACAGGATTCTTCCTCGATGGCCTTCCTCGCCGACGTCCTATCTCGCGTGAAGCCCTCCGCGACCATGGTGGTCACGCAGAAGGCGCGCGATCTCAAGGCCAAGGGCCGGGACATCATCTCGCTGTCGGTCGGCGAGCCGGACTTCGACACGCCCGACAACATCAAGCAGGCGGCGATCGAGGCGATCAAGCGCGGCGAGACAAAATATCCGCCGGTGCTCGGCATTCCCCCCTTGCGCGAGGCGATCGCGGCCAAGTTCAGCCGTGAGAACGGGCTCGACTACAAGCCCTCCGACACGATCGTCGCGACGGGCGGCAAGCAGATTCTCTACAACGCTTTCCTGGTCACCATGAACAAGGGCGACGAGGTCATCATCCCTGCGCCCTTTTGGGTCAGCTATCCGGAGATGGTCGCGATCAACTGGGGCGAGCCGGTCATCGTGCCGACGAAGCTCGAGCAGGCGTTCAAGCTGCAGCCGGAGGACCTCGAACGGGCGATCACGCCACGCACCAAGTGGGTCATCCTCAACTCGCCGTCGAACCCGACCGGCGCGGCCTACACGCGTGACGAGCTGAAAGGGCTGACCGACGTCCTGATGCGCCATCCCCATGTCTGGGTTCTGACCGACGACATGTACGAGCATCTTGTCTACGGCGACTTCAAGTTCACCACCCCGGTTCAGGTCGAGCCTGCCCTGAAGCCGCGCACGCTGACGATGAACGGCGTCTCGAAGGCTTACGCTATGACCGGCTGGCGCATCGGCTATGCGGCGGGCCCGGCCGAGCTCATCAAGGCGATGGACATGGTGCAGGGCCAGCAGACCTCGGGCGCCTGCACGATTGCCCAATGGGCCTCGGTCGAAGCGCTGACCGGGCCGCAGGACTTCATTCCCGTCCGGCGCAAGGCGTTCGAGGAGCGGCGCGATCTCGTCGTCTCGATGCTGAACCAGGCGAGGCACCTGAACTGCCCGAAGCCGGAAGGCGCGTTTTACGTCTATCCGTCCGTCGCCGGCGCGATCGGCAAGACGGCGCCGTCGGGCAAGGTGATCGGCACGGATGAGGATTTCGTTTCCGAGCTTCTGGAACAGCAAGGCGTCGCCGCGGTGCACGGCAGCGCCTTCGGCCAGGGCCCGAACATCCGCGTCTCCTACGCGACCTCGCTGCAGAAGCTCGAAGAGGCCTGCAAGAAGATCCAGACGTTCACCGCCGAGCTGAGGTGAGCCACCCCGGCTTCGTCATTGCGAGGAGCGGAAGCGACGAAGCAATCCAAACGATCGCAGGGCAGCGCCTTACGCCCCTGGATTGCTTCGCTGCGCTCGCAACGACGGGGCCTGCGCGCCCCCGTCGCTCAGCTCGCCGGCAGCCCGGGGATCGGCACGCCGAAGGTCTGCAGCACGAGCACCACGTTGAGGGCAAGGATCACCGCGGCGCCGACGACCGCCGCGGCCTGGGTCAGGCGCGAATTGACGAAGTCGCCCATGATGTCGCGCCGGCTGGTGAAGACGATCAGCGCGATCACCGGCGCAGGCAGCGCCAGGCTCAACGCGACCTGCGAATAGACGAGCGCGCTGGTGACGTTGACGCCGGCGGCGACGACGATGAAAGCCGGAACCATCGTGACGAGGCGCCGCAGCCAGACCGGGATGCGGAAGCCGACGAAGCCCTGCATCACCATCTGCCCCGCCATGGTGCCGACCGCGGAGCTCGAAATTCCCGAGGCGAGCAGCGAAGTGAGGAAGACCGCCGAGGCCCCTGCGCCGAGGATCGGCGTCAGCGTCGTATAGGCGGTCCCGATCTCGGCGACGTCGCTGTGGCCGGCATGGAAGGCGCCTGCGGCCATGATCACCATCGCCATATTGACGAGCCCCGCGGCGGAGAGCGCGACGATCACCTCGACATTGGAGAAGCCGAGCAGCATGCGCCGCTCCCTGTCGTTCCTCGCCGCGCCGCGGACGCTGGCGAGCCCCGAGTGCAGGAAGATCGCATGCGGCATGACAGTCGCGCCGATGATGCCGACCGCGATCGTCAAAGCCGCAGCGTCGGGCAGGATCGGGGTCACCGAGCCCAGCGCCGCCTGTCCCCAGTTCACCGGGGCGATGACGAGTTCGACGAGATAGCAGAGGCCGATCGTCGCCACGAAGGCGCCGATGACGAGCTCGATCGGCCGGAAGCCCCAGCGCTCCATCTGCAGGATGCCCAGCGTCAGCACGGCGACAATGGCCATCCCGACCATCAACGGAATGTGAAGCAGCAGCGAAAGCCCGACCGCCCCGCCGATGAACTCGGCGAGATCGGTCGCCATCGCCGCGAATTCGCTGACGCCCCAAAGACCGTAGACGACAGGCTTCGGCAGCTCGTCCCGGCACATTTCGGCGAGATTGCGCCGCGTGACGATGCCGAGCTTGGCCGAGAGGGCCTGGAACAGCATGGCGATGACATTAGCAATGAGCACGACCCAGAGCAGCGCGTAGCCGTAGCGCGCGCCGGCCTGAATATTGGTCGCGAAATTCCCCGGGTCGATATAGGCGATCGAGGCGATCACCGCCGGGCCGACGAAAAGCAGGCCCGAAAACCTACGGCCGCGCCCAGCCAGGGTCTCCTGGATGGCGGCAAGCGTCCGCTCGGTCATGGTGGCGTTGGTCAAGCCGCGCTCCGGGGGCGTTTCAGCCTCGTCTGCAAAATGTAGCCTTGGCTACGGAAACGTCAAGGGGGGCTGCGTTTGCACAAGATCGATCGGGTTTATCTCGCTGTCACGCGACACAGGGCGCTGTTTTCGCTTCGCGCAACGCATGAGGATTTGTTCGTAATCGGTTGTAAACTAATGAATTTCATCCCGCAATGGCGGGCCAAAATGGCGCCATTCCGCCCGGTTCGGGACGGTTTCGGTCGCGGAGTATAGAAATTCTATACTTTCGCGCTCCCTGGCGGGCCGTGAAAGCCGGCCTCCGGCTTCGGCTTTCCCTATGATGCTCTGCCTGTTATGAGGCCAAACAGGGAGAATTACTCCCTGTTATCCCGTTAAACCATTGCGTGAGCAATTCATCGCAAGTGACTGATTTTCACTGCTTTCATGCATCATATCCGAGCGCGGCGTGACCTCGCGCTCCCTGTTAGCAGGGGATAACAGGGAGACATCCAGTTTTGGAGAAGTTGCGAGCCGCGCCCGGCGCGAAGCCATGAGTAAAGATTTTCTATCCCGCCGAGGGCGTCCTTCGACGTGATCCTGAGCGGGAAGCGCCTTCGCTAATTCATTCCCAGCGCGGCGAGATAGAGGTCGAGGATCGTCTCCTCCTCGATCCGCTTGTCACGGTCCTGCTTCCGGATCGAGACGATCTTGCGCATGATCCTGGTGTCGAATCCGTTCGCCTTGGCCTCGCCGTAGACGTCCTTGATGTCGTCCGCGAGGGCCTTTTTTTCTTCTTCCAGCCGTTCGATGCGCTCGACGAAGGCGCGCAGATGCCCGGCGTTGACCTCCGCCGTTTCGGTCGCAATGTCCTTCGCCTTCGCCTTTGCTTCGGCCATGAATCATCTCTCGTGGGTTTGGAAAGGGCGCGAGGGATGGCCCCAAACGTCCGGCGCCGTCAAGGGCGTCGATTGACCATCACATGTGGATCGCGCGCTTCTCGACCGCCATCGCCGCCTCCTTGACGGCCTCCGACATCGTCGGATGGGCGTGGCAGGTGCGGGCGAGATCTTCCGACGAGCCGCCGAACTCCATCAGCACCGCCGCCTCATGGATCATCTCGCCGGCGCCGAAGCCGAGGATATGCGCGCCGAGAACCCGGTCCGTCACGGCGTCGGCGAGGATTTTGACGAAGCCGTCCGTGTGGCGCATGGCGCGCGCCCGGCCGTTGGCGGTGAAGGGGAACTTGCCGACCTTGTAGGCGACGCCCTCGGCCTTCAGCTCGTCCTCGGTCTTGCCGACGGAAGCGATCTCGGGATTGGTGTAGACGACGCCTGGAATGACGCCGTAGTTCACATGGCCTGCCTGGCCCGCCAGCAGCTCGGCGAGCGCGACGCCTTCGTCCTCCGCCTTATGCGCCAGCATCGGCCCGCGGATCACGTCGCCGATTGCATAGACGCCGGGCGCGCTGGTGGCGAAATGGTCGTCGACGACGACCATGCCGCTATCCATTTTGACGCCGAGCGCCTCGAGCCCGAGGTTCTGGGTGAAGGGGCGGCGCCCGATCGCGACCAGCACGACGTCCGCCTCGATCGTCTTGGCGTCGCCGCCCGCGGCCGCCTCGATGGTCGCCTTCACGCCGCCGCCGGCCTTTTCGACCTTGGCGACCTTGTGGGCGAGATGGAAGGCGAAGCCCTGCTTCTCCAGGAGACGCTGGAACGACTTGGCGACCTCGCTGTCCATGCCGGGCAGGATGCGGTCGAGGAACTCGACCACCGTCACCTCCGCGCCGAGCCGGCGCCAGACCGATCCGAGCTCGAGCCCGATCACGCCCGCCCCGACCACGATCAGCTTCTTCGGGACCTTCGGCAGGCTCAGCGCGCCGGTGGAAGAGACGATCGTCTTCTCGTCGATCTCGACGCCTGGCAGGCGGGCGACGTCCGAGCCTGTGGCGATGACGATCGCCTTGGTCTCCAGCGTCTTCTGGTTGCCGTCCTCGCCCTTGACGCCGACCTTGCCTGGGGCGGCGATAAAGCCCTCGCCGAAAACACTGTCGATCTTGTTCTTCTTGAACAGGAAGGCGACCCCGTTCACGTTGGCGGCGACCGTGTCGTCCTTGTGCTTCATCATCGCGCCGAGATCGAGCTTCGGCGCGGCGACGACGACACCGAGGGGCGCAAGCCCGTGCGCCGCCTCCTCGAACATCTCGGACGCATAGAGAAGCGCCTTTGACGGAATGCAGCCGATGTTGAGACAGGTGCCCCCGAGCGTCTTCATCTTCTCGACAACGGCGACCTTCATGCCGAGCTGGGCTGCGCGAATCGCGCAGACATATCCGCCGGGGCCGGCGCCGATGACGACCACATCATAGCTCATTCAGGTTCTCTCTTGCTTGCCGCGCGCTAGCCCCACGCCAGCCGCGCCAGCATCATCAGGATGGCGACCAGCGAAATGCCCCAGACGGCCGAGCGGACATAGATGACGCCGAACAGATAAAGCGGCAGATAGAGGATCCGGGCGACGATCCAGATCGTCGGCCCCCATCCGGCCGATTGATGGGTGGCGATGAACGCGAGATCGAGAGCGGCGAAGGCGGTGAAATTCTCGACATAATTGGCGAGCGCCCGGGTCGCGCGTCCATAGATTAGCCCCCGCGGCGGGGCGGGCTTGTCTCTGGCGCTCAGGAGCCAGGGCAGCGGAAGCGCCGTTTGGCTCGCGCCCGCCTGAACGAGCACATGCAGGACCCACAAAAGAACGCTCAGCCCCAGACACGTCAGTTCGCTCAACACGCCCTCCTCCGTAGGCGAGCACGACAGGCAGCGCGGCTCACAAGTCGAGCACCAGCCGCGCCGGGTCTTCGAGCGCCTCCTTGACGCGCACGAGGAAGGTCACCGCCTCCTTGCCGTCGACGACGCGGTGATCGTAGCTCAGCGCCAGATACATCATCGGTCGGATTTCGACCTTGCCTGCGATGGCGACAGGCCGCTCCTGGATCTTGTGCATGCCGAGAATTCCGGACTGCGGCGCATTGAGAATTGGCGTCGACATCAGCGAGCCGTAGATGCCGCCGTTGGTGATGGTGAACGTGCCGCCCTGCAGCTCTTCAAGCTTGAGCTGGCCATCGCGTGCGCGTTTCCCGAGGTCCGCGATCGTCTTCTCAATCTCGGCGATCGAGAGCTTGTCGGCGTCGCGGACCACCGGGACGATAAGGCCCTTGTCGGTGCCGACCGCGATGCCGAGGTGGTAGTAGTTCTTGTAGACGAGGTCGGCGCCGTCGATCTCGGCGTTGACGGCCGGGATCTCCTTCAAGGCCTGAACGCAGGCCTTCACGAAAAAGCCCATGAAACCGAGCTTGGCGCCATGTTTCTTCTCGAAGGCGTCCTTGTAACGGGCGCGCATGCCCATCACCTCGGTCATGTCGACCTCGTTGAAGGTCGTCAGCATCGCCGCGGTGTTCTGCGCATCCTTGAGGCGCCGCGCGATCGTCTGGCGGAGCTTTGTCATCCGCAGCCGCTCTTCGCGCGCCCCGTCATCGGGCGTGGAGACGCGCGGCGGAGGCACGGAAACGGGCGATCGCGCCGGAGAAGGGGGTTGGACTGGCGCTCGCGCAACGACAGGCGCCGGCGCGGCGGCAGTGGCGAGCACGTCGCCTTTCAACACCTGGCCGCGCTTTCCGCTGCCGGCGACGGCTGCAAGGTCGATGGCGTTCTCTGCCGCGATCTTGGCTGCGGAGGGCGACGGCGGCATCGTTGTGGTCGCAGCCGCGGGAGCCGGCGCAGTCTTGGGCGCCGCCGCCGGAGCGGCCGCCGCAGCGCCGCCCGAGACCTGGCCAAGCAGCGCGCCGATCGCCACCGTTTGTCCCGTCTCCGCCGTGATCTCGCTGAGGACGCCCGCGCCCGGGGCGTTGACCTCGAGCGTCACCTTGTCGGTCTCGAGTTCGACTAGCGGCTCGTCGGCTCGCACCGGTTCGCCGGCCTTCTTAAACCATTTGCCGACGGTCGCTTCGCTGATCGATTCGCCAAGCGTCGGGACACGGATTTCAATCGCCATCGTCATCGCGCCGCGAGGCGCCCTTCTATCGTCAGGGAGTTACGGAATGGATCGGCGCGAGCGGCATGCTGGGTCGCACCGCGATCGTCGGCATGAACAGATTTTCGTAGGCAAAGCCTCGATTGGATGCGATCGCAGGATCGGAGGCCTGCATCACCTCGAGGGCGGCGAGCGAAGACGCCTCGATGATCGCAACGCCGTAAACGCCAGCAGGGTCGGCGACCGGCCCCATCGCGATCACGGCGCCGATTTCGACCCGCGGCATCCAGTACTCCCGATGGCCGCGCATCACCAGCGCCTCCTCCGGGGTCATGTCGGCCAAAAACGTGGGCCGCGGCGGCTTCAGTTTGCACAGGTAGTGCGGCATCGCTTATCGCCTCAGGCGAAACATTCGTCGATGAAGGCCTTGAGCTGGGCGAGATGCTTCGACATGAGGCCCGTCGCCGTCGCCGCAGCCGCCGGACGTCCCGCGTAACGGGCGCGCTTCGACTTGCCGTTGACCTGCCCGAGCACCCATTCGAGATAGGGTTCGACGAAGAACCAGGCCCCCATGTTCTTGGGCTCCTCCTGGCACCACACGATCTCGGCCTTCTTGAAGCGCGAGAGCTCCCTGACCAGCGCCTTCAATGGGAAGGGATAGAGCTGCTCGACCCGCATCAGATAGACGTCGTCGATGCCGCGCTTCTCGCGCTCCTCGTAGAGGTCGTAATAGACCTTGCCGGAGCATAGCACCACGCGACGGATCCTGTCGTCCTTGGCGAGCTTGATCTTCTCGCCCTTGTGCGTCTCCGCGTGATCCCACAGAAGCCGATGAAAGCTCGTGCCGAGGCCGAACGCCGCGAGGTTCGACACGGCGCGCTTGTTGCGCAGCATCGACTTCGGCGTCATTGCAATCAAGGGCTTCCGGAACTCCCGCTTGAGCTGGCGGCGCAACGCGTGGAAAAAGTTCGCCGGCGTCGTGCAATAGACAACCTGCATGTTGTCCTCGCCGCAAAGCTGCAGATAGCGTTCGAGCCGGGCCGAGGAATGCTCGGGGCCCTGGCCCTCGTAGCCGTGCGGCAGAAGGCAGACGAGACCCGACATACGCAGCCACTTGCGCTCGCCCGAAGAGATGAACTGGTCGAACACGACCTGCGCGCCGTTGGCGAAGTCCCCGAACTGAGCTTCCCACATCGTCAGGGCGTTGGGCTCGGCAAGCGAATAGCCATATTCGAATCCGAGCACCGCTTCTTCCGACAGCATCGAATTGATCACTTCGTAGCGCGCCTGTCCGTCGCGGATATGGTTCAGCGGGATGTAGCGCGCCTCGGTCTGCTGATCGATCAGCACAGAATGGCGCTGCGAGAACGTGCCGCGCTCGGAGTCCTGACCCGACAGGCGAACCGGCAGGCCGTCGTCGAGGAGCGAACCGAAGGCGAGCGCCTCGGCCGTCGACCAGTCAATGCCGTCCCCGCTGTTGATCGCTGCGCGGCGATTTTCGAGGAACCTGAGGATCGTCTTATGGACGTCGAAGCCTTCCGGCGCCGCGGTAATCCGCTCGCCGATCTGCTTCAGTCGGTCGAGATTGACCCCGGTCTCGCCGCGGCGGTCGTCGTCGGCGACATCCTGCGCCGCCTTGAAGCCCGCCCAGCGGCCGTCGAGCCAGTCCGCCTTGTTGGGCGCATAGGCCTGTCCGGCCTCGAACTCCGCCTCCAGCCGATTGCGCCAGTCCGCGCGCATCTTGTCGACCTCGCCGCGGGTGACGATGCCCTCCGCGATGAGCTTGTCGGCGTAGATCTGCAGCGTTGTCGGATGCGACTGGATGAGCCGGTACATGATCGGCTGGGTGAACGAAGGCTCGTCGCCCTCATTGTGGCCGAAGCGCCGATAGCAGAACATGTCGATAACGACGGGCTTGTGGAACTTCTGGCGGTATTCGATCGCGACCTTGGCGCAGAACACGACGGCTTCCGGATCGTCGCCGTTGACGTGGAAGATGGGGGCCTCGACGAGCTTGGCGACGTCCGACGGATAGGGCGAGGAGCGGGAATAGCGCGGATAGGTTGTGAACCCGATCTGGTTGTTGACGATGAAATGCAACGAACCGCCGGTGCGGTGACCGCGCAAGCCCGAAAGGCCGAAACATTCGGCAACCACGCCCTGGCCCGCGAAGGCGGCGTCGCCGTGGATGAGGAGCGGGAGGACTTTCGACCGCTCGAATATGTCGTTGAGCTGGTCCTGCTTGGCGCGCACCTTGCCGAGCACCACGGGATCGGCGATCTCGAGGTGCGACGGATTGGCGGTCAGCGAGAGATGCACGCTGTTGCCGTCGAATTCGCGGTCCGAGGACGCGCCGAGATGGTACTTGACGTCGCCCGACCCCTCCACCTCATCGGGCGAGGCCGAGCCGCCCTTGAATTCGTGAAAGATGACGCGGTGGGGCTTGCCCATCACCTGGCTCAACACGTTGAGCCGGCCGCGGTGCGCCATCCCAAGGCAGATCTCGCGCAGGCCCAGCTGTCCGCCGCGCTTGATGATCTGCTCGAGCGCCGGAATCATCGCCTCGCCGCCGTCGAGGCCGAAGCGCTTCGCCCCCCGATATTTGACGTCGAAGAAGTTCTCGAACCCCTCAGCCTCGACAAGCTTGCTGAGAATGGCGCGCTTGCCCTCCTTGGTGAACTGGATTTCCTTGTGCGGCCCCTCGACGCGCTCCTGAATCCAGGCTTTCTCGGCCGGGTCGGAGATGTGGATGAATTCGAAGCCGATCGTGCCGCAGTAGGTGCGGCGCAGGATCGCCAGCATCTCGCGCACGCTCGCAAATTCGAGCCCGAGCACGTGATCGATGAAAATCTTGCGGTCGTAGTCGGGTTCGTGGAAGCCATAAGTCGCCGGATGCAGCTCCTCGTGATCCTTCTGCGGCTCGAGGCCGAGCGGATCGAGGTTGGCGTGCAGATGGCCGCGCATGCGAAAGGCGCGAATCATCATCAGCGCGCGCACCGAGTCGCGGGTGGCGCGGCGAATCTCGTCTTCGCTTGGGGGCGCTTGCGGAGCGGTTTCGACGGCCTTGGCGCGGAGTTTCTCCGCGACCGCCTTCTCCGTCGCGGGCCAGTCGCCGTCGAGGGCGTTGATGAGGTCTCCCTTGGGCGCCTGCGGCCAATTGGGCTTCTTCCACGAGGCGCCCTCCGCGGTTCTTTCGACGCTCGACGGATCATCGCCGAGCGCAGCGAAAAAGTCGCGCCAGCCGGGCTCCACCGACAGCGGATCCTTCTCGTATTGCGCTTGCAGGGCTTCGATATAGGCGCCGTTGGCGCCATAGAGGAACGAGGTTTGCAGCAGCGCCTGATTGACGTCCTGGCGGGTCATTGAGAGCGGCTCCCTTGCGTGTCGTTCTTACTTGCCATGCAAAAGATCGACGAGCGTCTTGCCAAGCCGGGCGGGCGAGGGCGACACGCGGACGCCGGCCGATTCCATCGCCGCGATCTTGTCCTCGGCGCCGCCCTTGCCGCCGGCGATGATCGCCCCGGCGTGGCCCATGCGGCGCCCCGACGGCGCGGTGCGGCCGGCGATGAAGCCGACGACCGGCTTCGAGCGGCCGCGCTTGGCTTCATCCTTGAGAAACTGCGCCGCGTCTTCTTCGGCCTGGCCGCCGATCTCGCCAATCATCACGATCGATTTGGTGTTGGGGTCGGCGAGGAACTTCTCCAGCGCATCGACGAATTCCATCCCCTTAATCGGATCGCCGCCGATGCCGACCGCGGTCGTCTGGCCGAGGCCTTCGCGGGTCGTCTGGAACACCGCCTCGTAGGTCAGCGTGCCGGACCGCGAGACGACGCCGACGCTGCCGCGCGCGAAGATGTTGCCCGGCATGATGCCGATCTTGCACTCGCCGGCGGTCATGACGCCGGGGCAGTTCGGACCCACGAGGATCGACTTCGAGCCGTCGAGCGCGCGCTTGACCCGCATCATGTCGAGCACCGGTATGCCCTCGGTGATGCAGACGATGAGCGGCGTCTCCGCGTCGATCGCCTCGCAGATCGCGTCCGCGGCGCCGGGCGGGGGCACGTAGATGACGCTCGCGTCCGCGCCGGTCTTTTCGCGCGCTTCAGCGACCGTGTCGAAGACCGGCAGGCCGAGATGGATCGAGCCTCCCTTGCCCGGGGACGTGCCGCCGACGAGTTTGGTCCCGTAGGCCATAGCCTGCTCGGAATGGAACGTCCCATTCTTGCCGGTGAATCCCTGGGTGATGACCTTGGTTTGCGCGTTGACGAGAATGGACATGTCGGACTTTCAGGAGCAATGCCGGTTCGACGTTTCGAAAGCGTCAGGCGATAGGCGTCAGGCCGCGCGCCCCTTCTTGACCGCCGTGACGATCTTCTGCGCCGCGTCGTCGAGATCGTCGGCCGGGATGACGTTGAGGCCCGAGTCGCGGATGATCGTCTTGCCTATTTCGACGTTTGTCCCTTCGAGGCGCACGACGAGCGGAACCTTGAGGCCGACCTCCTTGACCGCGGCGATCACGCCCTCTGCGATCACATCGCAGCGCATGATGCCGCCGAAGATGTTGACCAGGATGCCTTTCACGGCCGGGTCCGCGGTGATGATCTTGAAGGCCGCGGTGACCTTTTCCTTGGAGGCGCCGCCGCCGACGTCGAGGAAGTTCGCCGGGCTCTCGCCATAGAGCTTGATGATGTCCATGGTCGCCATGGCGAGGCCGGCCCCGTTGACCATGCATCCGATCGTGCCGTCGAGCGCGATGTAATTGAGGTCGTATTTCGACGCCTCGATTTCCTTCGCGTCCTCTTCCGTCTCATCGCGAAGCGCGACGATATCGGGGTGGCGATAGAGCGCGTTGTCGTCGAACGACACTTTGGCGTCGAGCACGCGCAATTGCCCGTTCGTCATGACAATCAGCGGATTGATCTCGAGCATCGACATGTCTTTGGCGATGAAGGCCGCGTAGAGTTTCGTGACTAGGCTCTCGACCTGTTTGGCCTGTTCGCCCGTGAGCCCCAGCGCACGCGCCGCCGAGCGCCCGTGATGGGGCATGATCCCGGTCGCCGGATCGACGGAGAAGGTGTGGATCTTCTCGGGCGTCTTGTGCGCCACGTCCTCGATGTTGACGCCGCCTTCGGTCGAGAGCACGAACGCGACCCGGCTCGTCTCGCGGTCGACCAGCGCCGAGAGATAGAATTCCTTGTCGATATTGGCGCCGTCCTCGATGTAGAGGCGATTGACCTGCTTGCCGGCCGGTCCGGTCTGCACCGTCACCAGGGTCGCGCCCAGCATCTCCTGGGCGAAGGTCTTGACTTCCTCGATCGAGCGGGCGAGCCGCACGCCGCCCTTCTCGCCGGCGGAGGCCTCCTTGAACCGGCCCTTGCCGCGGCCGCCGGCGTGGATCTGGCTCTTGACCACCCAGAGCGGGCCGCCGAGTTTTTTGGCCGCGCCGGCCGCTTCGTCCGGCGTAAACGCCGGAAATCCGTTGGCGAGGGGAGCGGCGAAAGCCTGCAGCACCGCCTTTGCCTGGTATTCGTGGATGTTCATGAGACGACGACCTCGAAGGAAAGCGAACGCTCGCCCTTGAGCGGGCGAGCGGGATGCGTCAGGCGGCGAGCGCGGGGTTGATCGTCTTGCAGGCCTCCATCAGCGAATGGACGGCGGCGACGGACTTCTCGAACATCGCCTTTTCGGCCTCGTCGAACGAGATCTCGATAATGCGCTCGACCCCGCCCGCGCCGATCACCACCGGCACGCCGACATAGGTGTCCTTCACGCCGTACTGGCCTGTGAGCTGGGCGGCGCAGGGGAGCACCCGGCGCTGGTCCTTGAGGTAGGATTCGGCCATCGCGATCGCCGAGGCGGCCGGCGCGTAAAAGGCGGAGCCGGTCTTCAGGAGGGCGACGATCTCGCCGCCCCCTTTTCGGGTGCGCTCGACAATCGCGTCGAGCTTCGCCTGCGTCGTCCAGCCCATCTTGACAAGGTCCGGCAGCGGGATGCCCCCCACCGTCGAGTAGCGGACCGAGGGGACCATGTCGTCGCCATGGCCGCCAAGCACGAAGGCGGTCACGTCCTCGACGGACACATTGAATTCCTCGGAGAGGAAATAGCGGAAGCGGGCGGAGTCCAGCACGCCCGCCATCCCGACGACCTTGTTCCCCGGTAGGCCGCAGGTTTTCTGCAAAGCCCAGACCATGGCGTCCAACGGGTTGGTGATGCAGATGACGAAGGCGTCCGGCGCATGCGTCCTGATGCCGGCGCCGACCGCGTCCATCACCTTGAGATTGATGCCGAGGAGGTCGTCGCGGCTCATACCGGGCTTGCGCGGGACGCCCGCGGTTACGATGACAACATCGGCGCCTGCGATAGCCGCATAGTCGCTGGCGCCGGCGAGCTTGGCGTTGAACCCCTCGACCGGCCCCGACTCCGCAAGATCGAGCGCCTTTCCCTGCGGAACGCCGTCGACGATGTCGAAGAGAACGATGTCGCCGAGCTCCTTCACCGCGGCCAGATGCGCCAGCGTGCCGCCGATCTGCCCGGCTCCGATCAAAGCAATTTTCCTGCGCGCCATGGGAGTTTCCGCTCGTTTTGGGTCAAGCCGTTGAGACAGCCGCGCGTCACGATGCCGCACGGCCACGGGGAGGTTCGCGGCGTGCTATCCGCTGATCGCCCGAAGCGATCAAGCCGAACTTTTGGCGCAGTCGAACCAAAACGATGCGTTGGCGTCAACGCTGCCGGGGATAGCGATGCGATCACAAGATGTTAGATGTGGAGAGCGCGCGCGCTGACATATACCGCGCACCGGATTTTGATCTTTTGAATGACAAAAAATGAAACTTGTCATGGAAGCTTCCGGCGCACGTAGACCTGCCGGCCGAACAGGCTCGCCGTCAGATCGACCAGCAGCAGCGCGCTCTTTGCGCGCTCGTCGAGAAAGGGATTGAGCTCGACGAGGTCGAGCGAGGGCGACAGGCCGGACTCGTACAAAAGCTCCATCACCAGATGCGCTTCGCGATAAGTCGCCCCGCCCGGAACCGCAGTGCCGACCCCCGGCGCGATCGAGGGATCGAGGAAATCGACGTCGAGGCTGACGTGCAGAAGACCGTCGGCAGCCTGAACCCGCTCGATGATGCGGCGGATCGAGACGGCGAAGCCGTGCTCGTCCAGCGTGCGCATGTCGACGACGTCGATCCCGCGCGCGCTGAGGAGCCGACGCTCGTCGGCGTCGATCGACCGGATGCCGAAGAGATGCAGCCGGGCGGGCTCGATCAGTCCAAGCGTCTCGCCGCCGAACAGGAAGTCGAAGCCCGGCTCGCCGCTCAGCATCGCGGCCGACATGCCGTGCATATTGCCGGACGGCGAGGTCAGCGGCGTGTTGTAGTCCGAATGCGCGTCGAGCCAGAGCACGAAGAGCTTGCGCCCGGCCTCCGTGGCGTAGCGCGCGACGCCGGCGATCGAGCCCATCGCCAGGGCGTGGTCGCCGCCGAGCACGACCGGCAGCCGCCCTTCCCGCATGACGGCGTAGGTTTCACGCGCGAACGCGCGCGTCCAGGAGGCGATTTCGGCCGCGTGGCGCGCCTTGCCCTCCGGTGGCGGCATATCGTCGATATCGCCGGGCGCGACGTCGCCGCGGTCGAGGACGTCGTGACCGAGGTCCCTTAATGTTCTGACGATCCCGGCGGTGCGCAGCATTGCCGGGCCCATGGCGCAGCCTGCCACGCCCGCGCCCGCCTCGACCGGCGCCCCGAGGATCGTGACGGCCTGCGCGGGAGGCTGCGTCCGCGCCGGATCGACGCTTGCTCCTCCCCTGATGATCGTCTTCAAGCGCGCCCCCTGTTTGCGTCACGCCACGGCCAGCATGGCCCGCTTTCGCGCCAAGGCCTTGACATCCGCCGTCGCCTGAACGATGGAAGCGGCCATGACGCGCACCCTCCGCATCGCCCGGATTTGCATTATTACCTGCTAGCTTCAAGCTGGCTGGTTCGCGTCTCTTTATCTTAAGACCTTCGAGAAGCGATCATCCGGCCGGTCCCGGACGGCCTCTTGTCGCGCCGTCGCCCGACGCCTCGAGACGATTTGATGACGCTTCGCCTCTACAACACGCTGACCCGGCGCAAGGAGGATTTCGCGCCGATCGATCCGGACGCGGTGCGGCTCTATGTCTGCGGTCCGACCGTCTACGACTACGCCCATATCGGCAACGCCCGGCCGGTCATCGTGTTCGACGTGCTGTTCCGCCTGCTTCGCCACGTCTATGGCGCGGAGCACGTGATCTACGCCCGCAACGTCACCGACGTCGACGACAAGATCAACGCCCGCGCGGAGCGCGACTTTCCCGGCCTGCCGTTCAACGAGGCGATCGCCCGCGTGACCGAAGCGACCGAGCGCCAGTTTCACGACGACGTCGCGGCGCTCGGCGCGCTTCCGCCGACGGTCGAGCCGCGCGCGACCGAGCATATCGAGCGGATGCGGGCGCTGATCGAGCGGCTGGTCGCCCGCGGCGTCGCCTATGTCGCCGAGGACCATGTCCTCTTTTCGCCCTCCGCGATGGACGCGCTGCCCGGCGCGCCGCGCTATGGCGCGCTCGCGCGCCGCTCGCTCGACGAGATGCTGGCGGGCGCGCGGGTCGACGTCGCGCCTTACAAGCGCGATCCGATGGATTTCGTGCTGTGGAAGCCGTCGAAGCCGAAGGAGCCGAGCTGGCCGAGCCCCGCCGGCATCGCCGCGCCCGGGCGCCCGGGCTGGCATATCGAATGCTCGGCCATGTCGATGGCGAAGCTGCTCGAGCCGTTCGGCGGCGGCCTCGCCTGCGACGATCCGGCGATGAACGTGTTCGACATCCACGGCGGCGGCGTCGACCTCGTCTTTCCCCATCACGAGAACGAGATCGCCCAGTCCTGCTGCGCCTTCGGCTCGACCCGGATGGCCAATTTCTGGATGCACAACGGCTTCCTGCAGGTCGAAGGCGAGAAGATGTCGAAGAGCCTCGGCAACTTCGTCACCATCCGCGAATTGCTCGCGACGCCGGCCTTCGGCGGGCGCGCATGGCCCGGCGCGGTGTTGCGCATGGCGATGCTGCGCACCCACTACCGCCAGCCGATCGACTGGACCGTGCGTGCGCTCGAGGAAAGCGAGAAGGCGCTGGAGCGCTTCGCCGAAGCGATCGATTTCGAGGTCCCGCCCGCGCCGGCGCCCTCGAACGAACTCGTCGCCGCGCTCTCCGACGACCTCAACACGCCGGCGGCGATCGCACATCTGCACGCGGTCCATGTCGAGACCCGCGCGCGGCCGGAAGCTGCAGGCCAGCTTCGCGCCGACGCCGAATTCCTCGGCCTCGACGTCAGGAGCCTCGCCGCGCGGCCAGGTCCCGAGGCGCCGCCGGAGCGGCTCGCCGAAATCGAGAAGCTGGTGGCCGAGCGCAACGAGGCGCGGCACGGCGCGACTGGGTCGCGTCCGACCGCCTGCGCGACGAACTTGCCGCGCTCGGCGTCGCGGTGAAAGACGGCAAGGACGGCGCAACCTGGGAGTTCAAGCGATGAGCGCCGTTTCGCTGCGTCCCTATGTCGCCGCCGACGCCAAACGCTGCGCGGAGATCTTTCGCGCCAGCATCGAGGAGCTCGCGGCGGAAGACTACAACGCCGACCAGCGCGAGGCGTGGGCGTCGCGCGCCGACGACGAGGCAGCCTTCGCGGCCAGCCTCGCGGGCGTGCTGACGCTGATCGCCATCGATCGACGGCGAGATCGCCGGCTTCGCCAGCCTCAAGGGCGCCGACGAGATCGACATGCTGTTCGTCGACCCCGAATTCGCGCGCCAAGGCGTCGGCCGCGCCCTGGTCGACGCGTTGACCAAGCTTGCCGCGCGCGCGCGGCGCGAAACGTCTGACGACCGAAGCCAGCGATGTCGCGCGAGCCGCTGTTCGAGCGCCAGGGCTTCGTCGCCCAAAGCGCAACCTCGTGCGCATGGGCGACGAATGGCTCGCCAACACCACGATGACGAAATCGCTCGGCGCCGAGCCGGCGCCGCCGACCCGACACTGACGAGAACTCCATGGCGCAAGCAACGCCTCTATCTCTTCGACACGACGCTGCGCGACGGCGCGCTGACCACCGGCGTCGACTTCTCGCTCGACGACAAGCGCAACATCGCCGCGCATGCTCGACCGGCTCGGCGTCGACTATGTCGAGGGCGGCTATCCGGGCGCCAATCCGCTCGACACCGAATTCTTCAAGAAGAAGCCGACGAAGCGCGCGCGCTTCTGCGCCTTCGGCATGACCAAGCGCCCCGGCCGCTCGGTCGGCAACGATCCGGGCGTCGCGGGGCTGCTCGCCTCCGACTCCGACGCGATCGTCTTTGTCGCCAAGTCCTGGGACTATCACGTCCATGTCGCGCTCGGCTGCACGCTCGACGAGAACCTCGAGAGCATCGCCGACAGCGTGAAGGCGGCCGTCGCCTCCGGCCGCGAGGCGATGGTCGACTGCGAGCATTTCTTCGACGGCTACAAGGCCAACCCGAACTACGCGCTGGCCTGCGCGCAGGACGGCGATCGACGCCGGCGCGCGCTGGGCCGTGCTCTGCGACACCAACGGCGGAACGCTGCCGGACGAGATCGAGCGCATCGTCGGCGAGGTCGCGCGCGTCATTCCGGGCGAAAGCCTCGGCATCCACGCCCATAACGACACCGGCAACGCCGTCGCCAACTCGCTCGCCGCGATCCGCGCCGGCGCGCGGCAGGTGCAGGGCACGCTGAACGGCCTCGGCGAGCGCTGCGGCAACGCCAATCTCGTGACCCTGATCCCGACGCTGGCGCTGAAGCCCGAGCTCGCCGAGCGCTTCGAGACCGGCGTCACGCCCGAGGCGCTGCGGCAGATCACCGGGATCTCGCGCGCCTTCGACGAGCTCCTGAACCGCGCGCCGAACCGGCACGCGCCTTATGTCGGCGCCTCGGCCTTCGCCACCAAGGCCGGCATCCACGCCTCGGCGCTCGCCAAGGATCCGCGCACCTACGAGCACGTCGCGCCCGACAGCGTCGGCAACAAGCGCGCCGATTCTGGTCTCCGATCAGGCGGGGCGCTCGAATCTCCTCTCCGAGCTCAACCGGCTCGGCGTCGAGGCCGACCCGAACGACCCGCGCCTGCAGCGCCTGCTCGACACGGTCAAGGAGCGCGAGGCGCAGGGCTATCGCCTACGAGGCGGCCGACGCCTCGTTCGAGCTGCTGGCGCGCGGCGTGCTCGGCGGCGTGCCGGAGTTCTTCGACGTCGAGAGCTTCCATGTCGGCGTCGAGCGCAAGCTCGTCGCGCCCGGCGTGACCTATTCGGCCTCGCAGGCGGTGGTGAAGATCCGCATCGGCGAGGAGCGGCTGATCTCGGCGGCGGAGGGCAACGGCCCGGTCAACGCGCTCGATCTCGCGCTGCGCAAGGACCTCGGCGTCTACCAGAAGCATATCGAGGACCTGGAGCTGCGCGACTATCGCGTGCGCGTGTTCCAGGGCGGCACCGACGCCGTGACGCGCGTGCTGATCGAGTTCGGCGACGGCGACGGCGAGACCTGGTCGACGGTCGGCGTCTCCGGCAACATCATCGACGCCTCGTTCCAGGCGCTGGTCGACGCGATCACCTACCGGCTGGTGAAGCTCGGCGTCGCCGGCGCAGTAGGGCGAGCGGCTCGGCCTTCACGGCATGCGCGACCAGGCGCCGATCTCTGAACGTCCGACCACCAGGCTCCCAAGCCCCCGCACTTCCGCGAGCATCTCGCGCCGGTAGGTCGCCGGATCGATTTCGCCGCGCGCGATGACGCCCTGCTCCTCCATCACAGGCGCCATCGTGATCGCCAGTTCGGCGATCAGGTCGACGTAGCTGAGGTCATCGGAAGGTCCTCCGATGAGCGCCCGCAGCGCCATCGACGGCGCCGGGATGCCCGCTCGAACGAAGGCGGAGTGCAGGTCCTGGCCCATGTACGGATTGGTGCCGACCTTCTTGAACGTCCGGACGATCCAATCGGAGCATCGTTCATATGTCGGGGCGACCGGGTTTGAGCGGGAGCCGTTCCAATCGGGTTCATGAAACGCTATGACGCCGCCCGGGCGCACCAGCCGCGCGGCAGTCTTCAGCATCGCTACCGGGTTCGGGCTGAACACCAGCACATACCGGCCGACGACAGCATCGAATGTCTCCGCAGCCTCTAGAGCGTCCAAATCGCCCTGGCGGAAAGATATGTTGTGCTTTCCGAGCGTCTTGATCCGGCTTTGCGCGGCGGCGACGGCCATCGGAGCCCTGTCGATCCCCAAAACCTCGCCGCTGTCGCCAACGAGCTCCGCCACCACCAACGCGGTGTCGCCCGCTCCGCTCCCGACGTCCAGCACCCTCATGCCTTTGGAGACGCCGGCGTCCCGGAAAAATTGTCGGGTGAAGGGATCGACAAGCTGAGCCTGAAGCCAGAGCCGCTTCACCTCTCGATCGGAATGTCCAAGTTCGTATTCGTATGCGCGTGCGGTTTCCCCACGACTCGCCATCGGACATCTCCCGACTTCGCCAAGTCATCACCGCCCATATTACACATGCCGACTGCAAAGAGCCATGACCAAACAGGAAGACGCCGGTCCGCAATCATGTCTTGTCGATGAACCCGACGATCGCCGCCGTCGTCTGCGCCGGCTGCTCCTCCATCACCCAGTGGCCGGAATCCCGGATGACGCCGGGCGTCACGTCGGATGCGACAAGGCGCATGACGTCGCCCATCTGCGTCCCGAACGAATGGTCCGCGCCGAGCGCCAGCACGGGCATAGCGAGTTTGCCCTTGGCGGCAAACACCCTGTTGTCGATCGCGTCCTGATTGAACGCGGCGAACTGCCCGAACGCCGAATGCATGGCGCCCGGGAGCGCGTAGAGTGCGGCGTAGTGGCTCCGGGTCGCCTCGTCGATCGCCTTCGGGTTGGCGGAGAGATCGTTCCAGAACCGGTCGAGGTAGATGCGTTCGCGGCCCGCGACCAGCCGCTCGACATCCGGTCCGCGGAAATTGAAATGCCACAACATCGGGCTCTTGATGATCTCGTCCCATGGCCCGATTCCCGGCAGGGGCGCGTCGATGACGACCCACTTCGTCACCCGGTCGGGAAATTGCGCCGCAAACGCATAGCCGACCATGTTGCCGATGTCGTGGGTCACGAGACCGGCCCTTTCGACCTTGAGCGCGTCCATGACTTCGGCGATGTCCTGCGCCTGGGTTTTCTTCTCGTACCCGCCCTCCGGATGCGAGGAGAGGCCCATTCCCCGCAAGTCGGGAACGACGACTTGATGGTTGGGCGCGAGCGCCGCCGCGACCGGCGCCCACATGTCGCCGGTGTCGCCGAAGCCGTGCAGGCAAACGACGGCAGGCCCATGGCCGCCGACGCGGACATGGATCGCGGCGCCCTTCGTCGGCACGTCACGGGTCTGAAAGCCTGGCGGAAATGAGAGGACTGGCATGGAGGGGGTCTCCGGCTCCTGAACGGTCGAAAATTAACACTCGGTACCCGGCAGGCAATGACGCAAAAGGGCTGATAGCGCGCGTCGGCCCAACGGCGGGAATGGGCGGGATAGCGAGCATACAAGGTCGAGCCGGTGGGCGCAGAGACCGACCGAAGCAGGTCTCCGCTACTGTCCCTCCGGCAGCCCCGCCTTCCGCAGCCCCTCCATGATCCGCTCCCTTTCACGGACAAACTGCGGGTCGGGGTAGTTCTGCATCATCGCGTAATCCTGCACGCTCGCCTCAGGCCGGCGCTTGCGAAGCTCGGCGACGGCGTGAGCGGCGTCTGCAGTCCGCCCGAGCCATCCGTAGCAGGCGGCGAGCTCGTAGTAGGGCCAGAACGTTGCCGGATTGCTTGCGGCCGACCTCTGGCACCAGTCGATCGCCTGCTCCCACTCGGCGAGTTGCGCGTGCGCATTGCAGGCGAACAATTGCCCGACGTACAGGGACGGATCATCCTGCGGATCGAGCCGCAGCGCCTTATCGATGAGATTGAAGGCTTCGGCCGCGCGCCCGTGCGCGATCATGTAGTGGGCTTTCTGGCCGTAGGCCCCCGCGTAATTCCGGTTGAGTGCGATCGCCGTATTTGTCTCCGCAAGCCAAAGGTCATGGCGGTTGGTCGCCTTTGCGATCACGCCCTTCATGAGGTGAGCGAGGGCGTCGTTGGGCTGAATGGCGATGGCGCGATCGAGTTCCGCTTCGGCCTCCTTGATCACCTCGTCAAAGCGCTCCCGTCCGATCCCGAGGTCTATGAGCCCGATGACTTCCATGGTCGCCTTTCTGGAAAGCGCCTGCTCGTTGTTCGGGTCGAGCCGCAAAGCCTTGTTAAAGTCGTCGACGGCTTCAGCGAGATTGTCCGGCGTGATTCCTCGGAACCACGCCGCGGAGCCGCGCATGACGTAGTCGGCCGCGTCCGGGTTCGTCGGCCGCTCACGGATCGCGCGCAGCGCCTCGGCGTTGACGAGCTGGACGCCGAGCGCGTTGGCGATGCGGGAGACCGCCTCGACCAGCAACTCGCCGAGCTTGCCGCGCTCGCCCTCGAACCGGTCCGCCCACAGATGCGCGCCGGTCTCGGTCGAGACGAGCTGCGCGTTGACTGTGATCGCCTCGCCGATGCGCCGCACGCTGCCTTCGAGCGCGTAGCGAACTCCGAGATCGCGCCCGAGCTGCTTGAGGTCGACAGGCTTCCCCTTGTAGGTCGCCGCGGTCGAGCGCCCGATCACGAAGCTGTTCGCGATATGGGAAAGATCGGTCGTCAGATCATCGGTCAGGCCGTCGGCGAAATAGTCCTGCTCCGGATCGCCGCTGAGGTTCGCGAACGGCAGCACCACGATCGACAGACGCGGCGCACGGGCAAGCTTGTCGTCTGCGACCGTGCCAATCGGGACCGGGGCGGGCGCCGGCGGCGGCACCGCTTTGCGCCAACCGGACCATCCAGCCGCAACCACCGCGATAACCAGCACCGCCGCGACCGCTGACCAAATCAAGGTTCGGCCGCGTGCCCTCGTGGCAGGGCGCGCGCCTGCGGCTGCGCCCGGCTTGAGAGCGTAGACCCGCACCGGCCGCGCGATGTTCTTGAAGCTCTTTTGGCCGCAGTCGACGAACGGCTCCCGCAGCTTGTCGCGAACCTGCTCGAAGGCCGCGGAAGAGAGGCAGACGCCCCCCGGCTCGGCGATCGCCTGGAGACGCGCTGCGACGTTGATCCCGTCACCCATGAGGTCGCCGTCCGCCTCCTCGACCACGTCGCCGAGATGGATTCCGACGCGCGCCTCGATGCGCTCACCAGCGGGAACGCTTGCATTGCGCTCAGCGAGCCCCTTCTGCACCTCTATGGCCGAGCGCACGGCTTCGACCACGCTGCGGAACTCGACCACCGCGCCGTCGCCGGTGCGCTTGACGATCCGGCCGTTATGGATCGCGACCGCCGGGTCGATCAGGTCGCTGCGTAGCATCCTCAGACGCGCAAGCGTCCGCTCTTCCTCGAGCCCCCACTAGCCGGCCGTAGCCGACAATGTCGGCGACAAGAATCGCCGCGACTTTTCGGGTCTCGGGCATTTGGAGTTTCCTCCGTTTGGACCCTTCGACCTATCAGATGTGTCGGGAAAGGTTAGGCGCTTTGTCAGCCGTCGGAATGATCCAGATCAAACTCGAGGCCCGATTGCAGCGGGGAACATCTCCGCCTGACGGTTCGCAACTCAGATTTCGGGAATAGACGGTCCCGACGCACCCCCGCCGCCTACGCCCGCTTTCTGGTGTTTACTGCCTGTACCGCGGCGATCCCCAAAGACAGCAACGGGTCGAGTCCGGTCCACCGACCCAGATCCAAAGGGGTGCGGCGCCGCCTTCAACCCTGCGCTCCGTCCGGAGCGACGGATTTTTTTCGCGCCCCCGGGAATAAACCGGCGCCTCCGCGAGTCTCTCCCCTGAACGGCGCTCATAGCTCGTCTGGAAAGACGAGCGTCCTTCCAGACCCAGTACGCCGCTCGAGGAGAGACACATGATTGACGACATCCCTGGCGGCGCGGACCGCCGGCAAACCCTCAAATGCATGCTCTGGGCCGGAACCGGCGTCCTGTGGACGGTCGCCGGCGGCGTGCCGGCATCGCGCCTCATCGGCTCGGCCAAAGCGGCGGAGAGCGGCTTTTCCTTCGTCCAGATCTCCGACAGCCACATCGGTTTTTCGAAGCCGGCCAATCCGGACGCGCGCGCCACCCTCGACGCGGCGATCGACAAGACCGTCGCGATGCCGGCAAAGCCAGCCTTCATGATCCACACCGGCGACATCAGCCATACTGCGGCGCCGGCACAGTTCGACGACGCGCTGCAGGTGATCGGCCGGGCGAAGCTCGACGTTCACTACGCGCCGGGCGAGCACGACATCCTCGATCCCGCCACACGGACCGCCTATCTCGAGCGCTTCGGCAAGGGCGCGACCGGCGGCGGCTGGTATTCGTTTGATCAGGGTGGGGTTCATTTCGTCTCGCTGGTCAATGTGGTCGACCTCAAGAAGAACGGGCTCGGCTCGCTCGGGGTGGACCAGATCGCCTGGCTCGACGATGATCTGAGAGGCAAATCCGCATCGACGCCGATCGTCCTTTTTGCTCATATTCCGCTCTGGATGGTTGCGCCGGACTGGGGCTGGGGCACGGAAAACTCGGCCCAGGCGCTGGCGCTGGTCGCGCGCTTCGGTTCGGTCACCGTTCTCAACGGCCATATCCATCAGCTGATGCAGAAGGTCGAGGGGAACGTCACCTTCCACACCGCCCGCTCGACCGCCTTTCCGCAGCCGGCCCCCGGAACCGCGCCGTCGCCGGGGCCGAAGCTCGTTCCGGCGGGCGAACTCCGGAAATGGCTCGGCGTGCGCGAAGTCGCCTACACCGTGACGCCGACCGAACTCGCCGTCACCGACGTCGACCTCGCCTGAGACGCGTCGATGATCAGGTTCTGCCTTGTCGTGGCGGCGAGCCTCGCCGCCGGCGCCGCGATGGCGGCCGGCCCCACCGGGGATCCGGATCGCGGCGAACAGCTCTATCAGGCCTGTACGGACTGCCATTCGCTCGACAAGAACGACGTCGGCCCGCGTCACCGCGGCGTCTTCGGGCGCAAAGCCGGATCGCTGCCTGATTATCCCTATTCCGACGCCCTCAAATCCTCCAATATCGTCTGGAACGAGGAGACGCTCGACCGTTGGCTGACCGATCCGCAGACTTTCGTTCCCGGCGTCAAGATGTTCTTTCACCTCGACAACGCGCAGGATCGCGCCGACGTGATCGCGTATCTCAGGGAGCGGGCGAAGTAGGGTGCGCTCCGACCTGTCATTCCCGGCGGACCGCGGGTCCGACCGGGAATCAAGGGTCGGGCCCGACGGCTTTTGTCGCGCTGGATTCCCGATCGGCTGCCCCGTGGCTATCGGGAATGACAACCACGGATACCATATGACGGATCCCGGCCCCGGCTCCCTCGCCGAGCGGCGGTTCCGCGACATCGTGCCGCCGCTGCTCGACGACGCCTATACGCTGGCGAAATATTTGTGCCGCAACGGCGCGGATGCCGAGGACATCGTGCAGGAGGCGGCGGTCCGGGCGCTGAAAGCCCTGGAGACGACTGCTGTGGATCGTCCCCGTCCATGGTTTCTCGGCGTCGTGCGCAACGCCGCCTTCACCTGGATGGCGAAGAACCGTCCGAAGGCTTTGGATTACGCCGGCGACGACGCCGATCTCGACGCGCTCGACCCTCGCCTCGGCGAAGCCGCCCCCGATCCCGAAGCGGCGATGATCGCCTTCGAGGACGGCGAGCGCCTGCGCCACGCGATCGCCGATCTGCCGCCGCCGCTCCTCGACACGCTCATCATGCGCGATGTCAACGGCCTCTCCTATCGCGACATCGCCGAGGCGACCGGAGCGCCGATGGGCACGGTGATGTCGCGCCTTGCCCGCGCCCGCGCCTCGCTGATGAAGACCCTGAAAGCTTGAAGCCCATGAACGATCCCGCTTCCGAAGACCGCATCCTTCGCCTCAACGCCGCCCTCGACGGAGAGCTCGACGCCGCGAGCTCGCTCGAGCTCGAACGCGAGATGCGGGCCGACCCAGGGCTCGCGGCCGAATTCCGCCGCCTCGAGGCGCTCCGCGCGGCGATCGGCCGCCACATTCCGCGCGAGGCGGCGCCGCAGGGACTCGCCGACCGGATCGCGGGGATGACCGAGCCTGCCCCGACCGTCGTTCCCCTCGCTCGCGTTCGTCGTCCCGGCTGGAGCGGCGCCCGCGTCTTCGCGCTGGCGGCGTCCGTCGCGGCCGCCGGCTTCGTCGTTGGCTCGGGACTCACGACACTGAGGATGCAGACTGCAGCGCCCGGCGTCGCCGAAGGCCTCGTGTCCGATTTCGCCCGCGCCGAGATCGCCGGCCAGCCCTTTGACGTCGCTTCGTCCGACCGGCACACCGTCAAGCCCTGGCTCGCCGGCCGCACGACCGTGAGCGCATCGATCGTCGATCTCGCGCCGCAAGGCTTTCCGCTCGCGGGCGGGCGCGTTGCGATCGTCGACCGGATTCCGGCGCCGACGCTCGTCTACCGCCACAACGAGCATTTCGCCGCGGTCACCGAACTGCCGCCGGGGGTTCGGGGCGCCGGAGCGGGCGCGGCGGTCGAGACGATCGACGGCTATCACGTCGCGCGCTGGGCGGACGCGAACCTCGTTTACCTCGCGGTCTCCGACATGGACGAAAAGACCCTCGGCGAATTCGTCGAAGCCTTCCGGCAGGCGCAGAGGCCGACTTCCGAGGCGCCGGCCAAGTGATGCGATCCGGCCGCCTCGGCGTTGTGCGCGGCTTGATCTCAATCAAGCCATGCGCGGTGCGATCGGAAAAAGCGCTTCCACGCATGATCATCATCGCCTCCGCTCCTTATCCCCTTGCCGGAGCGGCGCCGCGCTTCGCCAGACTGATTTCTCCCGGACCCGGGAAGTGGCCTAGCCGAGCCTCGGTTCGCCGGAGACCCGGGCGTCAGTGCGGCGATCGTCGATCCCGGCCTGCAGCGCTCGCTGGTCGACACGAAGTGATACTCTCGTAAACATTACCGTTGACGGGCGTTAACTAATTTGCTTTAGAAATTGAGGCACGGCCCGCGAAAGTTGTTGGCCGTAAACTCAAGGGGCATAGCAGCAATGACAATCAGATCGGCAATGCTCGGCGCGGGAATGGTTTTGACCCTCGGCGCCGCCGCTCACGCCAACAGCTTCACGAACGGCGACTTCTCGTCGAACGGCGGAAATGGTCAGATCAACTATAATACCTCCGCCACCGGGTGGTACGTCCCGGGCGACGCCAACAGCACTTACACGTTCATCTACGCGACCGGCACGGCCGATAGCTGCTGCACCAGCGGAGTTTACGGCGACAACGAGCTCTGGGGCACGAACAATGGCGGGCTCGATACGATCACCGCTCCGCCCTCTGGCGCTGCCTGGTTCATCGCCCAGGACGGCGACTTCCAGGTCTCCCCAATTAATCAGGATATCACCGGCCTGCAGGTCGGCAAGACCTACACGGTTGGCTTCGACTACGCCTATGCCCAGCAGCATGGGTTCGACGGAGCCACTCTGCAGTACTGGGGCGTCAGCCTCGGCGACTCGCCCGCCCAGTACACGCCGACGAGGACCAACCCGAGCCATGGCTTCACCGGCTGGTATCAGGACAGCTTCAGCTTTGTGGCCGATAGCACCGCGGAGACGCTGTCTTTCTTGGCGTACGGCAACTTACCCGTGCCGCCCTTCGCGCTGCTCGCCGGCGTGACCTTCACGCCCGACACAGCCGTGCCGGAGCCGGCCACTTGGGCCTTGATGGGCCTCGGCTTCGCCGGGCTTGGCTTCGCGGCCTATCGTCGCCGAGCCAAGGCCAATGCCTTCGCGTGAAACATTTCGCCTGAAGAATCAGGGGCGGACGGGAAACCTCTCGTCCGCCCTTTTCGTTTTGATCTCCGGGCTTGGGCGGGCCGGACAGCGTAATGGGCCGGCTCCCGGAGCCGCAGGCCGCGAGAATCGAGAGGTGCGGCTCGGGCTGAACGGCCCTTGCGAGGCAGCCGGCGCACCTCTACGCCGACCGCATCAGGCCGGGCTCAACTTTGACGTCGGGGCGCCTGAGGGCGAGACCATGAAGACAGAATGCCATCCAGGCGGAAATTTCCGATAAGGACGCTCCGGGGAGTGGACTATCTTTCGAGACGCGATGCTGCGCATCGTGTATAACAGAAGTAATAAGTTAATTGGCGCCACGAGTTATTGTGATTGCGAGTGGACGCAACTGCCAAGCGGGGGTCCATATTCGGGGCGTGGCGATCCGGGAAACCGGATGGCGCCCGATTGCTCTGACTATGATCCGTTGGGGACCATGCCATTTCCCGGCACGAATCTGGACATTTCAACGGGTTGCGGCGCCCTGTCAATTGTTATTCTTTCTCTCCCAATTTCAAAGGGTTAAGCTACAATCGGCGCGCTTCACCGGCCCGTATCGCAACGCTGTCGCAACAGTTGTTCTACGAGACGCCCCAACCCTTCCCGCTTTGGAGCCGGCCGGCGAGGACGACCATTGTGCGCAAACAAGCAGCCGTTCCTCATCGGCGCGGCGAATGGGTCCAATCGGACCGATGCGGCCCGCCTGCTGTCGCATCGCGGGGCTAAGACAGGAGACGTTTCTATTGGCGTGGTTTGTTGCTGAACCGGGTTACTGCAGTGATGACAGAAACGCGGAGACGTCGCGATTGCGACTTAGGCGGAACACCGGAACTGAGGGGCCGTGCGCGAGCCGCGCCGCCTCGATTTCGGGTCCCCCGACCTTTCTAAAATTCCAGATGTAGTCCAGCAGATCATGATCGATTTGCTCCGCACAGCCGTCGGGCAAATCGGGTCTATTGTCCCGCTCCAGCGCTGCGCGTCGGAAGACCCGCCAAAGGCACAGCCAGCGGGGCCGGTCCAGTACGATCAAAGCTTCGGCCCGCGGTAGCCGAATATCAAAAGTCCACGACGCAAAATTTCCTTCGCTTATCCAGGCTTCGCCTTGATGCGCCTTAGTTACACGGTCGCGGAAATCGGCGAGGCTCGCCCTCTTCCATCCCGGTAAATAGTGCAGCACGTCTAGGTGCACGACCGGCAGTGCGAGCCGCCGCCCTAGCTCTCGCGCCATCGTCGATTTTCCGCTCCCGGAGCAGCCGACGACGACGATACGCTGGGCGGCATCTCTAATCTCCGGCGCGACCCGAAAACGGGAAACTGTCCAAACGCCCCGTCCCTGCAAATTTCGCTACTCTGGTGCGCTCCCCGCCCTTTCGCGACTTCTCACGTCCGGGTCCCAAGCGTTAGATTTCATCCAACTAGTGGTGCAAATCAGAGGGAAGAATCAGGGCCACCCCGAGGAACTCCTGGGCTCGGCGTGATGGAAGGGGCTGGTCAGCGTCGCCAGAAGGTCCGGTGCGGGGCGAGGAGCTCATCCTCGACCTCCGACACGGGGCCAACGACCTCGATTGGTTTCTGGCCGGAGGCGAAGACCGTCCGCGCCGGGAGGTTCATGGTCGGGTTCTCGCGGTGGTTGCCGGTTTCCGCGAGGAGCCTTGCCTCCTCGAATCCATAGACCAAGCGGCCGATATTCGCCCAATAGAGCGTGCCCGTGCACATGGCGCAGGGCTCGCCAGTCGAGACCAGAGTGCAGGTCCACAGGAAATCCGCCGGATAGGCCGCCGCTGCGCGCCGGCTGAGCTCAGTCTCGGCGTGACGCACGGTGTCAATGTTGCCCTGCCGCATCAGGATGCGGTCGTCGGGCCCCACCAGGACGGCGCCGAAGGGATGGTGCCCATGCATCGCCGCTTCGCGTGCGACTTCACCGGCGGCGCGGAGGTGGGCGAGCATCTGATCGCGGGTCATGGTCGCTTGCGCTCCGCAGCTTCGTCGGGTCACCGATTACAACTCGATCAATTCAGATCTAGTGGTCAATATCAATCGGAAGAGGCCACGACGCTGTCAGTGGCGTCAAGGGGGTGGGCGGAGCGGCACGGGTTCGAAGCGTCTGATTCCGTCCACTAGATAACCAGACAATCGCATTCGGCGAGATACGTTCACCTGGCACAATCCGAAACCTCAAAGCGAACCCGCGCATCGAGGTCAACTTCGTCGATGCCTTCGTGCGCAAAGGCTATCGTTTTGCCGGCATTGCCACCGTGGTGGAACGGGGCGAGCCCGCCTTTGACACGCTGCTTCCGAATTTAACGCAGTGCGCTCGCACACCGCATCCGCGCGCGATTGTGACGATCGCCGTGACCAAGGCGTCGTCCCTAACATCACCGGCTTATGATGAGGGAAAGACGGAAGCAGAGCTGCGCCGGGCTTGGACCACCCGCTTCCGTATGCTCCAGCCATTCAAGCGGTTCGAGGAGTTGCCAGCCACGTACTGCTGCACTGCACGAGTCCGGAAGTGGCCCATCGCGTCATTTAGCTGCCCCGCAGTATTTGGTCGCTATCGGTGAATAGCGGACACTGGCAAGCGGATCCTGCTTCAGCTTCGCCGGTCGTCTGCCGCCCAAGCGCCACGGGGGCGATCACTCCCTCTTCGCCGCGCTCACCACCCGTTGAGGTCTGGAAAGGACTGCCGCCATTTGCGCGATGGGCGCCGATAGGAACCTCGGCGGCGCGGCGGACCTCCCGCAAGGCGGAGATGGTCGCCCACCAAACCGCCGCCGCGCCTTCTTCATGGGCCAGGACGGCAGCTAGCCGCCGGTGAAGTTCTTCGGCCTCGTGCGGCGACAGATCACGCCGCAGTTCACGATACCCGAAGGAACCCCACAGGCGAGCAAGCTCGGCCAGGTCCACGCCGCGCGGCGGGGCATCACCGTACGTGCGGGCCTCGAGCGCGGCCCGCACGCGCCGTTCGGCTTTGCGCTTCGAGCGTTCAACTTTGATCTGGCCAGCGCGGAACTGCTTGTCGCGCGTCGGCGGGACGAGGTTGAATGGCCGCGCGAACGGCCTCACGCCGCCTGGTGGCTCTTCGATCGCCATAACTCTTCGTCCTGCAGCGCCCGCTTCACTTTGAGGAACGCCGTCTCCTCGTCGTACCGGCGGCTGAGGCACAGCGCGGCGGCCACAAGCATCGATCGCGCGCACGCGCCGTCAGCCAGTCGGGTTCGAGTTTCGCGTATGTCGCGAAGCCAGGCTTCAGCCCGCGCCAGGTCCTGCGGCTGCAAGGCGATCGTCGAGCCCGGAAGCGTCGGGTCGGTCTTCCAGACCCAGCGCAGGCGGCGGCGCTCAATCCTGGCCACCCCCGCTTCCAGCAGCGCGCGTTCGCGTAGGTTGAGAAACGGCGGCGGAGTTTGCGCCGAAGCCACGCAAGCCTAAGCTGGTCGACCTCGATCCGCTCCGCCCCACGGCAGCGGATGCTGCACTTGGAGC
>CAVZJZ010000036.1:0-31571 GCA_963775665.1 uncultured Alphaproteobacteria bacterium | reverse complement strand
GCGCCGTTTCGTAGCGCGGGTCCAAAAGATCGCGGTAGTACGGCGCAAGCTGACGGACCAGCACCATCCCCTTGTAAACGATCGTACGGGCCGACATCGAGACCGGATAGTATTCCGCAACCTCAGGACCTCCAGCCGCATAGACCCGATTGGAGACGACCTTACGAATAATGTAGAGACGACGCTCGAAGTCGTTTTCGCTGGCGAGATTGGGCGCTCGGCCGATGAAGATCTGCTGCATCACCGGCTCGACTGCCTTGACCCGCTCGCCAAGCGCCGAATTGTCGACCGGCACGTCGCGCCAGCCGAGCACCGTCTGGCCTTCGCCGTTGACCGCCTCCTTAACGATCTCGCGCACCTGCCTCGCGAGCGGTCGGATGCGCGGCATGAAGAATTGTCCGATTGCGTAGTGGCCTGGCTCGGGCAGCCTGAACCCGAGCTTCTCGCATTCCGGCGCAAAGAAGCCATGGGGGATTTGGCGTCAGGACGCCGCAACCGTCGCCAAGCGACGGGTCGGCGCCGACCGCGCCGCGATGGTCGAGATTGACCAGGATCTGCAGACCCTTTTCGAGAATGTCGTGTGACCTCCGGTTCTTCATGTCCGCCACGAAGCCGACGCCGCAGAGAATCGTGTTCCTTCGAAGGGTCGTAGAGGGCCTGGGCGGCAGGTATCAATGGATCGGCGCCGGAACGACGCGCGCTGCCGCGCCAGCGAGGCTCTCGGTCAGCTGGGTCTTAGCGTTCATCTCTCCGCTCCCGGGGTACGGTCGCGAGTCCGTGTCACGACTGTCATTTCCAAATTTTTAAGGCGTGTCGAGGACAAAACGGCTGCGTCGCGCGCAGCCAGAAGGCGTTACGCGTCGAGTTTTTTTCGATCTTTTTTCGTAGTTCGATACGACGACGCCATAGGCCCACTCATTGCGCGCGAACAAAACCCTGAGCCTCGACCGCGCAAATGGTCAGCAAAACTGTCCTATTTTGCGACCATGCCAGAAACGAGCCGGCGACACAAGCGGGCGCAACGCGCTTTTTTTGATCCGGCGTCAGGCGGTCTCGAGCAATTGCCAATCCGTTGCGGCCTGGGGCAGTTTGCGTCCGATCAGGGTGAGGCGACAATGAATTTCGCGAGCGACAACGGCGCGGGCGTAGCGGCGGAGATTTTGGAGGCGATCGCGGCGTCGTCCCGCGTCAACGCGCCGGCCTATGGGGCAGACGTCGTATACGGCGAGAGCGGAGGCGATGCTGAGCGACGTCTTCGAAGCCCGGTCGCCGCTTTTCTCGTTGCGACGGGACCGCCGCAAACGCGCTGGCGCTCTCCGCATTGGCCACGCCTGGGAGGCCGTCTTCTGCCACGAGGAGGCGCATATCCACGATGACGAATGCGGCGCGCCGGAATTCTTCACCGGCGGCGCGAAGCTCGTCGGGCATCGCAGGGCGAAGGCGGCAAGATCACGCCGGACGGATCTGCGCCGGACGCTTGCACGGTTTCCGCGCGGACTCGTCAAGTCCGTCTCAACCGGGCGCGCTATCGCTGTCGCAAGCCACCGAAGCCGGAACGATCTACCGGCAAAGTGAAATCGCCGCGCTGTGCGACATAGCTCATGCGGCGGGCGTCGGCGTTCACATGGACGGCGCGCGGTTCGCGAATGCGCTGGTCGCCAGCCGGATTTCGCCCGCCGACATGACCTGGCGCGCCGGAGTCGATGCGCTTTCCTTCGGCGCGACCAAGAATGGCGCGCTCGCTTGCGAGGCGGTCGTCTTCTTCGATCCTTGCGAGCGGCCGACCTTGCTTATCGACGCAAGCGAGCCGGTCACACCCTGTCCAAGGGGCGGTTCCTGGGGGCGCAGATGGAGGCCTACCTCAAGGACGGCCTATGGCTGACGGCTGGCGGAACGCGCCAACCTGGCGGCCCGCTCGTCTCAGCGACGGGTTTGCCAATGCGCCACGGCTGCGCCTGGCGTGGCCGACGGAAGCCAACGAGGTCTTCGTCGTCGCGCCGAACGCAGTCGTCGAGGCGTGGCGCGCTGCAGGGGCGCAATTCCATGACTGGACCACCTGCTCCCTGGCGCCCGAGCGAGACCCGACCAGGACGAACGGCTGCTCCGGTTCGTAACGTCGTTCGAGACCGAGCAAGGCGAAATCGACCGGCTTCTTGGTCTTTGCGCCGGGGCGGAGGCGACGACGCCGTGACCGCGCCGCAATTCGCGCGAAAGACTGGCTCAAGGGGTCAATCCAGGAGCGTCGATCATGGTTGGCTCGCATCGGCGAGTCGCGACCGATCGCGGTGCGGGCTGCGCTCGCCGCGTTCGCGGCGTTCGCGGTCGTATCCGGGGCCCGGGCGCAATGGTTTCCGCCGATGGGCGCAGCATCGCCCGGCGAAATCGCCGAACGGCTGCGGGCCCAGGGCTTTGCTCTGATCGGGCCGCTGCGTCGAAACGACACCGTCTATCTGGCCGATGTCAACGCCGGCGCGGCGGGCCGTGCAGCGGTTGGTGATCGACGCCTGGAGCGGCGAAGTCCTGCAGCGCTTCGTTACCCGGCCACGACCCGGGAGGCCGGACGCCGCCGGCGGCTTCGTGATTGAGAGGGGCGAATTCGATATGCCGCCGCCGCTTGGTCCGCCGCCGGCGCGGGACTTTTTCTTCGGCTCCGGCGGCGGAGGTGTGGCTTATGGGCCTCCTGGCGCTCCAGTTGAGGCGACGCCGAGGATGAGAGGGAATCCGAGACCGGCGCCGATACGGCGCAAACCTGCCGAGTCAATCCGGCTGTGACAGCGGCTCCGCCGGTTGAACCGGCCACGCCCCGGGGGCGGCGCAAATGCGGCCGCCAGAGACAATTCAGGCGGCATTGCGCCGCCCAATGCGGCCGCCCCGGCCGCCCCGACCGCGGCGACGTCGTCCGGAGCCTCCCGACCGGGCGCCCCCGCCAAGTCCGACGCTTCGCCGACACAAACGCCGCCCGCCGCGCCCAAACCGGAGGGCGCGGCCGCACCGCCAGATGTGGCTCAAACTCAGGCGAAGGGCGAACCGCAGCCCGCGCGTATTGAGCCGCCGGCGGCTGCTCCTCTGGCGCCGGCGACAAAGCCGAGCGGCAAGTCGAAGGTCAACGACGTCCCGGTCAACCCGCTCGAATAGTCAAGAAAGGGCGCCCTTTCGGGCGCCCTCGACTCTGACGGCTGACGATCGGTTACGCGGCCTTGGCTTCGATCGTCTTGCCGCTCTCAACCGTCTTGCCGCTGTTAATCGCGATCGTCCCGGGGCTTCTGCGCTTCAGGGACCTCCCGGACCAGATCGATATGGAGCAATCCGTTTTCGCTGGTCGCGCCTGTCACGACGACGTGGTCGGCGAGCTGGAACCGGCGCTCAAAGGCGCGCGCGGCGATGCCCTGATAGAGCACGTCCCGCTTCTCGTCCTTGACGTTGGCTTCCTTCGATCCGCGAACGGTCAGCGTGTTCTCACGCGTCTCGACCGAAAGCTCCTTCTCTGCCGAAGCCCGCGACCGCGAGCGTGATCCGGTAAGCGTTCTCGCCGGTCCGCTCGATGTTGTAGGGCGGGTAGGTCGGAGCGTTCTGTTCCGCGCCGATGGCCTTGTCGAGCATCGAAAACAGCCGGTCGAAGCCGACGGTGGAACGATAGAATGGCGAAAGATCGTAGTTCAACATGATCACATCCTCCTGTTGAGCGACATGGCGGTCGAGCGCCCCGTTTGGCTGCGCTCGCCGTGTGCGGTTCCGTTGGACCCCGCCGCCTTTGGATTTGGGGCGACGGGGTCGCGAATTTCAAGGGCCGCGGCCGTGCCGCAAAAGCGCAATCTCACGGCATAGGCGATTGCCTGCGCCGACTCGGCGTCGATATAGCCCCGGCCTGAGGGGGAGCGCGGCTCCTCTGATCAACAGGTAGAAAGAGGGAAGGAATGTTGAAGTCCCTCCTGGCTGCGGCCGTCGGCGCAGCCCTTCGTCTTGCTCGCACCGCGCTTTTGCGGGGCCCGCAGCCGGGACCGCAGGACGAAGGGACAAGACCCCGAAGCCGTCTGCCGCCGCAGCAGAAGAACTTTCCGCTCGACCAGACGTGGTCGCTCAGCGAGCTCAACGGCAAGCCCGTGCGAGTGGGACTCGACGCGAGCCTGAAGATCGACGGCACCCTGCGCGGATCGGGGTTCACCGGCTGCAATTCCTGGTCGGCGACGCTGTACCCGGTCAAGGATCAGCACCTCTTGGTCGGGCCCTTCGCGCTGACCAAGAAGCAGTGTCCGAAGGACGTGATGGCGGTCGAGTTCGGATTCCTTTCGAGCCTGATCGCAAGCCCGACTGGGACCTCGTCAACGGCGATCTCGTGATCAAGGGGCCGAGAGGAGCGATGCGGCTCGCCCGCTCGCTCTGAGGGCGGCCGGGGTTCCACCGAAGCGCGGCGCACAACCGCCGACGGCGATTTGGAAAAACTTGGAGCGCTCCCGGTTTTCGCGCGAATTAACTACGTTTTCCTTGGATTCGAGGCTTCCATTTGCTTGGATTTCCTTGGATTCTCTCGTCGGAATTCGGGACTTTTCAACGGGTTACACACCTTAAGCGCGAAAAATATTTTCGCGCTCGTCTCGCCAAAATAAAGCCCGCAAGGATTCTGCTAAATTCGACGCATGTCGGGTCTCGATCCGGGGCCTTCATGAAGGCATTGTAGCCGACATTCCGATTTTCAGCAAGGAAATATCGGTTTTCAGAATTGGCTAGCTCGCGCTGGCAAGGGTCGCCGGCGCGCCTTCGTGCGGTTCGAAGACGATGCGGCGCTTGTGGAACGCGTTGAGAGTCGAGCGATGCCCAATCGAGACAAGGGTTGTGTTTGGCAGCGTCTTGGCGATCACGCGATAGAGGTCGGCTTCGCTCTGCTCGTCGAGTGAGGCGGTCGACTCATCGAGAAACAGCCAGTCGGGCCGGGCAAGCAGGGCGCGGGCGACGGCGAGTCGCTGCTGCTCGCCGCCGGAGAGCCGCATCTGCCAATTGTCGCTGTCGTCGAGGCGCTCGACAAGCGAGGGGAGCCCCACCTTGGAGAGGGCCTCATGCAACTCGGCGTCGGAAAAATTCGCAGGCGAGGCGGGATAGGCGAGGGCGTCGCGCAGGGGGCCGATCGGAATGTAGGGCCGCTGCGGCAAAAGCATGAGCCTGGCGTGGGCAGGCTGCAGGATCTCGCCCGAACCGAAAGGCCAGAGGCCGGAGATCGCGCGGAACAGCGTCGACTTGCCGACGCCGGAAGGCCCGACGACGAGCGTCGATTCCTGCGGGATCAGCGCGAGATCGCCGACATGCGCAAGCTTGCGTCCGTCCGGAAGGGCGATATCGACGTCGGGAAGCGACAGGATCGGACCGGTCCCGACCGCGGTCTTCAGACGCGGCTCCTTCCTGTCTTCGGCCATTGCGCGGTCGAAGGAATCCTCGAAGGTCGTGAGCCGGGCGATCGTGGCGCTGAAATCGGCCAGCCCGATATATCGGTCGACGAAGAAGTTCATCGCGCTGTTGACGTTGCCGAAGGCGTCCGCCGACTGGTTGAAACGGCCGAAATCGACGATCTTGGCGAAATAGAAGGGAGCGACGACGACGTAGGGAATGATCACGGAGATCTGGCTGTAGAACTGGTTGAAGGCGATGAGCCAGGTGCGCACGTGGATGATCCGCCGGATGGTGCGGAACACCTGGTCGAACACCGAATCCGCACGATCGATTTCCCGGTCTTCGCCCTTGAGCAGCGCGATCTGCTCGCTGTATTCGCGAATGCGCGCGAGATCGAAGCGGAAGTTCGCCTCGACCGCCTGCTGGCGAAAGTAGAGCTTCGACAGGCTGCGGCCGATGAGCTGGGTGACCCCGGTTGCGAGCGACCGCATAGAGGACAGCGACCCAGAACAGGAAACCCGGAATCCGGACGCCGAAGATCGGCGCGTTCAGCGCGTTCGAAATGCCCCAGAGGATGATCGAGAACGACACGAGGTTGGTCGCCGAGGAGATCGCCTGGATGGTGTAATTGTAGATGCCGACATTGCCGGAGTTGACGCCGGTGCCGCTGCCGTTGATGAACCCGCCGACGTCCTGCGAGATGCGCTGGTCGGGGTTGTCGGTGTTGTCCGTGTTGAGCGCCAGCTTGTAGTGCATCGCGTGGAGGAGCCAGCGCGAGGTGAAGGAGGCGGTCATCCAGCGGCGCCATTGCAGCACGAAATTCGAGGCGACGAAGTACTCGATGATGCCGGCAACGATCGCGATCGTCGCCAGCGGCACGAAAATGAACATGAGCTGGTACCAGAAGGCGACGCGGTGCGCTTCGTCCGCGACCTGGATGGCGTTGCCGAAATCTCTCTGGAAGAAGTTGAACCTCAGGCCCACCGCGACCTGAAACTGGTTGATGAGGATGAGGAAGAAGACGTTGACGCGCGCGTAGAGGCTCTGCCGGACGATCATTGGCGGAAGCGGCCACGGCCGGATCGAGATCGGCGTCGCCGCTGCGAAGAACGGATCGGCGATCCTCATCATCCTGCGCACAATGCGAATATGGGAGACGGCGAAAATGGCGAGGATGAAGATCGCCGTCGCCAGCGGCAGATAGCGCGGCAGGCTATAATCCTCGTAAGCCTTCGGCCACCAGCCGAGCAGGGCGACGAGGTCCGCGAGACCGAACAGCACCGTTTCGAAGGCGAACAGGTCTGAAAGAAGCGTCAGGAACGTCGAGAGCCTCCACGACGGCAGAGAGGCGAAGGCGGCGAGCGCAGACGCGACGCCGATCATGAGCGTCATGCCATCTTCCTCGTAGGCGCCGATGACGAGCGCGAGGACGGCGAAAACGGCGAGGCTTACCATGCGCATGCGACGGGAACCTGAACAGGCGGCAGATCGGGGAACCGCGCACTAGCAGACCGATCGGCGCAATAGAAGGGCGGCCGACGCTGCGCGCGGATGAAATGTTGGCAAGGTTGCGGCGATGGCGGGGGCAAGATCAGACGCGTGGCGCCCGACCCGTTAGCCCCATCGGCTCGAGGACCGCCCCGCGCAGGATGACGCCCGGGTTCGGCATGGGAATGTCGGCGGTGGTCGCTTCACCACTGTGTCGCCCACCTATCACCGTCCGCTGCTTGCGATACGGCAGCGAACGGGCGCGTTCTCGTCAAAATAGCAGACCGCGCAGATCCGGTGATAGCCGTCCGCCACGACAAGCGGAAGGCGCAGGGCGAAGTCGCCGCGGACAACAAGGATGGGTGCGAGCGGTTTTCCCTTGTGAATTCGCTTCAGGTCCGCATCCACATGCGGTTCGTCACGGGGCAGAAGCGGCAGTTGCGCCGCCCGCAGCAAGTCTTTGGCGGCGTGGTCGACGATTTTCGCGCTTCGGAGAGCCTTGACAGTCGCATCGACCTTCGCGTTCGAGGCGAGAAGCGAAAGATACTTCCGGGCCGCCTCGAAATCCGAGGCCGCCCCCTGAGTGGTCCAACGGAGTTGCGGTTTGCTCATGGGCGAGGGTCTTCTCATGTGGCGGGATCTGGGGAATGAAGACCGCGCCGCCCGGGAGTCAATCCCCGCGCCGCCTTTGCAGGCTTCGCCCCTGACGCCTCGAAGCCCCTGTCAACCTGCCGGCTTGCGCAGTCGCCAGATCCAGCCCGCGAACGCCGCGACAAGGAACGGATAACCGAGCGCAGGCAGAGGGGCGGCGGTCGGGAGGAGTGGTTCGCCCCAGGCGATGAACAGGGCGGTCACCGCGAAAAGGGCCGCGGCGACTGCGCCGGCGAGGCGCGCCCAAAAGGGGAAGAGCGGGGGTGCGCTCGTCATCACGAGCGACGCCGACCACAGGGCAACGCCCGCGCCATAGGAGGGCAGGCTCCCCTCGAGGCCCGCCGCGTTGCCGGCGAGGATCAGGGTCTGGCCCGCGACGAAGACAAGAAAACCCGCCGCCACGCCGTCGCGGCCTTCTCTTAAGAATTTCACCGTCAGAAGCGCGGTCGCGATGACGAGCGCCACCCCGTCGATCAGCCAGAGCTCCTGCCGCAGGGCTGCTTGCGGCGCGACCGTTCCGGCTATGCCGAAGACGCCGCCGATCGCAAGACCAATCGAAGCGATGATGTCGAGGCGCCTGCCTGTGTCGGACTCCACTGGCTCCCCCCAAGTCTGCGCCACGAACGCCAAGCGCAACGGCGGCTCACACGACCGCAAATCGCGCCCGGCCGCGGGACCATCCAAGCGGCGGTTCGTCGTCAGGCTGAGTTGCCAACCTCTTTCGCCGGCCTTTGTTTTCCGAGCCTGTGAGCCCTGTCAAGGGCGCGCCCATAGCCCGTCGAAAGGCGGGCGTCTGTCGACGCCGCATTATGCCGCCGCCTTCGGCCGCTTCGCCCTTGACAACATTCACCGCCCCGACGTTGTCTGTCGCCGGGAGGTCGACGGCCTCTTTTGAGGGAGGTTGACCGATGGCTGCAGACGGCGAATGGAAGCTCGTGATCGAATCCCCGATGGGGGCGCAGGAAGCCCAGCTCACCGTGAAGTCCAAATCCGCGACAGCCTTCGATGGCGTCCTGAACGGCCAGTCCGGTCAGCAGACGTTCGAAGGGACGATCGAGGGCGATACGCTCATTTGGCAGACGGACATCACGATTTCGATTCCGCTGACGATCGATTTTTCAGTGACGGTCGCCGGCGACGCCATGACCGGCAGCGCCAAGCTCGGCATGTTCGGCAATGCGCCGGTGACGGGCGTCCGCGCCTGAAGAGGCGGCCCGGCGCCGCCTCCGGTTGGTTGAGGCGCCGTAGAACGCTCCCAACGCTTTGAGATCATTGGCGCCGATCCAGTCGCAAATGCGATAACCCGCCTTGATCAAGATCAATGAAATACCGGACAATATCGATTGAATGGCGGCGTGGATTGGCCGTCAGCCTGGCAGCTCCGACGCGAGAAGGATTCGGGTGAAGTCGGGCGGGTTGACGGGCGTTCCGGACTTCGAACGCGGTTGTCTCAACTCAGGAGGCCGTCATGCCGAAAGCCTTTCAGATTTCCTTGGCGCCTGAGAAGCTCTGGCAGGCGATCAATCCGCTGACCGTCTATCAGCAAGGCGCGCAATTTGGCTTCATCAACATCGATCTCGGCCAGTCGGCGCATCCGGAGACCGAGCAGGCGATCCTCGACGATGTCGGCAGTTACGGCCGGCAGCTCGGCCGCATCGGCGATGCACTGGAAGTGCTGATGAAACAGGTCAAACGCGATGGCTTGAGCGCCGCCGACAAGGACGCTCTGAACGTTCTCGAAGGTCAACTTGCCGAGGTGCGGCAGGTCAAGCGGCGCGGTCAACTCACCGCATGACTCGGCGAATGGTCTTAGTGCTCCCCTTGCGTTGCGACGTTCGGGCGCGAGAGGTTGTTGATCGCCTCTGTCTCTTTGAAGGAGGGTCCGGCGCCCGCGGCCGGCGACCGGACGCTCGTGATCGAGAGAGCCTGCGGAGAGCAATGTGGGGCCGGCACCGGGCAGGGATGACCAGGTCAAGCAGGTCCGCGATTTTCGCCGCCGTCCTTCCGCTGGCCGCGCTCTGGGCTTTCGGCGCGCGCGCGGCGAACTGCGCGCCGGCCGACGCATCGCTCGCCGGCCATTACTACCTCCATGGCGTGATGGAGGTCGGCTCGGAGCTCGAGCTCAAGGCGGACGGCCGGTTCGCCTATATGCTGGCCTACGGGGCCCTCGACGAGCTCGCCTCGGGCTGCTGGTCGCGAACAGGCGGCGTGGTCACGCTCAACGCGGCTAAATTCGAGACAAGCATGGAGGACCCGATGAAGTTCGAGCGGCTCGAACTGACGGTCGCGCCGGGTGGCAGGCTGAAGCGTCGATTCGACCGCGAGCACGCTGGCGCCTATTCCCGGAACTGAGGGGGCCCGGATCATAAGGGGTCGGCTGGCAATGGCGCCTGGTCTCGGGCAAGATCGGGCATGCCGAGAATGATCGCCCGTCTGGCCTCGACGCTAGCCCTCGCCCTCACGCCGGTCTTCGCTGAGGAACCCGGCCCGGCGATCGACCTCAAGCCCGGTCAGGAGATCGCCATTCCGGTCACGATTGTCGACGGCAAGGTGACGTTCGGGCCCGCGCGCGCCACCAAGCCGGGCGTGGGCGAGCCGAGGGACGGCGAGATCATCGTCGGCGTCGTCAAGCAGGGCCTTTCGCCCTATGCCGCGTTGACAGCCACCGAGAAGACGTCGGCGCCTGTCGATTTCATCGCCACGGGCCTCATCGGCAACATCAAGATCGACGAGGTGAAGCTCTGCGGCCGCCTCGACGGGCCGTCGTCGACCCGGATCGCCTCCGGCTCGTGGCGCATTTCGCTCAGCCGGTTTTCGCTCGGCGAAGGCCTGCACGCGTGCCGGTGACGACTGACTGCGACCGCGGTCGCTGACCGCGGCGCGCAGTCCAATTCCCAGCGCGGACTGGCGACCGCTCGTTACCGGTCGATCGTGTCGATCGTCTGCTCGAGCGCGGCGGGCGAGATGCGGAAGAGTCCCGAATAGGGCTCGCTGAGTTCGAGGATCAGGAAGATCGCGCTCGCCACCGCAAACGCGCCGAAGGCCATCGCCGACAGCGTGGTCGCGGTGAGACGGGAGAGCAGTCCGAAGCCGCAGAAGAGGAACGTCGCCCAGGCCACGACGACGACGAGCAGGTGCCGGGAAAACGGCACGGCGAGCTGGAGCGACATCAGGATGCGGGTCTGCTCGATGACCGCAAAGTTGGACCCGGCCGCCGCGGCCGCTTCCTTCTGCGCCGGCGTCTTCGGGTCGAGCGAAGCAATATAGTCGCCGAGCGGCTGCAATTTCGCCATCGCCGCGCCGACGCTCAGCGCCGCCGGATCGTTGTCGCCGCCTTTCCAGAAGAGCTCGTAGGTCTGCGTCAACGACGCTTTCATCCTGTCGCGGGCGGGCTTCGTTTCAGGCCCGTATTTCGCCAGCGCCTTATCCAACAGCAGGAACCGCGCAGCGAGCGTCTGCAGCTCGGATTGCTGGGTCGACGAGAAAAAATAGGCCGAGCCGACGATCGTGCCGAGCACCAGCGCGAGCAGAAGGGTCACGAGCCCCATGACCGACCCGATCATGTCGCGCGACTTTTCCACCGAATGCTGATCGGGCAGCATCCGTTGCAGATAGAGCCCGACCATCCCGCCAGCGAAGGTGAGGGCGGCGACGACAATCGCGGTGAGCGCGGTATTCATGGAAAGTTCCTGTCGATCCGGGCGTTCGCCGCGGCGGGCGTCCGGAGGCGATTCGGTCGCCAAGTCGGCGACGATGTTTCACAATTCATCGACCGGAACAACCAGCCCTTGATGCGCAGCCGGTTTGTCCTATGCGTGATTCGGCCCGCCGGGCGCCGGCCCCGATAATTTCGCGAGCCGAGTCGCGATTGTCATCGCTTCTTCGTCTTTTCCGGTCTATAATGAATTGATACGAACCCGTTCCAACGGCAGCGGACGCGTCCAGGGCCGGCCTCAGCATGTCGCGCGAGGCGCCATTTGTTCCCCATCCTTCTTGGCGTAGTCGACGACCCGCTCGGCCTCGCTTTTGTCTCAGGCGCAGGTCGGAGTTTCTCGATGTCGGCAATGCAAGGAACGGTCACGACCATGGCCGCGCGCGACTGGGCGCAGACGCTCATTCCCTATCGTCGGCCGAGCGCGACGCGCAGTGCGCTCGAGCTGGCTGTGACCGTCCTGCCTTTCGTCGCGCTGTGGGCTGCGATGCTGATCGCTTCGCGCAACGGCCAATTCCTGCTCTCCTTCGCCATGGCGCCTTTCGCCGCCGGCCTGCTCGTCCGCCTCTTCATGATCCAGCACGACTGCGGGCACGGCTCATTCATGCCCAGCAAGCCCGTCAACGACTGGATCGGCCGTGCGATCGGCGTCCTGACGATGACCCCGTACGATCACTGGCGGCGCAGCCACGCGATCCATCACGCGACGTCGGGCAATCTCGACCGGCGCGGCATCGGCGACATCGACACCCTCACCGTCAGGGAATATTTCGCCCGCAACTGGCGCGACCGGCTCGGCTATCGGCTCTATCGCCATCCGCTGGTGATGTTCGGGGTCGGCCCGCTCTATGTCTTCCTGATCGAGAATCGCCTGCCGTTCGGATTCATGCGCAAGGGCTCCATGCCCTGGCTCAGCACGATGACGACCAACGCCGGCATCCTCATCGCGGCTGGCCTCGCTCATCTGGGTCGCGGGTCTGGCGCCTTTCCTGATCGTCCACCTGCCGATCGTCGCGCTCGGCGCGACCGCCGGCGTCTGGCTCTTCTACGTCCAGCATCAGTTCGAGGGGACGACATGGGAGCCGTCGGCGAGCTGGAGCCAGTCCGAGGCGGCGCTGCATGGCAGCTCGCTCTATGAACTGCCGCCGCCGCTCGACTGGTTCTCCGGCAATATCGGCGTGCATCACGTGCATCACCTGTCAAGCGGCATCCCGTTCTATCGGCTTCCCGAGGTCTTGCGGGATCATCCCGCACTCCGCGAGATCGGCCGGCTCAGCCTGAAGGACAGCCTCGCCTGCGTCCGGCTCGCGCTCTGGGACGAGAGCAAGCGCCAGATGGTGTCGTTTCGCGAGGCGTGGGCGTCGCGGCGTCATGGCGACCCCGCTGCGCCTGTTTAGCGTCGCATCATCAAGCCGCTGATCGCGATTGGACCGTGGCGAACGGCGCCGACGCGACCGAGTTCGTCTCTTCGGTCACCACGCTGAACGCCTTGAGGGCGTGCGGGCCGAACGAGTTGACGAGCGGAATGTCGGCGGCGTCGCGTCCGCGCGCAATCAGAATCCGCCCGATGCGCGGCATGTTGTGGCGAGCGTCGAACGTGTACCATTTGCCGCCGAGAAAGACTTCGAACCAGGCGTTGAAATCCATCGGCGCCGGGTCCGGCGGCACGCCGATGTCGCCGAGATAGCCGTTGGCGTAGCGCGTCGGAATGTTCATGCAGCGGCAGAACGCCACCGCCAGATGCGCGAAGTCGCGACAGACGCCGATGCGCTCGATATAGGCTTCGTAGGCGGTGCGGGTCGAGCGGGCGTTCTGGTAGTCGAACTCGATATGGCCGTTGACGAAGTCGCAGATCGCCTGCACCCGCGCCCAGCCCGGCGCGGTGTGGCCGAAATGATCCCATGCGATCTGGCTCAGCTTGTCGGTTTCGACGTAGCGGCTGCCGACGAGGTACAGGAGAGTCTCGTCGGGCAGGTCCGCGACCGGGATTTCGGCGGCGTCGGGCGCGACCGGATCGGGCTGGTCGCTAACCTCGACGACGCCGAAATTCGAGATGGTGATGTCGCCGGGCGGTGCGAGAAAGCGGCGGCAGCGATTGCCGAATACGTCCGAATAGAGCCACGTGCGGACATGCGGGTTCGAGGCGAAGGGCGTCTCAGCCCGGATGGCGGGGGTGCAGGAGGGATGGATGTCGAGCTGGCAGACCATGGGCGTCGGCGCGGAGCAGCCGAAGGTCATTTCATAGCCGTAGCGGATCAGCATCGAAGGCCTCGCATGTCTCCGCCGGGCTGGCGGGCTTTGGCTAAACGTCGTTCTAGCCTGATGGTTCGGCCCCGTCGGCGTTTGACCCAAGAATTGTGCCAGGGGCGTGACGGGTTTGGGGAAACCTCCTTTTTCTTGCTGAAAATCAGAACCCTGCTATGACTACCTGAACTGCAAATGAGGGAGCAACAGCGGATTCGGGTCGGGCGATATCATTTCGCGGATTGGATCTTGTCCGTCGAACGGATAACGGCGCTGGCGTTTCGCGCTCGTGCCGCCTCAGCCCTTGCGCCGGTTCGCCGGGTGCAGCGTCGTCTCCAGAATGTTCTCCGCCGCCCCAATGACGAGCGACGACGAGCCGACGATCAGAGGGTCGGCGCCGACGACGATCTGGCGGTTCTTGCGGGGATAGGGCAGGGCCGCGAGAAAGTGCTGCATGCAGTTGATGCGCGCGCGTTTCTTGTCGTCCGACTTGACGATTGTCCAGGGCGCGTCGGCGGTGTCAGTGTTGAAGAACATCGCCTCCTTGGCCTCTGTATAGGCGTCCCATTTGTCGAGCGAGGCCTTGTCGATGGGCGAGAGTTTCCACTGCTTGAGCGGATCGACTTCGCGCGCGCCGAAGCGGCGGCGCTGCTCCTCGCGCGTCACCGAAAACCAGTACTTGAAGAGCCGGATGCCGGAGCGCACGAGCATGCGCTCGAGTTCCGGGCACTGGCGCATGAATTCGAGATACTCGTTGGGCTTGCAGAATCCCATGACGCGTTCCACGCCCGCGCGATTGTACCAGGAGCGATCGAAGAAGACGATCTCGCCCGCGGCCGGCAGGTGCTGGATGTAGCGTTGAAAATACCACTGCGAACGCTCGCGCTCGTTCGGCTTTTCCAAAGCGACAATCCGCGCGCCGCGGGGATTGAGATGCTCCATAAAGCGCTTGATCGTGCCTCCCTTGCCCGCCGCGTCTCGCCCCTCGAACAGGACGACGATCTTTTCGCCGCTGTCCTTCACCCAGTTCTGAGCCTTCAAAAGCTCCGCCTGCAGCGGCAGCATGCGCTCGACGTAATGGGCTTCCGTGACCTTCGACTTATAAGGGTAGTCGCCGGTCTCGAAGGCGCGTCGGATGGCGTCCGGATCGTGCCGCAGCGACTGGACATCATAACGCGCCGCCTTGGACTGGGCCGGCTCGCGGACCTCGCGCCTCTGGCTTCTGTCCGGCAGCGGCGTGGACACGATGACGGACGCCGCCGAGCCCAGCGCGGGTGTGGCCCTGCCGGTCTCGTCGCGACGGCCGCCCGACGAGCCCTTCCCGCCGGCAGGTTTCGTCTGAGCCTTGATCTCGCCTTCGACGCTCATGTCGCTCCTCTTCCGCCGATGCGAACTTGCCCGGGACGCGAATGTCCAAGATCTGGGGCGAAGCGCGACTCGGCCGTGGCCTTTTTCGCGAGGCGCGGCAGGGAGAGTCAACGCGGCGCGACGCCGCGGGCTGCCGGGGCGGCTGGGGCGAAAACGTTGCATGGAGGCCACAGCGTTTCGATTGTGGCGGTTCTGGATCAGCGCCCGTCCGTTAAAAGCTTGCGCCGGGGCCGGAACGGCCGCTAGGGTAGATTTGGACGGGATTCGTTCAGCGGGGTCGACTGGATGGTCTGGCGCATCGGTCTGGGGTTCCGTCTCGCCGCAGTCGGTCTCCTGTTTCTGGCTTTGGGGCGCCTCGGCGCCTCCGCCGCGGATCTGACGTCGGCCCCGCCGCCCGCGAACAGCTCTGCCTCCGAGTTTCCTCAGCCCGTTCAGTACATTTCCTTTTTTCAGGAAGTGCGCGTCGGCGGCTATGCGCACAACCCCAACCACGACGAAGGCGCGCCGGTCGACGTATCCTTCGAGACCCTGTCCTCGAACCTGCCCTTCGCGAACTTCTCCAACCCCTACGTCAACTGGTTCCTCAGCCCCCGCATCGGCCTCGGCGCGATGGTCAACACCGGAGGCAAGACAAGCTACGTCTTCGGAACCTTCAACTGGCGAATCCCCATCTGGAAGATGCTGTTCTTCGAGGGCGAGTTCGGCGGCGCGGTCAACAACTCGCCAGACTGGCAGGGAACTAGACGCATCGACATGGGCTGTCCTGTGACGTTCCGCGAGGCCGGCGGCTTCGGCCTTCAGCTCACTCCGAACTGGGACATCGTCGCGACCGTCGCGCATGCCTCGCACGCAAGCCTCTGCACGAGCAAGAATCCGGGCGACACCGATTTCGGGGTGATAGTCGGCTACAAGTTCTAGTGGCCGCGCCGGCGCCGTTCGCCCTTCCCATGCGTCCGATTTTCGTCTAACGAGGACCGCTTGTCGCGGCCCGGGCGCGTCCCGGACGAACCGGCGCATCCCGAATGAAGGACGTATCGCGGCCAGGCGCCCGCGAGGCGCCCTTTTTTGTGCGCCCGCGTGACGTTGCGCCCACGCTTCCTTCGTCGCGGGGCGCGAAGAGGACCTATGCCGAAACGCACCGACATCTCGACGATCCTTATCATCGGCGCCGGTCCGATCATCATCGGTCAGGCCTGCGAGTTCGACTATTCGGGAACGCAGGCCTGCAAGGCCTTGCGCGCCGAAGGCTATCGAATCGTCCTCATCAATTCGAACCCGGCTACGATCATGACCGACCCCGAGATGGCGGATCGGACCTATATCGAGCCGATCACGCCGGAGATCGTTGCAAAGATCATCGCCAAGGAGCGCCACGCCGTCCCCGGCGGTTTTGCGCTGCTTCCGACCATGGGCGGCCAGACGGCGCTCAACTGTGCGCTGAGCCTCAGGAAAATGGGCGTCCTCGACAAATACGGCGTCGAGATGATCGGCGCGACTGCGGAATCCATCGACAAGGCCGAGGACCGTGAACTTTTCCGCGAGGCGATGACGAAGATCGGACTCGAGACGCCGCGCTCGCACCACATCAAGACGCTGTCCCAGGCGCTGACCGCGCTCGAAGACATCGGGCTTCCCGCCATCATCCGGCCGAGCTTCACCATGGGCGGCACGGGCGGCGGCATCGCCTACAACAAGAGCGAATTCATCGACATCGTCGAGCGCGGCATCGACGCCTCGCCCACCAGCGAAGTGCTGATCGAGGAGAGCGTGCTCGGCTGGAAGGAATTCGAGATGGAGGTTGTCCGCGACAGGGCGGACAATTGCATCATCATCTGTTCGATCGAGAACATCGATCCGATGGGCGTCCACACCGGCGATTCGATCACCATCGCTCCAGCCTTGACGCTCACCGACAAGGAATTCCAGATCATGCGCGACGCCTCGATCGCTGTCCTGCGCGAGATCGGCGTCGAGACCGGGGGCTCCAACGTGCAATTCGCCGTCAATCCGGCTGACGGGCGCATGATCGTCATCGAGATGAACCCCCGCGTGTCGCGCTCCTCCGCGCTCGCCTCCAAGGCGACCGGCTTTCCGATCGCCAAGGTCGCAGCCAAGCTCGCCGTTGGCTACACCCTCGACGAGATCGCCAACGATATCACCGGCGGCGCGACGCCGGCCTCGTTCGAACCGACAATCGACTACATCGTCACCAAGATTCCGCGCTTCGCCTTCGAGAAGTTCCCCGGAGCTGAGCCGGTTCTGACGACTGCAATGAAGTCCGTCGGGGAAGCGATGGCGATCGGGCGCACCTTTGCCGAGTCGTTGCAGAAAGCGCTTCGCTCGCTCGAAACCGGACTCGATGGCCTCGACGAAATCGAGATCGAAGGGCTGGGCAAGGGCGAAGACCGCAACGTGCTGCGCGCCGCAATCGGAACGCCGACCCCAGACCGGCTGCTCAAGGTCGGCCAGGCGATGCGCATGGGCATGAGCGTCGAAGAGATTCACGAGGTTTCGAAGATCGACCCCTGGTTCCTCGATCGTATCGCCGAGATCGTGGGTCTCGAGGCAAAGGCGCGCGCCTACGGGCTTCCGGACGACGCCGGAAACCTGCGCGCGCTGAAGGCGGCGGGGTTCTCCGACGTGCGACTCGCGGGCCTCGCAGGACTGACCGAGTCCGACGTCGCCGCCGCACGCAAGCGGCTCGGGGTGCTCCCGGTCTTTAAGCGCATCGACACTTGCGCGGCCGAATTCGCGTCGCCAACGGCCTACATGTACTCGACTTACGAAGCGCCATTCGCCGGGATCGCGAGTTGCGAAGCGAACCCGACCGAGCGCGAAAAAATCGTGATCCTCGGCGGTGGTCCCAATCGGATCGGACAAGGCATCGAGTTCGACTATTGTTGCTGCCACGCTTCGTTTGCGCTGAGGGAAGCCGGCTACGAGACGATCATGATCAACTGCAATCCCGAGACGGTCTCGACCGACTACGACACTTCGGACCGGCTCTATTTCGAGCCCCTGACCAGGGAGGACGTACTCGCAATCCTGGACAAGGAGCGCGAAAATGGGCGGCTCAAAGGCGTGATCGTGCAATTCGGCGGGCAGACTCCGCTGAAACTCGCCCACGCAATCGAACAGTCGGGGGCGCCCATTCTCGGAACCTCGGTCAATTCGATCGATCTCGCCGAGGACCGCGACCGCTTCAAGCGCCTCCTCGACAAGCTCGGCCTGAAGCAGCCGAAGAACGGCATCGCCTATTCGGTCGAGCAGGCGCGTCTCATCGCCGCCGATCTCGGCCTCCCGTTGGTTGTGCGTCCATCCTACGTGCTCGGCGGACGGGCGATGGCGATCATCCATGACCAGACAGAGCTCGACGACTATCTGCTCGGCGCGCTTCCGGGCCTGGTGCCGTCCGACGTGAAGGCGCGCTACCCGAACGACAAGACCGGCCAGATCAATACGGTTCTCGGCAAGAATCCGCTCCTGTTCGACCGCTATCTGTCGGACGCGATCGAGATCGACGTCGATGCGCTCTCCGACGGCAAGACCGTCGCCGTCGCGGGGATCATGGAACACATTGAGGAGGCGGGCATTCATTCGGGCGACAGCGCCTGTTCGCTGCCGCCACGCTCCTTGAGCCCGGAGACGATGGCGAAGCTCGAAGAGCAGACGCAGAGGCTCGCGCTCGCGCTCGATGTCGGCGGCCTGATGAACGTCCAATACGCCCTTAAGGATGGTGTGATTTACGTGCTCGAGGTCAATCCGCGCGCGTCCCGGACGGTGCCGTTCGTGGCGAAGGTGATCGGCAAGCCGATCGCCAAGATCGCGAGCCGCGTCATGGCAGGTGAGCCGCTCGCCTCCTTTGATCTCAATTTCGACACGCTCAATCACGTTGGGGTCAAGGAGGCCGTGTTTCCGTTCGCCCGGTTCCCGGGCGTCGACACCGTGCTTGGGCCGGAAATGCGCTCGACCGGCGAGGTCATGGGCATCGACCTGTCCTTCGACGTCGCCTTCGCAAAGAGCCAATTGGGCGCCGGTTCTCACCCGCCGAAAGCCGGCACGGTCTTTGTCTCGGTTCGGGACGCCGACAAGGAGCGGATCGTCGAGCCCTTGAGGACGCTTCAGACGCTGGGATTCAAGATCCTCGCAACCAGCGGGACGCAGCGTTATCTGGCGTCTCGGGGATTGAAGGCGGAGAAGGTCAACAAAGTGTCGGAGGGCCGCCCGAACGCCGCCGACGCGGTTCGCAACGGCGCAGTCCAGCTGGTGTTCAACACGACCGAAGGCGCGACCTCGCTCTCCGACTCCAAGCCGCTCCGCCGCGCCGCCCTCTTGCAAAAAACGCCCTATTACACCACACTTTCAGGAGCCATCGCGGCGGCTGAAGGCATACGCGCCGTTGCGGCGGGTGAACTCGAAGTCAGGGCTTTGCAGGACTATTTGGCGTGACGGCGCGAAAAGACGCCGGCGCGTGAACCTCTTTTTGACGGATGTCTCATGGACAAGTTGCCGATTACCGCCGCGGGCCACGCTGCGTTGGAGGCCGAATTTCTTCACCGGCAGCAGGTCGAGCGGCCGCGCATCATCGCGGCGATCGCCGAGGCGCGATCGCATGGCGATCTGTCGGAAAACGCCGAATACCATTCGGCCAAGGAAGCGCAGTCGCATAACGAGGGCCGCATCGTCGAGCTCGAGGACCTGCTGCAGCGCGCCGAGGTCATCGATGTGTCGAAGCTGACCGGCGCCACGGTCAAATTCGGCGCGACCGTGACGCTGATCGACGAAGACACCGAGAAGGAAAAGGTGTTTCAGATCGTCGGCCAGACCGAAGCGGACGTAAAATCGGGAAAGGTCTCGATCTCCTCGCCGACCGGACGGGCGCTCATCGGCAAGAAAGCCGGTGAGAGCGTCGAGGTGAATACGCCGGGCGGGGGGAAGAGCTATGAAATCGTCAAGGTCGCCTTTATATAGGCGGACATATGCCGCCGCGCTCGATCGAGGGCGCGAACAGGAGTTTGCCATGTCGACCCGCGCCGTGACCCGTCGTGCAGCTCTTTCGGCCGTCGCGGGACTGGCTTTCGGCCCTGTAGCTGCGTTGGCGCAGCCCTCCGTCCGGTTCCGCAGCATTCGGGTCGATGTCGGACCTTTGCGCGCCAATTTGGGAGACCCGACCGCCGCCTGGGTGGAGGAGGCGCTGCCCGGACTGCTCGCCCAGGCCTTCGCCCCCTATTTTGCCCCGGGGGACCGCAACGGCGCGGCGCTTGATCGCGCAGATCGACTCTGTCTATTCTCGGGCCGAGCAGCGGCGGAACCGGTCCGCTGGGCTCGTCGCAGGATACGATCGCGGGCGTCCTGATCGTCCATGGCCCAAGGGGCTCGGTCGCCGCGGAGACGCCGCTGCAGGCGATCAGCACGTATTATCCGATGGCCGTCGACCAGCCGCTGCGTGTCGAATCCAACCACGATCGGATCGTGGCGCTGGCGCAGAATTTCGCGCGTTGGGCGCCGGGTCAGATTGGCCTTTAGCGCACTGGGCGCGCGGCCTCTAACAGCAACGGATGATCTCGGCGCGCCCGGCGGTGATTGCGTTCGTTGCGGCCGCAGGCTAGGGCGGCCCATGGTCGGCGCGGGAACGGACAAGACGAAGCCTTCGCTTGCCGGAGGCCCGGCGGTGATCCTCGTCCGGCCGCAGCTCGCGGTCAACATCGGCATGTGCGCGCGGGCGATGGCCAATTTCGGCCTCGACGACCTTCGGCTCGTCAATCCGCGCGAGGGCTGGCCGCGCAGCGACGAATACCGCGAGGTCGCCTATTCGGCCGCTGCGGGCGCGACCGCCCTGCTCGACGCCGCGCGCGTGTTTCCGAGCGTGGAGGCTGCGGTCGCCGATCTCCACACCGTCTATGCTTCGACCGCGCGCGAGCGCGGGCAAATGAAGGCCGTCGTCAGCCCGAGCGTCGCGATGGGCGCGGCCGCAGCGGCCGCCGGCGAGCGGCGCGGCGTTCTGTTCGGGCCCGAGCGGACGGGCCTCGACAACGACGAAGTGGCGATCGCCGATTCGATCATCACCTTCCCCTCCAGCCCCGCCTACGCCTCGCTCAATCTCTCGCAGGCGGTGCTCATTTGCGGCTACGAGTGGTTCAAGGCCGCCCACGGCGACGCGCCGCCGCCCTCGACGATCCCGCGCGCCAAATCCCCGCCCGCGCAACGCGAGATGCTGCTCGCCTTCTTCGAGTTTCTCGAGACGAAACTGGACGAGAACGGCTTCTTCCGGCCCGTGACCAAGAAACCCGGCATGCGGCGCAACCTGCGCAACATCTTCCACCGCATGGAGCTGACCCAGCAGGACGTGCGCACGCTGTGGGGGGCGGTCGTGCGGCTGGTCGAGGGACCGCGAATCGAGGTTCAGACGCGAAAGCGGGTGCGGACGAAAAAGCCCGCCGGCTAAAGCGCGAGAGGGCGCAGGCGACCAAACGAAAAGCTCTCCGAACATCGGCGTCCGGAGAGCTCGTTGCGATAAACCTGGACAGCGACGGGAGCGCTTCTACCGCCTCACTTCGGAGCTTCGGCGGGGGCGGCCATATCGTGATGGTGGTGATGGTGATGATGGTGATGATGGTGGTGATGATGTGATGGTGATGCTCGTGGGCCATCGGGGCGGCCGGCGCGGCGTCCTGCGCGACGGCGTAGCCAGCGAGGCCGATCGTGAGAGCGGCGGCGACGACAAGGCTCTTGATCATGGACAATCGATCCTCCGGTAGAAAGACCCCAACGGTCTTCGGGACCAAACTGCCGCGAGCCGCCTGAACCCAGGATGAACCGGAGCGAACGGCGTGACGCGCAGGCGGAAAGAATGCATAGGAGCCTCCTCCGAGGCTCACGAAAGGAGCGCGCCGGGATGGCGGTTAGCAGCATGACCGGATTCGCCCGCGCGGCCGGGGCGAGCGGCGGGTGGCGCTGGGCCTTCGAGATCAAGAGCGTCAACGCCAAGGGTCTGGACCTCCGTCTGCGGATGCCGGCGCCCTTCGACCGCGTCGAGGCCGAGGCGCGGACACGGCTTGCGAAGGCGCTCGCGCGCGGGACCTGCTTCGCGACCCTCGCAGCCCAGCGCGAGGGGGCTGCGACCACGGCGCGCATCGATCAGGCGGCGCTCGAAGCGATCGCCGCCGCCACGCGCGCCGCGGCCGAGAAGGCGGGACTTCAGCCTCCGACGATGGACGGACTGATGGGGCTCCGCGGCGTCGTCGAGATGGTCGAGACGGCGGACGACGAGGCCCAGGTCTCCGCCGCCTGCGCCGGCGCGCTTAAGAGCCTCGACGAGGCGATCGCCGCGCTCACCGTGATGCGCCGGACCGAGGGCGAGGCGCTGGCCGTCGTGCTGCGCGAACGGCTCGACGCGATCGAAGCCCTGACCCTCGCGGCCGACGCCAATCCGGCCCGCCGGCCCGAGGCCGTCCGCGCGCGCCTCGCCGAGAGCGTCGCCGCGCTGATGGACTCCTCGCGCGGCTTCGACGAGAACCGCCTGCATCAGGAGGCGATCCTGCTCGCCGCCAAGGCGGACATTCGCGAGGAGCTCGACCGGCTGAAGACCCATATCGCGGCCGCGCGCGCCTTGCTCGGCGAGGGCGGCGCGATCGGACGGCGGCTCGACTTCCTCGCCCAGGAGTTCGGCCGCGAGGCCAACACGCTCTCGGCCAAGGCGAACGATGTCTCGCTGACCGCGCAGGGGCTTGAACTGAGGGCGCAAATCGAGCAATTCCGCGAGCAGGTTCAGAACATCGAGTGAGTCCTTTGGCAAAGACGGCGACGCGGCGCGGCATGATCCTGATTCTGTCCTCGCCCTCGGGCGCGGGCAAGACGACGCTGACGCGCATGCTGATGCAGGACAAGGCGCTCGATCTGACGCTCTCGGTTTCGGTGACGACGCGCGCGAGGCGGTCCTCGGAAGTCGACGGCATCCACTACCGTTTCATCGACCGGCGCGAATTCGAGCAGATGAAAGCGGGCGGCGATCTGCTCGAGTGGGCGGAGGTTCACGGCAACGGCTACGGCACCCCGCGCGCGCCGGTCGAACAGGTGCTCGCCGAAGGGCGCGACATGCTCTTCGACGTCGACTGGCAGGGCGCCCGGCAGATGCGCGAGCGGCTCGGCGACGACGTGGTCAGCATCTTCGTCCTGCCGCCCTCGATGCGCGAGCTGCGCGCCCGGCTCGAGCGTCGGGCGGAGGATTCGTCGACGACCATCGAAGAGCGCCTCGACAACGCGCGGCACGAGATCGAACGGTGGCGCGGCTACGAGTATGTCATCGTCAACGACGACCTCCAGCGCGCCTACAAGGACGTGCTCGCGATCGTCCAGGCCGAGCGGCTGAAAGTCGCCCGGGTGGAGAAGGGGGTCGAAGCGTTTGTGGACGGCGCTCATCCGCGCCTGATTTGGAATTCCTTGGCGATCGCCGTTTTTGGCCCGTGTTCGCGGCAAAACGGGGTTGGATTCTCTTGGATTCTCTTGGAATTTCTCGCCCGAACTCGAGCCTTTTCAATGGGTTACGTGGCTTGAGCGTCCGATAAAAAATTCGTGTCCCTTTTCCCCCTTGCGAGGCGGCCTCGCCGGCCGCGTGCTTGCGACGCCGGCGCCTCCTCGCGGCGGGTCTTCGGCCTTGAGGTTCGCGATGATCCGATTGATCTTGTTGTGCAGCTTATCCCGCTCCTCGTCGCCGTAATAATATTTCGAGACGAAGACGACCTGGTGCCTGTCGAGCCGGTCGAGCACCTTGATGAGCGGCCCGATGGCCTTGACCTCGCCCCGCTGGACCGCCTCCCCGGCGAGCCGCAGCGCCGGGCCGAGGCGTTCGAGCTGCAGATGGGCGTGATCCTCGTTGCGGTCGATGACCCGCTTTCCCAGAACCTCGGACACGATCTGGCGGATGCGCTCTGCGCTCAGGCCCTTCGTCGCGCCCGATCTCGTCATAGGCCCAGCCGTCGCGCAACCGGGCGAAGATGCGCTTCGTCCGGAGGGCCCTGCCGATGACATTCGGCCGCCGCCGTTTGGGTTCTGATTCCTGTTCCATGCCTGCCTCCATGTCCGGGAAAAGAGAATATTGCAGGGATTTTGGAAAAAGGGAAGAAAAAGCGCGATTTCGCCCGGTCGGCCGCTTCGCTGAAAGAGCGGTCATTGGCCGCCCCGGCAGCCACCCCGGCAGAAGTCGCACGAGAGGTTGGCCGCGCCGGCGAGATCGTTTCGCGTGATCGATACGTGGACCGGCTCGGGGTCCTCGGGATCGGTGACGCGGAAGCGACAAAATGACGCTAGCGCTTCAAGAAATTGGCCACGACGATAAGCGACGTGCGTGCTAGTGGAGCCAACTCAACGGAATACGCCAATGTCGGGAGGGACCTTGCCTATTCCGACGCCGAGGTGACAGCTAACGTGACTGAGGTTCCCCGGCGTTTGACCTCATTGATGTCAATCTGTCTCGGACGGTCCCTTTCGATATTGGCCGTCTTGATGGTCGCCGCGACTTTGGTCGCGTGCGCCTCAAGGCCAGAAGTCAGGCTTTCTCGCCTCGGTCCCGGCGGGCGCGACGGGCGCGACCGATCACACGGTGCTCGTCGCCACGACGCGCGAGCGGGACCCGCGGCCCGGGACCTTCTTCAACGGCGAGAGAGCCGGTTCCCTCGACTACGCCGAGATCACGGTCTCGGTCCCGCCAAATCATGTTTCCGGCCAAGTCGAAATGGCGTCGACCGCGCCCGGAGATCCGAACGCCAATTTCGTCGCGCGCGATGGGGCGTATCTCGATGGCGACAAGGCTTTCGTTCGGGCGCTCAACGCTCAACTGGCGATGCGCCCGATTGGGAGCCGTCATGTGTTCGTGTTCATCCACGGATACAACACGCTTTTCGCCGAGGGGCTCTATCGCTTCACCCAGATCGTTCAGGACTCGAAGGCGGTTGGCGTTCCCGTGCTCTTCACCTGGGCGTCGCGCGGCAAGCTCGCCGATTATGTCTACGACACCAACAGCGCTTCGGCGGCGCGCGACGGTCTCGAGCACGTCCTTCGTCTCGCTCTCGCGAGCAACGCCGATCGGGTCGACGTCCTCGCCCATTCGATGGGAAACTGGGTCACCGTCGAGGCGTTCCGACAGATCAAGATATCGGGCGACCTGAAGAACGTGAACAAATTCGGCCACGTCTTCCTCGCGGCGCCGGACATCGATCTCGATGTCTTCAAATCGGAGATGCGCCGCATCGGAAAGCCCAGCAAGCCGTTCTACGTCGTCGTTTCAAGGGACGACAAGGCGCTGGGCGCGTCGAGTTTCCTCGGCGGCGGAGAGACCCGCGTCGGCGACGTCCCCAACGACGCGGAACTGGCGAAGCTGGGCGCGACCGTCATCGACCTGACCGATGTCAAGGGCGATGACGCGACCAACCATGGCAAGTTTGCCCAGCTCGCCGAGGTGGCGCCGCAGCTCATGGCTGTCCTTGGGCAGGGAGTCGGCGCAAGACCCGGCTCCTCCGCCCAGTCGGAATCGCTCAGGAGCAACCTCGGCGCGGTTGTCTCGTTGCCGGTCACGCTGCTTGGCGCGCCCGTCAGTATCGTGACCGGCCAATAGGTTTCACATTCATCTCATCCCAATCGAACGGAGGCTTCCTTATGAAACACTCATCAAGCTTGGCTCTCGCGGCTTTCGCCGCAACGCTGATCCTGTCGCCGGCCCTGTCTGCCGAGCCGTACGGCAAGTGGGTGCGGCCATCGAACGGGGCCGAGGTCAGCTTCTTCAATTGCGGCGGCAAGCTCTGCGGCAAGGTCGTTAGTAAGGGGACGAGCAGCGCCAAGGTCGGCACGATGATTGTCGGCGGCGCCGCCAAAGTCGGCGCCAACGAATGGAAAGGCAACCTGCTCAATCCCGAGGACGGAAAGACCTATTCGGGGTGATCACGCTCGTCGGCGCCGACGGGCTCAACCTGAAAGGCTGCGCGCTCAGAGTGTTCTGTCAGGGGGAGACCTGGCGCCGAGCGCAGTGACGCAGTCTGACGCGCGAGCGAGCGCGGCGAAAGGCCGCAAATCCCTCAGAATGGCGAGCAAAGGTTCTTGCGCGCCGAGCAAAACCTGAGAGAGCTCTCGCTCACGCCCAAAATCCAAATCCTGTGCCTCAGTGTCTGTCCGCTGAGATCTTAAATCATGTGAGTCGTTTGTGATTCAAGGGATGCTGCCTGATTTGGGGAGCGGCGGATGTGGACGACGGAGAATCGCGGGCGATATGACCGCGATCGTTTGCGCTATCCAAGCGATCTGACCGACGAAGAATGGAAGCTGGTCGAGCCGTTGATTCCGCCGGCCAAGCGCGGCGGCGACAAGCGCACTGTCGATATTCGCGAGGTCGTAAACGCTCTCATGTACGTTCTGTCCACCGGCTGTCAGTGGCGCGCGATCCCGAAGGACTTGCCGCCGCGCTCGACGGTGCATGGCTATTTCGATCTCTGGAGTTGGGACCGCACGCTCGATCGCATCCATCACGAACTCTACGTGAAGTGTCGCGAGGCGATTGGACGTGAAGCAAGTCCCACAGCCGCCGTGATCGACTCCCAAAGCGTCAAAAGCGCCGAAAAAGATCCTATGCGGGTGGACGGCGGCCTGACTTGGTAGGCTGAGCTTTCCACACCAGCATGGAGGCAACCGATGCAGTCTGTCACCTCCGCGACCGCTGTCGCGACCACCGCCCGCTCGAATGATATCAGGCTGTTCGTCTCGCTCGAATTGAGCAAATCGAAATGGGTTGTGACGATCAACAATCCGGGCAGCGAGAAGTTTTCCAAGCATGTGATTGAGGGTGGAGACGGCACCGGCCTGCTTGAGCTTCTTTCGCGGTCGAGGGCGAAGGCCGAGCAGCGCTACGGCGTGCAGGTCAAAGCGATCGTCATTCAGGAAGCGGGATTGGACGGGTTCTGGATTCATCGATTGCTGCTCGCCAACGGGATCGAGAGCCACGTCGTCGACGCGGCTTCGATCGCGGTCGACCGGCGGCATCGGCGGGCCAAGACCGATTCGATCGACGGCGAGACGCTGTTGCGGACGCTGATGGCCTGGGCTCGCGGGGAGCGGCGGGTCTGTTCCATGGTTCGTGCGCCGAGCCGGGAAGACGAGGATCGCCGGCGCCTGACGCGCGAGCGCGGCACGCTGCTCAAGGAACGCATTCAGCATACCAATCGAGTCAGGGGCCTGCTCAGCGGCCAAGGCGTCCAGGACTACGATCCACTTCGGCGCGATCGTTTCGAACGAACTCGAGGCGCTGCGAACCGGCGACGGCCGTGAGTTGCCGCCGATGCTGAAGGAGGAAATCCGCCGGGAGCTCGATCGGATCGCGCTGGTGACGACGCAACTGGCTGCGGTTGAACGCGCCCGCGACGCGCTCATCCGCATGGATGCCGAGGAGCGCAACAACCCCGCCGCTCTGCTTCTCAAGCTCAAAGGCTTGGGCCCTGAGTTCGCCTCGCTCCTGTGGCTGGAATCGTTGTTTCGCAGCTTCGGCAACCGACGCCAGGTGGCGGCTTACGGCGGATTGGCGCCCAGCCCCTGGCAGAGCGGCGGCGTCGAACGGGATCAGGGCATCTCGAAATCGGGCAACCGCCGCCTGCGCAAGACGATGATCGAGCTTGCCTGGCTCTGGCTGCGTCATCAGCCGGACTCGGCGTTGAGCCGCTGGTTTCAGGCGCGGGTCGGTGCTGCGAAGGGACGGATCCGCCGGATCGCCATCGTGGCGCTGGCCCGCAAACTCCTCGTCGCCTTGTGGCGCTACGTCACCCAAGGCGTCGTTCCCGAGGGTGCCGTGTTCAAGGCGGCATGACCCGATCGATGACTTAACCCCACTCCAACGCGCCAACGATGGCTTAATGACTTGACCCATTCCAGCGAAGCCGAACGCGACGGCTTCGCCGGATCCGGGCGGGCGGCGACCGCGGACAACCCCCCTGGGCTGAAACACGCCGTGAAAAAGGATGGTCCCGCCAACCCGAGCCCGATACCCTCGAGCATGAGGGATTATGGTCCGAGCCCACAAGCTCGACCGGATGTGAGGTGATGCGGTCGTCAGGCTGCATGGAAGAGACGGGCTCACGCTTCGGATCCAAACGTCAAAGGAGCATGCGCAATGCCGAGATGATCGAGCTTGACTGGATACACCCCATGTGAGGGGGGCCCACGATCCGCCGGGGTACGACGCTGGCAAGAAGATCAAGGGCAAGAAGCGTCACATTGTCGTCGATACGCAAGGCCTGCTGATCCACGCCATCGTGCACGCGGCCGACATCCAGGATCGCGCCGGTGGCGCACTTGTCATGGCGACAATGTTCGGCATGTTTCCGTTCTTGCTGAAGCTCTACGCCGATGGCGGATATCAAGGCCCGCTGTTTCGCGCCGCCCTCAAGAAAATCATGGCTCAAGTCAACGTCCAGATCGTCAAGCGCTCCGATCAAGCCAAGGCCTTCGTCGTCCTGCCAAGGCGATGGGTGGTCGAGCGAACTTTCGCCTGGCTCGGACGATGCCGAAGGCTCGCCAAAGATTGGGAAAATCTCAACAGCAAGGCGCTCGCTTTCCTGCGTCTCGCCTCCATCAGGCTCATGTTGAGAAAGCTATGCAATCCCGCATAAACTCTTCGGACAGACTCTAAGGGCTCGTCAGACAATAGCTGAATCGGTTCTGGGCCGAGAGTGAGGTGGCAGGGATTCCCCTCGGTCGCGGCGCGTCGTAGTTTTGGGGATGATTGATAAAGATTCTCTCCAAAAGCTCCAGAAGCGCAATGCAGCGATATTGCCTCAACTGAATGAACGGCAACGGCGGCTTTTCGCTGCGTCGGAAGCCAGGGCGGCGGGGCATGGCGGCATAGCCGCGGTTTCCCGCGTCACGCGGATCGCCGCGAGCACGATCGGACGCGGCCTGAAGGAACTGGACGCGCCGCCGCTGAAGCTCGGTGGCGTTCGCCGTCCGGGAGGGGGACGCAAATCGTTGACGGAAACGGACCCCGGTTTGCTCGATGATCTGAACGCGCTGGTCGAGCCCGACACGCGCGGCGATCCGATGTCGCCGCTGCGCTGGACGTGCAAGAGCCTGCGCCGGCTGGCGGCTGAACTCGACAAACTCGGGCACAAGATCAGCCATACGGTCGTCGGCGAGTTGCTGAAGAAGCAGAAGTTCAGCCTGCAAGCCAATCGCAAGACGCGCGAGGGCGCCGACAATCCCGACCGCGACGCGCAATTCCACGTCATCAACGACGCGGTCAAGGCAGCCATGGCCGAGAGCCAGCCGGCGATTTCAGTCGATACGAAGAAGAAGGAACTGGTCGGCGATTTCAAGAACGCTGGCCGCGACTGGCGCAAGCAAGGCGATCCGGAGGAAGTGCGCGTGCACGATTTCCTGATCAAGGAACTCGGTCGCGCCGTGCCTTATGGAATTTATGATCTCGCCGCCAACGCCGGCTGGGTCAGCGTCGGGATCAACAACGACACGGCGGCTTTCGCCGTTCAGACGATCCGCCGATGGTGGCAAGACGTCGGCCGTGTTCGCTATCCGCTCGCCCGCCGCCTGGTCATCACCGCCGATGGCGGCGGATCGAACGGCTCGCGGGTGCGATTGTGGAAACTTGAATTGCAGCGCCTCGCCGATGAACTCGGAATATCAATTGAAGTCCATCATCTGCCGCCGGGAACCAGCAAATGGAACAAGATCGAGCATCGCCTGTTCTCGTTCATTACCCAAAATACGGGCCAAACCGCTGCTCAGCTATCGCGTCATCGTCGAATTGATCAGCGCCACGACCACCAGAACCGGCTTGACCGTCCGATGCGAACTCGACGACAAATCCTATCCCAAGGGAATCGTTGTCTCGGACGAAGACATGCGAAACCTCACCATTCAGCACGCGCATTTCCACGGCGAATGGAACTACACAATCGCCCCTTCAACGCCACCACATCAAAGCGCTTGATTCCTGACAGGCCCTTAAGGAGTCATCCGGGAATAACCGCGCTGTCTGATCGTGCGGTTGGCCAGATCGTGTAGTTCCATTCTCCGTGGAATGCATCGCGCTCAATGTTGAGCGCGGCCATCTCCCGATCGGACACTGCGATCCCCTTCGGATAGGCGTGGCTATCCAGTTCGCAACGGACCGTCAGTCCGGTGTCGGTTGTCGTGGCGCTGATCAGATCGACAATGACCCGGTAGCTGACCAGCGGCGTTGCCTTCCAGTTCATGGTGATGAACGAGAATAGACGGTGCTCTATCTTGTTCCATTTGCTGGTTCCCGGCGGCAGGTGATGCACGACGATGGCGATACCCAATTCGCAGGCCAAGCGCTGCAGTTCCTGCTTCCACAGACGCAGCCGCGAGCCATTGCTGCCGCCTCCGTCAGCCGTGATCGTCAGCTGTGTCGCATGCGGATAGCAAACCCGGCCGACCTCACCCCACCAGCGACGGATCGTCTGCACGGCAAAGGCCGCGGTGTCATGGTTCATGCCGACACTGACCCAACCGGCGTTGGCGGCGAGATCGTAGATGCCATAAGGGACCGCCCGGCCGAGTTCCTTAATCAGGAAGTCATGCACGCGCACTTCCTCCGGCTCACCCTGCGGGCGCCAGTCGCGACCCGCGTTCTTGAAGTCGCCCACAAGTTCCTTCTTCTTGGTGTCGACCGAGATCACCGGCTCGCCCGCCGCCAGCGCCGTCTTCACGCAGTCGTTGATGTGGACGAACTGGGCGTTTCGATCCGGATGGCTGTCGCCTTCTCGGGTCTTGCGGTTGGCCTGCAGGCTGAACTTCTGCTGATGCAACAACTCGCCGACCACGGTACGGCCGATCCGATGGCCCTGCGCCACCAGGGATGCGGTCAGCCGCGACAGGCTCTTGCAGGTCCAGCGCAGCGGCGACATCGGATCGCCACGCGCGTCCGGCTCGACCAGCGCCAGCAGATCAGCCAGCAGCGTCGCATCGGTGGCCAGCAGCTTCTTGCGCCCGCCGCCCGGACGGCGAACCCGATCCGAATCGAGCCGCTCTGGCGCCGCCAATTCCTTCAGGCCCCGGCCGATCGTGCTGGGGGCGATGCCGGTCGCCGCCGCGACCGCCGCGATGCCGCCATAGCCAGCGGCGCGGGCTTCGCTCGCCGCCAACAGGCGGCGCTCGCGCTCACTCAGGTGCGGGGACAAAGCGGCGAAGCGTTCGCGAATCGGGCTGGCGTCGATCATCCACACCGGATAGCCAAATCGCCGCGCCGAGGGAATTCCGACACTCAAGCGGGTGGCCCGACCACCGATTTAGTTATCTCCGGACGGCCCCTTAGACACCTTGAAGTAGGGCCGTGGCTTCGATTAGAGCGGTTTCCGGCCGGGTTGAATCGGTCGGCGTTCCCAATGCACTGAAAATGTGATTTTTGAGGTGCGCCGAATCGGAGGCGGCGCGGGATGGGGCCTTGGTCGGAGGACTTGCGCAAACGGGTGGTTTCGGCCGTTTGCGAGGAAGGCATGAGCTGTCGCGGGTCAGCGCGGCGGTTCGGGGTGAGCTTCTCCAGCGCGATCCGTTGGGTGGCGGCGTTGCACGAGCGCGGCAGCTATGCGCCGCTGCCGATGGGCGGCGATACGCGTTCACAGCGCGTCGAGGCGCACGCGGATTTTCTGCTTGGCCTTCATCGGCGCGAGCCCGACCTTACGCTCCACGAAATCTGCGATCGTCTGTCGCGTGCGCGAGG
>CAVZJZ010000035.1:0-79316 GCA_963775665.1 uncultured Alphaproteobacteria bacterium | reverse complement strand
ACCGCGCCCTTTGTCCCGGGCGAGCCGAGGAAGCTCTGGGCGCTGGTCAGCACCCCGTCGACCTTGTCGGCCGACTCGTTGAGCTTGGCCGACATCTCGCTCACGTTCTTGAGCGTGTTGTCGATATTGCCGCGGTTTTGGCGCACCGTGGCGACGACGTCGCTGACCGAATCGACAATGCCGGAGACCTTGTGCGGGTCGATCGCCTTGAGGACGCCTTCCGCGTCGGCGAGCGCGGCGTCGAGCTGTTTCGACGTGTCGTTGAGCCGCGCGGCGAGGGAGGCGCCGTCGCGCACCAGGCTCTGATAGTCTTTCGAGCTCGCGGCCAGCGCGTCGCTGAAGGTCTGGGCGTTGTCGACGACGCTGCGCACCTTGTCCGGCTCGATCGCCTTGACGATTCTGTCGGCGTCGTCCGACAGGGACTGCAGACGCGCGGTCAGCGGCGGGAGGGTCTTGCCGAGCTCGCCGAGGCCCTTCAGCGCCGAGTCGATATTGGCGCTGTTGTCGGTGAGGGTCTTGGAGACGGCGCTGGCGTTCGACGTTGTCGTCCGGATCGCCTCGGCGTTTTCTGCGATGAGCTTGTCGGCCCGGTCCAGCACCCCGCCCGCTTTGGCCGACAGGTTTGCGACGTTGTCGACGATTTCGTGCACCTTGTCCGGCTCGATCGCCTTGACGAGCCTGTCGGCGTCGTCGGAGAGGACCTGCAGGCGCGCCGCCAGCGGCTCGATCGTCCTGCCGAGATCGCCGAGGCCCTTCAGCGCCGAGTCGACGCCGTCGGCGTTGTTGGCGAGCGCCATCGAGAAGGTCTGCGCGTTCTCGATCGTCTGATGGAGGGGCTGGGCGTTGTCGACCAGCAGCTTGTTGGCGAGATCGAGCACGTAGCCGGCCTTCGTCTGCAGGTCCGCGAGCGTCGCCGTCGGCAGCGAGGGAATGACGGGCGGACGGCCGTCCGCGCCGGTCAGCTCCGCCCCGCCCTGCTCGCCGCCGATCAGCGCGACCGTGGCCGAGCCGGTCAGGCCCTGCGTCTCGAGCTGCGCCTTGGTGTTCGCGTTGATCGGCGCGCTCGCGTTGGTCACGTCGATGTCGGCGACGACCTGGTTCGGATTGCGTTCGACGAAGCTCAGGTTTGTCACCTCGCCGACCTTGAGGCCGTTGAAGAGCACGAGGGCGCCGTTGGAAAGGCCGGAGACCGAGCCGTTGAAGACGATCTGATAGTGCCTATGGACTCCCGACGTCCCGTAACCGACGATCCACATGAGGAACAGGAAGGCCGCCACGACCGCCGCGAGCGTGAAGGCGCCGATCAGGACGAAATTGGCTCGCGTCTCCATAAAGCTCAGCGCCTCGCGTCCTGGGCCTGACCGTCCCCGGCGCGCTCAGCGCGCCCCTTCCCGACCGCCCCGGCGCGGACCACGCCTCTCTTGCCGTGAAAGTAGGATTTGATCCAAGGATCCTCGGATAGCAGAAGTTCGTCAATCGGACCAACCGCCGAGACCTTCCCGTGGCCGAGCACCGCGACCCGGTCGCAGATGGCGTAGAGGCTGTCGAGGTCGTGGGTGACCATGAAGACGGTGAGCCCCGAGCGTCTTCTGCAGCGTGCCGATCAGGTCGTCGAAGTCGCCCGCCGAAATCGGATCGAGCCCCGAGGTCGGCTCGTCGAGAAAGACGATCTCGGGATCGAGCGCGAGCGCTCTCGCCAGCGAGACGCGCTTCGTCATGCCGCCGGACAGCTCCGAGGGGAACTTGTCGGCCGCGTCCTGCGGAAGGCCGACGAGCTCGAGCTTTTGCGCCGCGAGGCCGTCGAGCATGCTCTGCGACAGGTTGAGATGCTCGCGCATCGGCGCCTGGATGTTCTGCCGGACGGTCAGGCTCGAAAACAGCGCCCCCTCCTGGAACAGGACGCCCCAGCGCTCGCCGATGAGCAGCCGCTCCTTCGGGCCGAGCTTGTCGATGTCGTAGCCGAAGACCTCGATCGTTCCGGCTCGCTTGTGGATCAGCCCGAGGATGGTGCGCGTCAACACCGACTTGCCGGCGCCGGAGGCGCCGACGAAGCCGAGCACCTCGCCGCGATAAAGATCGAGGTCGAGCCCGTCCATGACGAGCCTGTCGCCGAAGCCGACCTTGAGGCCGCGCACGCGGATGACGACCTCGCGTCTGGCCGCCAGCAGGGGTCGAGGGCGGCCGCGCGTTCAATAGTTCACCGCGGTGAAGAACATCGCGAACACGCCGTCCATGACGATGACCATGAAGATCGACTTGACCACCGACGCCGTGACGCATCGCCCGAGCGATTCGGCGGAGCCGCGCACCTCCATGCCCTCGGTCGAAGCGATGAGGCCGATCATCACCGCCATGAAGGGCGCCTTGATCAGTCCGACGAGGAACGTCTGGGTGCCGATGGCGCTCTGCAGGCGCGTGATGAACACCTCGGGCGCCATGCCGGCGTAAAGCCAGCTGACGACGAGCCCGCCGACGAGCTGCGCCATGTCGGCGATGAACGTCAGCACCGGCAGCGCGATCGCCAGCGCAACGAGGCGCGGCATGATCAGCACCTCGAGCGGGTCGAGCGCCATCACCCGCAGCGCGTCGATCTCCTCGCGCATGTTCATCGAGCCGATCTCGGCGGTGATCGCGGAGCCGGTGCGGCCGGCGATCATGATCGAGGTCATCAGCACCGCCGAGCTCCCGCAGGCCCAGGACGCCGACCAGATTGACCGCATAGGGCGAGGCGCCGAAGCGCGCCGAGCTGGAAGATGCCCTGCTGCATGACGATCGCGCCGACCAGGAAGTTGATCAGCGCGATGATCGGCACGCTGCGCAGCGAATAGAGCTCGAGGTGATGCACCATCGAGGTCCAGCGCCAGCGCGTCGGATGCAGGGCGAGCCGCGACCACATCACGACGATCTCGCCCAGATAGTCGATCGATGTCGATGAGATCGACGCCCGCCGTGTAGACGGACTCGCCGACCGCGGCGAGCAACGTGCGCGCGTGCGACATGTGGATCGGACTTGGGAGGCTCGAGCGGCCGGTATCCGGCGTCCTTGAGCAGCGTGGCGTATTCGGGCCGCGCGCCGCGGTAGTCGGCGGACACCCCCGCCTCCGTCAGCTCGATCCCGGGCGCGGTCGATCAGCCAGGCGCCGGCCGTGTCCATCCGGTCGATCGCGGTGAGGTCGATGACCGCGTTCTTCGCGCCGCGGGCGGCCGAAGTCAGCGAGGCGGCGCTCGTCTCCAGATCTTGCCCTCGGCGACGATCCAAGCGCCGGCCAGCGACAGGACGAGTCCGTCGTCGCCAGTCTTTCAGGGGTCACGGAAGGCGCAACGGCCACCAGTCGCTCCGGCAAAGGCTCGTTTTGGCTCTTAAGGCTTGCGCCAGGCGCTGTCGAGGCGCGGCAGCCGTCCACAGGCTCCGGCCTGCGTCAACCCGGGCCGCGGCGATCAGGACAAAAACAAACCGGGTACGAATTGGAGACCGCCCGAGGCGGGACTCCGAATTCGCGACAAAAGCGAGTTCGAATCTTCGCGAAAAACGGCGGCTCGCCGCATCGGCGTCAACCGATCGTCACACGCTCCTCTCCCCGCCTGCCACAAAACGGGACTCTTGAGACCATTGGGCGGACAAACCGCGCCGGAATTGGCGACACCGGCGAATCGCCCGGGTTTCGGCGCAATGGCAAGGAGAATTGTCGGGCCGCCGGCAGGACGTCAAGCCAAGGTTAACGCGCTCCAACCGCGGGCAAACTTCGACGATCGCGATGACGCGCCGGTTTGCGGGTCAAGGTTGACAGGCCATTCTCCGCGCCCTTCGCCCCTGACCCGATCCGGGACGAAGCGAAGAAACCGGGGACAAAAGAGGCCGGAATCGGCGACGCTGCGGGAACGCCGCGCCGTGACGGGGAAAAGCAAGCCGACCAGCGCCCTCTTGCTCCGACATTTCGCCCGAATGGTAAACGGGCTCGCGTCCTCGCGCCGCCGGTTTCAATAACATAACAGACGAGGCAGACCCCGCGCTCAGTCCATCGCCGCCGCCTTGAGAATGCACACCATCGTCGCATGCGCCGGCCTCGCGCCGAGGTTGCAGATGCGATGGGGCATGTCGCAGCGATAGCGCAGCGTCTCGCCCTCGGCCGGCCGATCTCGTTCGACCCGCCGACGTCGACCTCGAGTTCGCCCTCGAGGACCGACAGGCATTCGATCGAACCCGCGCGCGTGCGCGCTCGATTCCAGCACGCCGCCAGGATCGGCCTGAAAATCGTACCACTGGAGCCAGTCGACGGTCTTGAGCCAGCCGGTCACCGCGAGTCGGCACAGGCCGTCATCCGAAACGAAAATCGGCGTCGTCGCCGCGCCTGAGGTGTTCGATAAACGGTCCTTCCTCGGCGCCCTGAAGGATCGATTCGATCGACGCGTCGAGCGCGTGCGCAAGCCGCCAGATCGTGGTCAGCGTCGGATTGGTCTCGTTGCGCTCGATCTGCGAAATGATCGATTTGGCGACGCCGGACTGGGTTGAAAGCTCGGCGAGCGACAGGCCATAGCTCTTGCGCAGCCGCTGGACGGCAAGGCCGAGCTGGTTGGACAGCGCGGCCGCGCCGGCTTCGAGCACCTTCGCCCTGTCCTTGCCTTCAACGCCCATTGCGCCGGCCTCGATCGCAAGATCCGCGCCAATCATAGCCGAAATCGTCCGGAATATCGAACGAAATTCGTTCGCTATTCAGGCTTTGCCGGGGCTGGCCGCCAAGCGGATTCGGCCGCGCTGATGCTCCCGCCACAGAATGCGCGATGCCCGCCGCGATCACGACGCCCGAGCCCGATCAGCACGCTCGGCGTCGGCGTTTCGGCGAAGAGCGAGGTAGCCGAGCGCCGCCGCCCAGATCATCGAGACATAGTCGAAGGCGGCGACGACGACGCGTCGGCGAAGCGATAGCAGTGGGTCATCATGATCTGGCCGCAGCCGCCGAGGAGGCCGATCGCCGCGAGGCTCGCGAACTCGAGTCCCGACGGGGCGACGAAGCGCTGGCCCGCGGCGAGACCGGAAGAACGCGCCTGCTGCGGGCCAGACGGCTGCGAGCGACAAGAAGCGACGAGGCTGATCACGGCGGTGACGGAGGAGAAGTAGAAGACGATCGCGCCCGTCGCCTCGGATTTGGTCAGCCTTCGGGTCTGGATCATCGCGACCGCCGCCGAGCCGGCGCCGAACAGCGCGACGATCGCGCCGATTGCGAGACGGCGCGCCGCGCCCTCGCCAAGATGGCCCGAGAGCATCACCAGAACCCCGACGAAGCCGGCCGCGACCGCCGCCGCGCGCGATGAGGCGGACCTGCTCGCCGAGCACGATCGAGGCGAGCGGCACGACCATGAGGGGCGTGGCGAAGGTGAAGGCGGTGGCGTCGGCGAGCGGCAGCAGCGAGAGGGCGAGAAAATTGGCGAACATGCCGCCCGACGCCCGCGAGCGAGCGTCCGACATGGCCGAGCGGCCGCGTCGTGCGCAAGGCGGCCGGCCACTCGCCGCGCCAGGCGAGCCAGGCCGCGAGCGTCGCCATGGCGAACATCGAGCGGAAGAACACGACCTCGGAGACCGGGAAGACCGGCGACGCCGTCTTGATCAGCGCAGACATGAGCGCGAACGCGAACGTCGCGCCGATCTTGAGGCCAACTCCCCTCAGCATCGCTCGGCTTACGGCCGAACCGCCGCCTGCACGCAATGTCGTAACCTGTCGCCCGTCTCTTTCGTTGGAACGGCGCGTCGGTTTTCAGAACGCGCCGGGAAACGCGCCGCCGTCGATCAGGATGTTCTGCCCGGTGATGAAGCCGGCCTTGGCGCTGGCGAGAAACGCGCAGAGCGCGCCGAACTCGGCCGGGTCGCCGAACCGATGGGCGGGATTGCGCGCCTGCGCTTCTGCGCGCGCCGTCTCGAGCGAGATCCCGCGCTGCGCCGACGGTGCGCTCCAGCGACGACCGTATCCGGTCGGTCTCGAACGTGCCCGGCTGGATCGAATTGATCGTCACGTTGTCGCGAACGTGGGCGCGGGCGGCGGAGGCGAGGAAGGCGGTGAGGCCCGCGCGGGCGCCCGACGAGACGTCCAGGCCGGCGATCGGCGCGCGCACCGAGCCCGAGGTGATGTTGATGATTCGCCCGAACTTGCGCTCCGCCATTCCCGGCAGGAACGCCTGCACAAGCGCGATCGGAGTCAGCATGTTCGATTCGACGCCCTTGAGAATGTCCTCGCGGCGTGATCGCGGCGAAGGGCTTGAACGGCGGCCCGCCGTTGTTGTTGACGAGGATGTCGGCGTCCGGGCAGGCGGCGATCAGCGCCGCGCGCGTCGCCGGATCGTCGAGATCGCCCGCGACTTCGACGAACGGTCGCGCCCGTCCGCTCGCCGATGTCCTTCGCCGTCCGGCGAGTTCGTCCCGGTTGCGGCCGTTGACCACGACCTCGCAGCCGGCTTCCGCCAGCGCCAGCGCGCAGGCGCGGCCAAGACCCTTGCTCGAGGCGCAGACGATCGCCTTGCGGCCTTTAATCCCGAGGTCCATCGTCCGAACTCCTCGTCTCGACACGTCAAAGACGACGACTTATAACGGCGCCGCGCATGGCGTCATCGAAGCGACACGAGAATCTGCGCTAGAGACTGTTCGCCTGGAAACTCTGACGCGAGAGGCAGCGTGTCCAAACCGCACGGGACCCATCGCTACCGCACGCTGTTCCTTTCGGATCTTCATCTGGGAACGCGCGGCTGTCAGGCCTATCTCATCCTCGACATGCTTCGCCACGTCGAGGCGGACACGATCTACCTCGTCGGCGACATCATCGACGGCTGGCGGCTTCGCGGCGGCTGGTACTGGCCGCAGGCGCACAACGACGTCGTGCAGAAGCTTCTGCGCAAGGTCCGGCGCGGCGCGCGCATGGTCTTCGTTCCCGGCAACCATGACGAATTCGCCCGCCAGTTCTTCGGCCTGACCTTCGGCGGCATCGAGATCAGGCGCCAGGCGATCCACACCGCCGCCGACGGCAAGCGCTATCTCGTCATCCACGGCGACGAGTTCGACGTCGTCGTCCGGCATTCGAAGTGGCTCGCCTATCTTCGGCGACTGGGCCTACACGACCGCGCTGTTCGTCAACACCCATTTCAACGCGGCGCGCCGGGCGCTCGGGCTGCCCTACTGGTCGTTCTCGGCCTGGGCCAAGCTCAAGGTGAAGAACGCCGTCAACTTCATCGGTTCGTTCGAGAAGGAGCTCGCCGGCGAAGCCAGGCGGCGCGGCGTCGACGGCGTCGTCTGCGGTCACATCCATCACCCGATCATCCGCGACATCGACGGCGTGACTTATGTCAACACCGGCGACTTCGTCGAATCCTGCTCGCTGGTGGTCGAGCATCGTGACGGCCGGCTGGAAGTGCTGCGCTGGCCGCAGGGCGCTCGCGGCCGCCGCGCCGGTCGAGGACGACGCTCCCTTCGAGGACGATCGCGAAGAGGCCCAGGCGGAAGCGGCGTAATGCGCATTCTCATCGCGACCGACGCCTGGCGGCCGCAAGTCAACGGCGTCGTCTCGACGCTTGAGCGGATGACACAGGCGGCCGGCGAATTCGGCGCGAAATTCGACTTCCTGACCCCGCAGGGCATGTGGACGGCGCCGATGCCGACCTATCCCGACATTCGGCTCGCCATCCCTCGCTCGGCCGGGTCAGCCGGCTGCATCGAGGAGGCTGGCCCCGGACCATATCCACATCGCGACCGAAGGTCCGATCGGCTGGCTGACGCGACGCGACTGCCTCAGGCGCAAGCGCGATTTCACCACCAGCTATCACACGCGCTTTCCCGAATACATCAAGGCGCGCATCGGCGTTCCCGAGCGCCTCACCTATGCGGGCCTGCGCTATTTCCATGCGCCGTCGCGCGGCGGTCATGGCGCCGACGCGCGTGCATCGGCGACCGACCTCACCCGGCGCGGCTTTCCCGCGTGCGGCTCTGGACGCGCGGCGTCAATCACGCGCTGTTCCGTCCGCGCGCCGAGCCGGCGTGCTCGATCTGCCGCGACCGATCTTCCTCTCGGTCGGCCGGGTGGCGGTCGAAAAGAACCTCGAGGCGTTGCTCGACCTCGACCTGCCCGGTTCGACCGTCATCGTCGGCGACGGCCCCGCGCGCGCCGCGCTCGAGCGCCGCTATCCCGCATGCGCATTTCCTCGGCGCATTAGCAGGGCGAGCCGCTCGCGCAGGTCTACGCCAGCGCCGACGTCTTCGTCTTTCCGTCGCGCACCGACACGTTCGGCATCGTGATGATCGAAGCGCTGGCGAGCGGACTGCCGGTCGCGGCCTTTCCGGTCCCCGGCCCGATCGACGTCGTCGGCCCGGGGGCGGGCGTCCTGGACGAAGACCTGCGCGCGGCCTGCATGCAGGCGCTGACCATTCCGCGCGAAGCGGCGCGCGAATATTCCCTCCGCTACACCTGGAAAGAATGCGCGCGGCAGTTTCTCGAAAATGTCGAATCGAGCCGCCCCGGCCGCATTCGCGATCCCGCCAAGCATCTTCAGCTCGTCAGCAACGCCTAAGGGCGCCGAATCCATTCCATACGGAACGAGCTCAGGCGAACCGAGCGGCCGAGGCCCCGCGGACCGCGCCGGGGCAGATCAGGAGATCATTTCATGATTCGCATTCTTGTCTTGATCGGCCTCCTCGCGCCGGCCGCCGCGTTCGCGCAGACAGAGAGTCCCGATCAGAGCTCGCATCGCGAGCACATGCAGATGATGATGACGGGCAAGGACCACTCGCCCGCGCAGAAGCAGAGCTCCGGCCCGACCGAGGTCGGCGAAGGCGCCTTCGCCGCAATCCAGGAGATCGTCGCGCTTCTGAACGCGGACCCGAAGACGGACTGGTCGAAGGTCGACATCGACGCGCTCCGGCAGCATCTCGTCGACATGAACAATGTGACGCTCAAGGCGAATGTCACGAGCGCGCCGATCGGCGCGGGCGTGCGGTTCGAGGTGACGGGCGAAGGACCGGTGCGCGAACTCTATCCGGCGGATGGTCCTCGCTCATGCGGCGACGATGAACGGGGTCGACGGCTGGACATTCGAGGCGAAGGCGATCGAAGGCGGCGCGTCGCTCGACGTGCATGCGCCGCCCAGGGACGTCGACAAGGTCAAGGGTCTCGGCTTCTTCGGCATCATGACGCTGGGCATGCACCACCAGGTCCATCACCTGATGATCGCGCGCGGGATGAAGCCGACCCCGTGAGCGACGGCCATGCGAGAGCGTCGCGCGGTTGACAAGCAAAGCGCGCGAACGTGAGAATGCGCGCGATAGTTCGAGCAAGGAACGCGCCTCCCCGCCAGCCATGCTCTGGACGTCGCGGCAGAGAGCGAAGAAGCGTAGGATTCTGATGGGCTCGCCAGCGCATGGCCCGCGCTACGATCAAACCTTTCCGACTTTGACGGCGAAGGAGATCGAGCGGCTGCGCCGTTTCGGGCTGCGTCGCAAATACGCCAACGGCGAGAAGCTGTTCCAGACCGGGGAGCCGGGGCCCGGTATGTTCCTGGTGCTGTCGGGCGTGGTGGCGATCACGCAGCGCGACGGGCTGGGCCACGTTACGCCGGTCGCCGAGCAGGGCGCGGGTCAGTTCCTCGCCGAGATCGGGCAACTCTCCAACCGTGCCGCGCTGGTCGACGCGATGGCGGAGGGCGACGTCGAGACCTTGTTGATCTCACCGGAGGGAGTTCGATCGCTGCTGGTGGCGGAGGCGGAACTGGGAGAGCGCATCATGCGCGCGCTCATTCTGCGTCGCGTGAGCCTCATTGAAAGCGGCGCCGGCGGGCCGGTCCTGATTGGAGCCACGAGCTCCTGGGACGTCGTCCGGCTGCAGGACTTCCTCGGCCGCAACTCCTATCCGCATCATATTCTCGATCCCAAAGACCATGAAGCCAGCGAACTGATCGCCCATAGCGCCAAGTTCGCGGGATCGCTGCCTCTGGTGGTTTGTCCCAACGGCGTGGTGCTCAGCAATCCTTCGGAGAGCGAGCTTGCGCGGCAGCTAGGGATGATCGGCAGCCCGCGCGCAGATTTCGTCTATGACGTCGCGGTCGTCGGCGCCGGTCCGGCTGGCCTTTCGACCGCCGTCTACGCGACCTCCGAGGGACTTTCCGTCGTCGTTCTGGACGCTCGCGCCTTTGGCGGGCAGGCGGGCGCGAGTGCGCGGATCGAGAACTATTTCGGATTTCCAACGGGAATTACAGGCCAGGCCCTCACGGCCCGCGCCTTCATCCAGGCGCAAAAATTCGGCGCCGAAACGATGATTCCGGCGACGGTCAAAACGCTGGACTGCTCGCGAGCCACCGGGGCGCTGACGCTCGACCTCGAGGGCGGCGAATGCATCCGGGCGCGGACGGTTGTGGTCGCCAGCGGCGCCAGATATCGCCGGCCCGCGCTCCGCGAGATCGCCGATTTCGAAGGACGCGGCGTCTGGTACTGGGCGTCGTCGAACGAGGCTCGGCTCTGCGCCGGGGAAGAGATCGTCCTCGTGGGAGGCGGCAATTCGGCCGGCCAAGGCGCTGTCTTTCTCTCGGCTCACGCCGCAAAGGTCCGCATGATGGTGCGCGGGTCAGGCCTGGCGGAAAGCATGTCGCGCTATCTGATCGACCGCATCGCCGCGGCGCCGAACATCGAATTGATGACGCAGACCGAAATTGTCGGGCTCAGCGGAACACCGCACGCGGGGCTCGAGGGGGTCCGCTGGCGGGATCATCGCACGGGCGCCGAGACCGAGGCCCCCATTCGCAATGTCTTTCTCTTCGTCGGCGCCGATCCGGCGACGGAATGGCTTCAGGGCTGCGGGGTCACGGTGGATAAGGCCGGCTTCGTCATCACCGGCGCGCGCCTCGACGAAGGCGACAATCGCTCCTCCTCGCCGCTCGAATCATCGATTGCCGGCGTCTATGCAGTCGGCGACGTCCGCTCAGGATCCACCAAGCGCGTCGGCAGCGCCATTGGCGAAGGCGCCCAGGTCGTGCAAGCGATCCACGGATTCCTTGCGCGGTCTCCGGGGCCGCATCTCTAACCGAGGAGACAAGCCGCCATGCCGAAACGCTGCACCCATCTGAACACTATTGTCGCCGTGACGCCGAGCGCGCTCGGCTGCGAGGAATGTCTGAAGACCGGCGACGCCTGGTTTCACTTGAGGATCTGCCGCGCCTGCGGCCATGTCGGCTGCTGCGATCAGTCACCCGGGCGGCACGCCACGAAGCACTATCATGCCACGAAACATCCGATCATCGAAGGCTACGATCCGCCGGAGGGATGGGGCTGGTGCTATGTCGATGAGGTGACGTTCGATCTTTCCGATCGGATGACGCCGCACAATGGACCGATCCCGCGCTATTATTGAGCGAAGAGGTCGTCCGCCGCGCCTTGGGGGGCGACCTGCGGAGAACCAGGATGCCGAAGGAGTTGCAGGGAAGCCGCCGGAACGTGCTTGCTCTCGCGGGGCGCCGAATTGACGCGGACGGAGCCGACCCGGCTCGCTTCCCGCTTTCGCAAGTCGAAGCGGTCCGGCGACGCCTGAACAGTCTGATGGTCGAGCAGCAAATCGGCGCTGTCGTATGCTCCGCGGCCTGCGGCGCCGACCTTGTCGCTCTCGAAGAAGCGGGGAAGCTCGGCGTCCGCCGCCGGGTCGTGCTGCCCTTCGCCAAGGAGCGGTTCCGCGAGACATCGGTCGTCGACCGTCCGGGCGACTGGGGCGAGGTTTACGACCGCGTGACCGCCGACGTCGAGGCAAGCGGCGACCTCATTGAGCTCGCGCCTGGGGTTGGCGATGAGAATGACGCCTATCGGGCGGCTAATGAAGCCATTATTCGCGAGGCTGAATCCATCGCCGGCCCCGGAGAGCGCATCGCCGCCATCGTCTGGGAGGGGAGCTCCCGTTCTAAATCCGATGCGACGAACGATTTTCGGGTGTTGGCGGAGGAAGCTGGTTTCTCGCAATGCGTCGTTCTAACCCTATAGTCACGTGCCGCGAATTCGTCATCAGACACAGATGAGCTGGGGCGCGGCCAATCGTCGGCCGTCGCGGGCGCCCCAAAGATATCGTTGATCGCGATCTGGAACGGAAAAAATCGGGACGCGAGAGGCCGCGCCGCGCTCCCCAGCCGCCTGCCGCGGCAGTCAAGAAAGGAATTCGTCCATGGGGCTGCACGAACGCATTTCACGGCCAGGGCCGAAGAAGCTTATTGGCGATCGACGGTGGCGGGATCCGGGGCGTGCTTGCGCTCGGAATCCTGCAAAAGATCGAGGACGTTACTCAAATCCAAATCGAAATCCAGTTCATTCTGTCTCGCCGATTATTTCGACTATATCGCAGGCACCAGCACCGGAGCGATCATCGCTGCGGGTCTATCCGCGGGAATGTCGGTCGGCGACATCCTGACGTTCTACAAGGCCGCCGGCGCGCAGATGTTCGTCAAAGCCAATCTTCTCGATCGTCTAAGATATAAATATGAGGACGAGCCGCTCGCGCTCAAGCTCAAAGAGGTTTTCGGCGCAGATACCGATTTTGGATCCGACAAGTTGCGCACATTGCTGTTGATGGTCATGCGGAACGCGACAACGGATTCGCCCTGGCCGTTATCCAACAACCCTTACGCGAAATATAATGATGCCGTTCGCGCTGACTGCAACTTGAAGTTTCCCCTTTGGCAGCTGGTGCGAGCCAGCACCGCTGCGCCCACGTATTTTCCGCCGGAAGTCATTGTTCTGCCTGGCGCGGAGTCGGGGCGAAGGACAAGCAGTACGTCTTCGTCGACGGCGGGGTGACGATGTACAACAACCCGGCTTTCCAGATGTTTCTAATGGCGACGCTCGATCGCTATTGGGCCAGAAAGCCTGAGCTGCGCTGGCCGGCTGGCGTCGACAACATGCTCATCGTCTCGGTCGGCACCGGCACCAGCCCCGATGTTCGAGCCGGCCTGCAGCCGGAACAGATGAATCTGCTGTTCAACGCGACGACCATTCCGTCAGCGCTGATGTTTGCGGCGCTCAACGAGCAGGACCTGCTCTGCCGTATATTCGGAGAGCTGTCTTGCTGGCGATCCGATCGATGCCGAACTTGGAGATCTGATAGAGGCGTAGGGCCGCTGGGGCCCCAGCAAAAGCTTTTCACTTACATTCGCTACAATACTGAATTGACCCGTGCCGGTCTGGATCGGCTTGGTTGCCGTGAGCTGAGCCCTGAAGTCGTGCAAAAGATGGACTTATCGACGCTATTCCCGACCTCATGACGGTCGGCGCGAAGGTGGCGGAGCTGAAGGTCGAAGCGAGCCCATTTCGAGGCGTTTCCGCCGGACTGAATGTGTTTTCGGCGCCTCAAAACACATTTCGGCCCGACTTTGATTCACTGACGGACTCGCTTCGAGTCCGGTTTGTTCACGAATTTTCCGCTGGAATCGGACTTTTTCAGCAGCCTGCTAGCGTGTCATAACCCATTCGCCTGAGCGTTGGCCCCGGCCCTTCGACTGCTAAGCAACGAGACACAACGGTCCAGGTTGGATTGCGCCAAGTCGTGCAAGTATGGCGCAACGTCCGGCGTGCTGACCTCCAGAGCCGCGCGGTAGGCGGCAACCGCCTCCTCGAGGCGCGCCGTTCCACCTTCACGGTCGCCGAGCGCCTCAATGGCGCCGCCGAGATCGTTCTCGGTCGCCGCCCAATCAAGGGGAACCCGCTCGCGCGTGCGCTCCTCAAGCGCGGCTTGATGCGCGGCGACCGCCTCCTTGAGCCGCTCCGTCCCTGTCTCTCGCATCCCGAGCGCCTGGAGAGCGTTGCCGAGATTGTTCTGCGTCTCCGCCCACTCGAGCGGGACACGCTGGCGGGTCAGCTCCTCCAGCGCGGAGCGGTAGGCGTTCACTGCCTCCTCTAGCTGCGCCGTTCCACTCTCCCGCTCGCCGAGCGCTTGCAGGACCGCCCCGAGATTGTTCTGCGTCTGCGCCCACTCGAGCGGGACGCGCTCGCGCGTCAGTTCCTCGAGTGCGGAGCGGTAGGCCTGCGCCGCCTCCTCAAGCCGCGCCGTTTCGCCGTCCCGCTCGGCGATCGTCAGAAGCGCGGAGCCGATGTTGTTCTGTGTGGTCGCCCAGTCGAGCGGAACCCGTTTGCGCGTTCGCTCCTCGAGCGCCGAGCGATAGGCCTTGACCGCCTCCTCGAGTCGCGCCGTGCCGCTCTCCCGCTCGCCGATCGTCTGTAGCGCCGCTCCCAGATTGTTCTGCGTCGTCGCCCAGTCGAGCGGAACCCGCTCGCGTGTTCTTTCCTCGAGCGCCGAGCGATAGGCCTTCACCGCCTCCTCGAGCCGCGCCGTGCCGCTCTCGCGCTCGCCGAGCCTCGCCAAGGCGTTGCCGAGATTGTTCTCGGTCGTCGCCCAGTCGAGCGGAACCCGTTCGCGTGTTCTTTCCTCGAGCGCCGCGCGGTAGGCCGTCACGGCTTCTTTGAGCTGGTCCGTTCCATCCTGCCGTTCCCCGAGCGTCGCCAGCACGTCGCCGAGGTTGTTCTCGGTCATGGCCCAATCGAGTGGCACGAGCTCACGCGTCCATACCTCGAGCACGGCGCGGTAACCCGCTGCCGCCTGTTCCAGTCGCCCGGCTCCACTCTCACGCTCTCCGAAAGTCGTGAGCGCATTGGCAAGATTATTTTGTGTCCCCGCCCATTGGAGGGGAGAGCGATCGCGCGTCCAGACCTCAAGGGCCGCACGATAGGCCTCCGCCGCCTGTTCGAGCCGCGCCGTCCCGGTCTCACGATCGCCGAGCGCCTTGAGAGCGGAGCCAAGATTGTTCTGCGTCGCCGCCCAGTCGAGCGGCGCCGCTCCGCGCGTCAGCTCCTCCAGCGCCGCACGGAACGCTTGCGCCGCGTCTTCGAGCTCGCCCGTCCCGCTTTCGCGCTCGCCGAGCGCCAGCAAAGCGGCGCCAAGATTGTTCTGCGTCGTCGCCCAGGCGATCGGAACCCGCTCGCGCGTCAGCACTTCGAGCGCGGCGCGATAGGCGCTCACAGCATCTCCGAGCCGCGCCGTTCCACTCTCCCGCTGGCCGAGCGTTTGAAGCACATTGCCGAGATCGGTCTGGGCGTTCGCCCAGGGGAGAGGGGTTTCGGATCGCGGGTATTGCGCCAACGCGCTCCGACAAACCTCGATGGCCTCGCGCAGCGCATTATTGTCGCCGCGCTCGCCGCCTTCTCGGTAGAGCGCGTCAGCCTGCCGGAGAAGATAGTCGCCCCGCTCCTTTTTGTGATCGCTCGAAACATAGCCGGCTGCCTGGCCAAAGAGCCCCGCGGCTTGGTCGAATTTGCGTTCGGTCAAGGCCACGTCGCCCTCGGCTGCGGTCGACCTCGCGGCGCCGAGCCATTGCGTGTCCTCCGCCGCTTGCGCCCGCTCCCGGATCCCGCGCGCCTCCTGCGCGGCGGCGATTTGAGCCTGAGTCGCCTCCCGCAGCAGTTTGTGCGCCTGCTCAAAGTTTCCTGACTCGATTTCGCTCTTGGCCCGGTCTACGAGCGCTCTCGCGCTCGGATTGCCTGGGTTCAGGGCCGCGACCTGCGTCTGCAGCCTCCTGTAATCCTCCGCTGCTTTTGTCAGCGCCTCCGCCAGTTTGTCCTCGGGAACGTTGGCGTCGTCGCCGACGATCCTCAGCAGGTTCTTCGCCGCGCTTTCCGTGAGCCCAAGCGTCTTGCTGACCTTGTCCACATGCTCCTGCTGCGCATCGGTTGCGCCCCTCACCGCCGCCTCGGTCAGCTGCCTCAGCTGTTCGGGCGTGAGGCCGAAATTGCAGGTGATCGAGTTGCCGACCGCGCTGCCCGCGACCGCGACGCTGCACTGACCCGCGTCGATCTTGGAGTCGGCGAAAGCGAGCTCGGCCTGAAGAGCAAGAATTGCGAGACCGAGGGCGAGCGCCGCACTACAGCTCGGAAGTCGCCGGCGCCGCCGGTTCGGAGGCGACTGGCCACTCTGCCGCGCCATCACGGCTTTGCCCCTGACGGCGCCCCGCAACTGATGCTGTTGCCGGCGGCGCTCCCGTTCACCGCGATGCTGCAGTTGCCGGAATTTATGTTCACGGCGCTGGAGGTCGCGCTGAGCGCCTCAACCATCTTCGGGAAGAGCTGCATGCGGCATTGCCGGTCGCCGGCCGAGGCGATCTTGGTCGCATCCCGCGTGAGCCCTTCGAACTCGTCATGGCTCATCGATCCCGCGGCGATCGATCCGGCGTCGGCCATTTTTCCGATCAGCCCGCCCAGCTCGCCCATGACCGTTCCCTTGATCAGGAGGTCGGTGTTCTGGCCCGTGATGTCCTTCACACTGTCGCAGATCGACGCCGCGGCGGCCTTGATCAGCCCGATCTGGCGCGGATCCAGTCGATTGCCCTGAGCAGCAGAAAGGCTCGTCCGGGCTGAGGCGTCTTCCGGCGCGTCGACGGTTGGAGTGATCGGGGACGCGGCCCGGCTCGCGTCGGCCGCGTTTTCAGTCTTCCGCAAACCCGGCAGCGCAAAGACCAACACTGCCGCGACGGCCACGAACAGGCCGACGACGGCCAGATAGGCCAGCGAACGCCCGCCGCCCGACCTCGCCGGCGCCGCGGATGGCCCGGGAGCACGGTTGGCTGCGGCCGCGGCCGCTGCCACCGGGGTCATGGGCGCCGCGTCGGATCCAGCCACCTGCGAAGGCGATAGGTTAGCTTCCCGCTGGCGGATCTCCTCCTCGAGTTGCGATAGCGCTTCGGTCAGCCGCTCGGCATCGGACTCGAAGCGGGCGTGTGAAACCTCGACGGCCTGCCGGCGGATCAGCTTCGCCAGGCTGTCCGGCAGTTCGTTGGGATGAGGCATCGCTGCGCCGTCGACAAGCACGGGAATCACAGGGACGTTTCGACTGAGGGCAGCCTCGATCTCGATGCGGACAAAGTCTTGCGGATCGTCGAGGCGGCGGCGGTTCTCCGAGTCGGCGCTCAAGACCCAATGCTTGCCGATCACCGCCAGAAGCGCGTCGCACTTGCCGACGCGCTCGGATAGGACATCGACGAAATCGCGGCCGGGCGGGATCGCATCGACGTCGAAGAAGACGTTCTCACGCCCGAGGCGGCTCGACAGTCGATCATAGATTCGCCCTGCGAACCCGCCGGAGTCGTCACGCCGATAGCTGATGAAGACGCCGCCCGTCATATCGATGCCTCTCCATCAGAACACAAATAACGCGAAAGTCCAGAACACTCAACTGACTTGATAATAGCGAGGACGCAGTGACGCCCGTCACGCGCCAGCGGCTGCGACTTCCCCCGAGCATGCGGTTCGCCGTCCGTCTTGAGCCCCGATCGCCTCTGACTTCGCTCGCGCTTCTGTTCCCCAAAAGTCACAGTCAGCGCGGAATTAACCGCCCGGCAAGCATACACCCAACTAGTTGTGTTGACTTGCTCCCTTACGGGATGTTCTACAGGCAAGACTGCAATATCAAGAAAAATCGCGGCACGAGCGTACTCGGAGTCCGGTTGAGCATTACTATTCTGCAAACGCTTCGGGCGACGATCGCGCTCTGTGCTTTGGCCGGTGCGGGAGAAACAGCGCGCGCCGAGCAGAAGGTCGGGTCGACCGCCGCTGTCATCAACGACGTCACGCGCGAACTCTCGGGCGCCGCGTCTCCGCTCAAAGCCGGCGACGCCGTGTTTCGCAATGAGGTCGTGCGAACCGCCGCCGGTTCGAAGGCGAAGCTCGTATTCCTCAACTCGACCAATCTGGTGATCGGGCCGGGGTCGGAGACCACGCTCGACGAGTTCGTCTATTCGGGCCCGACGGAGGCGCCGAGCGCGCAAAAGGTGCAGGTGGGCCTGACCAGGGGCGTGTTCCGGTTCACGACCGGCACGCTCGACAAGAAGGCCTACCTCATCTCAACGCAGGTCGCCTCGATCGCGGTGCAGGGCACCGTGCTCGACATCGCCGTTGGAAGCGGGCTGACGCGCGTTACGCTGGTCGAAGGCCGGTCGCTCGTCTGCCCGCGCCGGCCCGGTGTCACCTTCGAACAGCAGCAGCGGGCCTGCGCGAAAGCGCCAGGCGGACGGCAGGCGCCGGGATGCGATTGCGTCGAGCTCAACGATCCCGGCCAGACGGCTGAGGTCACGACTGCCGGCGGCTCGAACTCGCGCGAGCCTCTCATCGACCCCCGTCGATTCCGCCTCGCTTTGCGCGAGCGCCTCGCTTTGCGCTGTCCAGCGCTACGCTTCGGGCGCCCCCGTCAGTGGATTTCCACGAGGGGCGCTATGCGGCCACTAGGTTCGTCCGCGCATCGGCGTCCGGCGCTCGCAGACCCGGCAGTTCACGCGCCGGGCGCTGGCCGGCGCGGCTCGCCGGCCAGCGTCTTGCTGGCCGCGGCGGCGCTCGGCGGAGCCTGGGGCGCAGCTTCGTCGATCGCGAATGCCGCTACTCTCGATTTGAATGGAACGACTGTCACCCTTCCTGACGGCGTGGTGTTCGCCACACCCTATCTGACGGGGTCGAACGGTGTCACCAATAGTTCAGTCGTCGGGGGTACGCTGATCGAAGGTGGCGGGCCCGCCGGCACAACCTACTCGGGGGTTATTTCCGACGGCGCTTCGTCTACGGCTTGGTTTCACACGGGCGGCGATGTGATCGTCACTGGCGCCAACACCCAAACGCGAGGGACACTTATCGAGGGCGGAAATGTAACGATCTCGGGGGCCGGGACGCTGGGCGGCAGCGCGAACGGTTTGGGGGTCAGCGGCGGCGCCGTTCTCGATCTAGGGGGCACGACGCAGTTTCAGAATGGCGGCGTCACACTGAGCGGCGGCACGATCCAGAACGGCACGCTTTCGTCGAGCTTTGGCTTCATCGTGCAGTCTGGCACGGTGAGCGCGGTCCTGGCAGGAACCGCGGGCGTTGAAACGGCGACGACGCCGGGCGGAACGGTGACGCTTTCGGGCGCGAACACCTACACCGGCAACACGTTCGTCACCGCCGGCGCGTTGAATATCACGGGCGCGGGCACGCTGGGCGCGACGAGCGGGTCGCTGACCGTATCCGGCGGCGTTCTTGACTTGGGAGGGACGACGCAAACGCAAAACGGCCTCGTCAGGCTCTCTGGCGGCACGATACAGAACGGCACGCTCTCCTCCTTCGACGCCTTTTTGGTCCAGTCCGGTACGATCAGCGCGGTCTTGGCGGGAGCGGGCGAGCTTCAACAATCGACGGCGGGCGCCGTGACGCTTTTGGGCGCCAACACCTACAGCGGCGAGACGAACATCTTCGGCGGGACGCTGCAGATCGGCGGCGCGGGTTCGCTAGGCGGCGGGTCCTATAGCCAGACGATCGGAATTAACACCGGCGCGTCGACATTCGAATATTCGAGTAGCGCGGCGCAGACGCTTTCGGGGGTCATCTCCGGCGCCGGCGCGCTGACGAAGGACACCAGTTCCTCGACGCTGACGCTAACCGGCGCCAACACCTATTCGGGCGGGACGACGATCAGCGCCGGGACGCTGATGGGCGGCGCGGTGAACGCGTTCAGCGCTGCGAGCGTCACGACGGTCAACAGCGGCGCCACCCTCGATCTTGGCGGCTTCAACCAGACCGTCAGTTCGCTTAGCGGAAGCGGCACAGTGACCAACGGCGGACCGAGCGCCGCGGTCCTCACCAACCAGGGCGCGTCGTCGACTTTCGCCGGCGTCATCGAGGATGGCGCGAGCTCCACAGGACTTCACGCAGAACTCAGCTGGCAATACGCTGACGCTGACGGGAGCCAACACCTATTCCGGGCCGACGACGATCACCGCAGGGACGCTGGCGGGCGGCGCGTTGAACACGTTCAGCAACGCAAGCGCGATGATCGTCCAACAGGGCGGCACGCTCGATCTCGGGGGTTACAATCAGGCCGTCAGTTCGCTGAGCGACGGGGGTGGGATCGGGGGCACGGTGACCAACAACGGGTCGAACCCGGCGACGCTGACCATCCAGGGCGGCGGAAGCACATCATACTTATACTCCGGCGTCATCCTGGACGGGGCCAGCAAGACCGGGCTCGCCGTCACCAGCGGCAGCAGGCTCTACCTGGAGGGCGCCAACACCTACACCGGCGGCACTTTTGTCGACAGCGGAGGCTACCTGGTGGTCGACGGCTCAGCGTCGATCACGGGGCCTGTTACTGTCACCAATACAGGCAGCCTCTTCTTCTTTGTCTACGGCGCCACGAAAACCTTCGACGGGACGCTCAGCGGAAGCGGGACGGTCGCGGCGCAAGGAAACGGGACGCTGATTTTGACTGGAGCCAACACCAACAGCCAGATCAACGTCGATGGTCCTGCGACGCTACAGATCGGCGCCGGCGGGACGACCGGCTCGTTCACCGGAAACGTTGGGGACGCAGGCGCGGTCGTTTTTGACCGCTCGGACAATTACGCCTACGGCGGAGTTGTGTCCGCGGGGGGCTCGCTCACCCAGGCCGGCCTCGGGGTGCTTACGCTGTCGGGCGCCAATAGCTATGGCGGCGCGACGACGGTTCAGTCGGGCACGTTGAAAGCCGGCGCGACGAACGCGTTCAGCGCCCAGAGCGCGACGACGGTCGACAGCGGCGCGACGCTCGATCTCGGCGGCTTCGATCAGACCGTCAGTTCGCTCGCGGGCGCCGGCACGGTCACCAACGGCGGAGCGAGCCCCGCCGTCCTCACCAACCAGGGCGCGTCGTCGACTTTCTCCGGCGTCATCCAGGACGGCGCAAGCGCCATCGGACTCACGCAAAACTCGGCTGGCAATACGCTGACGCTGGCCGGCGCCAACACCTATTCCGGCCCGACCACGGTCGCGGCAGGCACGCTGAAAGGCGCGGCCACCTTTGCCTTCAGCCAATTCAGCGCGATGACGGTCAACGCAGGCGCCACGCTCGATCTCGGGGGATTTAATCAGGGCGTCTTCTCGCTTTCGGGCGGCGGCACGGTGACGAACAACGGACCGGGCCCCGCGACCCTCCTTGTCTCAGAGCCTAGGCACGTCATCGACCTTCTCCGGCTCGATCCGGGACGGGACGAGCACGATCGGGCTAACTTGGCAAGGGCTCCCGGGCACGCTGACGCTCACCGGATCGAACACCTACACCGGACCGACGGAGATCGGGAGTTACACGCTCAAGGGCGGCGCTCCGAACACGTTCAGCGCCGCGAGCCCGACCTTCGTCGGCGGCACGCTCGATCTCGGCGGCTTCACGCAGACCATCAACAATGTGACGGTCGGCGGCGGCGGCACGATCCAGAACGGATCGCTTGTCGGCGCGATCGTCGCCGGGGGCGTCGGAATCGTGCGCGGGATCGGCGGCCCTGCGTCGCTGACCGCCATCGGCACTGTCGACATGGAAAACGGGAACAGCTTTACCGGGCCGACGGTCATCAACAGTGGTGGTCTCATGATCGGTTTGACGGCGAATGCGTTCAGCCCGAATAGCCCGATGACCGTCAGCGCCGGCGGCACGCTCCGCCTCACGCTCGGCTTCGATCAGACGGTCGCCTCGCTCTCCGGAGACGGCCTGGTCACCAACCACTGGCCGATCCCAGTGACCCTGACCAATGTGGGCGCGTCGTCGACTTTCTCGGGCCTCATCCAGGATACGGTAGGCACGATCGGGCTCACTCAGGATTCCACGGTCGGGGGCACGCTGACGCTCAGCGGCGCCAACACCTATTCCGGGCCGACGACTGTTGCGGCAGGCACGCTCAAGGCCGGCGCGGCGAACGCACTCAGCGCGGCGAGCGCGACGACAGTCGACGCGGGCGGCGCGCTCGATCTCGGCGGCTTCAGGCAGACCGTCAGTTCGCTCGCAGGGGCCGGCACGGTCACCAATAGCGGGACGTCCGACGCCGTCCTGACCAACCAGGGCCCATCCTCAACCTTCTCCGGCAGCATCACGGACGGGGCGACCCACACAACGGGGCTGACCGAGAATTCCGCCGGAAACACGTTGACGCTGAGCGGGACGAACACCTATTCCGGTCCGACGACCGTCGAGGCCGGGAGCTCGATCTTGGCGACGGGAAGGCTGAACCTCACTGCGACCAACTCCGCCGCGGCGGCCATCGTGCTGCAGGGGAATGGCGCCTCGATCCTTGCGACCGGCGGAGGAACAATCGCCGCCGCGGGCGACGCGATCGAGTTCCTCGGCGGGACGAACCAGACGGCGACCTTCGACAGTTTCGACATCAGCACGCAGTCGGGCGACATCGTCTTCGCCGATCCCTCGAACACGACGATCACCTTCAACAATTCGACGGTCAATGCCGGGACCGGCTATCTCCTCGACGCGACGGCCGGCAGCACCGTAAATTTCAACGCCAACGCCTCGACCCTGACCGGCGCGATGGCCACCGACGCTGTTTCGACGTCCAACGTCAACCTCACCAATGGGACCGTCTGGAACCTGACCGGACCCTCGAACGTGAGCAGCCTCGCGGTCACCAACAGCGCCATCGTCTTCGCGCCGCCGGGTGCGGGAGGCTTCAAGACGCTGACCGTCGGAAACTACGTCGGCTCAGGGGCGAACATCACCCTCAATACGGCCCTCGGCGGCTCGTCTTCACCCACCGACCAGATCGTCGTGAACGGCGGGACCGCGACCGGCCTCACCTATCTAACGATCAGGAACGCCGGGGGGCTCGGCGCCCAAACGACCGGCAGCGGCATCCCGGTCGTTGTCACGACCAACGGAGGGACAACGGCGCCCAACGCCTTCGCCCTCGCCAATCCGTCGCTCGTCGTCGGTGACTACCGGTACTCGCTCGTCGACCCCGGCGGCGACTGGTACCTCGTCTCCCAGCCGACCCCCACGCAGCAGCAGGTCCAGTCCTCGCTCAACGCCGTCACGAAGGCGCAGCTCGGCCAGATCGTCAACAACGGCTTGCTGAGCTCCATCCTGCTCGGCGCGACGCAGCAGGTCAGTTGCTCAAACTGCGCGTCAGGCTTCGGGGCCCTCGGCTCTTTCGCCTTGGGAACGCAGGGCCGGGTCAGCCTCAGCGACCGGCTGACGGCGATCGGCGGTTTTTCCTACAACCAGTGGAACTCCTCCGGCATCTCGGTCTACGACGCCCCGACCGTCGCCGGCGCGCTGCTTTATGATTTCGACAATTTTGGCTCGAGCCGGCCATTCGTGGAGGCGGGCGGCTCGCTCACGCCCTATGAAAGCGTGCACGGGTCTCGCCCCTATCAGAATGGACCGACGATAGCGACGGGAAGCTGGACCTCGCTCGATCGCAACCTCTCCCTGTTCGCCCGCGCGGGCTGGCTTGCGCGGCTCACTCCGACCGACGAGGTCGCGGCCTACGCCGACTTCGGCCGGAACTGGCTGGATACCGGCGGCTACACCGAGGCGGCGACCGCGCTGAACCCCTATCCCGCGTCCGTCCAGTCTGGGCTCCAGGCCTTAAACGCCGCCCGGCTGGGCGGACAGTGGACGCATCTCTTCGGGGACAACATCGAAGTCAACGTCAGCGGCGCAGTCGCCCGCGGGTTCGGCACGGCAAACGGCTCCGTCGCCAACGTGACCGACTTCGGACCGATCGGCCCGACCGGCCTGCCCACGTCGACCTGGTTCGAATACGGCGCTCGCATCGGATATCGTGTGAGCGACCGTCTGGTCGTGGACGCCTTTGTTCTTGGCGCCGTTGGCGGCGAAGTTCCCGCGACAGCGCATGGCGGCATAGCGCTCCGTGTCGCGTTTTGAGAGGCATTCTTGTTTTTTGCGGCGTCGAGGCGCGATCTTGTCCCAGCACCGGCGGCCAATACAACAATAATGTTTGGTTTAATAACACAGCGAAACAGGGAGCCCTGTTCCACACCCGCGCACCGGGATCGGAGCGGTGAACCTCTGAAATCAAGGAATCGCGCCCGAAAACAGCGCCCGCGGCCGACGAGCGGAGCTGGCCCCGATTGGGGACAGGAAAAGGCGCCCAAGCTTCTGAAAAGATTGAGTCGCAGCCAAAACTGCACGCCGCTCGCGCGCGGCCCTACCCCGTCACCTCGAGCGCGAGGCGCCCGGTCAGCGTCCGGCCGTATTCGTCGACCGCCTCGACCACGACCCGATAGGCGCCGGGCGCAAGGTCGGCGGGCAGGCGGGCGGTCCAGATGTGCGACGACTTGTCGGCGCTGACCCAGGGCTTCTTGGTCGCCTCGTGGCGGGCGAACACCTCCTCGACGAACGGGTCCGGTCGGGCCTCGCGGGCCATCGGGACGGGACCGCGCTCGCCGATGGTCATCGTGACCTTGGTCCTGTCGCCGCCGTCGAAGACGTTGGCGATCAGGGTCGAGGCGAAGAGCGCGGCGCGCGGGACGGGAGAGCCGAGGAGTTGCTCCTGACGGATTTCGCGGTCGGCGTCCTTGGTGATCCCGTGGAAGCGGCTGTCGATCGAGAGGCGCATCTGGCGCCCGTTCGGCTCCTTCGCCGGAACGAACCGCGTCGTGCAGCGCGTCCCGTCGACCGAGAGGATATGAAAGCCGTTCGGCGTGCCGTCGCGGCTGTCGGCGGAGGCCACGCCGCGATGGTCGAAGGGGCCGCTCCACCACGAGCCCGAGAGCGCGGTCAGCACATGATGGTGGTGAGGCTCGGCCCCGTTCCAGCCGTCGGCGGCGCCGAAATAATGGTGCTCGGTCGTGTGGGTGTGGCCGGCGAAGCTCACCGTATGTTTGCGCCCCTCGAGCAGCCCGAAGAGCGCCTCCTTGTTGGCCAGATTCTGCCAGGGCTCGGCGCCCAGATACGTCCTGATCGGAATATGCAGGACTGCGACCACGAGCGTCTCCGGCGGCGTCTTCGCCAGCACGCCGCGGACGAATTCGAGTTGCGCCTCGTCGAGCCGCCCCTCGTATTTGCCGGAGCCCCGCGGCTTTGCCGGATCGGGCCCGAGATAGTCGACGTCGTCGAGCATGAGGAAGAGCGTCTGCGCGTAGAAGAACGCATAGTAGCTCGGACCGAAGACTCGCTTGTAGGTCTCGCGGCTGTATGTGCGGTCGGGGGCCTCGAAATTGAGATCGTGGTTGCCGCCAATATTCCACCACGGCAGGCCGATCGTGCCGATGATGGCGTTGAGGCGCGGATAGAGCGAGAGGTCGTCGAACATGATGTCGCCGGCGGTGAGCCCGAATGTCGCGTCGACGCCGGCGAGCGCCTCGATGAGGTCCTCGCGGATGAAATCGACCTCCGCCTCGGTCTCGGGCTGCGGATCGGTCACCATCACGACCTCGAACGCGTTAGGCTCCTCCTGCGATTTGAGCGCGAAATCGAGCGAAGCCGGCATCGGGCCGGTCGGGGCGAGGCCCTCGAAGGCGAGGTTGAGCGAGGCGGGCGTGCCGTTCGGCTGATGATGACGGTAGAAGCGCGGCAGCCGGGTCAGCGGATCGACCGGCGGCATGAAGCCCGCTGGCTTCACCACGAAGATCGTCGCTTTGTCCGGCAGCGGCAGCGTGTAGCGGCCGTCCGGCCCGGTCTCCGCTACGTCGCGTCCGTTGGAGACGAGCACGCCGGGGAGGCCGGGATTGGCGGCGCCGGCGACGCCCGAGCCGTCACGATCCTCGAACACCAGGCCCGAGACTGTCGCGCCGCGCGCCTCGTCCGCCCGCGCCCTGGCCGGATCGATCGCCGCGAGCGCGAGGCCGCTCGCCGCTCCGACCAGCACTTCGCGCCGCGTCACCCCGCTCCCGCATCCCGACATCACAAGCGCCTCCATCCGTTTCGGCGCATGAGACTACGGGGGCATGAAGCGTTTGTGAAAGACCTTTAGCCGCCCGTCTGCCCCCTGTGCCGCAAGAACGCGTCCGCCAGGACGCAGGCGGCCATCGCCTCGCCGACCGGCACCGCGCGGATGCCGACGCAAGGGTCGTGGCGGCCCTTGGTGACGATCTCGGTCTCCTCGAAGGCGCGGGTGATCGTGCGACGCGGCGTCAGGATCGACGATGTCGGCTTGACCGCAAACCGGGCGACGATCGGCTGACCGGTCGAGATGCCGCCGAGAATCCCGCCCGCGTGGTTGGAGAGAAAGCTCGGCCGACCGTCCGGGCCCCGGCGCATTTCGTCGGCGTTCTCCTCGCCTGAGAGTTCGGCCGCGGCGAAGCCGTCGCCGATCTCGACGCCCTTGACCGCATTGACGCTCATCAGCGCGCTCGCGAGCTCCGCGTCGAGCTTGCCGTAGACCGGCGCGCCCCATCCGGCCGGAACGCCCTCGGCGACGATCTCGATGACGGCGCCGATCGAGGAGCCCGCCTTGCGGATCTCGTCCAGATAGTCGGCGAAACGCGCCGCGGCGTCTGGGTCCGGGCAGAAGAACGGGTTCCGCCCGACCTCGTCCCAATCCCAGCGCGTCCGGTCGATCTTGTGCGGTCCCATCTGCACCAGCGCGCCGCGGATGCGCACGCCGGGAATGACCTTGCGCGCGATGGCGCCCGCAGCGACGCGCGCGGCCGTCTCGCGCGCCGACGAGCGCCCGCCGCCGCGGTAGTCGCGGATGCCGTATTTCGCGTCATAGGCGTAGTCGGCGTGGCCGGGGCGATACTTGTCCTTGATCTCGCCGTAGTCCCTGGAGCGCTGATCCGTGTTCTCGATGAAGACGCCGATCGGCGTTCCCGTCGTCACCTGACGCCCCGCATCGTTCGTCGACCATCACGCCCGAGAGGATGCGCGCCTCATCCGGTTCGCGGCGCTGGGTGGTGAAGCGCGAAGTCCCGGGACGGCGCCGGTCGAGCTCGGCCTGAATGTCGGCCGCTTCCAACGGAATGCGCGGCGGACAGCCGTCAACAACGCAGCCGATTCCGGCCCCGTGGCTCTCGCCGAACGTGGTGACGCGAAAGAGATGACCGAAACTGTTGTGCGACATGGGCGTACATAAGGGGGCGCCGTTTGCCGCGTCAAACGCAGCCCGGCGACCCACTCGCCGGACCAGCCCCCGCGTTCATTCTCAATTCATGTGGAAAGGCGCATCGAGCGCACGCAAACAACGACGAGTCGAACAACTCGCTTTGGAGAAAAGCCCCATGTTGAAGAAGATCGCCGCTTTCGGCCTCAGCGCCGCGCTCGTCCTGTCGCCGCTCGCCGCATTTGCTCAGACCGATGCGACCGCTCCGGCCGCTCCCGCCGCCGGCGCCGCGCCCGACACGATGGCCAAGCCGATGAAGGCGAAGCCGAAGCACCACGCGAAGAAGCACACGAGCAAGAAGATGAAGGCGCCTGCGGCTGAACCTGCCGCCCCCGCCGCCCCGGCGGCGGATGCCCCCAAGAGCTAATTGGCTGAAGACGCAGCAGACGTTCGGTTGAAATGAGCCGCCCCGTTTCGACGGGGCGGCTTTTCTTTGGCCTTTGTTCCGCCTTTGCCATTGTCCCGCGCCATGCCAAACTCCCGCCGACGGAGGGAGCGCCCGATGGCGGCCGCGGAGTTCTGGTACGAGTTCGCCAGCACCTACTCCTACCCGGCGGCGATGCGCGTCGCCCCGCTGGCGAAGGCCCGCGGCGTTGAGCTGACCTGGCGCCCCTTTCTGCTTGGTCCGATCCTCGCCGCGAACGGCTGGCGCGATTCGCCCTTCAATATCTATCCGTCGAAGGGACGCTACATGTGGCGCGACATGGAGCGGATCTGCGACGCGCTCGGCCTGCCGCTGAAGCGCCCCGGAGCCGTTCCCCCAAAACAGCCTGCTTGCCGCCCGCGTGGCGCTTGCGCTTGGCGGCGGGGCGCGGGCGGATTTCTCCCGCCGAGTTTACGCTGCGGAATTCGGCGACGGCCTCCCGATCGCCGATCGGGCCACGATCGCAACCCTGCTGACGAATCTCGGCCTCGATGCGGAGAGCGTTCTCGCGCGGGCGGAGGACGGCGCCAACAAGGCGTTGTTGAAGGCCGAAACCGACCGCGCGGCCGGGCTCGGCGTCATTGGCGCGCCGAGCCTCGTGACGGAAGACAAAGAAGTCTTCTGGGGCAACGACAGGCTCGAGCAGGGACTGGACTGGGCGGCGGGCAAGCGCGCCTGACTGCGTGCGGCCACCGCATCGCGCGTCCGGAATTGGCATGGTCCGGACGCAGGCTTATGGTTCCCCAGAGAATCTGCGCCGGCGCATCAGTCGGTTCGCGATCGGAAGCGAGGGCTTCGGGCATGGTCGACCGAGGGAGTCAAATCAGGGCCGCTGACAAGCGCATGGTGACCCTCGCCGATCCGATCGGGCAGTTCCTCACCGATGGATTCCATCTCCTGGGTCTGTTTGCGATTGGCGCTGCGACAGTTTGGGCGGCCGGCGCGGCATTTCTCGCCATGATCCAGAAAGGCCACGCCTCGATCGAGGACCTGCTGCTCCTCTTCATCTATCTCGAGATCGGCTCGATGGTCGGAATCTACTTCCGCACCAATCATATGCCGGTGCGCTTCCTGCTCTACGTCGGCATCACCGCGCTGACGCGGCACCTGATCGGCTTCGTCCAGGAACAGCCAAACCCCGACCTCGGCGTTCTCATTCTCGCCGGTTCAACCCTGGTCCTGGCGCTCGCCGTCCTCGTCATCCGCTTCACGTCGAACCGCTATCCGAGCCCAAGCCACGGCGAGGGCGGCCGCAGCGGCATTCACGACGACTGAATCCGAACTGGACGCGGCCCATGCACTTTGACACGATTTTGCGCAACGCCACGCTGCCGGACGGACGCAAGGGCCAGGACGTCGCGATCGCCGCCGGACGCATCGCGGCGATCGAGCCGAGAATCGAAGCCGAAGCGGGACAGCAGATCGACGCGCGCGGATATCTGCTCTCGCCGCCCTTCGTCGACTGTCATTTTCACATGGACGCCACACTCTCGCTCGGTCTGCCGAGGCTCAATCTCTCCGGCACGCTGCTCGAAGGGATCGCCCTTTGGGGCGAACTGAAGCCGCATCTGACCCACGAAGCGGTCGCCGAGCGCGCGCTTCGCTATTGCGACCTCGCCGTTTCACAGGGCCTGCTCGCCGTGCGCAGCCATGTCGACGTCTGCGACGACCGCCTGCTCGCGGTCGAGGCGCTGCTCGAGGTGAAGAAGCGGGTGAAGCCCTATCTCGACTTGCAGCTCGTCGCGTTCCCGCAGGATGGCTACTTCCGCGCGCCGACCGCTGCGCGCAACCTCGAGCGGGCCCTCGATCTTGGCGTCGAGGTCGTGGGCGGAATTCCGCATTTCGAGCGCACGATGGCCGAGGGCGCCGCGTCGGTGAAGGCGCTGTGCGAAATCGCGGCGCGACGGGGTCTCATGATCGATCTGCATTGCGACGAGAGCGACGATCCGCTGTCGCGCCACGTCGAGACGCTGGCTTTCGAGGCGCAACGGCTTGGCCTTAAGGACCGCGCCACCGGATCGCATCTGACGTCGATGCATTCGATGGACAATTATTACGTCTCCAAGCTTTTGCCGCTGATCGCCGAGTCGGGGATCTGCGCGATCTCCAATCCGCTGATCAACCTGACGCTGCAGGGCCGCCACAACTCCTATCCGCGACGGCGCGGCATGACGCGGGTGGCCGAAATGCGCGCCCTCGGCATTCCGGTCGCCCTTGGGCAGGACTGCGTCATGGATCCCTGGTACAGCCTCGGCGGCGCCGACATGCTGGACGTCGCCCATATGGCGGTCCATGGCGCGCCGATGACGAGCCGCGAGGCGATCGGCTGGACATTCGACGCGGTGACCGAAATCCCCGCGCGCATCCTCGGGCTCGACGGCTACGGCCTCAGCGTCGGATCGAACGCCGACATGGTGCTTCTGCAGGCGACCGATCCGATCGAAGCCGTGCGGCTGCGCGCGACCCGCCTCTTCGTCATCCGTCGGGGCCGGATTATCGCCCGCGCCCCGGCTCGGGAAACGGAGCTGTCGCTTCCGGGAAGACCCTCGATCGTCAATGCCGCATCCTATGCGCCGAGTGCGGCGCTCGCCCGCGATCGGCTCCCTGTTACTCCCTGGTAACAGGGAGAAGGGGGGAGACAGGGGCGGTTCTTGCGTGGTCAGAATTCGTGGAAACAGGTTTAGTTTCAATGGTTTGTCTGAATATTAACCTGACCACTGATGTTTAAATAACAGGGACGACAATGGCCCTGTTTCGGCCCGGAACAGGGAGAAATCAACCGGCAGGGCCGGGCGCCAGGCGCCTCTCGCGGTAGATGAAGAACCTCGCGCAAACCATTGATCGTCCTGGCCTTTCTTGAGAACGAGGCTGCCGCCGGCCCGGGCGGCGAATCGCCGGGCCGACGCGGCGCCTCCCCTCGAGCGGAGTTGAACGGGCAAGCTCGCGTAAAAGATTAAGACATCATTGCAACATATTGATAGTCATGGTCTTTCTCGAACATTGGTCATGGCCTCGGCAGGAATATTCCGGGCCGTTGAAGCGCCTGGGCCGATCTTGCGCTCAAAATGCCTGGGCCGTCTCGCATAAAGCCCTTCGGCAGCGCCTTCGGCCTCGGGCGAAGATCAAAAGGTGAAAGACGCACGTGTCACCGTAAAGCAATTCCTGGTACGCCTTGGTCAACTCCTCAACCGCCGCTCTCGAAGCGGCGCTCCGGCGCGCGGCGTCCTGGACGGCGTTTTGCGGCTTTGCTGGAGGGCCTCGACACCATCGCCCATCACTACGTCGGATGAGCCCCGCTCCGGGACCGGGGCTGGACCAACGAAGCAGCTCCGGCGACTGCTCGGCTGGAACGCTGCGAGGCTGCTCGGCGTTAACCCACGAAGTTTGTATCGCCGCGTTCGGGCAGGGTTCGTGAGCAGCGCCAGGAGCGCCCGATGAATACATTCATGTTTCTCACATTCGTCCTCGTCTTCCTGCTCGGGATCGTAACCGGCGCGTGGCTCAACGCCATGACAGTCCGTTCGCGCTGAAACCAGATCGATACGGGATTGCGGCGCGACGCCTGGGATTGACGCTTGGGCTTACAGCGACACTTTCATTTTTGTGCAAATGCCGTTCGATGGTCTCCAGGAGGATTGGCGGAGCGGAGCGCCGGGGAATGAGAAAGGGGACATCTGCATGCGTCCCGGTAAAGCCCCCTCATCCGGCCGCGCTTCGCGCGTCCACCTTCCTTGGGAAGGAAGTCAGCCCGCGACTTGACGCCAGCAAGGATTTTCCTTACCAGCGATTGATGCTTGGGGCGCGCGCATGATCACCAGCAAACTCACCAGCAAGGCTCAGACAACCATTCCGCAGGCGGTCCGCAACGCGCTTGGGGTCAAGCCGGGCGACGAAATCGCTTACGCGATCGCGGACGGACATGTCCTTTTGACCAAGGCGGCCAAGCCTCGCCGCGGCGCGCCGTTCGAGGATCCGTTCGCCGTCTTCGGGGAATGGGATACGCCCGAAGACGACGAAGCCTTCTGCGATCTCTGATGACCGCCGGGCCGAGCGGCGCCATCGCTCCCTGGGATATCGTTCGCGTCGATTTTCCCTTTGCCGATCAGGCCGCCACGCGGCGGCGGCCTGCGCTGGTCATCGCAGCGCCCGCGGCGACCGAAGCGTTCGCCATTCTGTGGGTGCTGATGATTACGAGCGCCGCCCGCGAGAGATGGCCGCTCGACGTCCCGATTTCCGACCTCGGTCTCGGCGGTCTGACCCACCCCTGCGTCGTCAGGGTCAGCAAGGTGACAACGCTCGACGAGCGTCTGGCGGCGCGGATCGGAGAACTTTCGACGCCAGACCGTGTCAAGGTCGCAACCGGTCTCCGCACGCTATTGAGCCCCGTGCTCCATGCAGACCGATGATCCTGCGATCGGCGCGCGGGTGGGGTCACTGATGCTCCTTCAGCGGCGCCGGTCCGCGGCTGCACTCTGGACCCCCGCTTTCGCGGGGGTGACACCCTGGCTTTCGCGGTGACAGTTTTCGCTGTCATGCCCGCGAAAGCGGGCATCCAGATCGTGGCTCGGACCAGTCAGCGGTTCAGGGTTCATACAAGTCCGCCCAATCCGCCGTCGCTTGCAGTGGGGAGCGGTTTGGGCGGCAGAGGTCCGCGGCCGCGCTCTGGACCCCCGCTTTCGCGGGGGTGACGCTGGGCTTTTAGGATTACCGTGACTGGTGCGCCGGGAGTTGGAGCTGTTCTCGGAGCGGTCGTGCGAAGCACGTAACGTCGAGGACAATGATCCATGAAAACTCTCGCTCAATTCGTACGGACGACGCTTGTCGGCGGCCTCTTTTTCCTGGCGCCGATCGTTGTGCTGATTGTCATTCTCGCCAAGGCGTTCGACTTCGCGAAGAAGACCCTGAACGCCGTCTTTGTTCACATTCCAGCCGCTTCGGAATTGAGCCCCGGCGCGGCGACGGTGCTTTCGGTCGCAATCGTCGCGCTCGTCTGCCTTCTTGCCGGGCTCGTGGCCCACACCGTGATGGCGCAACGCCTCGTGAACCTGTTGGAGTCTTCGCTGCTGTCGAAGATTCCGGGTTACGACTACCTGAAGCAGGAGAGCGCGAGCGCGCTAGGCGTCGCCGAGATTGCGGAGCTTCCCGTGGTCTTCGTGCCCATGGAAGGGGGATGGCAACTCGGCGTTCAAACCGAAGCGCTGAGCGGCGGCTTCGTCACGATCTTCGTCCCCGGCGCGCCGAACCCGCATTCCGGGTCGGTCTTTTTCTTTTCGAGGGACAACGTTCGACCTGCCGGCATCAAGCTGGCCGTCGCACTCAACTGCCTCAGGCGATGCGGCGCGGGCGCTTCCGCGATCGGCGCCAGTTGGCCGCCAGGCGCGTAATGCGCCTCGTTCTCGCCGGGAAATTAGTATGAAGATCAATGCGCACGCATCTCAGCGGCAGGAACGCCGTGGTCGTGGACGAAAACGGTCTTGCGATCTTCCATGCCCGAGGCGAGACGGTTTATTCAGTCGGATATGCGCGCGTGGAGAAACTTGCTTCGAGCGTAAACCCGGAGAGTTGGCAAACCGGTCGGGAGACGGGTCGCACTCGCATTGAGGCGGCTCATCGGCGACCGCCACGCCGGGGCGAGCGCGAAGATCAGAGTAGGCCGAACGAATGGACGGGGTTCAGCCTGGAAGGACGAGAGCGGCGGGCTGGATCCGCAGGCTGCCGGGAATCGCGACGCTGCGAAGGTATGAAGCGCGTTGGCTCCTTCGCGATCTCGGAGCGGGGCTTGTGCTCACGACCGCGCTTGCGCCTGTCGGAATCGCCTATGCCGTCGCCTCCGGCCTCCCCGGCGCCTGTGGCCTCTATGCGACCATCGTTCCCCTGCTCGCTTACGCGCTGTTCGGTCCGAGCCGCATCCTGGTGCTCGGGCCCGACTCCTCGCTGGCGGCGATCATTCTGGGCGTCGTGGCGCCGCTCGCCGCTGGAGACGCAAACCGCGCGGTCGCTCTTGCCGGAATGATGGCCGTCGTCTCAGGCGCGGTCTGCATCCTTGCGGGCGTCGCGCGGCTGGGCTTCGTCACCGAGCTTCTCTCCAAGCCGATCCGCTACGGTTATATGAACGGAATCGCGCTGGCGGTTCTGGTGAGCCAGACGCCCAAGCTCATTGGCGTCAAAGATCGAAGACGCGGGGCCGTTGAGAGACCTCTGGTCGATCGGCGTCGAGATCGCCGGCGGGAGGATCAATTGGGCGGCGTTCGCGCTCGGCGCGGCCACGCTCGCGACGATCCTGTCGGTCCGGAGCTTCAAGGGGACGCCCGGCGTCCTTATCGCCGTGATCGGCGCGACGGCCGTCGTTCAGGTTTTCGGCCTGGAGACGTGGGCCCATGTCTCGGTGCTCGGTCCGCTTCCTCCGGGACTGCCCGCGTTCTCGATACCCTGGGTCGGCCTTCAGGATTTGACGCCGGTGGTTACTAGGCGGCCTTGCGGTTGCAGTCGTGTCATTCGCCGACACCAGCGTCCTCTCGCGCGCCTACGCCGCACGGCTTGGCGATCCTGTCGATCCCAATCAGGAAATGATCGGTCTTGGCGCCGCAAATCTCGCTGCAGGATTCTTCCAGGGATTTCCGATCAGCAGCAGTTCGTCGCGCACGCCCGTCGCTGAAGCGGCGGGAGCGCGCACGCAATTGACGGGCGTCGTCGGCGCCGTCGCCGTGGCTCTCCTGCTGCTCGTTGCGCCCCGCCTCCTTGAGCACCTCCCCAATGCGGCGCTCGCCGCCGTCGTCATCGCCTCGGCGATCGGACTTTTCGAGGTCTCGGGACTGAAGCGCCTCTATCGGATTCAGCGCTGGGAGTTCTGGCTGTCGATCCTCTGTTTCGCCGGCGTCGCCGTCTTCGGCGCGATCCCCGGCATCGGTCTTGCCGTCGTGATCGCGGTCATCGAGTTCCTGTGGGACGGGTGGCGCCCGCATTCCGCGGTGCTCGGCCGCGCGGACGGCGTCAGGGGCTATCACGACATCACCCGCTATCCGCAGGCGCGCCAATTGTCGGGCCTGCTGCTGTTCCGGTGGGACGCGCCGCTGTTCTTCGCCAATGCGGAGCTTTTCAAGGAGCGGGTTCTGGCCGCCGCTGCCGCCGCGCCGGGCAAGGTCACCTGGCTCGTCGTCGCCGCCGAGCCGGTCACGAGCGTCGACGTCACCGCCGCCAATTCCCTCGTCGAGCTGGACGACACCCTGCACGGCAAGGGAACAAAGCTGTGTTTTGCCGAGCTCAAAGACCCGGTGAAGGACAAGCTGAAGCGGTTTGGACTGTTCGACAGGATAGGCGACGCGTTTTTCTTCGCCACCATCGGCGCCGCCGTCGACGATTATCAGGCGAAGCACAAGGCCGAATGGATTGTGGGAGCGGACGGCGCCCGGGAGCGCCCGCAATCATAGCCGTCGGATCCAGCCGCCGTCCTTGTGGGTGGAGCGGCTTGCCCGGGAGAAGTCCGCGGCTGCACTTTGGACCCACGCTTTCGCGGGGGTGATGCCTTTGCTGGCCTCGCGCCATCGCGCCATTCGGCTCCGCAGTTGGCGACCCCCACCCCCGTTTCGGAGGCCCGGCAAACAGCGCGCGCTTTACGACCCCCCGCGCTTCGCCAGCGCGGCCGAACGGATGGCGGTCAGCGTTGTTCCCGGCGCGATCGCCTCCGGATCGATTTTCACATGGATGATCGATGCGAGCCCTGAGGCCAGCGCCCGCTCGAAAGCCGGCAGAAATTGCGCGGTGTCTTCGACAGTCTCGCCGTGGCCGCCGAAAGCGCGCGCATAGGCCGCGAAATCGGGATTTCGCAGGCTGGAGGCGACTGCCCTGCCGGGAAATTCGCGCTCCTGATGCATGCGGATGGTGCCGTAGAGGCCGTTGTCGATCAGCACCACGACGATGGGCAAGTCATACTGGACGGCGGTCGCGAACTCCTGTCCGTTCATCGAGAAAATCGCCGTCGCCGGCAAAGCACACGACGGTCCGCTCCGGGAAAACCCGCGCCGCCGCGATCGCCGCCGGCAGCCCGAAACCCATCGAGCCGGAGGTCGGTCCGATCTGCTGCTCGATGTGCCGGAATCGCAGGAAGCGGCCGGCCCAGATGGCGAAGTTTCCGGCGCCGGTGGTGAAGATCGCCTCAGGCGCGCGCCGGCGCAGCGACGAACATGATTTCGCCGACCTGGACGCGGCCGGGGTTCACCGGCGCCTCATCGCTCCAGGCCAGATAGTCGGCCCGCGCCAGACGCGTTTCGGCGGACCAGGGAATGGTCGCCGGCGCTTCGACGCCATCCAGCGACGCGCAGAACTCCGGCGACGTCGCGATGATTCCAAGCGCCGGATGATAATTGCGGCCGATCTCGCGCGGATCGGCGTGAACATGAACGAGGCGTTGCCGGGGCTCGGGGATGCCGAACAGCGTGTATCCTTGCGCAGCCGCTTCCGACATGCGCCCGCCAACGAGCATGACGACATCGGCGCTCTCGATACGCGCCTTGAGCTTCGGATTGGCCGACAATCCGATCTCGCCGGCGTAGTTCGCCGTGCTCGCCGTCGAAGGCGCTCGCCCGACGGAACGATCCCGCCACGGGCAGGTCGAAACGCTCTGCGAATCGAGCGAAAGCCGCGCTCGCAGACGCGGTCCAACCCGCTCCGCCGAGAATGGCGATCGGTCGCTCCGCGCCCCACAGAAGTCCTTGCAGCTCGGCCATCTGCGTCAGTCCGGGCCAGATGGCGGTCGCAATCGCGCGAGGGGCGTCGACGACTTCGGCTGTTTCAACCAGCATGTCCTCGGGCAGCGCGATCACCACCGGTCCGGGCCGTCCCTGCATGGCGATGTGAAACGCGCGCTGGATGACTTCGGGGATCTGCGCCGCAGTCTCGACCTGGGTGACCCACTTGGCCGTCGAGCCGAAAAAGGCCCGGTAGTCCATCTCCTGAAAGGCGCCGCGCCCCATCATTGCGCGCTCGACCTGACCGATGAACAGGATCATCGGCGCCGAATCATGTTCGGCGATATGGACGCCGTGCGCGGCGTTGGTCGCGCCGGGGCCGCGGGTGACGAAGCAGATTCCCGGTCGACCCGTGAGGCGTCCCTCGGTCAGCGCCATCATCGCAGCCCCCGCCTCCTGACGGCAGACCACGACGTCGATGGCGGAGTCGCGCAGCGCGTCGAGGGCGGCCAGATAGGATTCGCCCGGGACGCAGTAGGCCCGGGCGACGCCCTGAACGACGAGTTGATCAATGAGGATCTGGCCGCCGTTTCGGGGGGAGACGATGGGCATGAGTTTCTCTTCCTCCGGGAGACCGCCGGCGCCCCAGTCTAGGCGGCGAGCGGGAGCGCCGGCAATGTCGCCCATGCTCTTTGGCGGACGAACGATCAACGTTCCCGCGTCGGGCGAAAGCCGCGGCGATAAGGCGCGGCTCCCCGCCTTGCGTCCCGTCGGCCTTCCCGCCATGCTTCCATTCATGGCCGCTCCCGTCGACCGTCCGGAAACCGGCGCCCTGGCGAATCTCAACGCGCGTTCGCGCGAGATCTTCCGGCGCATCGTGGAATCGTATCTCTCGACAGGCGAGCCTGTCGGATCGCGACACCTGTCGCGGTTGCTGCCGATCAGCCTTTCGCCCGCCTCTGTCCGCAACGTGATGCAGGATCTGGAGGAGCTGGGCTTGATCTACGCGCCCCATGCCAGCGCGGGACGGCTTCCGACGCAGCATGGCCTCAGGTTCTTCGTCGATGCGCTGCTCGAGTTCGGCGATCTCGGTCGCGAAGATCGCGCCCGAATTGACAGTCAGGTCCGTGCCGCGGCCGAGGGCGGCGGTTTCGAGGGGGCGCTGGCCGAGACGACGAGCCTCCTTTCCGATCTCACCCGGGGCGCTGGCGTTGTGCTGACCACGAAAGCCGACCCGCGCCTCAAGCACGTCGAATTCGTGCGGCTGGAGAGCGACAGGGCGCTGGCGGTCCTCGTCGCCGAGGACGGCTCGATCGAGAACCGCATCATCGTCACGCCCGACGGTTTGCCGGCGTCGGCGCTTCAGGAGGCGAGCAACTATCTCAACGCAAGGGTGCGCGGACGCACGCTCTCGGAGGCGACGGCCGAGATCGAGACCGCCCGGCAGAATGCCCGCCGCGAACTCGACGAGATCGCCGAGCGTCTCGTCGACGCCGGCCTCGCGTCGTGGTCCGGCCCGTCGGAGTCGCGCGACCAGCTCATCGTCCGGGGCCAGGCCAACCTGCTCGGCGACGTGCATGCGGCGGAGGATCTGGAACGCATTCGAACCCTCTTCGCCGACCTCGAAACCAAGACCGATGTCATCGACCTGCTGCACCGGGCTGAAATCCGGCGACGGCGTCAAGATTTTCATCGGCTCCGAGAATAAGCTATTCTCGCTGTCCGGATCGTCGATGATCGCTGCGCCTTTGAGGTCGGGCGACCACCGGATTGCCGGAGTGCTCGGCGTCATTGGGCCGACGAGACTGAATTACGGTCGCATCATCCCCATGGTGGAATATGCCGCCCAGGTTCTCGGCGAACTCAAACGCGTTCGCTAGGGCGGCAATGGTCAACGACGACGCAAGGGAGCGAAACAATGTCGAACGTCGAGACCGCGGGCCATAGCCTTGGCGAGGCCATCGAGCGCCTGCGCGGCAAGTGGGCGTCGATCACGGCTTTCGGGGTCCTCCTGGTCATCCTGGGGTTCGCCGCGCTGTTCTTCTCATTGATCGCGACAATTGCGACCGTGACGCTGAACGGCGTTCTCTTTCTGATTGCGGGCGCGGCCGAAATCGGAATTGGAATGCATTCAAGAGGCTGGGGCCAGTTCTTCCTCTGGGTGATCGGAGGGATCCTCTATCTCGCCGCCGGCGTGCTTTGCATCGTGAACCCTTTGCTCGCATCGGTGGTCCTGACGCTTCTCCTCGGCGCCGGTCTCGTCGCCGCGGGCGTCGTTCGCGTCTATCTCGCCACGCAGCTTCCGGCCGGCCAGCCGCGCACCCTGGTCTTCCTGGCCGCCGTCGTAACGATTCTGCTCGGTTTGATCATCGTCAGTCACTGGCCGCTGGACAGCGTCTATGTGTTGGGAACGCTGCTGGGCGTCGACCTTTTGTTTCACGGGGTCGGATGGGTCAGCTTTGGTATGGGACTGCAGTCGCGGAGCTGACCCTTTGGGCCGGCGCGCGCACGTGAGGAGCGGATAATGGCTAAATGGGTCTATTCCTTCAGCGCCGAGCGCGCCGAGGGCCGGGGTGAAATGAGGAACCTGCTGGGCGGGAAGGGCGCGAACCTGCACGAGATGGCGTCGCTCCACCTGCCCGTGCCGCCCGGCTTCACGATCACCACGGAAGTCTGCACCTACTTCTACGCCAACGGAAAGACGTATCCACCCGATCTTGCGGCGCAAGTCGACGCGGCGGTGGCGGAAGTCGCCCGCGAAACAGGACATGCGTTTGGCGATGCGGTAAACCCGCTGCTCCTGTCCGTGCGCTCGGGCGCGCGGGCTTCGATGCCGGGAATGATGGACACTGTCCTCAATCTCGGCCTCAACGACCAATCGGTCGTCACCCTCGCCAGGACGTCCGGCGACGAGCGCTTCGCCTACGACAGCTACCGCCGCTTCATTCAAATGTATTCCAACGTCGTGCTTGACGTCGACAGCCACAACTTCGAGGACATTCTCGAGCATTACAAGGACGGCAAGGGCTATACGCTCGACACCGACCTCAAGGCCGATGACTGGCGCAAGGTCATCGTCGAGTACAAGGCCAAAGTGGAGGAGGCGACCGGCAAGCCCTTCCCGCTGCAGGCGAAGGACCAGCTCTGGGGCGCGATCGCCGCCGTCTTCTCCTCATGGATGGGCCAGCGCGCGATCACCTATCGACGCCTCAATAACATCCCCGCAGACTGGGGAACCGCCGTCAACGTTCAGGCGATGGTGTTCGGCAACATGGGCGAGACGTCTGCGACCGGCGTCGCCTTCACCCGCAACCCGTCGACCGGCGAGAACGCCCTCTACGGCGAGTTCCTGGTCAACGCCCAGGGCGAGGACGTCGTGGCCGGCATCCGTACGCCGCAAAACATCACCGAAGTCGCCCGCAAGGCCGCCGGTTCCGACAAGCCCTCGCTCGAGTCCCTGATGCCTGAGGTCTTCAAGCAGTTCGCCGACACGACGAAACTTCTGGAGAAGCACTACAAGGATTTGCAGGACATGGAGTTCACCGTCGAGCGCGGCAAGCTCTGGATGCTGCAGACGCGCAACGGCAAGCGCACCGCGCGCGCCGCGCTCAAGGTGGCGGTGGACATGGCCAACGAGGGCCTCATCACCCGCAACGACGCGATCACCCGCGTCGAGCCCAGCGCGCTCGACCAGCTCCTGCATCCGATGCTCGATCCGAAGGCCAAGCCCGCCCCGATCGCGACCGGGCTGCCGGCTTCGCCGGGCGCTGCGAGCGGCGCGATCGTGTTCTCGGCCGCCGACGCGGAGGCCGCGAGCAAGGCCGGCCGCAAAACGATCCTGGTTCGCGTCGAAACCTCGCCTGAGGACATTGGCGGCATGCACGCCGCCGAGGGCATTTTGACCACGCGGGGCGGCATGACCTCGCACGCGGCGGTCGTTGCGCGCGGCATGGGCAAACCCTGCGTCTCGGGCGCAGGCGCGATCCGCATCGACTACACGGCCCAGACCATGACCGCGGGCGGAGTCACGTTGAAGAAGGGCGACATCCTCACGATCGACGGAGCCGCCGGCGAAGTGATGTCGGGCGCCGTGCCGATGATCAAGCCGGAGCTCACCGGCGAATTCGGCACGCTGATGGGCTGGGCCGACGAGGTGCGCCGCATGAAAGTGCGCGCCAACGCCGAGACGCCGGCCGACGCGCGCAGCGCACGCTCGTTCGGCGCCGAGGGCATCGGTCTTTGCCGCACCGAGCACATGTTCTTCGAGGGCGACCGGATCGTCGCGATGCGCGAGATGATCCTGGCCGAGACCGAGGAAGGGCGGCGCGCGGCGCTCTCCAAGCTCCTGCCGATGCAGCGGCAGGACTTCGCCGAGCTGTTCGAGATCATGAGCGGCCTGCCGGTCACGATCCGCCTGCTCGACCCGCCGCTGCACGAGTTCCTGCCGAAGACCGAGGCGGAGGTCGACGAAGTCTCCAAGGCGATGGGCGTTCCCGCCGACAAGCTGCGCGCTCGCGCGGTCGAGCTGCACGAGTTCAACCCGATGCTCGGCTTCCGCGGCATTCGTCTGGCGATCCGCTATCCAGAAATCGCCGAGATGCAGGCGCGGGCGATCTTTCTCGGGGCGGTCGACGCCGGCAAGAAGACGGGGACGCCGATCACCGCCGAGATCATGCTGCCGGTGATTTTCGGCAAGCAGGAGTTCGATCTCGTCAAGCCGATCATCGTCGCCGCGGCGGAGGAGGTCGCCAAGGAGACCGGGGTCACGGTGCCCTATCACGTCGGCACGATGATCGAGCTGCCGCGCGCAGCGCTGCGCGCCGGCGAGATCGCCGAAAGCGCCGAATTCTTCTCGTTCGGCACCAACGACCTGACCCAGACGACGCTCGGCATCTCGCGCGACGACGCGGGGTCGTTCCTCGGCATGTACACCACCAAGGGCATCCTGCCGAGAGACCCGTTCGTGTCGATCGACACCGTCGGCGTCGGAGAGCTGGTCAAGCTCGCGTGCGAGCGCGGCAGGGCGACGCGGCCCGACATCAAGCTCGGCATCTGCGGCGAGCATGGCGGCGACCCCGCCTCGATCGCCTTCTGCGAAACCGTGCATCTCGACTACGTTTCGTGTTCGCCGTTCCGCATCCCGATCGCCCGGCTCGCCGCGGCGCAGGCCGCGCTGGGGCGAAAAGCGCATTCGACCGCATGACAGGAATGAGGAGGAGCGTTGGGGCGCTGGCGCTCCCGAGGGCGACCCTCTGGTCAGCGCTTCGGCGCCGCCGGCGCCGTCATGCAGTGTCTGGACCGCATTCAATCGCGATCTGCGCGCAAGCCGGACAAAGCCGCTGACGCCTCCGGCGTCTTCGGCCGAAGCGCCCAAACGTCGCTGGCCGGGCTTCAGCGTCCATGGAGGAGACATGAGTTTCGCCAGAACTCAATGGCGGCGTCGTCCACTATCGCGACGAAGGGCCGCGCGAGCGGGCGCGCGCTCGTGTTCATCAACGCGCTCGGCAGCGACCTGCGCATCTGGGATGACGTTACGCGCATCCTCTCACCCGACTTTCGTCTCATCCGCTACGACAAGCGTGGCCACGGCCTCTCCGAGTCAGGCCCGGATCGCTATGACATCGCTGACTATGCGCGCGATCTCGGGGCGCTGCTCGAGAAGCTCGCCGTTGATCGCGCCACCATCGTCGGCCTTTCGGTCGGCGGCCTCATCGCCCAGGAACTCTATCGCCAGCGACCCCACGCGGTCGCCGCGCTCGTGCTCTGCGACACGGCGGCCAAGATCGGAACCGACGAGTCCTGGGACGCGCGAATCGCGGAGATCGAAAAAGGGGGCGTCGAGGCGATCGCCGACGCCATTCTCCAGCGATGGTTCACCGCCGACTTTCGGACCCGCCGCTCCGACGAACTGACAGGCTGGCGGGCGATGCTGACGCGAACGCCGAAGCAAGGCTATCTCGCCGCCTGCGGGGCGCTGAAGCGCGCCGACCTGCGTCCCCACGCCGGCGCGATCGCGGTTCAGACCCTGTGCCTGGTCGGCGATGAAGACGGCTCGACTCCGGTCGCGCTGGTGCAAGAGACCGCCGAGCTCATCAAGGGCAGCCGGTTCGAAGTCATCAGGGGCGCCGGCCATCTTCCAAATCTCGAACAGCCCGAGACGCTGGCGCGGCTGATCGCCCGGCACGCCGAGGGGACGCCCTCGAGCCGCGCCAAACTCGGCTGACGGAGGTCCGAGGAGGGCGCCGCCGTCCCGGCGAAAGGCGAAGGAACTGGCCCTTCCAGTGCGACCCCTGAAGGCGTATAGACACGCGCCTTTCGACGGGTCCGTCCGAGGCCGACGACCCTGGGGTCCTCTTGCATGTCGCAACACGTCTCGAAGGAAGCTGCGCCGCCTTCGACATACAATGCCGATGGCGAGACGCACGGCCCTTCGGGCGAACGCTTCTGGATACTCGCGCTCGGATCGATCGGCGTCGTCTTCGGCGACATCGGAACCAGCCCCCTCTACGCGCTTCAAACCGCGCTCGGTCAATTCAAGGATTCGGGGCTCGGGCGCGGCTGAAGTGATCGGCGTCGTCTCGCTCATCATCTGGGCGCTCTTGATCGTCGTCACCGGAAAATACGTGCTGTTCCTGATGCAGGCGGACAACAAGGGCGAGGGCGGAATCCTTTCCCTGAAGGCGCTTGCCCAGCGGGCGCTCGGACAACGCACGACCGTCGCCTTTCTGCTCGGCGTCGCCGGCGCCGCCCTCTTTTCGGGCGACGCGATCATCACCCCGGCGATTTCGGTGCTGTCGGCGCTCGAAGGGCTGAAACAGGTCAACGCCGACCTCGCTCCCTACGTGCTGCCCGCGACGATCGTCATCCTGGTGCTTCTCTTCACCGCACAGAGCCGCGGCACCGCCGGGGTCGCCGCCTTCTTCGGTCCGATCATGGTTGTGTTCTTTGTGGTCAACGCCGCGCTTGGACTTGCCCACATCTCCAACGAATGGAGCATTCTGCGGGCGCTCAGTCCGATCCCCGGACTTGCTTTCATCCACGGTCATGGCGCGATTGGCTTCATCGTTCTCGGAAGCGTGTTCCTGGCGGTGACCGGCGCGGAAGCCCTCTATGCGGACATGGGCCATTTCGGAAGAAAGCCGATCCAGGCCGCCTGGCTGTTCCTTGTCCTCCCGGCGCTCATCTGCAACTACCTCGGGCAAGGCGCGCTCATTCTCAGCAATCCAAAAGCGGTCGCGAATCCGTTCTATCTGCTCGCGCCGAGTTGGGGTCTCGTGCCGCTGATCCTGCTGTCGACCGTGGCCACCGTCATCGCCAGCCAGGCCGTGATCACCGGCGCTTTCTCGCTCGCCAGTCAGGCGATCCAGCTCGGCCTGTTGCCTCGCCTCGAGATCGTCCACACGTCCCACACCCAGGAAGGCCAGATCTTCATTCCCCGGGTGAACCGGATCTTGCTGCTCGGCGTGCTGGCGCTCGTCCTGCTGTTCCGATCGTCCGACGCCCTCGCCAATGCTTATGGAATTGCCGTCTCCGGCACGATGGTGGCGACGACGGCGCTTGCCTTTTTTGTCGTCTGGAAGCTGTGGCGCTGGCCGCTGTGGGCGGCGCTGGCCCTCGTTTGCGGATTCCTCTCTATCGACGTAGGTTTCTTCGTCGCAAATCTTTACAAGGTCCTGGACGGCGGCTGGGTGCCGCTGATGCTCGGCGGCGCCAGTTTCACCCTGATGTGGACCTGGTCGCGCGGCAGCGCCATTCTCAACGTCAAGACCCATCGGGACTCGATACCGATGCCGGACCTGATCAAGATGCTTGAGAAGTCGAAGCCGGTGCGCGTTCGCGGGACGGCGGTATTCCTCACCAACGACCCGACTTCGGCGCCGTCCTCGCTCATGCACAACCTCAAACACAACAAGGTGCTGCACGAGAGGGTTGTGCTGCTGAACGTGCGCACCGAAACAACGCCGCGCGTCACCGACTCGCACCGCTTTCGAGATCGAAGCGTTGTCGCCGGACTTCACCCTGGTGACCCTGCATTTCGGCTATATGGAGCAGCCGCACATTCCGCGCGCGCTGGCCGCGATGCGAAAAGCCGGGCTCAAGTTCGACATCATGACGACTTCGTTTTTCCTGGGACGGCGCACCCTGAAGACGGCGCCAAGGTCCGGCATGCCGCTGTGGCAGGACCGGCTGTTCATCGCGATGACGAAACAGGCCGCAAGCGCGCCGGACTTCTTCAACCTGCCGTCCGATCGCGTCGTCGAGCTCGGCGCGCAGATGAAGGTTTGATCGAGGCGTTCGGCCGCTTTTCATGAGAGTTTTTGTCATCAATCTTGACCGGCACCCCGAACGCCTTGCGCACATGCGCGGGCAGTTGCGGGAGATCGCCTTTGAACGCATCTCCGCAGTTGACGGGACGAAGAGCCAGCCAACCCAAAAAGGCCTCACCCGCTTCGAATTGGCCTGCCTCGCGAGTCATCGAAGACGCCTGGCGTCAATTCCTCGACGGCTCGGAAGAGCACGCCTGTTTTCTCGAGGACGACCTGCACATCCGGCCGGATTTCGACGCGCTGCTTGGCGATGAAGCGTGGATTCCGTCCGACGCCCATTCCGTCAAGCTCGACACCTACCTTCAAAGGGTGAAGCTCGGAGAGGCGCGTCCGGCGCCCCGAGGGCGCGAGGTCGCCCGGCTTTATACGCGTCACGAAAGCAGCGCGGCTTATCTCTTGAGTCGCGACGGGCGCGAAGAAATATCTGGAGTTGACCGCGACGCCGATGTTGCCGGTCGACTATTCGCTGTTCCCGAAGAACCCGCGCAAACTGGGCCTGCGCATCTATCAGTTGACCCCGGCCATCGCGATCCAGGATCACCTTCTCCGGGCCGAGGATGGCGGTCAAACGATCGTGAGCGCGATGGCGCGCAACAGGGCCCCGCGGCCGCCAAAGCTCAAGAAAACTCTCGCGAGAGACCGCGCGGCTGGTTGAGCAGGTCGCCGACTACCAGGGAGGCGATCTATCTCGCGACCTTCTTGAAACCGGTGACGACGACGGTCGCTTTGCGGTAGCAGTGTTGGGGTCCGGACCGCCCGCGAGGCGCCATATCGCTCGATCGAGCCCGCAGCCCTGCTCACGAAAGAGTCGCGCGATGGTCGTTTCGATCCGGCCTTTCACCCGCCGATATTGAAGCTCGCCATCGCGGCCATATTGACGATATCGGAATCCCTCGCGCCGAGCGAGACGATCTGCACCGGCTTTTCCAATCCCACGATCAGGGGCCCGATGACCGTTGCGCCGCCCAATTCCTGCAGCATGCGGGTCGAGATGGCGGCGGAGTGGAAGGCCGGCATGATCAAAACATTCGCCGTGTCTTTCAGGCGGCAGAATGGATAGGCCGTCATCAATTCCTTGTTGAGCGCGACGTCGGCGCCCATCTCGCCGTCGTATTCAAAGTCCAGGCGTTTGGAATCGAGAATGCGGACCGCTTCCTGCACGCGCTGGGTGCGCTCACCCGGCGGATGGCCGAAATTCGAGAAGGCGAGCATGGCGACGCGCGGCTCATAGCCGAGCCTCCGCGCCACCCCGGCCGCCTCGATTGCAATTTCGGCCAGGTCTTCGGCCGTCGGCATCTCGGTGATCGCGGTGTCTGCGACGAGAATTGGCCGACCGCGCGACAGGATGATCGAGACGCCAACGACGCGATGGCCGGGCTTGTCGTCGATGACGCGCCGCACTTCCTGGAGAGCGATCGAAAAGTTGCGCGTAACGCCTGTCACCATCGCGTCGGCATCGCCCTGCGCGACCATCGCCGCGCCGAAATAATTGCGGTCCTGGTTGATAAGACGCTGGCAGTCCCGGAAGAGATAGCCTCTGCGCTGCAGCCTCTCGTACAGGAACTGCGCGTAGAGCGCATTGCGCTGGGAAAGCCTCGCGTTGTGGATCTCGATCCCCTTGTCGACGAGATCGAGGCCCGCCGCCTGCGCGGCGGCCCGCACCCGCTCTTCGCGTCCGACCAGAATCGCCGTGCCGAGTCCCTGACTGACGAAAGAATGCGCGGCGCGAATGACCTGTTCCTCTTCGCCCTCGGCGAACACGACGCGCTTGGGCATCCGCCGCACGCGCTCGACAATGCGCTGCATGGCGCCGGCGATCGGGTCTCGGCGCGCAGACAATTGCGCCTTGTAGGCCTCCATATCGACGATCGGCCGCCGAGCGACGCCCGAAGCCATCGCAGCTTTCGCGACCGCGATCGGCACGACATGGATGAGACGCGGATCGAAGGGTACGGGAATGATGTAGTCGCGTCCAAACCGCGGCCGCGCGCCGCGATATGCGACGGCGACGTCGTCCGGCACATCTTCCCGGGCAAGGTTCGCGAGCGCGTGCGTGGCGGCGATCTTCATCTCCATGTTGATTGTCTTTGCGCGCACATCGAGGGCGCCGCGGAAAATATAGGGAAAACCGAGCACGTTGTTGACCTGGTTTGGATAGTCCGAACGCCCGGTGGCGATGATCACGTCCGCGCGCGCCTTCTGCGCGTCCTCCGGCGTGATCTCCGGATCGGGATTCGCCATGGCGAAAATGATCGGGTCGGGAGCCATCGTCTTGACCATCTCGGGCGTCAGCGCGCCCTTGGCCGACAGGCCGAAGAAGATGTCGGCGCCGACCATCGCCTCCTCGAGCGTTCGCAGCGGCGTCTCGACCGCATGGGCCGACTTCCACTGGTTCATGCCATCATGGCGACCGCGATAGACCACCCCCTTGGTGTCACACAGGATGACGTTGGCCGGTTCAAACCCAATCGCCTTGATGAGGTCGAGACAGGCGATGCCGGCGGCGCCCGCGCCATTGCAGACGAGGCGGGTCGACTTGATGTCCCTGCCCGTCAGGCGGATCGCGTTGATCATGCCGGCGGCGGCGATGATCGCCGTGCCATGCTGGTCGTCGTGAAAAACCGGAATATCCATCATCTCGCGCAGGCGCTCTTCGATGTAGAAGCACTCCGGCGCCTTGATATCCTCGAGATTGATTCCACCAAAGGTGGGACCAAGAAACTTCACCGCGCCGATGAATTCATCCGGGTCTTCCGTCCCGACCTCGAGATCTATGGAATCGACATCGGCGAAACGCTTGAACAGAACCGCCTTTCCTTCCATCACTGGCTTCGAGGCTAACGCTCCAAGATTGCCGAGGCCCAGGATCGCCGTCCCGTTCGTGATGACGGCGACCAGGTTGCCTCGCGCAGTGTAATCGTAGACCGTCGAGGGATCGGCCGCGATCGCCTTGACCGGAACCGCGACGCCAGGAGAGTAGGCGAGCGACAGGTCCCGCTGCGTCGCCATGGGCTTGGTCGCGACGATTTCGAGCTTGCCAGGACGGCCGCGAGAATGGAACTGCAGCGCCTCCTGATCGGTGATCGAGGGACGCTTGCCATGTCCGTCGGCATTGTCAGCCATAGGTCAATTCCTGGTCGATTGTCTGGAGGTCAATAAGCTTGGGCAAGAGCCCCAAAGGAGCTGGCCGTTCACGGAGCGTCAATTCCAGTCCATCGTCGGCTCCCTCCCCCCGCAGTGCGCCCGTCGAAGCGGGCAGCCGCTTTCCGCCGTTCATAGAGGCGCGACAGCGCGCTTGGCAACACGACGAGGCAGCATTCGCTTGCCTTTATATAAAGACATGTTTATATGATTATGCCTGTTGGACGGAAGCTGGGAATTCTTGATGAATTCGACCCTCGATCCCATTTTCGACGCCGCCTCGTCCCATCGGGAGAGCCGCGCTCGAGGCGCTTCTCAAAGCCGCAAGCCAGCGGATTCTCGATTCTCGACGGGGCGATGGGCACCCAAATTCAGGGGCTTGAGTTCGGCGAGAGCCACTTCCGGGGCGATCGCTTTCAATCCTGCTCCTGCAACCTGAACGGCGACAACGACCTGTTGGCGCTGACTGCGCCGCAGGCGATCGAGGACATCCATTTCGCCTATGCGATGGCCGGCGCGGACATCCTGGAGACGAACACCTTTTCGGCAACGTCGATCGCCCAGGCCGACTACGGGATGCAGGAGGTCGTCTACGAACTGAACCGCGACGCCGCGCGCCTGGCGCGGCGCGCCGCGCTCAGGGCCGAGAAGATCCGACGGCCGCCGGCGGTTCGTCGCCGGCGCGGTCGGTCCGACCAACCGCACGGCCTCGCTGTCGCCAGACGTCAACAATCCTGGCTATCGCGCCGTGACGTTCGATGATTTGCGCGCCGCCTACGGAGAGCAGGTCCGCGGCCTGATCGACGGCGGCGCGGACCTCATTCTCATCGAGACGATTTTCGACACGCTCAACGCCAAGGCGGCAATTTTCGCCAGCGGCGAGATATTCGCCGAGCGCGGCGTCCATCTGCCGCTGATGATTTCGGGCACGATCACCGACCGCTCGGGCCGCACGCTCTCCGGCCAGACGCCGACCGCATTCTGGCATTCGGTCCGCCATGCGCGTCCGTTCTCCGTCGGGCTCAATTGCGCGCTTGGAGCGGCGGCGATGCGCGAGCATCTGGAAGAGATTTCCGGCGCCGCCGATACGCTCGTCTGCGCCTATCCCAACGCCGGACTTCCCAACGCCTTCGGGCAGTATGACGAGAGCCCGGAGGCGATGGCGGCCGAGATTGGCAGATTTGCGCGCGACGGCATCGTCAACATCGTCGGCGGCTGCTGCGGCTCGACGCCCGACCACATCCGCGCCATCGCTCAGGCGGTTCGCAACGTGAAGCCGCGCGCGATCCCGACGCTTGAGCCCCTGATGCGGCTTTCCGGGCTCGAGCCGTTCACGCTGACCTCGGACATTCCCTTCGTCAACATCGGCGAGCGCACGAACGTGACCGGCTCGGCGAAGTTCCGAAAGCTCATCACCGCCGGCGATTTTGCCGGCGCTCTCGCGGTCGCGCGCGACCAGGTCGCCAACGGCGCGCAGATCATCGACATCAACATGGACGAGGGGCTGATCGACTCGGAAGCCGCGATGATCGAGTTCCTCAACCTCGTCGCCTCCGAACCCGACATCGCGCGCGTGCCGGTGATGGTCGATTCCTCCAAGTTCCGGATCATCGAAGCCGGACTCAAACGGCTTCAGGGCAAGAGCCTCGTCAACTCGATCTCGATGAAGGAAGGCGAGGAGGAATTCCTGCGGCAGGCCCGGCTCGTCCGATCCTACGGCGCGGCGGTGGTGGTGATGGCCTTCGACGAACAGGGACAGGCCGACACTTTCGAACGCAAGGTCGGGATCTGCGCGCGCGCCTACAAGCTGCTCACCGAGAAAGCGGGCTTTCCGCCCGAGGACATCGTGTTCGATCCGAACATTTTCGCGGTCGCCACCGGCATCGAAGAGCACAACGGATACGGCCTCGCCTACATCGAGGCGGCGCGGCGCATCCGCGCCGACCTGCCGCATGTCCACGTGTCGGGCGGCGTCTCGAACCTCTCGTTCTCGTTCCGCGGCAACGAGCCGGTGCGCGAGGCGATGCACGCGGTCTTCCTCTACCACGCGATCCAGGCCGGCATGGACATGGGCATCGTCAACGCCGGCCAGCTCGCCGTCTACGAAACGATCGACCCGGAGCTGCGCGACGCCAGCGAGGACGTCGTGCTCAACCGACGCCCCGACGCCACCGAGCGCCTGCTCGCCGTCGCCGAGCGCTATCGCGGCGCGAGCGGCAAGGAGGCCAAGGCGCAGGATCTGAGCTGGCGCGAACAGCCGGTCGACAAGCGGATCGCGCATGCGCTCGTCAACGGCCTCACCGACTATATCGAGGCCGACACCGAGGAGGCGCGGCTGGCCGCGAAACGACCGCTCGACGTGATCGAGGGGCCGCTGATGGCCGGCATGAATATCGTGGGCGACCTCTTCGGCGCCGGCAAAATGTTCCTGCCGCAGGTCGTGAAGTCCGCGCGGGTGATGAAACAGGCGGTCGCGAAGCTGCTCCCCTACATGGAGGCCGAGAAGGCGAACGGCGAGCGCCGGACGGCTGGCACGATCGTGCTCGCGACCGTCAAGGGCGACGTGCACGACATCGGCAAGAACATCGTCGGCGTCGTGCTCGCCTGCAACAATTACGAGATCATCGACCTCGGCGTGATGACGCCGGCCTCGAAGATCCTCGCGGTCGCGCGCGAAAGGAAGGCCGACGCCATCGGCCTCTCGGGTCTGATCACGCCCTCGCTCGACGAGATGGTCCATGTCGCGTCCGAGATGGAGCGCGAGGGGTTCGACATCCCTCTCCTCATCGGCGGCGCGACGACGAGCCGCGTCCATACCGCGGTCAAGATCCATCCACGCTACGCGCGCTCCCAGGCGGTGCATGTCCACGACGCGAGCCGCGCCGTCGGGGTCGTCTCCGCCCTGCTCTCGCCGGAAACGCGGGCTGCAACCATTCAGGCCGTGCGCGACGAATACCGCAAGGTGGCTGCGGCGCACGAGCGGAGCGAAGCCGACAAGATCCGGGTGCCGCTCGCCAAGGCGCGCGCCAACGCGATGCAGATCGACTGGAGCGCCTACCGGCCGGCGACCCCGAGCTTTCTCGGCGCGCGCTCGTTCGAGTCCTACGATCTCGCGGAGCTCGCGCGCTACATCGACTGGACGCCGTTCTTCCAGACGTGGGAGCTGAAGGGCCGCTTCCCCGCCATTCTCGACGATCCCGAGCAGGGCGCCGCCGCCCGCGCCTTGTTCGACGACGCGAAGGCGATGCTGAGGCAAATCGTCGAGCAGCAATGGTTCGCGCCGAAAGCGGTGGTCGGCTTCTGGCCGGCGGCCCGCGTCGGCGACGACATCGCCCTCTACGGCGACGAATCGCGCGAAAAGCCGATCGCGACGCTGCACACCTTGCGCCAGCAGCTGGGGCGGCGCGACGGGCGGCCCCATCTCGCGCTTGCCGATTTCATCGCGCCCGCCGCGGGCGGCGACTATATCGGCGCCTTCGTCGTCACCGCCGGCGTCGAGGACGAGGCGATCGCGCGGCGCTTCGAACACGCCAACGACGACTATTCGTCGATCCTCGTCAAGGCGCTCGGCGACCGGCTGGCGGAAGCCTTCGCCGAGGCGATGCACGCCCGGGTGCGCCGCGAGCTCTGGGGCCATGCGCCCGACGAGACTTTCGCGCCGGAGGATCTGAGCGCCGAGCCCTATCGGGGCATCCGCCCCGCGCCCGGCTATCCCGCCCAGCCCGACCACACGGAAAAGGCGACCCTCTTCCGGCTGCTCGACGCCGAGCGCGCGATCGGGGTCAAGCTCACCGAGAGCTACGCGATGTGGCCGGCCTCGTCGGTCTCCGGCCTCTACATCGCCCATCCGGAAGCGCATTATTTCGGCGTCGCCAAGGTCGAGCGCGATCAGGTCGAGGACTATGCGGCGCGCAAGGGCATGGCGATCGACGAGGTCGAGCGCTGGCTCGGCGCCGGTGCTGAACTACGCGCCGATCCGCGCGAAGGCGGCGGAGTAGGAGGCGCTTTCGGAATTCGCACGGAGCCGTCCACGTGCTCTGGCGCGACAGGTCGAGATGTGCTGGGAATATCCCTAGCAGGAGCTATTTCCCATGTCGCGCGCCATCATCGGACGTTGGGGGAAGAGCCTCGCGGTCCGTTTTCCCGCCGAAATCGTCGAGACCGCCAGCCTCAGCGAGGGCGAGCGCGTGGAGATAGCAGCTTCGGGCGGCGACGTTGTCATTCGCAAGCTTCCCGCCGAGCTGACCATAGAGTTGATGTTCGGCGGAACGCCGCCGGAAATCTGGCGGGCGCTCTACCGGGAGGCCTATGACTGGGGTGCGGATCACGGTCGCGAGCGGATCGGGGAATGAACGAGCCGGAGTGCTGGCCGGACCCGGCGATCTCATCTGGACCGATTTCAACCCGACGCTTGGCCGCGAACAGACCGGGCGGCGACCCGCCCTGGCGGTCTCGCCAATGGCATTCGCCATCAATACCGGCTTCGTTGTCGTCTGCCCGGTCGCGACGCGCGTCCGGCCATTTCCGACCAGCGTCGTCCTTCCCCAAGGCCTGCCCATCGAGGGCGAGATTCTCATCAGCCATCTGCGCAGCATCGATGCGCTCGCCCGGCCGATTCGCCCGGTCGGCGCCGCCATCCCCGAGGAAACGGCCAAGCAGGTTCGCGCCAAGCTTGCGGCGCTGGTTGCAATCTGAGCGGATCGCCCAATGCCGGCGACGCCATCATAGCGTTCCCCCTCCAAACATTTCAGTTGCTTGCGACCCCGTTTAGCGTCGGCTCGCATTTTTGCGGGCCGGCGAGAGCGGGCGGCTGGAGCGGCGCGAAATCGGGCGCGGAGGGCCGGGCAAACGCGAACCCGTGATAGCGATCGAGTTCGCGGACGATCCTGACCACCCGGTCGACCGCCTTCAGGTTGCCGCCGGACATGGCGCTGTAGGCGACGAGCATCGCTTCGCTCAGACGCCGAATCTGCATCTGGACGAATTCGCCCGGATGACCGGCGGCTTCTCGGGCAAGAAACGCCGAGACCCGCTCCCGGGCGCGGCGCGGCGATATGCCTTCGCCCAGTGCGACCTCCTGGATGGTCAGGCCCGCGGCGAGCCGTTCGAGTATCCGCGCGTCACGCTTCATGAGCTCGCGCTTGGTCACGCGCTTCCGTCGCGCCTCGATCCCGATCTTTGCTTCCGAGCCCGACATCCCGACCTCCTTCCGGATACTCAAACCAATCATATCGAGATTTCGCTTTTAGATAAAGGAAATGGGCTCCGCCGCCGATCTTGCGGTTAACGGGCCGGTAAATTCTGTAAAACATAAGTCAATTCATATTTAATTTTGATTTTCGGAATATCCGTGCTACATGCCTGGTCCACTGCCGGCGGTGTCGTCCCGCCGCAAATCGAGAGGCCCCCATGATCGACCCGACCGAAGCCTCTGGCTGGATAATTGCCGGAAAATCCGGGCTCGACCTCCTTCGCTCGGCCTGGGCCCTGCTGCCCAAGAGCGACGAAAAGGACAGGATCGCAAGAAAGCTCGAGGAGGCCGAGGGCGCGCTGGAGCTCTCCAACGCGAAACTGGCGAAGGACCTCGGCTTTCGGCTCTGCCAGTGTCAGTTCCCGCCAAAGCCGATGCTGTGGGACAATGGGCGCAGCGCCTACGTCTGCCAGAACGTCGCCTGCGGCCGGGTCGATGGCGTCGAGAGGCCGAGACGCGCGAGGATGCGGCGTCGGACCGGGCGCGTCTAGTCGTGCCCTCTCGGCTCTGGCGCGAGGCGTGCGAAACCTCCAACTGTTCATTTTCTTGTTGCGTCACTGCCGCCTTTGAGCGGTTGAAAGGATTCCATGCCCGACGAAGATGCACGCTATCTGAAGAGACGCGCGCGTGTGTTGCGGGATGACGCGGGATTGGCTCGGCCGCGCGCCGACGGCTGTCAATCGGGCAGAAGCTCCGATGTCCCGCCGACCGGCGCGGTCGTGTCGACGATGGTAATGTCGAACAGTTTTGTGAGTTTGGCGACGGGCCCAACAGCCTTCCGCATCCGCGCGACGTCGTATCGTCTGCAGCGGCTCGACGATGCCCGATTGGAGGTCGGCGATCACTCGGGCGAGCGGCGCGTAGCTGATGGTTTGGCGGTCCTTTCGAGCGAAGACCGGCGCCTCGGCCTACAGTGACGGAACTGTGCTCGCACTCCTTCGCCGGCCTGTCGACAGCGGATTGCGCGCCGACGACGCCGAGGCTAACGTTAGCGTTTGATGAAACAAGGGGGAACTTGTCATGTCAAAACACCATCTTAGCCAAGTGTTAATCTGCCAACGCCGCCAGTTCATCGTGGCAACTGCTTTGGGCGTCGTCGCCCGCGCTTCACGCGGCTGACGCCGCGACGGTAAATTTCTACGACGTTCAGATCGGTTCTAGTCATATAACGGCGACGAGCCCCAGTCCGTTAAACACGAGCGGCTCCGGGTACGACGTCTGCCTTTTCTTACTCGTACTCTGTGCTTGCTGGGCCTGGCCTTCTTGGCGACTCCGATTCCGTCACCGTGGGGCCGGGACAATCTGGAGGAATTTCTTCAAACACAAATTTCACGATGAGCGGTGTCATCCTGACCGGCCCGGTAGGCTCGACATTGGTCCAATACAACGTGAATTTCGAGGTGCAGGGCTCATTCATGCTGAGCGCGACGGATTCTTACTGGGCGACGGCGACTGGGCGCGTCGGGCTTGACGACGCGAGTGGCTTCCTCGGACAAATGCAAGCGGATACACAAGGCGACGATGGGGCGGGCGGCGTCTTTGCGGGGCAGACGCCGAGCGCCGACAGCAGCTTCGATTTTGCCGCGTCGACAGAAAAGGAGACCGGCAGCAACGGGTCTGCCGTCACGCTCATGCTCAATTTGAGCACCTCCGCTGGTGTAACGGCGTACTACAGCTACTCCGGTTCCGCCACGACCGATTTTTTGGATCCCCTGTCGTTCCCCACCGACGGGCCGGTCTTCAACTTCTTTGACCTTGCGGGCGATCCCATAGTCGGGGTGGACAGCAAACTCTGACGACGGCTGCATCGTCAACAACAGGTTCATGTGCGGCCCCGTGAGTCCAGGGGTCCCGGAACCATCGACCTGGGCGATGACGCTGCTCGGCTTCGCGGGCCTTGGCCTTGCGGGTTATCGCGCCTCGCGCAGGAGCGTCACGTCTGCCGCCTGACCGCTCGCACGGAACTAGAGGCCTGCGTGGCGGCCGTTCTTCTTGTGGCCTCCGGCCGCTCACAGCATATGCAGCTCGATTCGACCCGTCCAATACGCGTCACGGAGCCAAGTGGCGACCTCGGCCGACGACGTCAGGATGTCGCGCGGTCGAAGGCCGCGTCATCCAGAACCGAAAGATATTCCGCGACCGCCCGATTGGAGGTCAGATCGAGGTCCTCGATCTTGGCGACGCCGCGCCGGCAACGGGCGTCGGCCACGACGATGGTGGCGTCAACGGCAAAGGGTTCGCCGCCCACGATGCCTTCCTTCATGTAGCGCGCAACCACCGTCTCCGAACAGCTTGCGCAGGAGATCGCTCTCGGGGAAACGGCCGGGCGGTTCTTGGAAAACGTCGAATGATCGGGACGTCGCCGTCGAGACCCAGGCGACCGAACCAGCGGTAAGCGAGATTGAAGTGGACCTCGTCGCACACCCGCCGCTCTGCCGAAGCCGAAGCAGTAGCCCACAAATAGCATCTGCATCTTCAGCCCGGGCTCGATCGAGGGCGCTGCGCTCTATCGGAGTTCTGCTCAGACGCCGGGTTGACAGGTCACGCCGGATAATTTCACGCCCGGCGATCGCGGCAGGATCGGCGGTACGGCTGACCGCAGCCCTTGCCGGAAAAATCGAATTAGAGCATCACCGCATCGTCATCATGGGCGTTCGGCGAATCGGACCCCGATCAAGAAGGGGCAAGGCCGATGAATCCCAACGTCAGGGTCGATGGATCGACCCGATTGATGCTGCTCGCGCTCGGAAGCCTTCTGTCGGTCGCCGGATGCGCCTCATCACCGGTCCCCACCGAGGTTCCGACCTCGCAGAGCATTCAGGGCCTCGTGCCCTCCGGGACGGTGACCATGACGGAAGTTTTCGCCGGCGGCGCGGGCGTCGGCACGGGAGTCCTGACGTTCAAGGGCAAGACCTATCCCTTCAAACTGATCGGCACCGTCGTCGGTCCGGGCAGCGTGTCCAAGCTCGACGTGGCGGGGGACGTTTACAAGCTCGACGACATTTCCCAGTTCTCGGGCGTCTACATCCAGGGCACTGGGCAGATCGGCCTCGAAACATCCGGGACCGGCGATCTCTGGCTGCAGAACAAGACCGGCGTCGTCATGCACCTGACCGGCACGCAGACGGGGGTGACCCTCAGCCTCGGGCGGGACGAGATCATCATCGAGCTCGGGAAGGCCAAGTAAGACGGCGGCGTCAGAACTCGACCTCGAGCTCCTCGATCTCTTCCCTCTCGGCGAGCGCGGCTTCGCGCCATTCCTCCATCGCCGGCAGGCTCCAGATGCGCTCGGCGTAGGACTTGAGCTCGCCGTCGAGCTTGACGCCATAGGTGCGGAAGCGGCTCACCACCGGCGCGTACATGGCGTCGGCCATGGTGATCTTGCCGAACAGGAACGGGCCGCCATAGGCCTGGAGGCATTCGGCCCAGATGATCTGAATCCGGTCGATGTCGCCCTTGGCCTTCGACCAGATCTTGAAGTTGGGAAACTCGGCCTTGATGTTCATCGGCAGCGCCTGCCTCAGCGAGACGAAGCCGGAATGCATCTCGCCGCAAATTGAGCGGCAGTGGGCGCGCATTGCCTGATCCTTAGGCAAGAGTCCCGCCTTTGGCGCGATTTCGTTCAGGAACTCGCCGATCGCCAGCGTGTCCCACACCCGCATGCCCTTGTAGGTCAGGCAGGGCACCAGGATCGAGGGCGACAGCAGCAGGATTTCCGCCCTGCGCGTCAACGTCGTCGGGGGCGACGATCACTTCGTCGAAGTCGATTTTGGCGAGCTTCGCCATCAGCCAGCCGCGAAGCGACCAGGACGAATAGTTCTTGCTGCTGAGGCTCAACGTCGTTCGCGACATCTTGAAGGCCCACGATTGAATAAGGCGGAGCGAAGTCCGAATTCTTTCAGTTTAGCAAGCGACGTGCCAGTGTTTGGCTGGCACATCGTTTGCTACGATGCGCAGAGAAGCTGGGCACTTGTATGATGTATGACGCGTACCAAGGTTTGGCCGACATCAGCGACCGGGTGCGCAAGACGGCGGAAAACGCCCACGCGATCCTGAACGCCTGGTCGTCGAACCCGTTCGCGCCGCCGTGGCGCCGCATGGCCGCCTATTACGAACTCGTCGCGCTCGCCGGCTTCACCCACGCGCGGCCCGATTACGGCATCGACAGCGTCGAGCGCAACGGCGAGCTGATCCCGGTCGAGGAGCGCGGCGTGCTGTGGACGCCGTTCTGCCAGCTGCTGCGTTTTCGCCGGCAGGGCGGCGAGGACGACCCGAAGATCCTTCTGGTCGCGCCGATGTCGGGCCATTTCGCGACGCTGCTGCGCGGCACGATCCGCACGCTGCTGCGCGACCATCAGGTCTTCATCACCGACTGGATCAACCCGCGCAACGTCAAGCTCGAGCACGGCGCCTTCGCGCTCGAGGACTACACCCAGCACCTGATCGATTTCGTCGGCTTCATCGGCGAAGATTGCCATGTCGTGGCGGTCTGCCAGCCGACGGTCTCGGCGCTCGCCGCGACCGCGGTGCTGGCGCAGGACGGCTCCAACATCCAGCCCGCCAGCCTGACGCTGATGGCCGGGCCGATCGATGCGCGCATCGCGCCGACCAAGGTCAACGAACTCGCGCAGGAGAAGCCGATCGAATGGTTCCGCTCGAACATGATCGGCATCGTGCCGGACAAGTTCGAGGGGGCCGGACGGCGGGTCTATCCGGGTTTTCTGCAGCTCTGCGCCTTCATGAGCATGAACGCGGAGCGGCATACGAAATCCTTCGTCGACCTCTTCCAGCACCGCATCGAGGGCGACATCGAGAAGGCGGACGCCATCCGCGACTTCTACAAGGAATATTTCGCGATCATGGACATGAGCGCGGATTTCTATCTCGAGACGGTCGAGCAGGTGTTCCAGCTCTCACCTGCTGCCGCAAGGGCCTGATGAAGCACAGAAGGGCGCAAGATCGAGCCGCGCGCGATCAAGAAGACCTTTCTCCTGACGGTCGAAGGCGAGAGGGACGACATCTGCGCGGTCGGCCAGACGCTCGCCGCGCAGGACCTCTGTTCGGGCCTGCGGCCCTACATGAAGACCCACCATCTGCAGGCCGGCGTCGGCCACTACGGCGTGTTCAACGGCAAGCGCTGGGAGACGCAGGTCTATCCGGTGCTGCGCAACCACATCCAGTCGAGCCGGTAGGCGGCCTTGCCCGACCCTCGCACCGGCGTCTCCCGCAAGTCCGTCGAGAGACACGCCTCTCATCGACGGCTTTGCGGGTGAAGGCGGCGAGCGCAGCCGGCCGCATGAAGCTGGTCCGCTACCCCTTCATGAACGGCGCATGCAGGACGAGGTCGGCGGCGTTGAAACGGTCCCCGGCCGACCATGACTGGTGCCAGTAGGGGTAGATCAGCGGCGGCTGGCTCACCGCGTCGAGACGCGCCCGCTCGGCCTCGGTCAGCTTGACCTCGACCGCGGCGAGGTTGTCGCGGAACTGCGCCTCGGTCCGGCCGCCGATGATGAGGGTCGTCACCGCCGGCCGGCCGAGGAGCCATGCCAGCGCGATCTGCGCCCCCGAAACGCCGTGCGCCTCGCCGATCGCCACGAGTTCGTCGATGATCGACCAGAGCGCGTTCTCGTCGCGGATCGGCGGCTCGCTCCAGCCCGCCATCTGGCGCGAACCCTCGGGCGCAGCCTTGTTGCGGCGATGCTTGCCGGAGAGAAGGCCGCCGGCGATCGGGCTCCAGACGAGGACGCCGAGCTTCTGGTCGACCGCGATCGGCAGCAGCTCGTACTCGGCCTCGCGCGCCTGCAACGTGTAGTGGATCTGCTCGGAGACGAAGGGGACGCGATGATCGCGGCGCGCGACCTCCATCGCCTTCATCATGTGCCAGCCGGAAAAGTTCGAGCAGCCGACGTAGCGCACCTTGCCCGAGCGCACGAGATTGTCGAGCGCCTCCATCGTCTCCTCGAGCGGCGTCATCCCGTCCCACTGATGGAGCTGGTACAGGTCGATCACGTCGGTGCGCAGGCGCTTCAGGCTCGCCTCGCATTCACGGATGAGATGCCAGCGCGACAGACCGCTGTCGTTCGGCCCCCGACCCATCGCAAAGCGCGCCTTGGTCGCGATCAGCATGCCGGCTTTTCGGGTCGGCATCGCCTCGCCGATCAGCTCTTCGGAAGCCCCGCCGGAATAGACGTTGGCCGTGTCGATCAGGTTGACCCCGGCGTCGGCGACGATGTCGATCAGCCGGCGCACCTCGGCCAGGGACACGTTGCCGACCTTGGCGAAATTGCCTTTGCCGCCGAACGTCATCGTGCCCATCGTCAGCACCGAGACCTTCAGGCCCGAATTGCCCAGCTGCCGGTACTCCATCGCGCTGCTCCTTGTTTTGCGTCATCGCTCGCCGGCGGAGCTAACATGCCAGCGGCGCCGTCGCCAAGTCGGTCGCCGGTCGATCCCGATCGCGATCAGGACCGATCGGCAACAGGCTTGCCGCTCGATGGCGTTTAAGGGCAATGTCGCGCCATCTCGAATTCCACCCCCTCTTCAGGAGCCTTCCTCTTGACCTTCGCCTCCTTTCGCCGCCTCGCCGGCGCCGCCCTCGTCTGCGCCGCGGCGCTTCGCGCGCTCCGAGGCTCTCGCCGCCTCTCGCTCCGCAACCCGATACGACGGTCGAAATGGCGAAGGTCCTGCAGCCCGGGTCGCTTCCGGACCTGGCGATGGGCGATCCTGCCGGCGTCCCGGTTGTCGAATACGGCTCGCTGACCTGTCCGCATTGCGCCGTCTTCAGCAAGGAGACGTTTCCGCAGCTCAAGGCGGACTACATCGACACAGGCAAGGTGCGCTTCATCTTCCGCGAATTCTCGCGCAACACGCTCGACGTCGCCGGCTTCCTGCTGGCGCGCTGCCTCGGCGACGACAAGGCCTTCGCCGCCGACGAACTGCTCTTTGCCCAGCAGGACAAGTGGGCCTTCGTCGACAAGCCGCTCGAGCCGCTCATCGCGGCGTTGCGCGCGGCCGGGCTCACCCAGGAGAAGGCGACCGAGTGCCTCAAGAACCAGAAGCTCGCCGACGAGCATCGTCGCCATCGCCAAGCGCGCCAATGACGAGATCCATCTGACCGGCACGCCGACCTTCGTCATCGACGGCAAGGTCTACGGCGGCGAACTGACCCTCGACCAGCTGAAGGCGATCCTCGACCCGCTGGTGAAGAAGTAGAGGGCTCTCGGCCTCGCCGTTGCTGACGCGGTCGCCGACCGCGTCAGCCGCGATCAGCGATCGCGGCTACAGACATCACCAGGCGAGAAATCGCCGGCCGGCGAGCGCGCCGACGCCCGCGCAAACCAGCGTCGCCAGCGGATACCAGGTCGCGACGAAGAGCGGCGAATCGTCGGGGCAGTGCGATGCGTAGAGGAACGAGGCGAGCCCGGCCGCGGCCGCGCCCGCGAGCGCGCCCGTCCAGCCGGGATGCTGGGGCGCGCCGGCGCGCATCGCCACGACCAGCGCGGCGAGGATCGGGGCCGCCATCAGCGGGATCATCGTCGTGCAATATCTCATATTGTGCCCGACGAGGCGCGGAAGCCACTCTTCGGACGGCACGACCATCAGCTCGATCGCGACGGCGACAGCGAGCAGAATGAGCGGCGCGAGGAGCCAGAGCGCCAGCGCGCCGGGCTTCGCGTCGGGCCGCGCGAGGCGCAGGAGCAGCAGCAGCGACGGCAGGGCGAGCGCAAGCGCGTCGAGGAACTTCAGATTGAAGCGCACGGTCTGGACGGCCTCGGCGATATCCGGCCTCGGCCCGACGAACGCCAAATAGAGCGCCAAGGCGCCAATGAGGCCGGCCGCCAGCGCCGCGACGAAGCGCCGCCCCATATGGATCGATTCGGGAACGGGATCGGCGGCGAGCGCGGCGATGAACTCGGAGGTCCTCACGTCAGCGACCCCCGCCAGGCCGCGCCGAGCGATTTCAGCGCCCGGTGCAGCGCCACGCGCACGGCGACCTCGGTCATCGAGAGGCGCGCCGCGGTCGCGGCGATCGACTGGCCGTTCGAGCGAGATCGACTGGACGATGTCGCGCTGGCGCGGCGGCAGCGCCTCGATCAGCCTCTTTGCGTCGCTCAGGTCATGCGGATCCTCTTCCGCGGGCGCGGCGAGGAAGTCCTGATAATCCTCGATGGGGTCGGCGCGGCGCGCGCCCCGACGGCGCATGGCGTCGATGATCTTGTGGCGCGCGATCGCGTTCACCCAGGGGCCCAGCTTCTGGCTCATGTCCCAGGTGTGTCGTTTGAGATGGATCGCCAGCAAAGTCTCCTGCACCGCATCCTCGACATCCGCGTCGCCCACCCGGGCGCGCGCAAAGGCTCCCGCGCGCCATGGCCCTCACCGAGCGGCCGATCTCCTCCAGCAACCGCCGGTAGACCCCCTCGTCGCCCGCCATGGCCGCCCTCATCATCGTCGACCACGGATCATCCGGGGGGCTTTCGACCAGCGGAGCGCTCATACGGTCTTCGTTCCGTTTCGTCTCGGCGTTACAGATCCAAGGACATTTATTTTCGTCAAATGGCGCGGCTCCCCTGTAACACGCCGCCGTTCGAGCGCGAAGACGCCGGACTGAACCGTTCCGCTGGAGACGTCGGGTGACAGATGTGCGTCCACATGGATTGGGGTCAGGGAGCGTCGGCGTCGGCTTCAAGGCCGAGCATTTCGATGCCGTGATGGAGACCCGCCCCGGCCTCGGCTTCTTCGAAATCCACGCGGAGAACTACATGGGCGCGGGCGGGCCGCCGCACCGGCGACTCGAAGCAATCCGCGAACGCTATCCGCTGTCGCTGCACGGCGTCGGCCTCTCGATCGGCTCGCCCGGACCGCTCGACCGCGCGCATCTCGCCCGCCTCGCCGCGCTCGCCGAGCGCTATCAGCCCGCGATCGTCTCCGAGCATCTGGCCTGGTCGACCCATGAGGGCGCGTTTCTCAACGATCTCCTGCCCCTGCCCTACACCGAGGAGACGCTGGAGCGCGTCTGCGAGCATATCGACATCGTGCAAACCGCGCTCAAGCGGACCCTGCTGCTCGAAAATCCCTCGACCTATGTCGCGTTCGCCGAGACGACGATGGGCGAGACCGAATTCCTGGCCGAGATCGTCCGGCGGACGGGCTGCGGCCTCTTGCTCGACGTCAACAACGTTTTCGTCAGCGCGACCAACCATGGGCGCGATCCACGTCAGTATCTCGCCGGTTTTCCGCTCGCAGCGGTCGGGGAGATCCACCTCGCGGGCTGCGCGGACGACACCGACGACGCGGGCTTTCCGCTCCTCGATCGACGCGCATGATTCCCCGGTTCGCGACGCCGTCTGGACGCTCTACGCCGAGACGATCCGAAGGCTTGGACCGACGCCGACACTGATCGAATGGGACAACGACGTTCCGGAATGGCCGACGCTTGTTCGGCGAAGCCTGCCTGGCCGAGCGCGTCATGGCCGCAGCGACAGCGACAAACGCGGAGCGCGCGGATGCCGTTTGAGACGACGATCGCGGCCTTCGCCGCGGCTCTCGCCGACCCCTCCGCGCCCCCGCCCGCGGGCGTGCTCGGACGGCTTGCCGTCGCCGATTCGCGCCGGTTCTCGGTCTACCGCAACAATGTCGCGGTCGGGCTCATCGGCGCGCTCGAAGCGCGCTATCCGGTCGCGCGGCGGATCGCGGGCGCCGACGTCTTTCGCGCGCTGGCGCGGAGTTCGCACATGCGCGAAAGCCTCAGTCCCCGGTCATGATCGCCTATGGCGACGATTTTCCCGATTTTCTCGCGGAGGCCGGCGCGCAGCTCGACCTGCCGTATCTCGCCGACGTCGCCCGGCTGGAGAACGCCTGGGTCGAGGCCTATCACGCGCAGGACAGGGCGGCCGCGACCATCGGCGACCTTGCGGAACTCTCCCCGAGGCGCTGCCCGGAGCGCGGGTTGAGCTCCATCCCGCCGCGCGGCTCCTCCGCTTCGCAACGCCCGCAGCCTCGATCTGGGCCGCCCACCAAGGCGGCGCCGAACCGGGCCCGCTCGAGCGCTCGCCGGGCGAGGACGCGCTGGTCACGCGGCCCGAGGCCGACGTCTCGGTCACTGTCCTGCCGGCGGGCGGATACGAATTCGCGGCGCGCTTGCACGCGGGCGCGACGCTCGCCGAGGCGGCGGAAGGCTTGTCGGATCCGGACGACTTCGGAACCCATCTCGTCGGCCTCGTCGGGGCGGGCGCAATCGCATCGATCATTCCAGGAGACATGTCATGAGCATCGACGGCGTCTCCAGCCCGGCGTCCGCGATCTCCAACCCGTTCGCCCGCTTCACCCGCGCCCTGTTCGGCCTCGTCCCCGCGTCGCTCGCGCTGCTCGTCCTGCGGCTGACCCTGGCGATGCCCTTCTACAAGTCGGGGCTGACGCGCTGGGACGGCTGGTTCACCCTCTCGTTCGGCGCGAAAGCGCTGTTCTCGGACGAGTACCGGCTGCATCTCTTCGGTCGGGAGTTCCCATTCCCTGAACCCGAGCTGGTGGCGACGATGGCGAGCACGGCCGAGATCGTGCTGCCGATCCTGCTCGCATTTGGCTTCCTCAGCCGCTACGCCGCGCTCGGGCTCCTTTGCATGACCGCGGTCATCCAGCTCGTCTATCCGGACGGCTGGCAGAACTTCCATCTGCCCTGGGCGACGATGGCGCTGGCGATCATGGCCTTCGGGCCCGGCGCGATCTCCGTCGACCGGCTGCTCGGCCTCGACGGCGGGCCGCCCCGACGCGCCCCGGCATGACGGAACGACGACAGAGTTTGAGCTTCTTGCGCTATTGACGGGCCGGAAGAGCCGTGGCTTTAACCGCCGTCATGACGCTCGGCGTCGCCCCATCCCAAACGGAGACACGACGCCATGTCGCACTGGCCCCTGCACGCGCGCATCGAAGGCGCGATCGTGATGATCGGCTTCGGATCGATCGGCAAGGGAACCCTGCCGCTGATCGAGCGCCACTTCCAGTTCGACAAGGAGCATTTCGTCGTCATCGACCCCAACGATTCCGACCGAAGGCTGCTCGACGAGCGGGGCGTCAAGTTCGTCCACCTGGGGCTCACCCGCGACAACTATCGCGACGTCCTCGGCAAGCACCTGAAAGCCGGCAAGGGCCAGGGATTCTGCGTCAACCTTTCGGTCGACACCTCCTCGCTCGACATCATGCGCTTCTGCCGGGAGATCGGCGCGCTCTATGTCGACACGGTCGTCGAGCCCTGGCCCGGCTTCTATTACGACAAGTCGCGCGGCAACGAATCGCGCACCAACTATGCGCTGCGCGAGACGGTGATGGAGGAGCGCCGCAAGAACCCGGGCGGAACGACAGCGGTCTCGTGCTGCGGCGCCAATCCCGGCATGGTGTCCTGGTTCGTCAAGCAGGCGCTCATCAATCTCGCCGCCGACCTTAACGACAAGGGGAGCGAACCGAAGACGCGCGAAGAGTGGGGCCGGCTCGCCCAACGCCTCGGCGTCAAGGGCGTGCATATCGCCGAGCGCGACACGCAGCGCGCCAAAACCCCGAAGCCGCGCAACGTCTTCGTCAACACCTGGTCGATCGAGGGTTTCTTGTCCGAAGGCATGCAGCCGGCCGAACTCGGCTGGGGCACGCACGAGACATGGGCGCCGGCCAATGCGGGCTTTCACAAGACGGGCTCCGGCGCGGCGATCTACCTCAAGCAGCCGGGCGCCAACACCCGCGTGCGCTCGTGGACGCCGACGGCGCGCGGCCAGTTCGGCTTTCTCGTCACCCACAACGAGTCGATCTCGATCGCCGATTACTACACGGTGCGCGACGGCAAGGGCGAGGCCGTCTACCGGCCGACCTGCCACTACGCCTATCACCCCTGCGACGACGCGGTCCTGTCGCTGCACGAGCTCTTCGGCCGCGCCGGCGAGATCCAGAGCGCCCATCACATCCTCGGAGAGGCCGAGATCGCCGACGGGATCGACGAGCTCGGCGTGCTCCTCTACGGCCACGCCCGCAACGCCTACTGGTACGGCTCGCAGCTCTCGGTCGAGGAGACGCGGGCGCTCGCGCCCTATCAGAACGCGACCGGCATGCAGGTCACCTCGGCGGTTCTGGCCGGCATGGTCTGGGCGCTGGAGAACCCGAAGGCCGGCATTGTCGAAGCCGACGAGATGGACTTCCGCCGCTGCCTCGAGGTGCAACTGCCCTATCTCGGCCCGGTCGTCGGCGTCTACTCGAACTGGACGCCGCTCGAAAACCGCCCCGGCCTCTTCCCGGAGGACATCGACGAAAGCGACCCCTGGCAGTTCAGGAACGTGCTGGTGCGGTAGGCTTGAGAATCCGTCGCCGACTCAATCTTTTCAAGGAATTGGGCGCCAGATTCTGCAACTTTTTGCGACCGTTGCTCGGGTCGCTTGACCAACTTGACCAACCCGTCCGCGCCGCCTATCTTTCGGCATGACGCGGACGGTCAATCTCTACGAAGCCAAGACCCATCTTTCGGCGCTGGTCGACGCCGCCGAGCGCGGCGAGGAGATCATCATCGCCAAGAACGGCGTCGCCAAGGCGCGGCTCGCGCCGCTGCCGAAGAGCCCGCGCGAGCGGCGGCCGTCCGGCCTGATGAAAATCCGCCATATCGCCGACGACTTCGACGCGACGGACGAACGCATCATCGAGGATTTCGAGGGCTCGGATTGAGCTTCCTCATCGACACGCAGGTGTTTCTTTGGTTCGAGTCCAGGTCGGCGCGGCTCTCCGAAAGCGCGCGGGCTCTCATTCTGCGAACGGATCGAACCATCTATGTCAGCGCCGTCTCGTTCTGGGAGATCGCGATCAAGCGGCGGGCGGGCACACTCGCCTACGACGGATCGCCGCGAGCGGCTGCCTCCGACGCCGGCTTCGTCGAACTCGGCATCGACGCCGCCGACGCGGAACTGGCCGAAGGTCTCGACTGGAGCCATCGAGATCCATTCGATCGCCTGCTCGTCGCGCATTGCCTTAATCGCGAGCTCACCCTGATTACCGCCGACGCAAGACTACGCGCGCGAAGCGACATCGCCGTGCTGTGGGCGGGCTGAAGCTCGCGACCTCTTGGCCCTGCGCGCGAGGCGAGCGTGCTTTGTCTAAGCCACCAGCTTGTCGATCTTTGCGAAGGGGCTCAGCTTCAACCAGCTTCCAATGGCGGCTTCCAGCTGCCGGTCCCCGGTCATGACCAGCCTTCGCTGCTCCTTGGCGCGCGCGACGGTGATATAGCCCATCCAGATTTCTGTCATGGTCCTGAGGTCGGTCGACAGAAAAAGGTCGACGTCGAACCCGGGATCGACCGAGCAGAGATCGACCTCCTTGTCCGGCTCGACGACCAGCCACCATTTCCGTCGCGGCTCCGGAAGATCCTTCAGGATGACCTGGATTGTGCTCCGCGCGGCGCGGCAAGGGCGCGGGGTTGATGTTGCGCCGCATGTCCCACATCAGCAGATTGGGATCCAAATTCGCGAGCGAGGCTTCCGTCTCGATCCACCTGTGTCCCCATACGCCGACCGCCTCAATAATGGGCGCGAGATCCTTTCCCGACCGAGTCAGCCTGTATTCGTAGAGATCGGATTCGCCGGCGACGGGCGAGCGCGTCACGATCCCGGCAGTCTCCAGATCCTTGAGGCGTTTCGACAGAAGGGCGGGCGACATTCTGGGCACGCCGCGCCGCAAATCATTGAAGCGGGTCGATCCTGCGACCATCTCGCGAAGGAGCACGACCGTCCACCGCGTGCAGAGAATATCCGCCGCCATCGCCACGGGGCAGAACTGTTTGTAGCCTCCCTCAGTCATCTGCTGCTCCCTGATTACGTGTCGCCGTCCTTCGGCGTTCGTTCGATATCCACGCCAGGGGACGACGGCTAGTTCAGAAATATATACCGGGCGCGATTCAGTTCGTGAACTAGTCGCCAAAGAAGCGCCGTGGGAATTTTTTGCCGACGCGCCTCACCGCCCCCGCAAGGGTAGCGGCCGGGCGCGGGGCCAAATTCGTTTTCACCTAAGCATTGAGGAGAGGAACATGACTGACTTGGCGATCCGTCCGGCCGAGACACCGACCCGGATCATTCCTGCGAGGCGTGGCGGCGGCGCTGCGCGGCAAGATGCGCGGACCCGTCGTATTGCCCGGAGACGAGGGATACGACGCGGCGCGGACGATCTGGAACGCCATGATCGACCGTTCGCCCGCGCTCGCTGCGCGCTGCCTTGACGCTGCCGACGTGACCCACGCCGTCAGAACCGCACGCGAGGAAAACCTGCTGCTCGCGGTGCGGAGCGGCGGCCACAACATCGCCGGCAACTCGGTCTGCAACGGCGGCGTGCTCATCGATCTCTCGCTGATGAGATCGGTGCGCATCGACCCCAAGACCCGGACGGCCAGGGTCCAGCCCGGCGCAACGCTGGCGGACTTCGACAAGGAGGCGCAGGCGCACGCGCTCGCGACTCCGCTCGGCATCAATTCGACGACCGGCGTCGCCGGCCTCACGCTTGGCGGAGGATTCGGCTGGACCACGCGCAAGTTCGGACTGACCATCGACAATCTCATTTCCGCCGACGTCGTGACGGCGGACGGCAACCTGGTCCGCGCCAGCGAGAGCGACAACCCGGACCTGTTCTGGGCGCTGCGCGGCGGGGGCGGCAATTTCGGCGTCGTCACCTCGTTCGAGTTCAAGCTCCATCCGCTCGGCCCCGAGGTCCTGTCGGGGTTGATCGTGCATCCGCTCGAGAAGGCCGACGAGTTGCTGCCCGAGTTCCGCCGCATCGCCAACGAGGCGCCCGACGAGCTGACCGTCTGGGCCGTGATGCGGAAGGCGCCGCCGCTGCCGTTCCTGCCTGCGGAGTGGCACGGCCGGGAGGTCCTCATCTTCGCGGCCTGCTACAGCGGCGACATGAAGGACGGCGAGAAGGCGATCCGTCCCCTTCGCGCGCTCGGCAGCCCGATCGCCGACGTCATCTCTCCCCACCCGTTCGCCGCCTGGCAGGCGGCGTTCGATCCGCTGCTGACGCCCGGGCGCACGCAACTATTGGAAGAGCCACGACTTCGCCGATCTCTCGGAGCGAGCGATCAGAGTCATGGTCGACGCGGCGCGCAAGCTGCCGTCGCCGGAATGCGAAATCTTCATCGCCCACGTCGGCGGGGCGATGGCGCGCGTTCCAGCCGACGCCACCGCATGGAGCAATCGCGACGCTCACTTCGTCATGAACGCCCATGGGCGCTGGCGCGACAAGCAGCAGGATTCAGCCTGCATCGCATGGGCTCGTCAGTTGTCCGACGCTGTCGCGCCCTTCGCGTCCGGAAGCGTCTACGTCAATTTCATGCCGGAGGACGAAGGCGACCGGGTCGAGAAGGCGTATGGCGCCAATTATCGGCGCCTGGTCGAGATCAAGCGGCGTTACGATCCCGGCAATCTGTTCCGCATGAACCAGAACATCCCGCCGACGGCATGAGGCGTCGCGCGGGCGGAGAAACCCTATGCCCATATTCATGGATCGGCACGACATGCGCGGCTTGAGGCAAGCGGATGTCGCCGACGCACACAGCAAGGATGTCGAAATCCAGGACCGGTACGGCGTCAAATACATGACGTATTGGTTCGACGAGCAACGCGGCATCGGCTTCTGCCTCGTCGACGCGCCGGACGCCGAGACTGCCGACCGGGTGCATCGCGAGGCGCACGGGGAGATCGCCAACGCCATCATTCCGGTCGATCTCACCACGGTCGAAGCCTTCCTCGGCCGCATCTGCGATCCGTGCGCGGCATCGGAGGCGGCCGCGCCTGGGATCGCTGCCGGGCTGCGCGCCATCATGTTCACCGACATCGTCGGCTCGACGGAGATGACGGCGCGCCTCGGCGACCGCGAGGCGCTCGAACTGGTGCGGGCGCACGACGCGCTGGTTCGCCGGGGGCTCGACGCGCATGGCGGACGGGAGATCAAGCATACCGGCGACGGCATCATGGCGTCATTCGACCAGGCAGCGAACGCCGTGCGCGGCGCGGGGGACATCCAGCGGCGCATTGCGGCATTCAACGCCGACGCAGCCGAGAGCCTGAGCGTCCGGATCGGCATCGACGCCGGCGACCCGGTCACCGACGGCAACGACCTGTTCGGCGCTACGGTGCAGCTTGCTTCCCGGCTCTGCAGCGAGGCGGAGGCCGACGGCATCCTCGTATCCGGGCACGTGCGGGAGCTCTGCGGGGAGGACACGGCGCGCTTCGTCTCGCTTGGCGAGCGAAGACTGAAGGGGTTCGCCAAGAAGGCTCAGGTGTTTCGGTTCGAATGGCGCGAGTGAGTCGCGCCCCCTCGCTCGACGACGGCGGGTCGAAAACATCCGGGGACAAGCCGCATTGCCCGGCGGTCCACCTCTTGCGCGCCGCCGACCGCGGCAGCACCCTGCCGGCATGACTCATCCCTAACCGGACAGGCTCGCCATGGCCAAGACCGCCGCAAAATCCGCCGCCACCACCCTTGTGCACCTCAAGGTGACGCTGCAATACATTCGCCCGCTGATCTGGCGCCGGCTGAGGCTGCCGGACACGACGAAATCTCGGCGATCTCAGCGACATCATCCAGGCCGCGATGGGGTGGGATGGCGGGCATCTCCATGCTTTCGAAATCGGCGGGGAGCAGTTCGGCGATCCCTCGATGACCGAATTCGTCCGAAACGAGCGGAAAACCACGATCAGGAGCCTGTTGCGAGACCGGGTCTCTCGCTTCGGCTACACCTATGATTTCGGCGACTCCTGGGAACACGACATTCTGATCGAGAAGAAGGGTCCGCCGCCCGACGCGCCCCGAAGCCCCGCGTGCGTCGCGGGAAAGCGCAATTGTCCCCTCGAGGATTGCGGCGGTCCTCCCGGCTACGCCGCCCTGCTCGCGGCCTTGGCGGCTCCGGACAATCCGGAAAGCCGCGAAGTCCTGGAATGGGCCGACGGGGACTACGACCCGGAGGAATTTTCGCTCGATGCGGCGAACAGGCGCGTTCGCGCGGCGGCGGGCGGCGGGTGGGGCGAAGACCCGGCGCCAGTGCTTCGTTTGCCCGGCTGAGGACCGCCGTTCGAGGAGCCGGCTATCCTGCCGGGCGCTTGACCAACTTGACCAACCGGTCCGCGCCGCCTATGTTTCGGCATGACGCGGACGGTCAATCTCTACGAAGCCAAGACCCAGCTTTCGGCGCTGGTCGACGCCGCCGAGCGCGGCGAGGAGATCATCATCGCCAAGAACGGCGTCGCCAGGGCGCGGCTCGCGCCGCTGCCGAAGAGCCCGCGCGAGCGGCGGCCGTCCGGCCTGATGAAAATCCGCCACATCGCCGACCACTTCGACGCGACGGACGAACGCATCATCGAGGATTTCGAGGGATCGGATTGAGCTTCCTTATCGACACGCAGGTCTTTCTCTGGTTCGAGGCCCGGTCTGCGCGGCTCTCGGAAGAGGCGCGCTCGATCATCCGGCGGGCGGACGTCGCGGTCTATGTGAGCGCCGCCTCGTTCTGGGAGATCGCGATCAAACGGCGTCTCGGCAAGCTTGCCTACGACGGTTCGGCGCGGGCGGCGGCGGCGGAGGCCGGATTTCAGGAGCTCCCGATCGACGCCGCAGACGCCGAGACCGCCGGCGCGCTCGAGTGGAGCCATCGCGACCCGTTCGACCGCATGCTCGTCGCCCATTGCCTTAATCGCGCGCTGACCCTTGTGACGGCCGATCCGGCGCTGCAGGCGCGCGGCGACATCGCGGTGGTGCGGGCGACCTAACGACGCTCCGTGCAGCATGCGCGGTCGGCGACCGCGCCTACAGGGCGCGAGCTTGTAGCCGCGCTCGCTGAGCGCGGCTAGCGCGGTCAGCGACCGCGCCTACAGATCGCGGCGCCGCCGCCATTGACAAGCCGCCCCGGCGCGGGGAAACCGTCGCCCCCGTTCGCCAGGAGCCCCCATGACCGACGCCCGCCTTCAGACGCTGATCGATGACGCCTTCGAGGATCGCGCCAGGATCAATCCGCAGACGAAGGGCGAGGTGCGCGACGCGGTCGAGGCGGCGCTTGGGCTTCTCGATTTCGGGCAAGGCCCGGGTGGCGGAGAAACTCCCCGGCGCGACGGGGCCGAATTCGTGGAAGGTCAACCAGTGGCTGAAGAAGGCGGTGCTGCTGTCGTTCCGCCTCAATGACAACCGGATCATCGAGGGCGGCCCGGGCCAGGCTGCGTGGTGGGACAAGATCCCCTCGAAAATGGAGGGCTGGGGAGAGAACCGGTTCCGCGAGGCCGGATTTCGCGCGGTCCCCGGCGCGATCGTCCGCCATTCGGCCTTCATCGGCCGCGACGTCGTCCTGATGCCGAGCTTCGTCAATCTCGGGGCCTACGTCGACGCCAAGACGATGGTCGACACCTGGGTCACGGTCGGCTCGTGCGCGCAGATCGGCAAGAACGTGCATCTCTCCGGGGGCGTCGGCATCGGCGGCGTGCTCGAGCCGCTGCAGGCCAACCCGACCATCATCGAGGACGACTGCTTCATCGGCGCGCGCTCGGAAGTCGTCGAGGGCGTGATCGTCGGCGAGGGCTCGGTGATCTCGATGGGCGTCTTCATCTCCGCTTCGACCAAGATCGTCGACCGGTCGACCGGCAAGGTCCATGTCGGCTACGTGCCGCCCTATTCGGTCGTCGTGTCGGGCTCGCTTCCGGGCAAGCCCCTCCCCGACGGCGCGCCCGGCCCCTCGCTCTATTGCGCGGTGATCGTGAAGACGGTCGATCAGCAGACGCGCGCCAAGACGGGGATCAACGAGCTGCTCAGGGAGTGAGAGGGCTGTGACGTTGGATCGGGCGCCTCGATGGCGTCCTTCGAGACGCGTTGCTTCGCATCGCTCGTTGGCCATCCCCACGGACCTCGTCCTGAGGCGCTCTTGCGAAGCAAGAGCCTCGAAGGACGGTTCCAGTGGCGCTGTGCAGAGCTGTCTCGATTAGGCGACGCGCGCTCGGTATCATTGGCTTCAACGACGGGGCAATGACTTGGGCGGGGCGTCGATCTATATCCTCCTTTGCTCAGACGGCAGCTACTATACCGGCATCACGCGGCGCTCCGTGGAAGAGCGTCTGAGCGAGCACGCCCAAGGCCTGATGCCCGGCTACACGTTCACGCGAAGGCCGGTGAAACTGGTCTTCTCCGAACATTACGACAGGATCGTCGACGCGATTGCGGCGGAGCGGCGGATCAAGGGTTGGTCGAGAGCAAAGAAGGAGGCCTACATTCGCGGCGATTTCTCAGCGATGGCGGCGCTTTCGAAGAGAGGTTCAAAAGCGCGCTTGTGACGTTTGCCTGCCGAACCGCCGGCGCAAACTGGAGCGTCCTTCGAGGCCGCTCCGCGGCGCCTCAGGACGAGGTCGGTGGGTCGGCCGGGGATCGGCCGGCAAGAGCTTGGGTTACGGCCCATAGAATGTTTTCAATTAAGCCATTGATTGTACAAGACTAATATCAGCTCATTAGAACATAGCACGAACAAATGCTTGCCAACTCACGCCGGTTGGGGTAGTGTGGAGCAATGTCGAAAGCTGCGTGAAGCGCCGCCCCGGCATCTCCCGTCAGCCCGCAAGTTGATCCGCCCGCAGTCATGCCGGCGGCCGCCTTGTCGCGCCTGAAGCTCCCCCACCCCCGTCGAGGCCTGCCCCATGACTGAAACCCAACCCAATGCGCCGGAAGGCGCCAGATACGCCCGCGCGCAGCGCGTCTTCGAGGCCATGATCGGCGGCGCCGGCGTCGAGGCCATCAGCGCCCAGGAAAAGCTCACGCAGAAGCGGGTCGAGGCGATCGTGCGCGAGGCGCTCGGCCGGCGATGGGTCCTGTCGCTCGCCGAGTTCGCCAGGCTGCAGATCGCCCGGCTCGAAGCTCTCAGCGTTCAGGCGCTCAAGCGCGCGCGGGCCGGCGAACTCAAGGCGATCGACCGGGCGCTCAAGATCCTCGACCGGCTCGACCGCTATCACGGCTTCGACCGAGCCAGCCCCGCCCTGGAACAATATGGCGACGAGGAGCGCGATCGTCTGCACAACAAGATCAACACGATCGCCGCCCGGCTGAAAGAGCTGAAAGAGGATGCCGCCGCGGAATGATCGACGCCGGGGCTGAGGCCGCAAAGGCGGTCAAGGCGCGGAAGCCGCGCTCTCCGGCCGCCGCCGACCGTATGGTCCCGCGGATAGGCGACCTGCTGGCGATGGACGCCCGCACGCGCGCCAAGCTGCTCGCGGAGCTGTCGCCGCGCGAATGCGTCCGGACGTTCTACGACTGGTCCTTCTGGGCGCGCCCGGAGCAGGAGCCGCCGCCCGGCGACTGGATCGTCTGGCTGATCCTCGCCGGGCGGGGCGCCGGCAAGACCCGCGCCGGCGCCGAGGCGGTCCGGCGATGGACAAAGACCTTTCCGATCGTCAATCTGATCGGCCCGACCGCCGACGATGTGCGCGACGTCATGGTGCTCGGCGAATCCGGCATCCTCAATTGCTGCCGCAGGGACGAGCGCCCGCGCTACCTCGCCTCGGCCGGCCGGCTCGAATGGCCGGGCGGCGCGAAGAGCTTCCTGTTCTCCGCCGATGAGCCCGACCGGCTGCGCGGCAAGCAGCACATGAAGCTCTGGTGCGACGAACTCGCCGCCTGGCGGCGGCCCGAGGCCTTCGACCAGGCGTTGCTGGGCTTACGTCTCGGCGACAAGCCGCAGATGGTTGTCACCACGACGCCTCGCCCGACCAAAATCATCAAGCAGCTTGCCGCCGGCGAGGACACGATCGTCACCCGCGGCTCGACCTTCGAAAACAAGGGCAATCTCGCCAACGCCTTCCTGAAGCGCATCGCCAGGCGCTACGAGGGCCGGACGATCGGACGCCAGGAGCTGTTCGCCGAGATCATCGAGGAGACGCCCGGGGCTTTGTGGACCCGGGCGCTGATCGATCGCCAGCGCGTCGCCCCGCAGACCGCGCCGCAGGACTTCGCCGAAGTCGTCGTCGCGGTCGATCCGCCGGCGCGATCGAGCGCGAAGTCCGACGAATGCGGGATTGTCGTCGCCGGCAAGGCGTCCGACGGGCGCATCTATGTGCTGGCCGATCTCACCAGCCAGGGCGACACGCCGGGCGCATGGGCGGCCCGCGTCGGGGCGGCCTATCGCGGCTTTCGCGCCAACCGGGTCGTCGCCGAGGTCAACAACGGCGGCGACATGGTGGCCGAGGTCCTGCGCCAGGCGGAGCCGCATCTGCCGGTGCGCTCGGTCACGGCGACGCGCGGAAAATTCCTGCGCGCCGAGCCGATCGCGGCGGCCTACGAACGCGGCCTCGTCTTCCATTCGGGCGTCTTCGCCAGGCTCGAGGACCAGCTCTGCGCGCTGACGCCCGACTTCGACCGGAAAGCCGCCGGCTATTCGCCGGACCGCGCCGACGCCCTCGTCTGGGCGATCGCCGACCTGCTGGCGCTGGACCGGGGGAAGACGACGGGCATGATCGATTTCTGGGCGGGGCGGTAGGATTGCCGCCGACGCGAGTCGTCTCGTACTGGGGCGTTCTCGTGCGACGGAAACGGCTCTTAAAGATAGGCGCGGACACCGACCATGAGCCTGCCGAACCAGATCATCATGCCTGCCGACGGCGCGCCGAACCCGTTCACCATACCGGGAACGACCCGCGGCTACCGGTGCGCCGCAGGGTCCTCGATCTCCGTCGTCGGCGACGACGCGATCGTTCTGCGCAACGCCGGCTGGGTGTCCGCGAACGGCGCCGCGATCATCGGCGCCGGCGCGACCTCCGGTCGGCCGACCAACGCCCTCATCGGGCAGGCCTACAACGACACCTCGGTTGGCGCCATAGTCATCTACGCCGGTCCGAAGACCGGTTGGCTTCATCACTGCACCGGCGCCTCGGCCTGAGCCAGGGCGGCTCGGCCCCGCCTTTGGCGCTGACCAGTTGCAGGCGCGGTCGATAGCCCGTCGATAGACGGGCGTCCTGCCGGACGCACCTGTGGACCGCGCCACGGCCGCGCTCAGCGAGCGCGCGCCTAAGGCCCTCACCCCCCTCTCCCCGCAAAGCGGGGCGAGGGAGAACGATCTGGACTTTCCACCAAATGACGCGCATATGTTCACCAGGAGGTGCGACATGGCCCGTATGGCGCGTCTGAAGACAGAGCCGCCGGCGCTGACGCCGATCGGGCCGCAGACCTTTTCCAGGGAAGCGGATCGGGAGCGGCTGTCGGAGGTGGCGATCAAGGCGTTCCTTGCGCTCATGAAAGCGTGGGGATTGTCGAACGCGGAAAGCGCCGGCCTGCTTGGCGTCTCGGCCAGCAGCCTCGACCGGATCAAGCGCGGCTATCGTCCGGCGCTCAGCCAGGACCAGCTGACCCGCGTCTCGGCGCTGGTCGGGATCTACAAAGGGCTGCATCTTCTCTTCGTCGACGGCGCGGCCGACGCGTGGATCCGCAGGGTGAACCGCGGCGCCCTGTTCGACCGACGGACGCCGATCGAGGCGATGATCGAGGGCGGCATCCCGCGGATGCTCGACATTCGCCGCTATGTCGACGCCGTGCGCGGCGGCCTGTGACTCAACCCCTCTTCTGAGGCGCGCCGCGTCAGCGGGGCCTCGAAGAATGCTCCAGTTGGCGCCGCCGTTCGAGTGGCGTCAGGACGAGACGCTGGTTAGCGAAATGCCCGACAGCCTGCCGGTCGTGCGCGAGGCGTTCCCGAAGACCGTCCGGCTCGTTTCGACCGCCCGCCTTCGGCCGCCGGTGCTGGCGGGGCTGGTCGGCGCCGACGATCTCGCGGCGCTGGCGGAAATCGAAGGCGCGACCAGTGAGCGCCTCGTCGCCGAGGCGCATGGAACGGCGGGCTTCGGCCGCGACGAGTTCGTGCATGGGGTTCCCTATGCGTCGTTCGTCAACGCCGCCTTCGCCTACGCCAAGCCGCTCGAGCCCAACCGGTTCAACGCCCCGCGCGGGGCCTGGTATGCGGCGCTCGCGGTTCAGACCTCGATGCGCGAGGTCGCCTGGCACATGACCGATTTCCTCGCAAAATCGGGGGAGTACAGGGGCGTCGTCGACTACGCCGAAATGTTCGCCAGCATGGCCGGAGAATTCGTCGACCTCAGAGCCGCGGGCGCGCATCCGTGTCTCGATCCGGATCCGGCGATCGGATATCCGCCCGGCAACGCGATCGCCGATTCCGCCTTCGCGCGGGGCCTCAACGGAATCATCTATCCGTCCGTCCGGCATGCCGGAGGAACCTGCCTCGCGGCGCTGCGGCCGCATGCGGTGCAGTCGGTCGCCCCGGGGGCGGTCTATCGGTTCGAATGGTCCGGCCGTCCGGAGCCGAAGATCACGCCGTTTTCGGAATAGCGGCTGAAGCGCGGTCGGTAGCCCGTCAGACCGCGCAGGGTTTGTAGGCGCGGTCGGTAGCCCGTCGAGAGACGGGCGTCCTTGCGGACGCCCCATGGACCGCGCCGGCCGCGCTTGAGCCGAGCGCGGCGACAGTTCGCGCTCACGCTACCGCCGCGGCGGAAATCGCCGCGGCGACGGGGTGCAGCGTCGCGCCGATCTTGCGGTTGAACGCCTCGGCGTCGATCTGCGCGTTGACGGCGACCGTCTTGTCCTCGCGCGGCAGCGGACATTGCGCCGTCGCGGCCGACGCGCCCAGCCGCTCGACGGCGCTCTTGAACGCGCCTTCGAGCTTCTCGCGGTCGCGCTCGACGACGAAGACGTCGCTGATCCAGACATCCGCGCCGCCTCCCGCCGCCGCGACGCAGAAGGTCCAGCGCGGCGCCGCGTGAGCCGCCGCCGCGACAAAGCAAAGGACGATCGCGGCGAAGGCGGCCTGGCGGCGCATGACGGCTCCTCATCGGGGGACGGGCAAGCACCCTAGGACGCCAATCCCTAACGGAAAGCGAAGCCGCTCGTTACCCTTCTCCCGCTTGCGGGAGAAGGTGGCCCGAAGGGCCGGATGAGGGCGCGGCGCCGACCCTCACCCCCATCCCCTCAAGGAACTGTGCAACCGGATTGATGGTTGACACTTTGGACCGGATACATGGTTGACACTTTTGGCCACTTACGTGGCCGGTTGTTGCTGCTGTCTGCGCCTGTGGGCCCTGTGGGCAACGCGCGGCGTTGTCCACAAGTCCACAGGCCGGCGGCCGCGACAGTTTGCGGCGGCGGAGGCGGCCGCTCTTGTCGATGAAGCCGAGCTCGACGTCGGCGTAACGGACCAGCCATTCGCCGTCCTCGGTCTCCTCGATCGCCACCGGTTCGCCGATCAGCGCCTCGCTGACGAAGATCAGGTCGCCGCCCCATTTGATCACGCCGTTCGAGCGAACCCGGCGCACGGCGGCGCCCGTCGGATAGTCCGGCTCGCGCAAGGCGCACGGATAGCGCGCGGTCGGAGGCGCGATAGAGCGAAGCCGGCGTCTCGAAATCCAGGGCCTCATGCGGACGCTCGTCATTATATATGGCGCGGAAGTGCGTCGAAGCGGCGCTGCTGCTCGGCCGAGCGTCGCCGCCGGCGGATTGGCGGTCTCCGCCTTCAGGGTGCGATGCATGCGCTCGATGGCGGCCGTTCTGCTGCGGCTTGCCCGGCTCGATCCGCTCCGGCCTGACGCCGAGCTTGATCCACCACACCGCAAGCCTCGACAGTCCGCCCGCGCCGATCGAGGCGAACGGCGGGCCATTGTCCGAGCGGATCGCAAGCGGCAGGCCGAACTCGCAGAACGCCGCCTCGAACACCGGCCGCACATGCGCCCCGTCCGGCCGCGTCGACCGCCTGGCAGCGCAAGAGATAGCGGCTCATCGCGTCGCTGATCGTCAGCGGATCGCAGCGCTGCCGGTCGCCGGTCAGCAAACCAGCCCTTGAAGTCGGCGCACCACACCGCGTTGGGCGCGTCGGCGGCCGGAAGCGGCGAGGACGAGGGCGGACACCGTCGCCGGGGTCGCCGCGCTCGCGTCAAGCCCTTCCTTGCGCAGCCAGTCGCCGATCGTGCTCCTGGCCGGCGGCGCGATCGTCCGGCAAACGCTCGCCAAGCTTCTTGCGCAGCTTCTTGGGACCCCAGGTCGGATGACGCTCGCGCAGCGCCAGAACCGCCTCGACCACCGCCTCGTCGCGCGCCCGGCCATGCGAACAGCGGCGCCCGGCTGCGCTCCTTCAGACCCTCGAGCGCCTTCCGTCCCGATAGCGCGCCAAGCCATTTGTAGCCGGTCTGCCGGCTGATCCCGAACTCGGCGCAAATCTCGCTCATCACCGCCTCGTCCTCGCTCGCCGCAACGACAAATCGCATCCGTTCATCCATCGCGCAGGTCTCGCTCCAAGGCATCGGCGGGGCCCTCCTCGCCGTGCAATAGACCTGTCAACGATGTATCCGGTCCAATCTGTCAGCGATCTTACCGGATCGAACCACGCCTTCCCCACCCTCCCCCGGTCGGCGTGACGATCTCAACCGCCTCGCCCGCCTCGACCTGCGCCTCGGCGCAGCCCGGCAAAATCTCGATCCGGCCGTCGTTGCGGCGGACCGCATTGCGGCCGAGCTCGCCCGGTTCGCCGCCCAAAGTCCCCGGATTGGGAACGGCGCGGTGGCCGCTCAGGATCGCGGCCTGCATGTCCTTGAGGAAGCGGATGCGCCTCAGCGTGCCGTCGCCCGCCTTCCAGTGTCCCTTGCCGCCCGAGCCCCGGCGGATGTGAAAATCCTCGAGCACCACCGGGAAGCGGCTCTCCAGCACTTCCGGATCGGTCAGGCGCGAGTTGGTCATGTGGGTGTGGACCGCGCTCGCGCCGTCGAAGCCGGGGCCGGCCGGCGCGCCAGAGCAGATCGTCTCGTAATACTGGGTGTCGGCATCGCCGAAGGTGAGGTTGTTCATCGTGCCCTGCGCGGAGCCGAGCGCTCGGAGCGCGGCGAACAGCGTGTCGGTCACTGCCTGCGACACCTCGACATTGCCCGCCGCCACCGCGGCCGGATAGCGCGGCTTCAGCATCGAGCCTTCGGGCAGAATGACCCGGATCGGCCTCAGGCACCCCGCGTTCATCGGGATGTCGTCGTCGACCATGACGCGAAACACATAGAGCACGGCGGCGCGCGTCACCGGCTCGGGCGCGTTGAAATTGTCCGGCTGCTGCGGCGACGTGCCGGTGAAGTCGACCGTCGCCTCGCGCTTCCGCTTATCGACGCTGATCCTGACCCTGATGACCGCGCCCTGGTCGGAGACCGACGAGGCTTCGCTGTCGGCGAGTTGGTCGATGACGCGCCGCACGCTCTCGTCGGCGTTGTCCTGCACATGGCCCATATAGGCCTCGACCGTCTCCAGGCTAGACGCCTCGACCATGCGCTTGAGTTCCCGGACCCCCTTCTCATTGGCGGCGATCTGCGCCTTGAGGTCGTTGACGTTCTGCAAGGTATTGCGGGCCGGCCAGGGTCCGTTTGCGAGCAGTTGGTAAAGCTCGCGCTCGCGGAAGCGCCCACGCTCGACCAGGAGAAAATTGTCGATATAGACGCCTTCCTCGTGGATCGAGGTCGCGAGCGGGCTCATCGAGCCGGGCGTGCAGACCCGCCGATGTCGGCGTGATGGCCGCGCGACGCCGTCCAGAAGAGAATGGTCTTGCC
>CAVZJZ010000034.1:0-96105 GCA_963775665.1 uncultured Alphaproteobacteria bacterium | reverse complement strand
CGTGCACGCCTATGGCACCAACGGCGTCATCACGCTGGTCGAGATGCCGCTGACCGCGCGATACGGACTGGGTCGACGTGATTATCGGCTTCGACAGTTTCGACGCTGCCGCGGCCTACGCGCTGGCCCTCGGGGAGCAGGACGGCATCCTGAAGGGCTCGTGACTGTGGTCGCCGGGCCCGCGCCGCATGATTTCTTCCTCCGCCATCGCGCCCTGATCCCTGCCGGCAAGAGCGTCGTCCTCGCGATGATCGCTCCGCATGCGCTCGGCGCCTTCGAGGCGTTCAGCCGACCGCACAGAGGCGCAGAGATCCTCTTCGACTTCAGCCGCGCCACGCCCGAGACGCTGGCGGGCCTGCCGCCCAACTACGAACTCTCCTGGAACCACACGACTTTCGGGCGCTCCGCGTCGATCCCGCGATCACCTATCTGCAGGTCCGCTATCCCGAGAATGGCGCGCTCGCGTTGATCAAGCGCATCCATGACCGCTATGGCGCGGAGGTCACCGGCCACCTCGAGCTCATCCGCTTCAACGGACGGAACGCTTTCGCTGGACTGCCCATGGTGCGCTTCTCCACCGAGGAGCGGCTCAAGGAGATCATGGCCGAGCATGAGGCGATGGGCGCGATGATCTTCAATCCGCACCGCTACACGCTGGAGGAAGGGGGCATGAAGCAGACGGACGCGACCCAGCTCGCGTTCAAGCGCGAGACCGACCCCGAAGGCCTTCTCAATCCGGGCAAGATGATTGCGTGGGAAGACCCGAACTTCGACTTCTCGACGGGCAAGAACTTCCTCTTTCCCGGCCTCGAGGCGCGCGCCCTCGCCGCGCAGTTGTGAGCGGCGCCGTTGCGTATCCTGGTCCTCTTCGCGCACCCGGTCGAAACGAGCTTCGCCGCCGCCGCGCACGCAAAGCTTGTCGCCACACTCAGCGCTCGCGGCCATCACGTCGATGACTGCGACCTGCATGCGGAGGGGTTCGATCCGGTCATGAGCCGCGAGGACCGGATCGAATACCATGATGTGGCGGTCAACCGACGCCGCGTCGCGCCCTATGTCGATCGGCTGCTCGCGGCCGAAGCGCTGGTCTTTTCCTTTCCGGTCTGGAACATGGGCTTTCCGGCGATCCTCAAGGGCTTCGTCGACAAGGTCTTTTTGCCCGGCGTCAGCTTCAGCCTCAAGGACAATGGCGACTATGTCCCGACGCTGCACAACATCAAGCGCCTGGGCGTCGTTTGCACCTACGGCGGCAGTCGACTGTGGACCGTTCTGATGGGCGATCCGCCGCGCCGGTTCCTGACCCGCTCGATGCGGCTGATCTGCGCTCCGGGTGCGCGCTGCGACTATATCGCCCATTACGACATGAACCACACCCGGCCCGAACGTCGGGAGCGGTTCCTGAAGTCGATCGAGGCGAAGTTCTCGACCTGGTGACGGCCCGCCCGCCCACGCGAGCCTTCATGAACGCAGAATTGAAATGCGCAAGCCCGGTCAGCTTCGCGCCAGCGTCGGCGTTTGAGGATCGCACGGAGCCGGACTTGGCCCGAGTTCGCCGGGCACCTCCAGCCGGCGCGCCGGGGCCGGCGGTTGAAGCTCCTTGACGAGGTCCGGCCGGGGCCGGCGGAGGGGATCGGATGCGGTTCGACCGATGCGCGCTTCTTTTCGCGGCGATCCTGACCGCTGCCGGAGCGCCGGTGGCCGGGCCTATGGCCCCGGCGGACCAGGAGGCCGTGGGGTCGCAATCCAAGATCGGATTCATGATCGAGCGCGGGCGGAACGTCCCGCAGGATTATGCTGAGGCGAGGCGGCGGTTTCTGAAGGCCGCGGCGAGCGGCGACGGGATGGCGGAGTTCGGCCTCGGCGTTCTCTCGGCGCGCGGGCTGGGGACGCCCAAAGACTATGTCGAGGCGGAAAGATGGTTCCGCAAGGCCGCCGAGCGCGGCGTCGGCGCCGCCCAGTTCAATCTCGGCGTGTTGTACGCCCACGGCCTCGGCGTATCGCAGGACTACGTGCTCGCGCATCTCTGGTTCAGCCTGGCGGTCGCGCAGGGGGAAGAGGGCGCGAAGGCGGCGCTCGACGAGGCCGCCGCCAGAATGGCGCCGTCCGAAATCGCCGAGGCCGAAAGGCTCGCAAACGACTGGAAGCCGTCGACCTGGGAGCTGCGCCTCTAGGCTAGCGCGCGGGAGATCCGCTCAAGGCGACTGCCATGGCGTCTGAGCCAGCGCGCCCGCTTCGAATTTGCAGTCGCGTTGCGGCGCGAGAGTTTTGGCCCGCGCCGCCGCCAGTTCGGATTTCGCCGCCTCGAGATCGGCGAGAAAGGCGGGTTCGGCATGAAGCCGCGCGACCGTCGCGGCCCCAATGAAACGGCCCTCGATGACGTCGCTCTCCCAATGGACGTTGCAGACGACGCGGCTTTCGCCAAAGGCGCGCCCGCGCGCCAGGATGGCTTCGCTCTCCTCGGGAGCCGCCTCGGCGAGGACGAGGGCCCAGGCCCAGCCGATCGACGTGTGGCCGGAAGGATACGAGCCGCTGGATCTGAGCGCCGCCTCGTCCTGTGGCCGGCAGGTCGGCTGGCTGTCGAGCATGAACGGACGCGCGTGCTGGTATTTGGTCTTCGCCGCGCCGGTCGCCGCCCCCGCGTCGGCCATGATCCGCCTCAGCATCCCGTAGAGCCGCGGCGTATCCTCTTCGGTGATCGCCGCCCCGAGCGCGCAGGAGAAATCGCCAGCCGCCCAGGGAAAGCTGAGATCGGCGTCCAACCCGGCGAGCGTCCAGCGGGGCGTGTCGCGCAGCGAGAGATCGGCGCGCGCGATCTCCTGATCGAGGGCCGCCGCAACCGACCCCACCGCCGGGGGAGGTGGCAACAGGGCGACGCTGTCCGGCAGCGCCGCCTTCGGCAGATAGCCTGGGACAACGGCCGGGCTATTTGCCGGGGCGCCCGCCATTTCGTCGGCGACGCCCGCGCCGAGGGCAAGCCATCCCAGCGCCACGGCAAGATGCGGAACGAGAAGGCGGCGGCGCAATCCGGTCATCAGGACCCCTCCAGGATTTGAGTGAAGCGACATTCCCCGGATCGACGGCCGGGCGCCCTCAAGCTGCCGCCGCGGCGCCAATCTGACAAGCCCATCCGGTCGATGGCGCGTGCCAGTCGGTCTGCACGAAATGGGTTGAACCGGCGCTCCGGCGTCATTTCGAGCCTCGGCGAAGCTGGCGCGCGGCTCGAGGGCGCCTATATGGAAGCGCCGGCGGCTTCCCGGGCTGCGCGTCACCGAGCCTCATGGACCTCATCGCACCAACCGATCGCGGCCTCTATTGCGCCGCCGGAGACTTCCATATCGATCCCTGGCGCCCGGTTGCGCGCGCGGTGATCACGCATGCGCATTCCGACCACGCGCGCTTCGGATCGGATGTCTATGTCTGCCATCGCGACACGGCGCCGATCCTGCGCAAGCGCCTCGGCGACGTCGCCATCGAGGCCGCTCCTTACGACGAAATCCTGACCCGCAACGGCGTCGAGATGTCGCTCCATCCGGCGGGCCATGTGCTGGGCTCGGCGCAAATCCGCGTCGCGCATCGCGGCGAGGTCTGGGTCGTCTCGGGCGACTACAAGCTCGAGAGCGACGACGTGTCGGCGCCCTTCGAGCCCCAGCGCTGCCACGCCTTTATCACTGAATCGACTTTCGGCCTGCCGATCTATCGCTGGCGAACGCAAGCGGAGATTACGGCCTCGATCGACGCCTGGTGGCGCGACAACGCCGCCTCGGGCCGCGCCAGCGTGCTCTACGCCTATGCGCTCGGCAAGGCGCAGCGCGTGCTCGCCCATATCGACGCGACCATCGGACCCATCGTCTGCCATGGCGCGATCGAGCCGCTCAATGCGCTGACCCGCGAGGCGGGCGTCGCTCTGCCGCCGACCCGGACAGTAGGCGAGATCGACAACAAGGCTGAGTTCGCGCGCGCCTTCATTCTTGCGCCGCCGTCCGCCGCGGCAAGCCCCTGGCTCAAGCGATTCGGCGACTATTCGGACGCCCTCGCCAGCGGCTGGATGCAGTTGCGCGGCAATCGCCGCCGGCGCGGGCTCGATCGCGGCTTCGTGCTGTCGGACCACGCGGACTGGCCGGGGCTCCTCGCCGCCATCGAGGCGACCGGCGCGGAGCGCATTTTCGCCACCCACGGATCGGTCGGCCCGCTGACGCGATACCTGCAGGAGAAAGGCCTCGACGCCCGCGTCATGGCGACGGCATACGGCGACGAGGATGACTCCGCCGAAGCCGGCTCCGGGCTCGAGGCGGCGCCGTGAGGGCCTTCTCGGACCTCTACCGGCGGCTCGATTCCGCGACCTCGACTCGCGCGAAGCAGACGGCGCTGGTCGACGCCTTCGCCGCGGCGAGGGACGATCCTTCGCAATGGGCGAGCGCAGCTTGGGTGGTCTATTTCCTCAGCGGCGGCAAACCGCGCCAGACCGTTCCGACCCGCCTCCTGCGGCGTCTTGCGGTCGAAGGCTCGGGACTTCCCGAATGGCTTTGCGAGGAGTGCTATCATAGCGTCGGCGATCTGGCCGAGACGTTGTCCCTGCTGTTGCCGGAAGGCGTCGACGGCGAGGAGATCACGCTCGACGTCTGGATGAGCGAACGGCTTCTGCCGCTGCCCGCGCTCGTCGACGACGAGAAGTTCGCGCGGCTGAGGCGATGGGTCGACGCGCTGCCCGCGGACCAGAGGCTCGTCTTCTTCAAGCTCATCACCGGCGAGCTCAGGGTCGGCGTCTCCCGGCTGCAGGTCGTCAAGGCGCTGGCCGAGGTGGCGGGCGTCGAGGAAAGCCGGATGGCCCAGCGGATGATCGGCTATGCCCAGGCGCGCCGCGCCCCGGCCGCGGGGGATTTCGAGGCGCTGATCACGGAGGTCGCGCATGCCGAAGGCCTGGCGCTCGACGCCGGTCGCCCCTTTCCCTTCTATCTGGCGCAATCCTGGCAGCGTCCGGTCGCCGACATGGAGGCGACGCTCGGTCCGCCGGAGAACTGGATCGTCGAATGGAAATTCGACGGCATTCGCGCGCAGCTCTTGAAACGCGGCGACAGCTGGCGGCTGTGGTCGCGCGGCGAGGAGCTCATCTCCGACGCCTATCCCGATCTCGAGCCGCTGGCGAGCGCTCTGCCTCCCGGTGTAGCCGTCGACGGCGAACTCGTCGTGATGACGCCGCCGCCGGACGCCAGCCCGGATTTGCTCGACGGACTCCAACCTTTCGTGAGCCTCCAGCAGCGGCTCGGGCGGAAGATCGTCAGCGACAAGACGATGCGTGAGCTGCCGGTCGTCTTCATCGCCTACGACCTTCTGGAATGCGACGGGCGCGACATTCGCGCCGAGCCGCAGCACGAGCGGCGGGCGAAGCTCGAGCGGCTCGTGAGCCAGGCGCTCGACGCGGCGAAGGCGCGGGGAGAGCGCCTGCCGCTGCGCATCAGTCCCCTCGTCGCGGGCGACAGCTGGGAGGCGCTGGCGTCGCGGCGCGAGGAGGCGCGCGCGCTCGGCCGGGAGGGCCTGATGCTGAAGGCGCGCGATGGCGCCTATGGCGTCGGGCGTCGGAAGGGCGGCGATGGCGCCGACGTGTGGTGGAAATGGAAGCTCGACCCGATGAGCGTCGACGCCGTGCTGATCTACGCCGAGCGCGGCCACGGCCGCCGGTCCGGCGTCTACAGCGACTATACATTCGCCGTCTGGAGCGCCGACGAAGGCGCCGGAGCCCGAGAGCTCGTTCCCTTCGCCAAGGCCTATTCCGGCCTCTCCGACGCCGAGATGCGCGAGATGGATGCGATCATCCGCCGGACGACGGTCGAGACCTTCGGTCCGGTGCGCAGCGTCAAGCCGACGCAGGTCTTCGAGCTCGGCTTCGAGGGCATCGCGCTCAGCAAGCGCCACCGGAGCGGCGTCGCCGTGCGCTTTCCCCGCATGCTGCGCTGGCGCCGCGACAAGCCGGTCGCCGAAGCCGACACGCTCGCGATCCTGCGGGCGCTCCTGCCGGCGAGCCGCGGCGCCTGACGCGCGGCTCAGCCTATTCGTCCGCTAGCGCGAACGCGACCAGGGCGTCGCCGAGGGGGGATTGGAGGAGGATGCTGCCGCCGGCCGCGATGACGATGAACTGCCGCCCGTCCGTCCCCTGAAAACTCATCGGCGTCGCGACGCCAGGAAAGGGCAGGGCGTGTCGCCAGACGACATCGCCAGTGTTGATATCCAGCGCGCGGATGAAGCCGTCCGGCGTCGCGCCGATGAATGCGAGGCCGCCGCCCGTGATCAGAGGCCCTCCCAGGCTCGGCGCGCCCCAGGCCTCTGGGGTGGTCAGGCCGAGGACCCCGAACGGAATCGCGCCGAACGGATGCTGCCAACGGATTTCGCCGGTGTCGAGATCGACGGCGGATATCGTGCCCCAGGGCGGCCGCGTGCAGGGGACGCCGAGCGGCGAGAGCACCAGGCCGCGCTGCATCCCGAAGGGCGCGCCGATCATCGGCCCGACCTCGTCGCCGCCTTTGCTCTTCAGCGCCTTGTATTCGGCGGAAGGAAACAGCCTGACGTAGCCCGGCACATTCATCACGTTCAGGATCGCCAGATGCGAAGCCGGGTCATAGCCCATGCCGCCCCAATTCGACCCGCCGCCGAAATAGGGCACGACCAGACTGCCCCGCAGGCTCGGCGGCGTGAACAGCCCTTCGTTGCGCAGGGCGTGAATGCGCTGCGCGCAGGCCGCGCGGTCGATCGGCGTGAGGCCCCAAATATCCGCGTCGGTTACTTGCTGCAGCGCCAGCGGGGGAGGCAACAGCGGCTCGGGCTGCGTCGACGAACTCACTTCGCCTGGCACGTCCGACTGTGCGACGGGACGCTCGACCACCGGGAACAAGGGCTCCCCGGTCACCCGGTTCAGGACCCACAAGAAGCCGGTCTTCGTCGGCTGCGCCACTGCGGGAATCGTTTTACCGTCGCGTTTCACCTCGATCAAAGTCGGCTGCGCCGGCAGATCGTAGTCGAACACATCATGGTGCACGGTCTGGAACCGCCAGATCAGCTCCCCCGTGCGGGCGTTCAGCGCAACGACCGCGTCCACGCCCGGCAATGGGTCGGTGCGCATCCCGCCCCAATAGTCGGGGCTCGGGCTCGTGGTCGGCGCATAGAGGATGCCGCGCGCGGCGTCGACCGACATGGGCGCCCAAACATTGCCAGCCCCGGTCTGAAAACGCAGCTCCCTCGGAATCGGGCTCCAGTTCCAGCGCTCCGCGCCGGTGCGGGCGTCGAACGCGCGTACGAACCCGCTCGGCATGTCGATGGCGTGGTTGTCGCTGATCGCCGAGCCGACGATCACCAGATCCTCGAACACCACTGGCGCCGAGGTCACATTGACGACGCCTTGGCCGCCGTTGTCCATTCTGTTCAGATCGATCGTGCCGCCCATGCCGAAATCGCCGCAGAGCTCGCCCGTGCGGGCGTCCAGCGCCTCCAGCCGTCCGTCGAGCACGCCCTGGTAGATGCGGCTCTGGCACGGTTTTCCGGGATCGGGGGTAGCCTCCTGCCAATAGGAGACGCCGCGACAGATCAGCGAATGCTGCTTGTCGTAGGCCCGGTCGAGCTTCGGCTCCGGCTCGTGGGTCCAGAGCGGCTTGCCCGTTTCGGCCTGCAGCGCAATCACCCGGTTATAGGGGGTGCAGAAATACAGCGTGTCGTTGGCGAGGATCGGGGTGGCCTCGAATGTGGTTGCGCGATGCCCGGGCGAACCCGACGAAAAATCGCCGGTGTGATAGACCCAGACTTCTCTGAGCTTGCCGACATTCGCCGCAGTGATTTGCGACAAGGGCGTGAAGTGCCCTCCGCCCTGACTGCCGCCGTAGACCGGCCAGCCCGGGGCGGCCTCGTCGGCGATAGCGGGCGCAGCGAGGAGGAGGGCGGCGAGAAGGGTCGAGGCGCGCCGGGTCAACGATCGCCGCCCGTCGATCTTCGGCCCCGCCGCCAGTACAAGTAGGTAGCAAGGCTCGCCAGGAAGGTCGTTCCAGTCGCCAGGATCGCGGCCATTACCGGGTCGCTCAAGGCGACGTGCTGAAAGGCGCCGTAGACCATCATCACGACGACAGCGCAGCCGAACAGGGCCCAGATCAGAAGAAGCAATGCGACAAGCATCGTTCGCCGCCTTCGAAATTGGACGCTTCCCGCATGCGCGCGGCTGATCATTGCACAACCGCCGGCCCATCGGAAGCATTGCGCCGGGCGTCGCGCGAATGCAGCGTCATTCGTCGAAAGTTTCAGGATCGAGAAATGGAGTGCTGTTTGCTGGGGTAGGTCTGATCGCGACTGTGGCGGTCGTCGCCAATCGCAATCGCCAAACAACTATTTTGACCCTAGGGCGACGCGCGATGCAAGGCTTGAGCCGGCGGGCGGGATCGCTTTGCCTGGCTCGCAGCGGCGGGTCCATTCTCATCGGACGCGCCGTCGTCCAGGGCGACCGTCACGTCGTTCAGAACGCGGTGAACATCATCAGCGCTGCGGCGATAGGTGTAGGGCGCGAACGAGTCCTTGATCAGATAGGAGAGCGGCTTGCCCTCCTTGTCGTAGTCGCCGCCGTAGATAAGGAGCGCGTGGTCGCTCGACCCCCAGACGACGGCCCTGCCGTCGGCAAGCGACTGGTGGATGAGGTCGATCATCACGTCGAGCGGCACGTAGCGGACCCGCGTCTCGGGGCGGGCGTCGGGGTCCTGCGAAGGGCCCCAACGCTCAACGCCATCGTGGGCGAGATCGAATTCGACGAACTCGTGGCCGTCCAGCACCGCCTCGGCGAGCTCATGGGGACTGACCGGTTTGTCATCGAGATGGGTTGTCGGCGGCTTTACGCCGAGGCTGGCTTTGAGCTCCGCATCCACCGTAATGCGCTCCTCGGCGGCATCCGCGGAGCGCGCGAGCTTGTCTTCGATCGATGAGAAAATCGCGTCCGAATTGACAATGTCGTGGAAATCGCCTTCAGCCAGCAAGCCGTTCCGTCGAATGAGGGCCAGCGCCTCGACCGCGAGGCCACCATCATCGAGGCGCCCGCCCGGGTCCCCCCGCAGGCGACGCTGAAACCGGTCGGCTATGGCGTCGAGCTGCAGCCCGCCGCGCGAGAGCGCAATGTGCGAGCCGGGATGACGGACAATGTAGTCGGTCTCCAGCATGCTGAGCGCAGCGTAGACCCAGCACAGGCCGGTGTCGCCTTGGTCGAACGGCGGGGTGATCGGTAGGACGTAATGCTCCGCCGCCTCCCGGCCGGGCGGCAGGATCGTTTCGAAGTCCAGACCGGCAAACGACCGTCTATCTTGAACCGCTAACAAGGCGACGCACAAAAGACCTGTCATGACCAACAGTCCTTTGCGACCACGGAAAACTGAAATCACGCGAGAAGACATGGGTCACATCCTTAAAGCCCCCGCGCAAGCAGACCATCGAGGTTGAATTCGAAAGCCACGTGACCGGGGTCAGTCGAGAACCCCGGCTCCTTCGCGTCTCAACGGCGTCGGAGAATGAATGTTCCGCGAGCATCAGGCCAGCCGCCGGAGCCGGTTTGAGGCCGGGAGGAGGACAGGGGCGGGCTGACCTTGTCGCGGCCCGCATCCTCCTTTACCGCGGCGCGATAACATGCGACCCCTAGGCCTCGCAAGCGAGGGGAGGCGACGGACACTTGGATGAATTGCTAGCCATCGCGCTCATTGTCACCGGCGTGATCACCGGGGGCGGCGTTATCGGGCTCTTGCTCCAACGCGTTCTCCCCGAGCGCTACACGACGGACAAGGCCCGCGACATGATCGGCGGTGTCGTTGGGCAGCTGACGCTCCTGCTGGTGCTGGTCAACGGCCTCCTCATCTGGACGGCCTACGGCGTGTACAGCACCCAGCAAACGGAGCTGCAGACGCTTGCGGCGCGCGCGCTCGAGTTCGATCTCGAAATGCGCCAGTTCGGGCCGGAGGCGGACGAAGGCCGCAACATCTTGAGGCTCGATCTCGTCTGGGCGCACGAGCAGTTCTGGGGCGACGACGTCTCGCGCGCGGCGGCGTATGACGCCTCCTACAAGGCCATGGGCAGCATGAACAAGTTTCTTGATGGCCTTGAGCCCAAGACGCCCGCGCAGACGAACCTGCTCGCTGCGGCGCGCGCGAACTACGCCTTCATCGGCGAACAGCGGCTCCTTATGTCGCTGCAGGCGGCGACCCCGGTCCCCTGGCCTCTGGTCTACGCCGTGACTTTCTGGTCTTGCCTCATGTTCGCCAGCATGGGGCTGTTGTCGAAATTGAGCCCGATGTCGGTTGCGATGCTCGTCCTGGGCAGCGCCTCGATCGGGCTCGCGATCTTTCTCATTCTCGAGTTCAGCAAGCCCTATAGCGGCTCGATTCGTGTCTCGCCCGCGCCGCTCGAACAGGCGATCCTCGCTCTCGATCAGCCAAGTTCGGGCGCGGCCGGCGCTTCGCAGTGAAGGAAGGAGGCTCAAGGCATGGCTAACTACAAGATCCTCAGCGACGCTGAAATCCGGTCGGCTCTGGCGGATTTGCCGGACTGGTCGCTCAAAGCGCCAAACATCGAGGCGACATTCGCGCTCAAGACATTTCGCGACGCGATCGCCTTCATCGTCGAAATCGCGATCGAGGCCGAGGTGATGAACCATCACCCGGAGTTCCATAACTCCTACAACATCGTCTCGTTCTCGTTCTGCACACACGACGCCGGACACAAGATCACCGACCTCGACATCGAGACCGCCAAGCGCATTAGTGCGCTGGCGAAGCGGTTCCAGTCGATGGCGTGAAGGCGCCGCGCGGAAAGAGGCTCTGACGTGGCCGACGGTCCAAGCGGGCGCGCGTTCGCCGGCAAGGTCGCGGTCGTGACCGGGGGAGGGGCCGGGATCGGCTTCGCCGTTGCGCGCGCCTTCGCCCGCGAGGGCGCCCGCGTCGCCGTCGCCGGGCGCTCGAAAGAAACGCTGGCGCACGCCGCAGCGTCGATCGAGGAGGAGAGCGGCGCGCCGGTTCTGGTCGTCCCGGCGGACGTGGGCAATCCGGCCGACTGCGAGCGGATCGTCACTGCGACGGTCGAGAGCCTCGGCGCGCTCGACATCCTCGTCAACAACGCCGCCCATTTCGCCCTCGTGCCGCTGATGGAGGCGAACGCGGCCCAGGCGGCGCGCTTCCTCGATACGAACCTCGTGGGCCCGCTGCAATGTGCGCGGGTCTTCGCACGCTGGGCGATCGAGCGTCGGCGCGTCGGCGCGATCGTCAATGTCAGCAGCATTTCTGGCAGCCGGCCCGCGCCCGGCTGCGGGCTCTACTCCGCGTCCAAGGCGGCGCTCGAAAGCCTCACCCGGTCGATGGCGCTCGAATGGACGCCCCACGGGCTTCGCGTCAATGCGGTGGCGCCTGGCCATGTCAACACCGAAGGGGTGATCGCAGATTTCCGCGCCGGCCGGCTCGATGAAGCGGCGATGATCCGCTCGATCCCGGCGCGCCGGATCGCCGACGTCGACGACATCGCCGACGCGGTGCTCTTCCTCTGCAGCGACCGCGCCCGCCACGTCGCCGGCCATGTCCTGACTGTCGATGGCGGCGAGGGGCTTTAGGCGAGGCGCGACAGGGCTCGCCGTCAATCGCGCAAAGGACGATATGGGCGGCCAATGGTTCAAAGCGGAAACATCTTCGCCGATGTCCCGGCGTCGGGCCCCGAAGAGGAGATCACGACCCTCGCCGATCGGCCGGGCGCCGTTGTCGAGAGAATCGTTTCGACCGGGCAGGCGAGCCCGGCCGGCCTCTGGTACGACCAGGACTGGACAGAGTGGGTGATCCTCTTGCAGGGCGCCGCGGACCTCTTGATCGAAGGCGAAGCGGCGCCGCGAAGTCTGGGTCCGGGTGACTATGTCGAGCTCCCGGCGCATGTCCGGCATCGGGTCGAACGGACGCTGGCTGGCAGGCAGACCGTCTGGCTCGCGATTCACTGGAAGGGCGGAGCCGACGTGGCGGCATCGGGCCCACTCCCCTCGACAGCGGCCCGGTCCTGAAGCACTCTCAAGGACGCCAGGCGAAGCCCGGCGACGGAGCGAAGAGGATCCATCCTCGCGCCCGGGAGGGAGCGCATGTATCCAGGCCTGCAGGCGAAGACGCGCCCGGACCAGCCGGCGATCGTCATGGCGCGGTCGGGCGACATCGTCACCTATCGTGAGCTTGACGAGCGCAGCAACCGTCTCGCCCATCTCCTGCGCGCCATCGGCCTTAGGCGCGGCGACCATTATGCCGTCTTCATGGAGAACCATCCTCGCTACATCGAGTGCGGCGCGGCCGGCGAGCGGTCCGGCCTCTATTACACCAACGTCAATTCCTTCCTGACGGCTGGAGAGCTGGCCTACATCCTCAACAACAGCGGGTCGAGAGTGCTGATCGCGTCCGAAGCAAGACGGGACGTGGCGCTCGCGTCGCTGCGGGACTGCCCTGACGTCGAACTTTGCCTCATTGTCGACGGTCCGGGCGAGGGGGAGCGGATCAAGAACCTCGAAGAGGCCGAGGCCGCTTATCCGACGACGCCGGTCCCGGACGAAGTCGCTCGGCGCCGCGATGCTCTATTCCTCGGGGACGACCGGAAGCCCAAGGGCGTGAAGCGACCGCTCTGGGACCTTCCGCCAACGCAGCCGCATCCGGTGTTCCCGGGCTACATCAAACACTGGCGCTTTCGCGAAGGCATGACCTATCTCATGCCGGCGCCGCTCTACCATTCGGCGCCGTTGGTCGGCGCCGCGGGGACGATCAGGCTCGGAGGGACGCTCGTCGTGATGGAGCGCTTCGACGAGGAAGAGTGCCTCTGCTTATCGAAAGCATCGCGTCACCCATTCGCAGTTCGTCCCGACGATGTTCTCGCGCATGCTGAAACTGCCCGAAAGCGTGCGCCGCAAATACGACCTCTCCTCGCTCGAGGCTGTCGTCCACGGCGCCGCGCCCTGTCCGGTTCCGGTCAAGAGGGCGATGATCGAATGGTGGGGGCCGATCATCCACGAATATTACGGCGCGACCGAAGGCATGGGCCTCGCCATCTGCGACAGCGCGGGATGGCTCACTCATCTGGGCACGGTCGGCCGCACGGTGCTCGGCGAGCTGCATGTTCTCGATGACGAGATGCGGGAAGTCCCTAGCGGCCAGACCGGCACGCTATGGTTCAAGACGGCCTCGCCGTTCGAATATTTCAACGATCCGCTCAAGACCGCGCAGGCGAACTCGCCCGACCGCACGATGAGCACCGTCGGCGACATCGGCTATGTCGACAACGAGGGCTATGTCTATCTTACTGACCGCGCGGCCTTCATGATCATCTCTGGCGGCGTCAACATCTATCCGCAGGAGTGCGAGAACCTGCTCATCACCCATCCCAAGGTCGCCGACGCGGCGGTGTTCGGCGCGCCCAACCAGGAGATGGGCGAAGAGGTGAAGGCCGTCGTGCAACTGATGCCGGAATTCGAACCGGGGGCGGAGATGGAGGCGGAACTGATCGGGTTCTGCCGCGAGCGCCTCGCCCACCACAAGTGCCCGCGAACGATCGACTTCGAGGTCGAGTTGCCGCGGACGCCTACGGGCAAGCTCTTCAAGGGCCCGTTGCGCGAGCGCTACTGGAAGGACCACAAGAGCCGCATTCTTTGACGGCTCCGCATCAAGCCGCGCGAGCGGGGCCGGCCAAGCGAAGCCTCTCGACAGCGCGCAATTCCTGACGCAATCTGGAGGACATCGCCGAGGAGCTATCCTCGCGCATGGGGAGCGAGCGCATGTATCCAGGGCCTGCACGCTGTCGCGCGCGCCGATCAGCCCGCCATCGTGATGGCGCAATCGGGCGAAACTGTCACCTACGCTGAACTCGAGGCGCGCAGCAATCGCCTGGCGCATTTGCTACGGTCGATCGGCCTCAAGCGCCTGGATCACTATGCAATCTTCACCGAAAATTGCGTCCGCCACATCGAATGCTGCGCAGCGGGTGAGCGCGCAGGGCTCTACTACACTTGCATCAATTCGTTTCTGACGCCTACCGAAGTCTCCTACATCGTCAACAACAGCCAGTCGCAAGCGCTGATCACGTCCCAGGCGAACCGCGAAACGGCGCTCGCGGCGCTGCCCGACTGTCCCGGCGTGAAGCTTGTCCTGATCGTCGATGCGCCGAGCGAAAGCGAACGCGTCCTAAACCTCGACGAAGCGACATCCGGCTTGCCCACGACCCCGATTGCCGACGAGTCCCTGGGCGGCGCCATGCTTTATTCCTCCGGGACGACAGGCAGGCCGAAGGGCGTATTGCGGCAGCTGCCGCCGCAACCCCCCGTTCAGCCGCTCGGGTTGTATGATTTCCTGACTCGGCTCTGGCGATACCGCGACGGAATGACTTATCTTTCGCCTGCGCCGTTATACCATTCCGCGCCGCATGTCGCCGTCAATCTTACAATACGCGCCGGCGGAACCGCCGTGATCATGGAGCATTTCGACCCGGAACGCTATCTTCGGCTTGTCGAGACCCATGCCGTGACGCACAGCCAACTGGTGCCGACGATGTTCTCGCGCATGCTGAAACTGCCGGAATCCGTGCGTCGGCGTTATGACCTCTCCTCGCTGGAGGTCGCGATCCACGCCGCGGCGCCGTGTCCGATTCCGGTCAAGCAGGCGATGATCGACTGGTGGGGCCCGATCATCCTCGAATATTACAGCGCCACTGAAGCGATGGGCTTTACCGCCTGCGATAGCGCGGAATGGCTCTCGCACAAGGGCACGGTCGGCAAAACCGTGTTCGGCGAGCTTCACGTTCTCGACGATCAGATGCGCGAAGTTTCGATCGGGACGCCTGGAAAACTCTGGTTCAAGACCGCTTCGCCGTTCGAGTATTTCCACGACCCGCTCAAGACGGCGGAGGCGAATTCGCCCGACCGAACCATGAGCACGGTTGGCGACATCGGCTATGTCGATGCGGACGGCTACGTCTATCTCACCGACCGCGCCGCCTTCATGATCATCTCGGGGGGCGTCAACATCTATCCGCAGGAATGCGAGAACCTGCTCGTCACCCACCCCAAGGTCGCTGACGCCGCGGTGTTCGGCGCGCCCAATGAGGAGATGGGAGAAGAGGTCAAGGCCGTCGTGCAGCTCATGCCCAGATTCGAACCGGGGCCGGAGATGGAGGCGGAGCTGATCGGCTTCTGCCGCGATCATCTCGCCCATCACAAATGCCCGCGCTCGATCGACTTCGAAGCCCAATTGCCGCGTCTGCCGACCGGTAAACTCTACAAGGGCCCGTTGCGCGAGCGCTATTGGAAGGGCCACAAGAGTCACATTCTTTGACGTTCCGCCTATTCGCGGAGATCGTCTCGGGCGGGCGACCGTTCTGACGCCTGGATTGAGCTTCAGTGTCGACGCGCCGCTCCTCCGCCAGCGGAAGGACCCGTCCTCGACGTCGGTTTGCCGGGCGCGGGCCGCTTGCGAGCCACGGCTTTTGCCTGGCCGCCGAGGCGCATCGCGGCGATGCGGAGATCGAATTCCACTACGGCCGCCTCGTAGAGCGCACTGTCATAATACGTGAGCTCGTCCAGAAGCCCGCGCAGTCGATACGTCATTTTGACGGTTGGAACCTTCTGAAATCCTGGTTCTCGCACCGGAAGGTCGTCCGTCCTGTGGAAAGTTTCAAAAGTCTTTGGCGCCGGAAATCCCAAACCGTGGCTGATAAGTTCGATGGATTCTGCCATTCGGTGGGTGAGCCCGAGCGCATGGAGGGATTGAACTCGTTGCATCGCGACTTGGAGCGCCCTGAGTTTTTCCTCCGGGTTCAATAAAGAAAGGCTACGCATTGCAGGTCCAAAGGTTGTTAAATAGTAATTATTGATCATAGGCAACGGGCGAACCTGCGGGTGATCGAAAAAGTCCTCCGGACCGAGCTCCTTGGCCAGTCGGCTGGGGTCGTATTCTCCTGATGAACGACTCACAGGATGAGACTTCCAGAATCGGTATTGTGATATCAGCCTTTCAACTGGCTCACGAAACAAGGCGACTAATCGCTTCGAAGCTCTCGGTATGCGTAGAGCGGCGTCAAAGTCGATATGACAGGAAAAAAAATCATATGTATTATCAATGAGAGAGAAATCAGAAAGATAGCTGTAATGGGAGGGCGACGCTCGATCAGGAGCGTAATTCATCGCCAAAACATTGTGTAGAGTTCGTGCCGCCGGTTTTTTCCAAATGGATAAAAACAACGGTTTCTCTATTGTAAGCCTCAATTATTGAATGGAGCCTGCGCCGATACTCATCACTCGACAAGATTGCTTCCCGCAAATGGACCAGGCTTGCGTGCTTCTCGTGAGTCCGATAAGCTTCCTCAGATTCTGGCTCCCGCCCAAGTAGAAAAACGTATGCATAGCGAACTTGTTCTCTCGTGACGTGCGGTACGCCGCGATTCTCACTCATCGATACGGAAGCTCCCTCAAATTTTGCTAATTACTCGCCCGTTCTGAGCCGGCGCTTGGAATTAGAGCCATGCTATAGAAAGCCGCATCGCCAGTCAAAAGGTCGCGCGCGTTTGAAGGACGCTGCGCTGCGGTTCGAAATCTCGGGGCGTGCGGTCCGATGAAGGCAGTGGGGGCGCGAACTGGCCGCCGAAGACGCAGCTGTGGCCCGAACACGGGGCGTCGGCGCATCAGCGCATCATGTCGGCCAGCGCGTTGCGCATCGAGGTGCTCGGAATGCCAAAGAGGCCGCCGTAGGGCAGGTCGAGATCGAGGATCACGAAGACGGCGGCCGTGACGGAGATCGCGGAGAGCGCAATGACGATAGCGGTGAGGGCGTCGGGCGGCGAGGTGAGGCCGAGACAGGCAAACAGGATCACGAGCCAGAACACCAGCACCCAGGAGAAGGGCGTCGAGATTGACCCGCGCGCCCCCTCGATCACCGTCCAGCGGCTCTTGGTCACGTCGGAATACTGCTGGATGCAGGCGTTGAGGATTCTCTCGTGCGGCACGTCGGCTGGTTGAAGCGCGCGCACCTCGCGGCCGACGTCGTTCAGGATCGCCCCCAGAACGTGGCTTTCGCCTGTGAGCGGCATTTCGGACGTGTCCGGATAGCGGACGCCCGCAGGCGGCTTTTCGTCCGGCCAGGTGCTGGCGATGACCGCCGCGACATAGCTCTGCAACTGCTCGCGGATCGGAGCCGTCTCCGCGCCGTACTCGCGCAGGCACTGATCCATCTGGGCGAGCTCGGCCGCGTAGGTTCCTCGCGCGGTATAGGCCGCGTCGAAGCCCGCCTTGACCGAGGTCGTGAGCAGTCCGAGCACGATCGCGGTGAACGTGGCGAGCAGATTGACTGACAGCTGCACGAGCTCGATCGAGTCGCGCGACCGGTGCCGCTCGGGCAGGCGGGACTTGACGACATATCCCGCGCCCGCGCTTGCGCACAAAAGGAACAGCAGAAAGCTGATGGACCATAGGTTGGGCATGCCTGAGAGTTCGTCCCCTTCCGCCGCGCGCGCCGCAGAGTTAACCTTCCGTCTCGATGTTGTCACCGGGCCTGGCGATGGAGCGGCCCAGGCGAATTGTGCTGACGATCCCGTTCCTGCCGATGGTTAAGGGAGCAGTTGCATGCGATCAATTCTGGCGGCCGGGTTGCTGGTCGCGGCAGGCGCCTGGGGCGTCGCTGCAGCCGACGACCCTCTCGTCGGCAAATGGCGCATCGAGCGCGTTCGCGGCGCCGCCAGCGTCGACGCCGCAAAAACGGCGTTCGAAGTCGCCGCCGACGGGCGGGTCAGTTCGACCGTCGGCTGCAACCGGATCGTCGGCAAGCCCAGCCTTGAGGGCGACCGCCTGCGCTTCGGACCGATGGCGGCGACGCGGATGGCTTGCCCGTCGCCCCTCGACCGGCTGGAGGCGGCGTATATGGCCGCGCTCGACGCCGTTCGCTCCTATCGGGTCGAGGGGACACGGCTCACGCTCGTCGATGAGGCGGGCCGAGCGGCTGTCGTGCTCGTGCGCTCCGAATAGGGCGGGCGGCCGATCCAGGGCGTCAAATGCAGCGGCGCGGCTGGGACGCGCCCTTCAGGCTGCGTCGCGCGGGAACTGGGTCTGGGCGATGTGGCTATAGGTGCGCCCCTGCGCCAGCAATTCGCCGTGGCGGCCGCGCTCCACGATCCGGCCGCGATCCATGACGCAGATTTCGTCGGCCTGGGCCACCGTGGACAGGCGGTGGGCGATGACAATGGTCGTGCGGCCTTCGCAGAGCGTGTGCAGCGCCTTCTGGATCGCGGCTTCCGATTCGGAGTCGAGCGCGGAGGTCGCTTCGTCGAGCAGGATGATCGGCGCGTCCTTGAGAAAGGCGCGGGCGATGGCGATACGCTGGCGCTGTCCGCCGGACAATTGCATGCCGTGCTCGCCGCAGGGCGTATCGTAGCCCCGCTCGAAGCCCGTGATGAAGTCATGCGCATAGGCCGCCTTGGCGGCGGCCACGATCTCCTCGTCGGTCGCGCCGGGTCGGCCGAGCGCAATGTTGTCGCGCACCGATCCTTTGAACAGGAAGTTCTCCTGCGAAACATAACCGATCTGCTGGCGCAGCGATCTCATGGTCACCGTCGCGATGTCGACGCCGTCGCAGAGGATCTGTCCCGATTCGATTTCGTAAAGGCGCAGGATGAGGTTCATGACCGTCGACTTGCCGCCGCCCGAGCGGCCGACGAGCGCCATCGTCTTGCCGGCCTCGGCGACGAAGCTGACCGAATGCAGAACCCGCTCCTCGGGCCGATAGCCGAAAACGACGTCGCGAAACTCGATCCGCCCCTCCGTCACCGTGAGGTCCGGGGCGTGCCGCGGGTCCTCCTCGAAGTCGCCGGCGTCGAGAAAATCGTAGAGCATCCCGACGCCGAACAGGGAGGAGGACAGGTCGACGTGCAGTCTCGCGACCCGCTTCAGCGGCTCGTAGAGCATGATGACCGAGGTGATGAACGAAAAGAGGCTGCCCGGCGGATTGCCGCGAATGATCACGGTGTAGCCGCTGTAGAGAACGACGACGGCGATGGCGAAGCCGCCGAGACTCTCCATGATCGGGCTGGTCCGCGAACTCACCCGCGCGAGCTTGTTCGCCGCTCTCTCGAACCCTTCGATCGCGCTCGCCTGGCGGTCGCGCATGAAGCTTTCGAGGGTGAAGGCCTTGACGATGCGGATCCCCTGCGCCGTCTCCTGCAGCGACTCCATCATCTGCATCGCGCCCTGGAACTCGCTCGCCATGATCTTGCGAACGCGGAGCCCGATCTTGCGCACCCCGACAGCGGCAAGCGGAAGGAACATCAGGGCGAAAAGCGACAGCAGGGGATCCTGCGACACCATCACGACGACGAGGCCGACAATCGTCAAAGCGTCGCGCGCGAAGGTCGTGATGAGGAGGTTGAGAGCGCTGCTGGCCGACTGCGCGATGAAAGCCTGTCGCGCGATGAATTCGGACGAATGGGAGCGGCTGTAGTAGCTGACCTTCATCCGCAGCATCTGGTCGAAGATGCGCTTCTGGATGTCGGCGACAATATTGTTGGCGACCCGCGACAGGACCACCTGCTGGCCGTAGGTCGCCAGCCCCTTGACCGTGTAGATGGCCACGATCGCCGCGGTGATCTCCCAGACCGCCGTGAGGTTGCGGCCGACGAAGATCTTGTCGACGATCCGGCCGATGATCCAGGCCGAGAGCGACGTGGTGACGGCGATCAGGGCCATCATCGCGAAGGCGAAGGCGTAGCCCTTCCAGTGCTTGGCGCCCTGATCCAGCAGGAGCCGGCGCAAAAGCGCGTTCGAGGGCGTGTTCAGAAACGAGCCAAGTCGATCGCGAATTGCGCGCCAGAGTGACAACAATCTCATCCTTCGCGGCGATCCGTCGGCCCGCGTTCCATCCATTGGCGGTATCCCCGCCCGTCCGCCGCGCCCTCATATCATTCCGGGCGGATTAATGGAAATGGCGCATCGGCGCGCGCGCCTAGGCCTTCTTGTTGTTGGCTTTTTGCTGCCTGGCGGCGGCGTGATACTTGCGCCGGATTGCGGCCAGGTCGACCGACGGCGGCGGGAAGGCGAGTTTGAGCTCCTCCATCGTATCGGCCATGATCTGCGACACCGCGAGATTGCGAAACCACTTGTGGTTTGAGGGTATGATGTACCATGGCGCGGCCTTGGTGCTGGTCGCGCGGATCACGGCCTCGAACGCCTCGATATAGTCGTCCCACAGAGCCCTCTCGGTGTAGTCGGACTCGCTGATCTTCCAGTTGCGGTTGGGGTCGTCGAGACGCTGGGCGAAGCGCGCGAGCTGCTCCTCCTTGCTGATGTGCAGGAAGAACTTGAGAATCGTCGTTCCGCTCTCGGCGAGCAGCGCCTCGAAGTCGCAAATGTGCTCGATCCGCGCCTCCCAGGTGGCCTTGTCGATGAGCTTGTGAACCCGAGAAACCAGCACGTCTTCGAAGTGCGAACGGTTGAAGATGACGATTTCGCCCCGTCCGGGCGCATGGGGATGGACGCGCCAGAGGAAATCGTGCGCGAGTTCGACGGGGGTCGGCTGCTTGAAGCTCGCGACGCTCGTCCCCTGCGGGTTGAGCGCGGTGAACACGTGCTTGATCGTGCCGTCCTTCCCGCCGGCGTCGAGCGCCTGCAGGACGACGAGGATCGAGTGCTTGTTCTCGGCGTAGAGGAGCGCCTGCTGGTGAAACAGCTTCTTGAGATAGCCGTCGATCGAAACCTTCGCTTCGTCCTCCGATGTATGTTTGCCGGAGTAACCGGGGTCGAGCTTCTTCAGCTTGACCTTTGCGTCGGGACTGACGCGAAACGCTTTGCGGTAGTCCATCTGTCGCCTGCTGATCCACGCCACGGCGCTCGCCGCCGTCTTGATCATCGTCGGGCGCGGTGCGCGAAAACGCAAGTGGACGGCGCCCGGAACGGCTGTCACAGGTTTGTCACTTTCAGCGCTGGACCGCGCCAGCAATTGCGGTCACTTTGCGCCCTTAGCGCGTGGGGCGCCTTCAAGTCCGGCGGCGGGCGCGTCGGCGAAATCCGCGCGCAGCCGAGGACCCCGAAGCGATGCGACTTCCTGTATTCGCAGGCATCTGGCCGATCAGGCCGCGGCAGGCGCTTAGCGACGCCTTCGCCGGGGTCACGCTGGCCTCGATGAACATTCCGCAGGTTCTCGGCTATACGCGCATCGCCGGAACGCCGGTCGTCACCGGCCTCTACACCGTGCTCCTGCCGCTCGTCGCCTTTGCGGTCTTCGGCTCGTCGCGCCATCTGGTCGTCGCGGCCGATTCGGCGACGGCGGCGATTTTTGCGAGTTCGCTATCGCGCATGGCCGAGCCGGCCAGCGCGCATTACATGGCCCTCGTCGGCATGGTCGCGCTGCTGACCTCCGGCCTTCTCGTTCTCGCCCGCATTTTCAAGCTCGGCTTTCTCGCCGACTTTCTGTCGCGTACGGCGCTGGTCGGGTTCTTGACCGGCGTCGGCGTCCAGGTCGGGACGGCGATGCTCGGCGACATGGTCGGGGTGACCGTCGCGTCGCGGCGAACGCTTGTCCAGCTTTGGCAGGTTCTGCAAGGCCTGCCGTCGCTCAATCCGAGGATGTTCGGCCTTTCGCTCTTCGTTGTCGCCAGCATCCTGCTCGGCCGGCGATTCGCGCCGAAATTCCCGGTCGCGCTCGTCGTGGTCGTCGGAGCGATCGCCGGCAAGCGCCTGGCTGAACCTTTCGGACCACGGCTTTTCGGTCATCGGGCCGGTCCAGGGCGGCTTGCCTTCGCTGAGCCTGCCGAACGTGACCTGGAGCGAAACCCTTGCCGTCTTGCCGGTCGCGCTCTCGTGCTTCGTGATGATCATCGCCCAGAGCGCGGCGACCTCGCGCGTCTACGCAATTCGGCATCAGGAACGGGTCGACGAGAACGCCGACATCCTCGGCCTTGCGGCGGCGAACGCCGCCGCTGCGATCAGCGGCGCTTTCGTCGTCAACGGCAGTCCGACGCAGACCACGATGGCGGACAGGGCGGGCGCGCGAAGCCAGGTCGCACAGCTCGCGTTCGCCGCGATCGTGCTCCTTGTCCTCCTGTTCCTGACGGGTCCGCTGCAATATCTGCCGCACTGCGTGCTGGCGAGCATCGTGTTCACCATCGCGGTGGGCATGGTCGACGTCACAGGCCTGCGGAGCATCCTTCAGGAGAGCCAGGGTGAATTCATGCTGGCGATCCTGACCGCCGCGGCGGTCGTCGCTGTCGGCGTCGAGCAGGGCATCCTGTTTGCGATCGGCTTCTCGCTGGTGCGTCACGTCCGCCACAGCTATCAGGCGCATGCGATGGTGCTCGTTCCGGACGCGCACGGCCGGTGGGAGACCGCGCCGGCTCGGCCCGGCTTGCAGACCGCTCCGGGACTGATCGTCTATCGCTACGGCGCAGATCTCTTCTACGCCAACGCCGACCGTTTTGCCGATGAAGTGCGCGAACTCATCGAAAAGGCGCCAGTTCCGGTCAAATGGCTTCTCCTGGACGCGGAAGCGATCGGAGACATGGACCTTTCGGCCGCGCAAACGGTTCGCGCGCTGCTCGAAGACCTCGGCCGCAAGGGTGTCCGCGTCGTCTTCGGGCGCGTCAACCCGTATCTCCTATCGGATATGCGGCGCCACGGCGTCGCCGAGGCGGTCGGAGAGAGTCGAATCTTCCCGACCCTGCACGAGGCGGTTGACGCGATCCGCGCCGAAGGATGGTCGCCGGAATGAGGCGCACTCCGTCGACGGGTGATCGGCCGGTCGGCGCGGGGAACTGGTCTATTCGACCCGGTGGCGCCCTTCAGCATCAGCCCAGCACGCCCGAGGAGCACGCCGCATACGGTCGCTTAAAAGCGGGGCGCCGTCTCCCAGGGCAAAAGGAATTGCTCGCCGCCACGCAATCGGCTTAGACGAGTGGCGCAAGCTCACTGCAGCGTCGGCAATGTGTCCAAGGAAACACTCGTCTTATGAAAGCGTCATTTCAAACGGTTGATGTCTTCACCGACAGGCAGTTCGGCGGCAACCCTGTGGCGGTCATTCCCGACGCGCGCGGTCTTTCCGACGCTCAGATGCAGGCCATCGCCAACGAGTTCAATCTTGCCGAGACGACTTTCGTGTTGCCTCCGGCCGATTCTGCAAACACCGCTCGTGTCCGGATTTTTACGCCTCGCGCCGAAATGCCGTTTGCGGGCCACCCAAACGTCGGCGCCGCGTTCGTCCTTGCGCATCAGGACAGGGTTTGTGGCGTCCCATTCGATCGCGGGAACATGATCTTCGAGGAGATTGCAGGACTCGTCCGAATGACGATCGACACTGTCGCTGGTCTCGTCGCGGGAGCGTCTCTGGCCGCGCCCCAGCCTTTCCGGATCATTCGCGATTTCGACGTCGCAATGATCGCGCAAGCGTGCTCGCTCGAGCCGTCGGATATCGAGGTTCGCCGGCATCGGCCCTGCCTCGCCAGCTGCGGCGCGCCATTCGTCATAGCCGAAGTGCGGGATCGAGCCGCGTTGCGGCGAGCCCAACAGCGCATGGATGTTTTCCTGTCGCATATGCCGCGAGACGAGGTGACCGGAATTCATCTGTATGTCGAGGCGGCAGAAGGGGGCGCCGACTTTCAATCACGAATGTTCGCGCCGTTGCATGGGGTCTTCGAGGACCCTGCGACCGGCAGCGCAAATGTTGCCCTTATCGGCCTCCTTGCCCATTTGCGGCCTGAATCCTCCCTGCGGTTGAAAGCCGCCATTGGACAGGGCGTCGATCTGGGACGACCGAGCCTGCTGAGGGCTGTCGCGGAAAAGGTTGACGGCGCAGTCACCGCGACATCTATCGGCGGCGACTGCAAGCCGGTGATGTCCGGCTGGATCGACCTCCAGTAGCGCGACCTAACGCAACGCTCCTCTAGCAACTTGCCGGCGTCCTGGCGTCGCAGTCACTTCATCCGCCATCCTGCAGGCTCCCACGTTTGCGCCAGGGCCGCTTTCCCGCCCAATGAGGGGTCCAAGGCCGCGGTCGGCCAATCTGTCGAACTCCGGTCCGTAGTGATAAAAATCTGACGCTTGATACCGCTCTGGGGGTCGAGCGCACTTCAGTCGCCACGGAAAACCGCCTCCATGTTGTTGCCGTCCGGATCAATCACGAAGGCGGCGTAGTAGACCGGCGTCGATTGCCCCTCGCGGGGGCCCGGCGCACCGTTGTCGGTCCCGCCGGCTTTCAGGGCGGCTGCGTGGAAAGCATCGACTTCGGCCTTGGTCTTGGCGACAAAGGCTGTGTGGTGTTTGACGGAGTGTGGATGGTAACGATCAATCCAGAAGACTGGATAGTCTACACCGTATCCCACCGCGTCAGTCCCCGTATTCTCGGGAAACTGCATCGCTCGCCGCATGCCGAGCGCGCCCAAAGCGGCATCGTAAAAAGCGGCGGAACGGCCGACATTCGCGACTCCAATGCAAGTGTGGTCGATCATCGCCTCGTCCTCAATTTAAAGACCGGGTCGCACGATCCTAGTTCAGGGGCACGGAGCCAGGCCAGTTTTCTTATCCCCACAACCGCCACGCAAATTGATCGTATGTCCGCACTGGGGCCGAAGGCCGCCAAATCACGCGGCGCCATTCGCCACTAAGGCGTCAGATTTTGGCCGCTAGCCTCGAAGCAGCCGTCGAGGGCTGAGCCAGTTCGCAGCCAGTTTCGGAATGCGTCCGAGCGGCTCCGGCGTGGGCCCCGGCTTGGGGTCGTATCCCATTCGTCCGCGCACGTTGGGCCAAAACTCCGCCAGTCGCCTGGCGGTTTCCAGACTCGCGCGCACCGCCGCGATCTGCGGCTCGAACGGGTCGACGGCGACCAGTTGCGGCGCGGCCGCCCGCAAGATGGCGGTCCGGCGGACTGACGAGATGGTCAACTCGTACGGCAGGAGGTCGCCGAGCTTCTGAACGAGCTCCCTCATGTCGCGATTCTGGAACGCGAGGTCGACGAAGCCATTCCAGGCTTTGTGCTCCAGCCGGACATCGGCCGGCAGGATGTTGGCGAGAAACCGCGGCCTCAGGTCGTTTGACGAACTGACCGGCGGCAAACGCGACATGGCGAGATCGGGGAATTCCTGCCGGCAAAGGTCTGCGTAGCGCATCCAGAACGCGGTCGCCTTGAGACCGGCGGCGTGCCCGTCGCGCTCGTATTCCTCGGCGGTTTGGCGGATCGCCGCGCCCAGAAAGGACGCGAACGGCTCATCATGGATTGCGAGGTCTTCGGCCGCGTCTTCCAGAAACAGCACATGATCCCACTCGCCGATGCGCACATAGAGCGAAGCGTAACGCCTCGGCGCACAGAGACATGTGAGAAACCGATCCCACTGGCCCAGCGCTTTGCCCTTTTCCCCTCGCGATCGGCAACGCTCGCTTTGGTTCAGCTGGAATGAAGAGTCGATCCTGACCTGGATGGTGATGGCAAGACGCTCGCCCCTTTCGGTCCGGACCTCCACGAGGAGATCGGTCTCGCCCTCCTGACCGTGGACCGCCCGCCGGGCGCCAACGAACTCCGCGATGGCCATCCCCGACAGTTTCTTCACCAGCGCGGCGCGAAAAGCAGCCGAGCCATGGATGGCGGTCAAAAGGATAAGATCGAGGTCGCGCTCGCTGATCGAGACGAGCGGTGCGGGCCTCGAGGCGGCTAAAGGGACAGGCATCGGCGAAATCCGGAGCAGACGCAGGCGGCCACGAATTATGGAGCCAATCCGTTTCCCGCCGATGACTTCCCTGCGAGGGAGTTCGAATTCAAGCGCGTATGGTGCAAATCGAGTAACCGGCCGCGGGGTGCGGTGTCCGGCAGGGGCGTCTGTTGCTCGTCTTGGCTTGACGCCGACGGCGCCGCCTCTTCCGTTCCACCCGGCCATTCGCGCCGGTTTTGAAACAACGACCCCCATCCCAAGGTCTAACGATCGATTCCATTGTCTTCTATTGTCTTCTGCGCGCAACGCTGGTTTAGTGCACAGTGTTTCCCAGACGCCTCTTTGCGGCCTCTGCCACCAGCCGGTTGTGTTGGTTCATCGCGAAGCGGTAAGCAGTTGGACAGCGAAGCAGAATCGGGGTAAATTGCAATAGACGTGGCCTTGACAACGGGAGAACATAATCAATGACAACGCCGGATTCAGTCGAATTGGCCGCGGAAGTTGTAGCGGCATATGTCTCGAATAATCCTGTGCCGAGCAGCGGTCTGTCGGCTCTGATCGTATCAGTGCATGCAGCCGTCGAAAGGCTCGGAAAAGAGCCGGAAAAGGCGCTGCCTTTGACCGAGACGAAAGCGCCGGCCGTGCCCGTCCGAAAATCCGTCGCGCCGGATTATTTGATCTGCTTGGAGGACGGCAAGAAATTCAAGTCGTTGCGACGCCATCTGAGACTGCTCGGTCTGTCGCCGGAGCAATATAGGGAGAAATGGGGCCTGCCCCCGGATTATCCAATGGTCGCGCCCAACTACGCGGCGCAGCGGTCGGCGCTGGCGAAAAAGATCGGTTTGGGCCGGAAACGGGACGCCGCCTGACGCCTGGTCGATTTAATGTGAGCGACAACCGTCCATAATTCAGTTTCGATTTGGCGAAAACGGGCGGCGCTTCGCGTCGACTGGCTATCGATTCGTGTGCGGTTTCGCCGCTCCCGGCAGAGCATTGCCGCGGGCTCGGCCCGGAAACCTCGGCTCGGCCATTTGGCGATCACTGCGCCGATTGCGTCATCAGACCGGGGGCCGGGCGCCGCCGTCGCGTTCGCGCCGTGGCTGACGGTCCTGCGGCTCGACCGGCGCTCTGGCCGATGGGCTCGACGCGGGACGGCTTGCCCGCCACCTACAGGATCGTCACGCCTCTCCACTCGCCCGCTATTGCAATGGAAGCCGTCTTGCGAGTGGAGCGACCTAACATAGAGGCGCTATTTTTGCTCACGCAATACATGAGAATTCGTTCGTAATTAGTTGTAATATCAGGAGTTTCATCCCGCAGTAGCGGGCCAAAATGGGCCAATCCGCCCGGTCCCGGACGTTTTCGGACGGCAGAGTATAGAAATTCTATACTCCATCGCCCTCGCACGACCCGCGAAAGTCGCTCTCCGGCTTCGACTTTCCCGACTGTCCTCTCCCTGTTATGCGGCTTAACAGGGAGATTCGCTCCCTGTTATCTCGCTCAACCATTGCATGAGCAATTCATCAGAAGCGACTGCTATTCAACACTTTTATGCATTCACTCCAGGTGCGGCGCGGCCCCGCGTTCCCTGTTAGCAGGGGATAACAGGGAGAACTCCGGTTTTGGCGAAGTTGTGGGCGGCGCCCGGCGCGAAGCCAGGAGTATAGATTTTCTATCCCGTCGAAACGCGTCCTGCTCGAGCGGACGCCTCCGGGCTCCCGGAATCGTGCCGGCCGCTTGCGTCACGCCGGGCCGGTTGCGACGGCGCAGTCGTCTCGCCCGCCCCATTCCGCCCATGAGCCGTCGTAGAGGCCCTCGACTTTTCCGCCCGCCTCCTCGACCGCGAGCGCCAGGATCGCCGCGCTCACCCCAGACCCGCAGGTCGTGATGATAGGCTTCTTGAGATCGACCTTGTGCTCGGCGAACGTGGCCTTGAGCGCGTCGGGCGACTTGAGCCGCCCGCGCTCGACGATATCGACGAACGGCAGGTTGAGCGCGCCGGGCATGTGGCCGCTCTTCAAGCCCGGTCGCGGCTCGGGGACGTCGCCGCGGAAGCGGTCGGCCGGGCGCGCGTCGACGACCTGGGCCGAGCCGTCCGCCAGCGCCGCGCGCACCTCGTCGAGCGATGCGACGAAGCTTTCGTCGAGGCGCGGCGTAAACACCCGGGGCTTTGGACGTGTTTCGCCGGTCTCGAGCGGCCGGCCCTCGTGGATCCACTTCGGCAGCCCGCCTTCGAGGATGCGGACGTCCTCGACGCCGTATGCGCGCAAGGTCCACCAGACGCGCGCGGCTGCGAACAGACCGAGCGCGTCATAGACGACAAAACGCATGCCGTCGCCGAGCCCGAGCGCGGCCATCTCCCTGGCGAGCGCCTCGGGCTTCGGCAACATGTGCGGCAGTCCCTGGTCGAGATCGGCGATCATGTCGATGTCGAAGAACACCGCGCCGTGAATATGACCTTGCCGGTACTCTGAGGGACCGAGCCGTCCGGTCGGAGGCAGATGCCACGACGCGTCGATCACGCCGAGATTGGGGTCGCCGAGCTCGGCCGCAAGCTCGCCGGTCGTGCAGAAATTGCGGGTCGGCACATGAAACTCCGGTCAGTTCAAGGCGAAGCGAACGCGATGCGCACGCGTCGATTGATTTTGTCGTCGCGAAACAGGATTTCCGTCATCGCAAGAAAACCTGAGGCGTGGTCGCTTTAGCTTCGAGCCAGGCGGGGACCTCAAGATTTCTTGGAGCGCAGGAAGGCGGGATTGAAGAGTTTCGAGGCGTATCGCGCGCCGGAGTTGCAAAGGATCGTTACGATCGTATGCCCCGGCCCGAGGTCGCGCGCGAGGCGAATTGCGCCCGCAATGTTGATTCCCGAGGAGCCGCCGAGCAGCAGGCCCTCCTGGACCACCAGATCGAACACGATCGGCAAAGCCTCCTCGTCCGGGATCTGATAGGCAAAGTCGATCGGCGCGCCCTCGAGGTTGGCCGTGACCCGCCCTTGGCCGATGCCCTCAGTGATGGACGAGCCGGAGCTCGTGAGTTCGCCGGTCGTATAGTAGGCGTAAAGGGCGGCGCCCAGGGGATCGGCGAGGGCGATCTTGATGCTCGGGTCGCGCTCCTTTAGCGCCATGCCGACACCGGCGATCGTTCCCCCCGAGCCGACCGCGCTGACGAAGCCGTGCACGTTCCCGTCAAGGTCGTCGAAAATCTCCGGGCCGGTCGTTTCGTAATGTCCGCGGCGATTGGCGACGTTGTCGAACTGGTTAGCCCAGACCGCGCCGTTCGGCTCGACCTGCGCAAGCGCGTCTGCGAGACGCCCGGAATAGCGGACGTAGTTGTTTGGATTGGAGTAGGGAACGGCGGGAACCTCGATCAGCTCGGCCCCGGCCATCCGCAGCATGTCCTTCTTTTCCTGGGACTGGGTGTCCGGGATGACGATGACCGCGCGATAGCCAAGAGCGCTCGCCACCATCGCGATGCCGATGCCCGTATTGCCAGCGGTGCCCTCGACGATCGCGCCCCCTGTGCGAAGCGCGCCTCGCGCAACCGCATCGCCGATGATCGCCAGCGCCGCGCGATCCTTGACCGAGCCTCCCGGGTTCATGAACTCGGCCTTTCCGAGAATCGTGCATCCGGTCGCCTCGGAGGCGGCCCTGAGTTTGATGAGCGGCGTTCGGCCGATCGCGCCGACCAAATCGCGATGAAACGTCATCGGGCTCCTCGGGATTTCGGGCCAAACTAGGCAAGCCCGCGACTTGCGACAAGCGGCGCGTCTTGCCACAAGGCGGCGGGTGAAGGAAAGCGGTCCCGGTGTTCTATCTCGCGTCGAAAATCTTCTGGATATTCGTGTCCCCGATCAATTCGCTCATGATCGGGGCGCTCGTTGGCGTGCTGTTGACTTCCACCCGTTTCGCGCGGACGGGGCGGGCGGTCGCGGTTCTCGCCGTTCTGCTGTTGATCGCCGCGGCCACGCCGCCGCTCGGTGACCTGTTGATCGCTCCTTTGGAGGATCGCTTTCCTCCGCCGTCCTCCGACATGGCGCCCCCGGACGGCATCATCATCCTTGGCGGCGCCGTCAACGGCGAGGCGAGCCAGGCCCGCGGTCAGACCATCTTTGGCGAAGGGGAGCGAATGACCGAAGCCGTGCTCCTGGCGCAGCGATATCCCAACGCGAGAATCATTTTCACCGGGGGAAACGGATTGCTGGGGCTCGATGCCTCGACTGAAGCTCCTGAGGCCAGGCGGTTCTTGACCGAATTCGGGGTCGATCCGGCGCGCATCACGCTCGAGCGCAAATCTCTCAACACCGACGAAAACGCCCGGTTCACAGCCGAACTGGTCCATCCCGGGCGTGCGCAGCGGTGGCTGCTCGTGACGTCGGCCTACCACATGACGCGATCCATGGGCCTTTTCGAGAAGGCCGGATTCAACGTGATCGCCTACCCTGTGGCCTATCGGACGACGGGAGAGGGAGAACATCATCAATGGGACTTCGATCCTGCGCGCAATCTGCGCACCTTTGAACTTGCGATGCATGAGTGGATCGGCCTTGTGGCCTATCGGGTGACCGGACGGATCGATCATTTGTTTCCCGGGCCCGCAGACTTGATCGCCTAGCATGGTTTGAAATTCCTGGGCGGCCGTCTGTCGACCTCGGCCCGCGCAGCAGGCAGGCCTATTCAGCCGACGGCGCTCCGAGGCGATAGACGCCGCGGAAATCGTTTGGATCGACCATCTTGCCCTTGCGGTAGATCACCAGTTTGCCCGCCAGCGCCAGACTGACCGCTGCGCGGCGAACCTGAGGCAGGTGCGAGCGCCAAGCGAGCTCATCCTCACCGTGCGCCGCGGCGTAGGCTTTCGCCGCATCTGTCGGGCAGACCGTCTGGCCATGCCGCGCGTCGCCGCAAAGGCTGACGATGACCATTTCCAGGGGACGGGAATCGTTGGGGGGCGTCATGCGGCTTCGTCTCGTTCAATCCAACCGCGGCGTCAAGCTGCTGTTTGACGGCACGCAAACGCCCGCCTTGCGTCCGGCGTTACGATGATTAGACTATAGGCAGGATGAAAATTGCTGAAACTTTGAGCACCGCCGCTCCTATCATCCTTGGGTCGGTCGCGCTGGACGGCGTCGCGATGCTCGCTCCGATGTCCGGCGTGAGCGACCTGGCGATGCGTCGGATTGCGCGCCGCTTCGGCGCGGCGCTCGTTTTTTCCGAAATGGTTGCGGCCGAGACCTTTCTCGAGGGCGACGCCGAAGCTGCGACGCGCGCCGAGGGGGAGGGGGTTTCGCCCCATGCCGTCCAACTGGTCGGCCGTGAGCCCGGCGCGCTTGCCGAGACGGCGCGCAGGGTCGAAGGCGCGGGAGCTCAGATCATCGACATCAACATGGGCTGTCCTGCGCGGCGCGTGTCGGGCGCATTGGCGGGGGCGGCGCTTATGCGCGATCTCGACCGGGCAGAGTGGATCGTCGCCTCGGTGGTTCAAGCGGTCTCGGTTCCCGTCACGGTGAAGATGCGTCTTGGGTGGGATGAGAGTTCGCTGAACGCTCCCGATCTCGCCCGCCGCGCTGAAAGCGCGGGCGCAAGGATGGTGATTGTTCACGGGCGCACGCGGGCTCAATTTTACGACGGTCGGGCCGATTGGAGTGCGGCGCGCGCGGTCGTCGACGCGGTCGCAATCCCTGTCGTCGTCAACGGCGATTGCGCGACGGTTGAAGATGCGCGAGCCATGATGGCGCAGTCGAGCGCGAACGGTGTGATGATCGGCCGGGCGGCGCTGGGCGCGCCCTGGGTCGTGGGCGCGGTTTCCCTCGCGCTTGCCGACGGCGGTCCGCTTCGTCTGCCCCAGGTCCAGGATCGACGCAACGCGGCGATCGAACACCTCGACTGGCTCCTCTGGAAACTCGGCGCACGAGCCGGTTTGCGCCATGCCCGGAAGCATCTGGCCGCCTATGCCGAGGCGGCCGGGGCCCCGGCCGCCTCGAGGCTCGCGCTTGTCACTACGGACGACCCGGATCGGGCGCGCAACCTGCTCGCCGCCTCCTTTGATGCGCACTCGGAGAAGGCGGCGGCATGACGGCCCCGTTTCAGCGAACCCGAGCGGACGCGGCCAAGGTGCTGGATGCGCTCGCACAGCCGCTGTTGACGGTCGACGCGCAGGGAATGGTGATCGAAGTCAATGTGGCGGCCGAGACGTTTTTCGATATGGGGCGAGGTGCGCTCCTGCGTACGCGTCTGACCGACCTTCTCCCTTTCGGCTCGCCTGTCCTGACTCTCGTTTCGGAAGCGCTAAGCAATCACGCGACAGTCAGCGGCTACAAGATCGATATCTCCACGCCGCGAACCGGCAACCGGGGCGCAGTCGATGTTTTCATCGCGCCTCTGCCGCAACCCAGCGAGGCGGTGGCGATCATGCTGCAAGAGCGAGCAATTGCCGAAAAAATGGACAGGCAATTGACTCATCGAAGCGCCGCGCGCTCAGTGACTGCGCTCGGGGTGATGCTGGCCCACGAAATCAAGAACCCTCTCTCCGGCATCCGCGGCGCCGCGCAGCTGCTCGAAGCCAGCGCCAACGACGAGGACCGCGCGCTCACCCGATTGATTTGCGATGAAACGGATCGGATCGTCAAACTGGTCGACCGTATGCAATCCTTCGCCGATTCCACGCCGGCGCAATCGGAAAGCCTCAACATTCACGCCGTGCTCGATCACGTGAAACGGCTCGCCCAGGCCGGCTTTGCCCGTCACATCCGCTTCGCTGAAATCTACGATCCTTCGCTGCCGCACGTTTTTGGATCGCGCGACCAGTTGATCCAGGTCTTCCTGAATCTGGTCAAGAACGCCTCGGAAGCCCTTGGAAGCGACAGCATCGACGGCGAAATCACCCTGACGACGGCCTATCGTCCCGGCGTCCGGCTGCGCACCTCGCCGAGCGCGGAGCCGGTCGCGCTGCCGCTCGAAATCTGCGTCCGCGACAACGGTCCGGGAATTGCCCCGGAGATTCTTGGCAATCTGTTTGACCCCTTTGTTACAACCAAAGCGCAAGGCTCTGGTCTGGGTCTTGCACTGGTCGCAAAGCTGGTTGGCGACCATGGCGGCACTATCGAATGCGAATCGCATCCCCGCAGGACGACGTTTCGAGTCCTGATGCCGCTTCTGTCGCAGCGCGCGGGCGTCCCAAAGTAAACAGTGTCGCGCGATTTGGCGAAGGAGCGTAACGGATGCCGTCAGGGCATATTTTGGTCGCCGACGACGATGCCGGAATTCGCACCGTGCTCAACCAGGCGCTGACCCGCGCCGGGTACGAGGTCCACGCGACAGGGACCGTCGCCGGACTGTGGCGTTGGGTGGCGGCCGGGGAGGGGGACCTCGTCATCACCGACGTCGTCATGCCGGACGACAATGCTTTCGATTTGCTGCCGCGCATCAAGCGCATGCGGCCCGATCTGCCGATCATCGTGATGAGCGCGCAGAATACCTTCATGACCGCGATCAAGGCTTCCGAACGCGGCGCGTACGAATATCTGCCGAAGCCCTTCGACCTGCGGGAGCTCGTAGCTATTGTCGGGCGGGCGCTGGCGGAGCCGAAACGCCGGCGGGAAGAGCCGGATGCTCATCCGGCGGCCGAAATGATGCCGATAGTCGGGCGCTCGCCGGCGATGCAGGACATCTTCCGTGTGCTCGCCCGATTGATGCAGACGGACCTCACGGTGATGATTTCCGGCGAATCGGGGACCGGCAAGGAACTCGTGGCGAGGGCCCTTCACGACTACGGCAAGCGCAAAGGCGGCCCGTTCGTCGCCATCAATATGGCCGCAATTCCGCGGGACCTGATCGAAAGCGAATTGTTCGGCCACGAGAAGGGCGCCTTCACCGGCGCAGCGGCGCGCTCCGTCGGACGGTTTGAGCAGGCCGAGGGCGGGACGCTGTTCCTCGACGAAATTGGCGACATGCCGATGGAGGCGCAAACGCGCCTGCTGCGCGTTCTGCAGCAGGGCGAGTATACGACAGTCGGCGGACGGACGCCGATCAAGACCAATGTTCGCATCGTCGCCGCCACCAACAAGGATTTGCGGTTCGCCATCCAGCAGGGCGCCTTTCGCGAAGATCTGTTCTTTCGCCTCAACGTCGTTCCGCTCCGCCTCCCGCCGCTGCGCGAGCGCTCCGAGGATATCCCCGACCTCGTGCGCTCGTTCTTTCAGCGGGGTGTCGCCGAAGGCCTGCCGTTCAAGACCATCGAACCTGCAGCGATGGAGCGTATGCGACGCTACGCCTGGCCTGGGAACGTGCGCGAGCTCGAGAACCTGACGCGACGGCTCGCCGCGCTCTATCCGCAGGAGGTGATCTCGGACTCGCTGATCGAAGCGGAATTGAGCGCGGGAATCGCGCCCTCGCTCGCCCTCGCCGCCGGGCGCTGAGGAGAGCAGGCAGCGCGGCGTCCCCGCCGCCGCTCCGATCGCCGGCGATGGATTCGACGCCGCGATGGAGCGCGCGATTACCGATCTGTTCCGCTCTTTCGGCAGCGGAGTTCCTTCCGTCAGGACTGTATCACCGGGTGCTGCATGATCTCGAAGCGCCCCTGATCGCTGCAACCCTCTCTCTGACCCGTGGAAACCAGATCAAGGCGGCCGAAATTCTCGGTCTCAATCGCAACACCTTGCGCAAGAGAATTCGCGATCTGAACCTGCGCGGCATTCCAAACTTTCGTTAGATTCGCCGTTAAAATGTCGCAATTGGGCAACAACGTTGCAACATTGCAACGGTGAGTGGTCGGCCGTGATCTGAAATCCGGGCGATCTGGTTAGGGCTTTGACAGCGACGACAACGAGCACAGCTGCAGGCGGGGCGGCGCCCTTCGACGATAGCGGTCCAACAGGCCGGTTCGGTCTCATCGCGGTGGGGGCGGCTTTTGTCCTCGCGATCGCGACTTTTCTCGTCTTCGCCGGCTTCACCTCAATTCTTCCCACGGCGAACGTCGTCGCGATCCTCCTGATCGGCGACGGGATCGTCGTCCTCGTCCTGATCGTTCTGATCCTGATCGAACTGGCGAGGCTGAGGGCCGCGCGTAGAGCCGCTCGCGCCGGCGCCCGGCTGCACAGTCGCTTCGTCGCATTGTTTTCGCTTGTCGCAGCGATCCCGGCGATTGTCACGGCGGTCGTCGCCACCGTGTCTGTCGAGTGGGCGATCAATCCGCGATTTATGAGCGACGTCGCTGCCTTCATCAACGAGTCCAATCAGGCCACTCAGCTCTACCGCGAGTTCCAGTGCCGGGGATTGCTCCGGGACGTGGAGTTGACGGCCGGCGACATCGCTCGCAGCGCGCTCCTGCTGCGTTCCGACCCGGCCCAATTCAAGGCCTACTTCGGCTCGCGCTCCAAGGTGTTGGGCTTCAACGCGGCGGCGCTGATGAAGAGCGACGGAACGCCGATCCAGATCGCCGAGGGGTCGGACGAAAAGCTGATCGCGAAGCCCGATCCGTCTGACTTCCAGGACGCAATCAACGGCGAGGCGCTTTGCGGGTTCTTGGGCGTTGGCAGCACCTTCGTCGGCATTCGACCGATTCCCGGCGCCGAGGGACAGTTCCTCTACGCTGCGCGAACCATCGATCCGCTGGCGGCCAAGGTCGCCGAGGACGCCGCCAGCGTCTCCAATCTGTTTGGCCGCTTCGAGGCGCATCGTCACTCTCTCGAACTCGGCTTCGCGATCGTCTTCGTGCTGCTGGCCCTGACGATGCTGTTTTCCGCGATCTGGCTCGGACTCGCATGGGCCAATCGGCTCGTTGGACCAATCCGTCGTCTCATCCGGGCGACCGACGAGGTGGCCTCCGGAAATCTCCACGTGCAGGTCCCGACCCGGGCCTCCGACGGAGACCTTGGACATCTTGGCGACACGTTCAACAAGATGACGTCCGAGTTGCTGCGCCAGCAGACCGGCCTCATGGAAGCCAACGCGCTGAACGATGAGAGGCGCGCGTTTATCGAGGCGGTGCTTTCGGGGGTGCCGGCCGGCGTGCTCGGCGTCGACAATGAAGGCGTCGTCACCATTTCGAATGCGGCCGCAGAACGCCTGCTTGGAGGCGAACTCGGCCTCGTCGACCGGCCGCTGGGCAGGATTCAGCAGAGCATCGCCGCGATCTGGGAGCAGGCGCGTTCGTTGCGGCTGCGCCTCCATCAGGGACAGACGACGGTGCTACGCGAAGGTCGCGAGCGCGTTCTGAACGTTCGCGTCACCGGCAACCCGGGGCGCGACGATCGCGCCAGCGTCATTACGCTCGACGACATCAGCGATCTCGTCACCGCTCAACGCACCGCGGCCTGGGCGGACGTCGCCCGCCGCATCGCTCATGAAATCAAGAATCCGCTGACCCCGATCCAACTCTCGGCAGAGAGGCTGAAGCGCCGCTACGGGCGGCACATCGTCGAGGGCAAGGATGTTTTCGACCAGTGCACCGACACCATCATCCGGCAGGTCGACGACATCAAGCGAATGGTTGACGAATTCTCATCCTTCGCGCGCATGCCAAAGGCGCGTCCGGCGCGCGACGACCTGACGGATTGCGTGCGACAGGCGATATTCCTGATGCGGGTCGGGCGTGCGGACATTGCTTTCGAGGAGCAGCTGCCGGACGAGCCGGTCTTCGCCGATTTCGACCGGCGGCTTATTTCGCAAGCGCTCACAAACGTGTTGAAGAACGCGGCGGAAGGAATCGACGCGCTCGGACAGCACGAAGAAAAGGGGCGGGTCCTGGTCACGCTTGGCGCGGATGCGTCAGGCGACGTCGAAATCGCAGTCAGCGACAATGGCAAAGGCTTTCCCAGCGAGGACCGGCGTCGCCTGACCGAGCCCTATGTGACGACCCGCGCGGAAGGAACCGGGCTCGGCCTGCCGATCGTGGTCAAGATTTTCGAGGACCACGGCGGAAGCGTCGATCTCTTGGACGGGCTCGCGCGGCTGGATGGCGGGCGAGGCGCAAAAGTGCTGATGAAATTGCCGGCGCCGAACTCCGAACCGGATGGAGCCCCACACGGAAACGAGAAAGTGGGATCGTCTTGATGGCTGACATTCTGATCGTCGACGACGAAGACGACATCCGAGGCCTTGTCGCAGGCATTCTGGAAGACGAAGGCCACGGCGCGCGCGGGGCCCGCAATTCAGACGAGGCGATCGCATCGATTGAAGCGAGGCGGCCTCAATTGATCCTGCTCGATATCTGGCTGCAGGGTTCGAAGCTGGACGGGCTGCAATTGCTCGAGGTGATCAAGCGGCAGGACCCCAGTGTGCCCGTCGTTATGATTTCGGGACACGGCAATATCGAGACGGCTGTGACGGCGATCAAGCTCGGGGCATATGACTTTATCGAGAAACCGTTCAAAGCGGACCGTCTGATCCTGATTGCCGAGCGCGCGCTCGAGACCTCGCGCCTGAAGCGCGAAGTCAACGAACTGCGGACGCGCGGGGGCGCCGCAAATCATATGGTTGGGTCGTCGGCTCCGATCGTCAATTTGAAACGCGTGATCGACAAGCTCGGGCCCGCAAACTCTCGGGTGCTGATCTCCGGCGCCGCAGGGTCGGGCAAGGAACTGGCGGCAAGGCTCATTCACGAACGTTCAGCCCGCGCCGACGGTCCGTTCGTCGTGCTCAACGCGCCGGCGATGTCGCCCGAGGGGATGGAGGCGGAGCTGTTCGGCGTCGAAGCCGAGCCCGAACGCCCCCGGCGGGTCGGGGCTCTCGAAGAGGCGCACGGCGGAACGCTCTATCTCGACGAAGTCGCCGACATGCCGCGGGAGACGCAGGCCAAGATCCTGCGTGTCCTTGTCGACCAGAACTTCCAGCGCGTCGGAGGCTCGTCGCGGGTGCATGTCGACGTCAGAATCGTCTCGTCGACGAGTCGTGATCTTGCCGAGGCCATCACCGAGGGGCGGTTCCGCGAAGATCTCTTTCATCGCCTTTCGGTGGTGCCAATTCGGATTCCCTCCTTGGCGGAGCGACGCGACGATATCCCCGAACTGGTCCAATACTTTCTCGAAATGGCGGCGGCCAGCATGGGGGTGACGCCGCGGCGGATCGCAGCGGACGCCATGGCGGTGCTGCAGTCGCACGACTGGCCGGGAAACATCCGCCAGCTGCGCAACAATGTGGAACGTCTGATGATCCTGGCGCTGGGCGATCCCAATGCGGAAATCTCGGCCTCGATGTTGCCAGCCGAAGTGGGGGCGCTCGTGCCGACGGTTGCGAGCGGGATCGGCGGCGAGAAGCTGTTGAGCCTTCCGCTGCGCGACGCCCGAGAAGCTTTTGAGCGCGACTACCTCGTCGCGCAAATCAGCCGGTTCGGCGGCAATATCTCGCGCACCGCGGAATTCATCGGGATGGAGCGCTCAGCGCTGCACCGAAAGCTGAAGTCGCTCGGGGTCGAGTGAACGGGCGTCGGCTGGCGTCGGACTTGCGCCGGTCGCAAGGCCAGATCCGAGCCACGCCCAGGCTCGGCCGCCTCGTCGCGCTTTCGAAGTCTGCGGGCCAGCCGCGCAGCCGGCAATGATTTGGGTTCGAGCAAAATGCGCGGTAAACGTTCGGCGTGAAGAGCAGACCCGCCGCCGATTCTGGGCCTTGGCGCATGGGCAGGTTGAGGAAGGGACGGGTGTCGCGCGTCGTCTATGTCAATGGCCGGTATCGACCGGTCGCAGAGGCGTCGGTATCCGTCGACGATCGAGCCTTCACGTTTGGCGACGGCGTCTATGACGTGTGCGAGGTGCGCGGCGGCGCCTTGATTGACGAGACGCGCCATCTCGCGCGCCTCCGGCGTTCGCTTGAGGCCGTGCGCATCTCCTGGCCGATCGGAGAGGCGGCGCTGCGCCTGGTCATGCGGGAGACGGTGCGCCGCAATCGGGTGCGTGACGGCCTCGTCTATATCCAGATCAGCCGCGGCGCCGCCCGCCGCGATCACGGGTTTCCGTCGAGCGATGTCAAGCCGGGCCTTGTCGTCGCCGCCCGCGCGCTCGATCCGGCGATCGGTTCGGCGAGAGCGGCCAAAGGCGTCGCCGTCATCACCCTGCCGGATCAGCGATGGGCTCATCCGCACATCAAGACATTGCAACTGCTGCCGAACGTATTGGCCAAGCAGGCTGCGCGCGAGGCGGAGGCGTTCGAGGCCTGGTTTGTCGACCGGGACGGATTCATCACGGAGGGCGCTTCGACCAACGCATGGATCGTCACGCCCGATGCGGCCATCGTCACCCGGCAGGCGGACGAGTTGATCCTTCATGGCGTGGCGCGGGCGAGGCTACTCGACGTCGCGCGTCTGCTCGGCCTTCGCTTCGAGGAACGGCCGTTCACGCCGCAAGAGGCCGGGCAAGCGCGAGAAGCGTTCCTTTCCAGCGCCACCACCATCGCCACGCCAGTGGTGTCCATTGACGGAAAGCCGATTGGGGAAGGACGGCCTGGCGCCATAGTTGCTGAGCTTCGTCGCGCCTTTCACTCGAGCGCTGAGAGATCGTGAAGACCGTTTTAACATCGTTATTTCGGTTTATTACTTCGCGCCGGCGCTGACATATGCTATAGGGATTGGCGCGGCATGTCGCACAAAGCGCGCATGAGGATGAACAACAACGGCCGGCAAGGGCCCAACAAACGGAAAAACTCATGGCAACTGAGAAGGCGCAAAACCTCCAGGACACGTTCCTCAACCACGTTCGGAAATCCAAGACGTCGGTGACGATCTTTCTCGTCAATGGGGTGAAATTGCAGGGTTTCGTGACGTGGTTCGACAATTTCTGCGTTTTGTTGCGGCGCGATGGTCATTCCCAGCTCGTCTACAAGCACGCGATTTCGACGATCATGCCAGCAAGCCCGATTACGATGTTTGAAGCTGTAGAGGATGGGTCCGACGCCCACTGATGCGGAACGCCGCGCTTTCGCCTGGCGGCCAGGTCGACACGAGGGAGCGGGCAGTCGCCGCGGGAACGCGCGCGCTCGGTCATGTGTCCGGTTCTGAACCGTCTTCCGCGAGGCGAACGCGGTTCTTTGCGCAGTCCGGAAGCGCGGCGCGAAGAGGCGGTGGGCTTGGCGCGCGCCATCGATCTCAACGTCACAGGCGCCGACACTGTCTCGCTGAGCGCGATCCGCCCGGCCACGTATCTGGGCAAAGGCAAGGTCGAAGGCATCGCCGAGGAGGTGAAGGCCGAGGCGATCAACCTGGTCGTGATGGACTGCGCGCTGTCGCCGGTGCAGCAGCGCAATCTCGAGAAGGCTTTCGCCTGCAAGGTCATCGATCGGACCGGGCTCATCCTCGAGATCTTTGGCCGCCGGGCGCGCACCGCCGAGGGCGCGCTGCAGGTGGAGCTCGCCCATCTGGCCTACCAGCGTTCGCGTCTCGTTCGGTCCTGGACCCATCTCGAGCGTCAGCGCGGCGGCTTCGGCTTCCTCGGCGGACCCGGCGAAACCCAGATCGAGACCGACCGTCGGCTGATTCAGGAGCGCATGGTCCGGATCGAGCGGGAGCTTGAAGGGGTCAAGCGCACGCGCGCCCTGCATCGGGCGAGCCGGGCCGACGTTCCGTATCCGATCGTGGCGCTGGTTGGCTACACCAACGCCGGCAAATCGACGCTGTTCAACCGGCTGACCCGGGCGGAGGTCATGGCGGCCGACATGCTGTTCGCCACCCTCGATCCGACCATGCGGCTCCTCGAGCTGCCGCACGGCGGGTCCGCCATCCTTTCCGATACGGTCGGGTTCATATCGGATCTGCCGACGATGCTGATTTCGGCCTTTCGGGCGACGCTCGAGGAGGTTCGCGCGGCCGACGTGATCGTGCATGTGCGCGACATCTCCCACGCCGACAGCGAAGCGCAGAGCCACGACGTCGACGCGATCCTCGCCGAGCTCGGCGTCGCGGATCGGGCCGACCGCGTCATCGAGGTCTGGAACAAGCTCGACCGGCTTGGGGAGAACGAGCGGGCCTTGCTTACGCAGCAGCAGGGAGAAGCGGCGCCGCTTGCGGTCTCGGCCCTGACCGGGGAGGGGATCGATCGGCTCCTCGGCGCGATCGAGGACCGGCTGGCGCGGGGGCGGTCGCTGATCGAGCTCACGCTCGATCCTTCGGACGGGCGGGGGCTGCACTGGCTCTACGAGCATGCGGAGGTCATGAGCCGCAGCGACCGGGACGACGGACTTCATCTCACCGTGCGCGTCGCGCCCGACCAGGTCGAGCGGGTCAACCGGCGTTTTCCCGCGGCACGGGCCGCCGCGGCGCAATCGAAGGCGCGACGACGAAGAACAGCGCCTTGAGCAGGATCCATCGGCGGCCTCAGCAGTCACCGGCTCCTCCGCTCGCGCGCTTTGGCTTCGACCCACAGCGCCTCCATCTCGTCGAGATCGGCGCCCTCCGGCTTCCGGCCGTCTTCCGCGAGACGATGTTCGATATGGGCGAAGCGGCGCTCGAACTTGGCGTTGGCCGCGCGCAGCGCCGCCTCCGGGTCGACGTCAGGTGACGCGCGAGGTTGACCGCGGCGAACAGAAGATCGCCGACCTCCTCCGACAGCGCCTCGGGTGAGCCGCCGCTCATTTCCGCCTCGACCTCGGCGATCTCCTCGCGCAGCTTGGCGAGCACCGCGCGGACATCGTTCCAGTCGAAGCCGACCTTTGCCGCCTTCTCCTGCAGTTTGAGCGCGCGCGAGAGCGCCGGCAGGGTCAGCGGAACGCCGCCGAGCGCGCCGGCCGCGGCTCCTCGGGAAGCCCGGCCGATCTCCGGGCCTCGGCGCGCAGACGTTTCTCCTCGGCCTTGATCCGCCCCCACAGGGCCTTGACCGCCTCGGAGTCCAGGTCGCGCGGCGTTCGCCGAAGACATGCGGATGGCGGCGGATCAGCTTCGCGGTGATCGCCTCGACCACGCCGCCGAAGTCGAACAGCCCCGCCTCCTCGGCCATCCGCGCATGGAAGACGACCTGCAGCAGCAGGTCGCCCAACTCCTCCCGCAGATCCTCGGTGTCGCCGCGCTCGATCGCGTCGGCGACCTCGTAGGCCTCCTCGATCGTGTAGGGGGCGATGGTGGCGAAGCGTCTGCTCGACGTCCCAAGGGCAACCGCGCGCCGGATCGCGAAGCGCCGCCATGATCTCGATGAGGCGATGGATGTCGCGCGAAGGCTGCATCGCTGAACTCTCATGTCCGCGGGGCGGACTCGGCGACAGGCCTCCGGTCGCACTTCAGCGAAAAAGCGCGGCTGCGCCGCGCTCCGTTGCCGCAACGAGCCCTGAGCCCGCAAGTCGAGGATCAGATCGACAGCGAAATCGCTTCGCGCCCCTTGGGCGTGTCGACGACCCGCATGTTGACCTGCTGGCCCTCCGCGAGATGGGAGATGCCGGCCGGTCCGAGGACCGAGATATGGACGAAGACGTCCTTGCCGCCGTCCTCGCTCGCCACGAAGCCGAAGCCCTTGGCGTCGTCGAACCACTTGACCTTGCCGGTGACCGCGACGGCGGTCGACGGATCGGGAGCGGCGCGGCGCGGCCGCGGCGCATCGCCGAAAGAGCGCTGCGGCCGCTCGACGGCGCTCGGAGGCGTCGACTTCGAGCACGCGCGTCACCTGCGCGCCCTTGGCGCCGGCGCCGACCTGAACGCGCAGTTTTGCGCCCGGCGGGACCGTCTCGTGCCCGGCGCCGTGCAACGCATTGGCGTGCAGGAACGCATCGCCCTGGCCGCCGGCCAGTTCGACGAAGCCGTAGCCCTTGTCGGCCTTGAACCATTTGACGACGGCGTCGACCGCCGGCGCGTTCGAGTTCATCGGCGCGGCCGAGCGCCGGCGCCCGCCGGCGGTCCGCCGAAGCCCCCATCCGGAGCGCCGCCGAATCCGCGCGACTGGCGGGGCTTCGAATCGTAGGACATCGGTCCGTCGTCGTCGAAGCCCCGCTTGCGCGGCGCCGAAAATCCTTACCCTTGCTCATGTTAGTCCAAATTCTCCAACCAAAATCCCTACTCGGCCGAGGCGGATCGCCGCCCCTCGCGATCGCCGCCTCCGCGGCGAAACTTCTTACGCTCATGTCCGGCCGACCGTTCGCCGGTCGGCCCGCGAAATCAATGTCTGATGAAGCCTTCAAGGCGGGGTCCCTCGGCCGCAGGGGCATGCGTCGGCCAAGGCGCAACAGGCCGCGCCGCGGAATACGGCAAAGTCGTCTCTCGCCGCCCGCGCCAAAACGAAATCAACGCCTTGATCATCGAAGGCTCGCCCGCCCGTCCGCCTGACGCGAACGGAACCCGCCCCGCGAACAATAGCGCATTTCTTTGACCGTTTCCAGATGTCTTAATGAGGGAACGGAGAGTATCACGTCTTGTGCCGCACCGGCTGCATTCTCGGCGCGGATCGCTCCAGACTTCATTCAGACATCAACAATCTCGATCGCCTTTCGGCGCGCGCTCCTGAATGAAGGCGAACCGCGCCTCGGGCTTCGATCCCATCAGTCGCTCGAGCGTTTCGGCCGTCCGAAGCTGTTCCGCCGCCACCACGGCGACGCGCAGCAGCGTGCGTTTGGCGGGGTCCATGGTCGTGTCTCGCAGATCCGCGCATCGGCATTTCGCCAAGACCCTTGAAGCGGCTGACCTCGATGGCCGCGGCCGCTGAAGCCCGACTTCATCAGCTCCTCCTTGTGGGCGTCGTCGCGCGCGTAAAGCGACTTTGCGCCCTGCGTCAGCCGATAAAGCGGCGGCACCGCCAGATAGAGATGGCCTTCGTCGATCAGCTTCGGCGTCTGCCGGTAGAAGAACGTGATCAGCAGGGAGGCGATATGGGCGCCGTCGACGTCGGCGTCGGTCATGATGATGATCTTGTCGTAGCGCAGATCCTCCGAGCGATACTGGGCGCCGGACCCGGCGCCGAGCGCCTGCAGCAGGTCGCCGAGCTGCTGGTTCTGCGCGAGCTTGTCGCGCGTGGCCGAGGCGACGTTGAGGATCTTGCCGCGCAGCGGCAGCACGGCCTGCGACGCGCGGTCGCGCGCCTGCTTGGCCGAGCCGCCCGCCGAATCGCCCTCGACGATAAACAATTCAGAGCCTTGCGCCGAAGAGTTCGTGCAGTCGGCGAGCTTGCCCGGCAGGCGCAGCTTGCGCGACGGCGGTCTTGCGCGCGACGTCCTTCTCCATGCGGCGCCGGACGCGCTCCTCGGCGCGCTCGATCGACCAGTCGAGCAGTTTCGCCGCCTGGCTCGGCGCCGCCGCGAGCCAATGGTCGAAGGCGTCGCGCATCGGCGCCGTCGACCAGCCGCGCCGCTTCCGCGGTCTGCAGCCGGCCCTTGTTCTGTCCCTGGAATTCCGGCTCGCGGATGAAGATCGAGATGAGCGCGGCGCAGCCGGCCATGACGTCATCGGTGGTCAGCGCGCTCGCGCGCTTGGCCTGGCCGATGCGCTCGGCGTGATCCTTCAGGCCGCGCAGCAGCGCGGTGCGCAGGCCGGCCTCGTGCGTTCCGCCGTCCGGCGTCGGGATCGTGTTGCAATAGGAATGGACGAAACCGTCGGCGGCGGCGAGCCAGGCGATCGCCCATTCGACCGAGCCATGCTTGCCCGATTTCTCGACCCGGCCGGTGAAGGCCTGATCGGCGACGAGCGCCTCGCCTTCGATGTCGGCGGCCAGATAGTCCTTGAGGCCGCCGGGGAAATGGAAGATCGCCTCCGCCGGCGACTTTGCTCCCTCGCCGAGCAGCGCCGGGGCGCAGCGCCAGCGGATTTCGACCCCGCCGAACAGATAGGCCTTGGAGCGCGCCATCCTGAACACGCGCGCCGGATCGAAGCGGGCGCTCTTCGCCGAAGATCTCCGGATCGGGCAGGAAGCGGACCTTCGTGCCGCGCCGGTTCGGCGCCTTGCCGACCGTCGTCAGCGGCGAGGTCGGCTTGCCGCGCTCGAACGTCTGACGATAGAGCGTCTGGCCGCGCGCGACCTCGACCTCCAGCTTTTCCGACAGCGCGTTGACCACCGAGACGCCGACGCCGTGCAGGCCGCCCGAGGTCTCATAGGCGCCGCTGTCGAATTTGCCGCCCGCGTGGAGCATCGTCATGATGACTTCGAGCGCCGACTTCTTGGGAAATTTCGGATGCGGGTCGACCGGCATGCCGCGCCCGTTGTCGAGGACGCTGAGCAAGCCGCTCTCCTCGAGCGAGACCTCGATGAAGGTCGCGTGGCCGGCGACCGCCTCGTCCATCGCATTGTCGATCACCTCGGCGAAGAGGTGATGCAGGGCGTTGGCGTCGGTGCCGCCGATATACATGCCCGGGCGGCGCCGCACCGGCTCCAGCCCCTCGAGCACCTCGATCGAGGCGGCGTTGTAATCGACCTCGCCGGCGAGTTCCGCTGCGCGCGGGCGGCCTTGGCCTTCACCGGGACGGCTTTGCCGCGCTGGGGCGGCGAGGCGCCGAAAAGATCATTCATGTCGGTTTCACAAGGACGGCGATTCGCACGGCCGAAGGATAGCACGGCGCAGGTGAGAACGAAAAAAGAACATTGAGCAAGCGTCCGGGGGATGAAGCCGCCACCGGGGCCGCGGCAATGGCCTTTACATGCCGGTCAGCAGCGACCGCGTCGCCGCGGCGACGTCCTTGTGGCGCATCAGCGCTTCGCCGACGAGAAAAGTCTCGATGCCGGCCCTGGCGAGGCGCTTGCAGTCGGCGTGATCGGAGATGCCGCTCTCGGCGACCACGATCTTGCCGGCCGGAACATGCGGCTTGAGACGCTCGCAGACATCGAGCGAGGTCGCGAACGTACGCAGATCGCGGTTGTTGACGCCGATGAGCCGGCCTTCGAGCGCCAGCGCCCGCTTCAGTTCGGTCTCGTCGTGCGTCTCGATCAGCACGTCGAGGCCGAGATCGTGCGCGGCCTTGTTCAGCGTCCTGGCGGTTTCGTCGTCGACCGCCGCCATGATGATCAGGATGCAGTCGGCGCCCCAGGCGCGCGCCTCCAGCACCTGGTAGGGGTCGAACAGAAAGTCCTTGCGCAGGATCGGCAGCGCGGTCGCCTTTCGCGCCTTGATCAGATGCTCCGGCGACGCCCTGGAACGAGGGGCCGTCGGTCAGCACCGAAAGGCACGCGGCGCCGCCGGCCTGATAGGCCTTGGCGAGCGCCGCCGGCTCGAACTCCTCGCGGATCACCCCCTTGGAAGGGCTCGCCTTCTTGATTTCGGCGATCAGGCGCGAACCGGCCTTCCTCGGTCGCCCGCTCGAGCGCCTTGATGAAGCCGCGCGGCGGCGACTGGCCGCGCGATCTCGCGCTCGAGCGTGGCGCGCGGCACGCGGACCTTGGCGTCGGCGATCTCCCGCCGCTTGTAGCTCTCGATCTTCTTAAGAATGTCGGCCATCGGCGTCCTCGACCTCAAGCGTTTGACACGGCGATCAATCGGTCGAGCGTGCGCCGCGCCGCGCCGGAGCGAATGGCGGCGTCCCCCAGAGCGACGCCTTCCTTCAGCGAAGCCGCCTTTCCGGCGATGACCAGCGCGGCGCCGGCGTTGATGAGGGCGATGTCGCGATAGGCGCCTGGCGCCGCCGTCGAGCACCTTGAGGAGCGCTTCGGCGTTCTGCTCGGGTTCGCCGCCCTTGAGCGCGGCGGGCTCGGCGCGCGCGAGACCCGCCTCCTCCGGCGTGACCTCGAAAGCGTGGATCGAGCCGTTCTTCAGCTCGACCACCTTGGTCGGCGCCGGTCGTCGTGATCTCGTCGAGCCCGTCGAGCCCGTGGGTGATCCAGACGCGCTCGGAGCCGAGATTGCGCAGCACCTCCGCCATCGGCTCGAGCCAGGCGGACGAGAAGACGCCGATCAACTGCCGCGTGACGCCGGCCGGGATTGGAGAGCGGCCCGAGCAGATTGAAGATCGTGCGCGTGCCGAGTTCGACCCGCGTCGGGCCCGACGTGGCGCATGGCCGCGTGATGCGTCGGCGCCATCATGAAGCCGATCCCGGCTTCCTCGAGGCAGCGCTCGACCGCTCTCGGGCGAAAGCCCGATCTTGACCCCGAGCGCGGTCAGCGTGTCGGCGGCGCCGGAGCGCGACGAGGCCGCGCGATTGCCGTGCTTGGCGACCGGAACGCCGCAGGCCGCGGTGATGATCGAGGCGAGCGTCGAGACGTTGTAGGAGCCGGAATTGTCTCCGCCGGTGCCGACGATGTCGATGGCGTCGGCCGGCGCCTTCGACGCGAAGCATCTTCTGCGCGCATCGCCGAGACCGCGCCGGTGATCTCGTCGACGCTCTCGCCGCGCACCCGCAGCGCCATCAGGAAGCCGCCCATCTGCGACGGCGTCACTTCGCCCGACAGCATCGCGTCGAACGCCGTCGCGGCCTCCGGCCGGGTTCAGCGCCGCCCCGGCGGCGACCTTGGCGATCAGAGGCTTGAAGAATTCCATGCGCCGCGACTCGCCTAGTGCGCCGGCCGCGCGCTTGAAAAGCGGCGGCCAGGTCGAGGAAATTGCGCAGGATGCGGCGTCCGTGCTCGCTCGCGATGCTCTCGGGATGGAACTGCACCCCGTAGACCGGGCGGTCGCGGTGGGCGACCGCCATGATGAGCCCGTCGTCGGTCTCGGCGCTGACTTCGAGTTCGTCCGGGGCGGTCGAGCGCTCGATGACGAGCGAGTGATAGCGCGTCGCCTGGAACGGGCCGTTGAGGCCGCGGAAAATTCCGCGTCGCATTGTGCTCGATGCGCGAGACCTTGCCGTGCATCGGCTGGGGCGCGCGCACGACCTCGCCGCCGAACGCCTGCCCGATCGTCTGATGGCCGAGGCAGACGCCGAGGATCGGCGTCGTCTCGCTCGCCGCGCGCACGAGATCGAGACAGATGCCCGCCTCGTTCGGCGTGCAGGGACCCGGCGAGAGCACGATCGCGTCGGGCGCTCTGCGCCGAGCGTCTCCTCGACGCTGATCTCGTCGTTCCGCCACACCGTCACGTCCGCGCCGAGCTCGCCGAGATAGTGGACGAGGTTGAACGTGAAGCTGTCATAATTGTCGATCAGGGCGACGCGCTGCATTCTCTCTCCGACCGGGTCGAGCGCGTCTTTTCCGACGCCGCGCCGCGCGCGTCAAGCCGAACAGGGTGCGCTTGAATGGGTCGGCCCAGCGGCAAGCGTCGCGCGCCAATTCCCTATTACACGCCCCGGCTAGGCGATAATCCAAATTTTTGCGCCTGGTGACCGCGAAATTGCCTGTGATTCGGTCGCTGACGCAGGTCATGCCGCAGAGCCATGATGACCGCGCTCGCCGCGCCTCATCAACGCAAATGTGACCGCAATTGCCGCTTCGTCCGCATCCGCCTCCTTGCCGCGAGCCTGTCGGGGCGCCAAGAGAGCGCTGCCCCGATGCGCTCCGCCGTCCTCACCGCCCTCATCATCGCGACCGCCCTCTTCATGGAGAACATGGACGGGACCGTCATCTCGACGTCGCTGCCGGCGATCGCGCGCGACCTGCATCAGGACCCGATCGTCCTCAAGCTCGCGCTGACGTCCTACATGCTGACCCTGGCGGTGTTCATTCCCGCCTCCGGCTGGGTCGCCGACCGGTTCGGCGCGCGCACCGTCTTCTGCTCGGCGATCGTCGTCTTCACCCTTGGCTCGATCCTATGCGGCGCTTCGAATTCGCTCGACACGCTGATCGCCGCGCGCGTTTTTCAGGGCTTAGGCGGCGCGATGATGGTGCCGGTCGGGCGGCTTGTGCTGCTGCGCAGCGTCGAAAAGTCCGATCTCGTCAACGCGCTGGCCTATCTCACCGTGCCGGCGCTCATCGGCCCCGTCGCGGGGCCGCCGCTGGGCGGCTTCATCACCACCTATTTCCACTGGCGCTGGATCTTCTGGATCAACGTCCCGATCGGCGTTCTCGGCGTCCTGCTGTCGCTCAAATTCATCGCCAATCTGCGCGAGGAAGTGGTGCCGCGCTTCGATTTCACGGGCTTCGTCCTTTCCGGCCTCGGTCTGCTGGGCCTCATTTCGGGCCTCTCGCTGATCGGGCGCGGCATGGCGCCCTATTGGGAGGTGGCGGCGCTGGTCGCGGCGAGCGTTGTGCTGCTGGCGGCCTACGCGAGGCATGCCGAAGGCAACGAAGACGCCATTCTCGATCTGAAACTGCTCAAGATCCCGACATTCTTCGCCGGCGTCGTCGGCGGGCTCATTTTCCGCATCGGCATCGGCGCCATGCCCTTTCTGCTGCCGCTCCTGCTCCAGCTCGGCTTCGGCCTCAGCCCGTTCCAGTCGGGCTCGCTGACCTTCGCCACCGCCGCAGGCGCGCTTCTGATGAAGTTTTCCGCCTCGACGATCCTCAGGCAGTTCGGCTTCCGCCGCACGCTGATCGTCAACGGTCTCATTTCAGGGGCGTTTCTGGGGGCCTGCGCCCTCTTCACCCCCTCGACGCCGCATTGGATGATCCTTCTCGCGCTGCTCAGCGGCGGCTTCTTTCGCTCGCTCGAATTCACCGCGCTCAACGCCATCAGCTACGCCGACATCGACCCGCCGCTGATGAGCCGCGCCACCAGCTTCGCCAGCGTGTCGCAGCAGATGTCGGGCGCGGTCGGCGTCGCGGTCGCCGCCGTCTGCATCCAGCTCATCCAGTTCAGCTTCGGCGACCCGACCCTGATGACCCGCGACCTCTCGATCGCCTTCATCCTGGTGGCGATCGTCTCGAGCCTCTCGACCCTCGTCTTCCTTGGCCTCAAGCCCGAAGCCGGCGCCGCGGTCTCGGGCAAGATGGTCGCGGCGGACGAGGAGGGCGCCCCCGCGCCGGCGGAGTGAGGCTCACTCCAACGTCTCTCGGAGGACGCTGCGCTTTCCCTTGACCCCCCGCCGTCGTAATCTCCTGTCCCACAAACCTTGAAGGGAGGACTGGTTGAACGTCATCGTCTACGCCATTCCGGTGTTCCTCGCGCTGATGGCGGCGGAATTCGGGATCGGGCTGGCGCTGGGGCGCAACGTCTACCGGCTCAACGACGCGGTCGGCTCGCTGACCGCGGGAATCCTCAGCCAGATTTCGAGCGTCTTCACGGCAGCGCTGAGCGTCGGCGTCTATGTGCTTGTCTACAATCACTTTGCCTTGTTTTCATTGGAGGCGAACGACTGGCGCGTTTGGGTCGGCGCGCTGATCGCCTACGATTTCTTCTATTACTGGAACCATCGCATCGACCACGAAGTCGGCATCTTCTGGGCGGCGCATGTCGTGCATCACCAGAGCGAAGCCTTCAATCTCTCGACCGCGCTCAGACAGCCGAGCTCGGGCGTGCTGCTCGGCTGGATCTTCTACCTGCCGATGGCGATCGCGGGCGTGCCGCCGCTGGTGTTCGTCGCCGTCGGGCTGATCGATCTTCTCTATCAGTTCTGGATCCACACCGAGCTCGTCGGCAAGCTCGGCTGGTTCGACCGCGTGTTCGCCTCGCCCTCGAACCACCGGGTGCATCACGGCGTCAACGACAAGTACCTCGACAAGAACTACGGCGGCATCCTCATCCTCTGGGACCGCCTGTTCGGCACCTACGAGGACGAAGTCGAGACGCCGGTCTTTGGCGTGCGCGGCGGTCTTGGCACCTTCGACCCGGTCTCGGCCAACCTCTCCTACTACGCGACCATGGCGAAGCTCGCGCTTGGCCGCCGACGACTGGCGCGACAAGGTTCGGGTCTGGTTCGCCCCGCCGGGCTGGGTTCCGGCCAACCTGCGGCCGGCCGGGCCTCAGGCGCCGTTCGACGTCGAGGCCATGCGCCTCTATGACCCGCCGGCCGGCCGCGCCGCCTCGATTCTGGCGCTGGCCGCGCTTGTCGCGATGATCGGCGCGACCGCGGCGTTTCTCCTCGCCGGGCCGCATCTCCCGCTCATGAACGGCCTTGGCGTCTTTCTGTCGCTCGCGGCGTCGTTGTGGGCCATGGGCGCGCTGCTCGACGGGCGCATATCGATCGCCGAGACGCTCTATGTGTTCGCGGCTGCGCTGACATGCTCGGCCTACGCGCTCGGCTGGACGGGCGTCGAAGACGTCGCGAAGCCGCTGGCGCTGGCGCTCCTCATTCTCGCCTTCGCGATGCGCGAGGGGCGAGCCGACGTCAAATGGCTGGTGACGGCCGCGCTCGCCGCCTCGCTCATCGGCGACACGCTGCTGCTCTCGCCCTCGCTCTTCCTGCCGGGCCTGCTCGCCTTTCTCGTCGCGCACGGCTTTTACATCACGGCCTTTTCCCGCGGCGTCGGTTTCCTGCCCTCGCGGGTCGCCGCGATCGCGATCGGCGCCTTCGCGGCTTTGGTCTTCGCCTATGTCTGGCCGGGGGTCGCGGCCGGGCTGAAGATCCCGGTCGTGGTCTATGCGGCGGTGGTCGCCTGCGACGCAGCGCAGGCGGCCGGACGGGCGACGGTCCTGCGCGACCGCGCGGCGGCTCGCGGTTGGAATCGGCGGCGTTCTCTTCATGGTCTCCGACATGACGATCGCGATCTTCAAATTCGGCGACGTCGGCTGGGCGGTCGATCAATGGACGCTGCCGACCTATTATCTGGCGCAGGGGCTGATCGCGTTCTGCGTGCTGCCGCGTCAGGCGCGAGGCGCGGAGAGCGCCGGATGAGCGACGCGAAACGCGGCGTCTGCGTGGTGATCGGGGCAGGCGAGGGCCTCGGCGGGGCGATCGCGCGCGCCTTCGCCCGCGAGGGGCTCGCGGTCTGCGTCACGCGGCGGCCGCGCCACACGGAGGCGCTCGAGGCGATGGCTGAGAGCATCCGCGCCGAGGGCGGCGAAGCGCACGCCTTCGGGCTCGACGCGCGCAACGAAGCCGACGTCGCCGCCTTCATCGCGACGGTCGAGCAATCGATCGGGCCGATCGAGGTCCTCGTCTTCAACATCGGCGCCAACGTGCGTTTTCCCGTGCTCGAGACGACGACTCAGGTCTATTCCAAGGTCTGGGAGATGGCCTGCCTCGCCGGCTTCCTGACGAGCCGCGAGGCGGCGCGCGTGATGGCTCCGCGCGGCAGGGGCGCGATCCTGTTCACCGGCGCGACCGCGAGCGTGCGCGGCGGCGCCGGCTTCTCGGCCTTCGCCGGCGCGAAGCACGGGCTTCGGGCGCTGGCGCAGAGTCTCGCGCGCGAACTCGGGCCGAAGGGCGTCCATGTCGGCCATGTCGTCATCGACGGGGCGATCGACGGCGCCTTCATTCGCGGCCTCTATCCGGACGCGGCGGAAAAGCTCGAGCGCGAAGAGATTCTCGTTCCCGACGAGATCGCCAGGAACTACGTCTGGCTCTATCGCCAGAAGCGCAGCGCCTGGACGTTCGAGATGGATTTGAGGCCCTGGGCGGAGACATGGTGATGGCGCCAACGATCGAGTTCCTGTTCGACTTCGCAAGCCCGAACGTCTATCTGGCCTATCGCGCGCTGCCGCCCATCCTCGAGCGGACCGGAGCGAGGCTCGACGATTACGCCGTGCCTGCTCGGCGGCATCTTCAAGGCCACCAACAACCAGTCGCCGATCGTCGCCTTCGCGCCGGTCAAGGGCAAGGTCGCTTACGAGATGCTGGAAATCCGGCGCTTCGTCGCCCGGAACCGGATCGACAGGTTCCGCCTCAACCCGCACTTCCCGGTCAATACGCTCATGCTGATGCGAGGGCTCATCGCCGCGCAGCGAGCGGGGCTATGAGACGGCCAGTATCTCGAAATGGGTCTCAAGGGCATGTGGGAGGACGGGCTCAAGCTCGACGACCCGGAGGTCCTCGCGGCGACGATCGACGCGGCCGGGCCTCGACAGCGTGAGTCTGATTGCGCTGGCCCAGACCGATCCGGTCAAACAGAAGCTCGCCGACAATACGGCCAAAGCCGTCGAGCGCGGCGTCTTCGGCCTGCCGGCGTTCTTCGTCGGCAAGGAGATGTTCTGGGGCAAGGAGCGGCTCGGGCAGGTCGAGGAGGCGGTTCGAGCGGCGGCGGCGTAAGGACTGGCGGGCCCGAAGGCGCGTCAGGCGGCGGCCTTTTCGAATCCGTCACCGATCCAGCCTTTTCAAAGGCTTGGGCGCCAAAACCTGCAACTTTTGAACGCATCTGGCTCCCCGGTCGGGGGCGCGGCCGATCCCCCCGCGCGGCGAAGACAATCAAAACCCGTCACAAGAAAAATAAAATCCACCGCAAGTCGTTACAAATAAGACTCAATTATCAAAGCAATCATAAGTAAATAAAGTCATCCAAGTCAATAGAGCATTCACACGGGCTTTCGTGAGTTCATTCGGCGGATTTCCCTTCACTTTCTCAAGGACCGGCGAGATGGGTCTGCGAGCGAGCGCGATTTGGCCGCGCGGTTCCGAAGAGTTAACTATGACTTCGGACCCTCGGCAAGAGAAAGTCAACTTCCTCAAACCGTGCGCACGGCGCGGCTTGTTCGGCGCTCAGCGGCGCTAAAGCGTCGGCGTGGTGTCGATTGAGGACAACCGAAGTTCCACCTAAAGGTCGATGCGATTGCTCAAAAGTTGCCCGAACGCGTCCTATGAATGCGCGTAAATGTAGGAACCCCATCCTTCCGAAACGGCCACCGGTCGAATTCTGGGCCCTGTTCATGTTATGATCTCGCCAGATCTGGCTATTGGTCGCGCTCCATCCTTTGTTTACACCCTACACACATGCCCAGGTTGAGCCAGCAGAGTGAGGGTCAGTTGTCCGGTCAGAGCCACAAACAGTTAGTCGAATCCACGGCCCTACTTCAAGACGGCAGCGCCATGTATGAGGATCACGACCTTTGGCCCCTCAAGTGCCCGACATGCGCCCATGGGTTCACAGAGACCATCGGACGCATCAAATCGCGCTTGGTTTCCAGTTGCCCCAAGTGCTCTTCAGATCTCGCTCATAGCGGAGAACAGTTTCTCTTCGCACTGTCCGAGGCGCGGGAGGGCCGGCACAACCCCTGGTGGGAAATCCTCAGCGCGAGGCCAGCCAATTAGGCAGCTCATGGCTGGATTCGGGGCGCGAGCGCCGCCCGGTCCGGTCACTGGGCGACGCGAGCCCCACGGGAATACTGCCGCAACCCCTCAATTGCAGGGCATCGGCCAAGCTATTCTCAGGTGGACAAGTCAAAGCTCGCGTTGGGGCGCGAATCGGCGCCCAAAAAGACTTGCAACTTCATCGCCACATCGGTACGGTTTTTCGCTTTCAACTTATTCATCACACGGCGCACGTGGACTTTTACGGTGCTTTCGCACATGCCAAGCTCATAGGCTATCACTTTATTAGACTTGCCCCGCTGGATCCCTCGAACGACTGCCAGTTCACGGGCCGTGACCGCTCCCGTCGCTGTGTGGCGCTTCGGCTGGATCCCTTGGCAAACTACTCATGAGCAGGTAGTCGATCGGCACATAAGTCCCCCCGGCAAGAACAAAGCGGACTGCCTCAATTGCAATATCAAATCGCAGCGTTGCGGGGATGTACCCTTTTGCACCATGGGAAATAGCGGTCTTGGCGATCTCGGCGTCACCATTGTAGGCGAGGACAATGATAGGTACTCCCGGCGCAATCTGCGAGATCATCCTGAAGATGTTGGCGCTTGAGTCTCTGTAATTGTCAGAAATTAAGATTAGACTTGGCAGCCGATCACATTTCTGTTGCAATTCAATTGGCTCTGAGAAGGTTTGAATATGGAAGGGAAATGCCGATCGCATACTCCGCCGAACACACTCCCGCAAGAAGATACGGTCTTCAATCACCGCGATAAATCCATCAGTTAGTCGTACTGACGACGTCGCTGGCGGCATGGAGGTCAATTTCTTCTGAGCGATCGGGAATTTCCGCACTGCAGCGCTCGAGCCCCGTCAGCTTGAATAAGACTGATATTGTCACCCACCAGCAACCCTCCCTGCACGCGTGAAGCACCTGCCCGTTCCCCGCAACGCGGAGAAGCGGTCATTTGGCCAGCAAGTACGTGAGCCCCAAAAAGTGTCCCCGGCGTTAGCCCTCCAGGCGCAGTCCCCTTGCAAGAACGAGCGAAACTGCAACGCGCCGGTTGCATACCGCTTCCGTTAGGATAACAGCTAGCGCAAATTTGATACGATGTAAACAGGTCGTTGACCGCATCAAAAGAGGTACGCGATGCGGCGCCGCATCCTTCTTTTGGTCATGGTTTCCCGATGTCGCAGTCCCCCCAGGCTCCAGACACAATGATGTCGTGTCCGGCAATGCTGACGGCTGCAATCCGGTCAACACGCGACTGCTCGTCCTGCTCGCGACCGGTGTCGCTGCTACCGTTCGGTTGTGCCCGCTCGCCATGAGGCGCCAGATTATTCGACAAGCTTAGCTGGCCCTGGACGATCGTCACAGCGAATTGAATGCGTTGGAAAAGCCGCGGCGCGTGCTCTATGACGAGGCCCTCATCGACGCCGGCGGTTGGCGGCGTCGAGCGGGCGACGGAGCGGAGCGACGCATGGACACAATCGCGCGCCTCGCCGCCGATCCCGCCTCCTGGGCGGCGCTGGCGACCCTGATCGCCATGGAAGTCGTGCTCGGCGTCGACAATCTCGTCTTCATCGCGCTGCTCTCGAACCGGGTCGAAGCGAGCCGGCGGACGCTCGCGCGCAGCCTCGGCCTCGGGCTCGCGCTCGTCTTCCGCCTGGCGATGCTGGCCTCCGCCGCGGCGATCGTGCACCTCACCGGACCGGTAACGACCGTGTTCGGACACGCGTTTTCCGTGCGCGACCTGCTCCTGCTGGCGGGCGGGCTCTTTCTCGTGTGGAAGGCGACGACGGAGATTCACGAGAAGGTCGATCCGGACGAGGCGGACGAGGGCGCGGCGAAAGGCGCCCGGCTCGGCGTCGGCGTCGGCTTTGGTCCAGATCGTCCTCATCGACATTGTCTTTTCGGTCGACAGCATCATCACCGCGGTCGGGATGACGAGCGAGTTTCCGATCATGGTGATCGCGGTCGTCTTCGCGGTCGGGGTGATGATGGTCGCCTCGGGTCCGCTCGCCGGCTTCATCCATCGCAATCCGACCGTGCTCATGCTCGCGCTGAGCTTTCTCCTGATGATCGGGATGACGCTGATCGCCGACGGCTTCGGCTTCCATATCGAAAGGGGCTATATTTACGCCGCCATGTTCTTCTCCTCCCTGGTCGAGACGCTGAACGCGCTCGCGCGGCGCAACGCGAGGCGATCGCCTTGACCCTGTCCTCGCTGCTCCTCTTCGCCGCCGTCTATTTCGCCGCCGTCGCGACGCCGGGTCCCGGGATCGCGGCGCTGGTCGCGCGCGTGCTCGGCCACGGGCTGAGAGGCGTTGCGCCCTTCATCGCCGGCTATGTCGCCGGCGACATGATCTGGCTCATTCTGGCGGGAACGGGCTTGAGCGTGGTCGCGAACGCCTTCGCCGGGCTGTTCGCCGCGCTCAAATATCTCGGCGCCGCCTATCTTCTCTATGTCGCATGGAAAATGGCGACGTCGCCGGCCGCGATCGGGGAAGCGGCGCCGGCCGCCTCGCGCGGATGGCGCGCCTTTGTCGGCTCGCTGTCGCTGACGCTCGGCAATCCCAAGGTGATGATCTTCTTTCTGTCGATCATGCCGCTCGTCGTCGACGTCAGGACGCTGACGCCGGCCGCGCTCGCCGAACTCGCCGCGGTGCTGGTTCTTGTCATGTCGGCGACGCTCGCCGCCTACGCGCTCGCCGCCAACCGGGCGCGCGGCTTTCTGCGCTCGACGCGCGCCATGCGGATCGCCCACCGCGCGGCGGGCGGGGTGATGGCGGGCGTCGCGGTCGCGGTCGCAACGAGGTGAGCATGTCGGATCTTCTGGCGATCGGCGAGGCGCTGGTCGAACTCAATCAGCCGAGCGAGGGCGCGCCCTTCGTGCAGGGCTTCGGCGGCGACACGTCGAACGCGATGATCGCGGCCGCCCGGCTCGGGGCCGACGCTTCCTATTTCACCGCGATCGGCGCCGACCGCTTCGGCCAGGCGCTGACCGAGCTCTGGATGCGCGAGGGGGTCGACGCCAGCCGGATCGTCGTCAACGGCGGCGCGCATACCGGCCTCTATTTCGTCACCCACGGGCCGGACGGGCACGAGTTTTCCTACATGCGCGCGGGCTCCGCGGCGAGCCGGATCGGCGAGCCCGACCTGCCGGTCGACCGCATCCGCGAGACGAAAATCCTCCATGTCTCCGGCATCAGCCAGGCGATCTCCTCCTCCGCCGCCGACGCCGTCTTCGCCGCCATCGACATTGCGCATGCGGCCGGGCGCCTCGTCTCCTACGATCCCAATCTGCGGCTGAAGCTCTGGCCGCTCCGGCGGGCCCGCGCGGTCATCCACGAGGCGATGCGCGCCTGCGACATTGCGCTGCCGGGACTTGACGACGCCGAGGCGCTGGCGTCGCTTCGCGATCCCGACGCGATCGCCGACTTCTACCTCGGGCTCGGCGCGCGCGTCGCGGTGGTGAAGATGGGCAAGGCGGGAGCGCTCGTCGCGACGGCGAACGCGCGGGAGCGCATCTACCCGCGCAAGGTCACGGCGGTCGACGCCACCGGGGCGGGCGACTGTTTCGACGGCGCCTTTCTGGCCGAATTCGTGCGCGCCGCCGATCCGTTCGCCGCCGCGCGCTTCGCCAATGTCGCGGCGAGCCTCTCGACGCTGGGCTACGGCGCCGTCGCGCCCCTGCCGCGCCGCGCCGAGGTCGAAGCCGCGATGAAGCGCGCCGGATGAGGCGCGCGTCGTGACTCCGTTCTTTCCGAGCGTCTCGCTCGCCATCGGCTATGTCGTCGCCTGCCTGCTCCTGGCGGCGACCCCGGGCGCGGACATGGCGCTCTTTCTCTCGCGAACCCTGAGCGGCGGGCGAGGGCAGGGCTTCGCCGCCCAGGCGGGCGCGAACGCGGGCCTTGTCGTCCATACGATCGCCGCGGCGCTCGGCCTCTCCGCGCTGCTGGCGGCCTCCGCCGAGGCCTATCAGATCGTCAAGATCGCCGGCGCGCTCTATCTCCTCTGGCTCGCCTGGAGCGCGGTCCGGCGCGGGACGGCGCTGAAGCTCAAGGCCGGCGGCCCGGCGGCGGGCGGTCCCGGCGGCGCCTTCTGGAGCGGCCTTCTCATCAACCTGACCAATCCGAAGATCGTGCTCTTTTTCGTGACCTTCCTGCCGCAGTTCATCGACGCCCGCGACCCGCATGCGAGCGCAAAACTCTTCGCGCTGGGCTTCGGCTTCATCGCCATCACCACGCTCGTCAACGCGGCCGTGATCCTCGTCGCCGCCCGCTTCGTGACGGCCGCCAAGAGCGAACCCGCGCGCGCTGAGGCTCTTCGACTACGCCTTCGCGGCTCTCATGAGCGCCTTTGCGGCGCGGCTCGTCTGGAGCGAGGCGAGGTAAGGTAGGGGCTGAAGCCGCGCTCTGTAGCCGCGCTCGGTGAGCGCGGCGCCGCGGTCAGCGACCGCGGCTACAACGCCCGTCTTTACGGATGGCGCGTTCGGCGCCACCCTTCAGCCCATGGACCTCGCCGCCTTCCGCGCCTCTCTCTCAGCCGCCGCGCCCGCGCCGTCGCTGAGCCATGCGCTTCGCGCCCTCTGGCTCGACGCCAAGGGCGACTGGGACGGCGCGCATGATGCGGCGCAGGCCGACGAGGGCGGCGCCGGCGACTGGGTTCACGCCTATCTGCATCGCAAGGAAGGCGATTCCGGCAACGCCGCCTACTGGTACCGCCGGGCGAAGAAACCGGTCTGCCGGACCTCGCTCGACGAGGAATGGCAGGCGATCGCCGAGGCGCTGCTCGGCGCTTGAGGAGAGGCTTCAGCCGGCGCCGCCGTCGATGCAACCCCACTTGGCGGCGCCCGTCTGCACACGAAAAAGCGCGCGCCTTGCTTTCCCCTTACGGCGCGCATTTCTTCAGCGTTGTGGCGAGCACCGGATCGCCGGTGGCGCTGTACATGAGTTCGGTGGGAGACCGGAGCGTGATGACCGTGTTCCGGGACGTGTAGCTGATCGAGTCCGCGCATTCGGCGCTCACCTTGAGCCCGCCTTCCGTTTGAGACGCGCCGTCGATCTGGCAGGTGGCGGAAGGCAGAAGGATCCTTTTCGGCGACTCGACGATCGCGGCCTGGGCGAACTTGTCCACCGGCTGCCGGTAGGCCCAGACGCCACCGCGGCGCTCGAAAAGCCTCTCGCAATCCTCAGGTGAATAGGCCCAGGTCCCCACCAGCTGCGCGAGGCTCTTGGGCGCATATTCGCCTTGGACTGCTGCCTCCCGTTCGGGCGCGGGCGGCGGCAGGGGCGCTTCGGCGGGCAGAGGCGACGGTGGAGGCTCCTGCGTGGCGACGAGCGGACCAGGGGGCGTCTGAGCGGACGGCGCGGGAGCAGGCGGCGAGGCGGCTTGCTGTGCTTCAGGGGCGGGAGGCGTGGGCGGGGTCGGCGCGGGAGCGGGCGGGGCTGCGGCCTCCTGCGCGGCTGGGGGCGCAGGAGAGGGCGGAGGCGACGGCGCGGCTTCCTGCGGGAGGGGCGGGAGCCGACGAGGGCGCGGGATTCTGGGCGACCGGCGTAGGGGCAGGCGGCTCCGACGCAACCGGCGCGGGTGTGACGGGCGCCGGGCTCAGCGAAACGGGGCGTGTGACATTCGTCTGGTTACTGACCGTCCAGAAGGCGGCTGCGATCGCGACGAGGACGACGCCCCCGAGCAAAGCCCATAACCAGCGCGACATCGCGTTCCCTCGCATTGCTCGGAACCGTCTCAAATCATGGGCGATCCCAGTGTCGAATCTGGGGCGCGAACGGTCGGTCTTCATTAGGGCGCGTTGTGATCCAGCGGCCTGGCGCTTTTCGCGGGCAGGCCTTCTTCGATGCGCTCTGCGAGATAGGCGAAGAACGGATTGGACGTGAGCCTCAGCAGCGAGTCGAGGCTCGCGATCAGCACGCCGCGCTCGCCTCGCGGCGCGATGGCCCCGAGCCGGATGCCGAAATCGTCATGCGCGTCTGGACGCGAGCCATAAAGGCCGTCGCCCATCGGGAAGGGCAGGGCGATGTGCGACAGCGAATAGACGTCCGCCGGATAGGCGAGGCCGAGCGGGCGGATGGTCTCGGTCTCGGCGCCCGCCTCGACCACACGCTCGACCGCTTCGCCGTTTGCCGCGTCCTCGCTGGCGATGACCGTCGTGCGGAAGTTGCGCGGCGCCGGCGGCAGAATGCGGGCGAGCTTCGTCTCGGCGGCGGGGCGGAGCAGGAGGTCGAGCGGCGTCGCGCGGTTGATGTCGAAGAGGACGAGCTCGCCGACCTTCGGGGGCAGACGGGCATAGAACTCGGACACGACCGCGGGCGTGCTGACGGTCGAAATCCGCCACCGACTGGAACGTCAGGACCGGGGGCAACCTCGCGAGCCTGCCGTCGCGGACGGCGCTTCCGATCTCCCCCTGCAAGGACTTGCGTCAGCCGGTGCGACTGCACCGCCGCGTTGACCGGGAACGAATTGTACTTGAACGGATTGAATTCGGGCAGAATGTCGAGCCAGGCGGCCTTGGCGAAGCGGGGCAGATAGGCGGGCAGGGACGCAAGTCCGGCGAAGCGGGCGAAGCCGGTGACCCCGATCATCGGCGATACGAGGACCAGCCGATCGGCGCGTTCCAGCCGGTCGTCGCCGAGCGCGTCGAGCGCGTATTTGAGCGCCAGCGCGCCGCCGTTCGAGTAGCCGACGATATGCAGCGGCTTGCCGGCGCCCGCGCGCCGGCGGCCTTCGCGGACGGCAAGGCGGGTCGCGGCCATCCAGTCTTGCCATTCGACCTCGGTGAGGGCGCCCGGAACCGTGCCGTGGCCAGGAAGCCTGACGCCGACCGCGACAAAGCCGTGGGCGCGATAGAGCTCGGCGACATGGCGCAGGCTGAACGGCGAGTCGGTCAGCCCGTGCAGCAGGACGACCGCGCCGGCCGGCTCGCCCTCGGGCTCGAGGATGAAGGAGCGGTTCCAGTCCTGCCTGAAATGCCCGGGATAGACCGGACTGCCCTCGAAATAGCGGTTCACCGGCACGCGGTCGCGTTCGGGAAGCTCGCGCGTGACCTCATCCCGCACCGCATCGAAGATCCGGTTCTCCGCGTCGAGGTATCGCTGCCAGTCCGCGGCGTCGAGCTCGCTCGCGCTCAACTCGTGCGGCGCAAAGGTGTGCCAGGGCTCGAGCGGGGCCCCTCGCTGCGAATCCCAGGCGCGCACAGCCAGCAGCGTCGCGAAGACGGCGGCGAGCGTGAAGAGCGCGTATTTTGCGCCGCGGGCTAGGCGCGACATCGCGCGCTCCGGAAGCAGTCGATCGGCTGAGGCGGGCGAGGGCCCATTCGTCTGAGCCGGGACGGGGGCCGCGGGAGCATGGCGAGCGGCCTCTTCGGATTTGCGCCATCAAAGACAGGCGCAGATTTCGTCGCGCCGGGCGCGGGACCTGCGTCGCGCATCACGCCACTATAGGGTCGCCAGCTTTTGCGACAACCCCGCCTTATGGTCGAAATCTGATGCCTGGTTCCCACCGGGGGGCCGACGCATTCGCGGCGGAGGGATTTCTACGATGGCGTCGCAACAATCTCCGCCAATGCGTCTGTCAGACGGTCGAGATCAGTCATCGATCCGACGGTGATGCGAATGAAGTCAGACACTCGCGCGCCGGAGAAATGCCGGACCAGCACGGCGCGCTCACGCAGCGCCGCCGCCAGGGCTTCGCCGGTATGGCTCGGGTGACGGGCGAAGACGAAGTTGGCGCTTGACGGCAGGACCTCCATTCCAAGCCGGATCAAGCTCGCGGTCAGGCGCGCTCGATTTCCGATGATGGCCGATCGCGTCTCTTGGAAATAGGCCTCGTCCCGGATGGCGGCGATTGCGCCCGCCTGGGCCGGCCGCCCGAGAGGATAACAATTGAAGCTGTCCTTCACCCGGGTCAGGGCTTCGATCAGCGATCGGTCGCCAATCGCGTAGCCGACGCGGAGGCCGGCAAGCGAGCGCGATTTCGACAGGGTCTGGACGACCAGGAGATTGGGATGGTTGCGGATCAAGGGAACGGCGGTTTCCGCACCGAAGTCGACATAGGCCTCGTCGATCACGACAGGCGCATCGGCTCGCTCGCCCACGAGCCATTCTATCTCCGCGCGGGACAGGGCGATCCCCGTCGGGGCGTTCGGATTGGCGATGATGATCGAGCCGCCCCGGCCACGATAATCGGCGATGCGAACCCGCATTTCGGCGTCGAGCGGGACGGTCTCATGGTCCACGCCCAAGAGCCGGCAGTAGACCGGATAGAAGCTGTAGGTGACGTCCGGAAACAGCACGGGGCCGGGCTGCTTCAGCAGCGCCGCGAAGGCGTGCGCGAGAACCTCGTCCGAGCCGTTGCCGACAAAAATCTGCTCGGGCGCGACCCCGTGATACTCGGCGAGGGTCTCCCGGAGGCGCGACGATTGCGGGTCGGGATAGAGGCGGAGCGTGTCGGCTGCAGAGGATCGAACGGCGTCGATCGCCGTTGGAGATGGCCCGAACGGGCTTTCGTTGGTGTTCAGCTTCACCAGATCCGGAATCTGTGGCTGTTCGCCAGGCGCGTATGGCGTCAGCCCTCGGGCAAGCTCCGACCAATAGCTGCTCACGCATCCCTCTCTCGCTCATCGACGCTTGAGGAGCGATGAGGGTTCAGACGATTCCGGTCAAGGTCTTCGGCAGGTCGCCAACCCGAGAGCGGGAGGCGACCACCGCGACGCGACGGCCGGTGGCGCAATCCCGTGCGTTCGCGCTATTGGGGGGCGGCATGACCATCATTGCAAAGCCGCCTCCCGTCGTCACGCCGCGGCTCAGCCCCGGGCTGAGGCTCCGGCTCGCCGACGGACAGGCGAAGGACGCTCGCCGATGACGGCCGACGCGGCGCTGAGAACCTCAGTCGGGCTCATCGCGGCGGTGGCTTTGTCCGCCGCCGCCTCGCAGGCGGAGTCCGTGTTCGCGCCGCTGACGCTGGCGCTTTTCATCATCGTTTTGGTCTGGCCGCTGCAGAACTGGCTTCAGGCGCGCATGCCGGCGCTGATTGCGCTCCTGATCACCATGATCGTCACGATCCTGGTGATGCTTGGCCTCACGTCGCTCGTGGTCTGGGGATTCGGCAGGGTCGGGCGCTCGCTCATCGCCGACTCGAGCCGCTACCAGGCGATCTACGAAGCCCTGGTCGCCTGGCTGGAGGGACACGGAATTTCGGTCGCCGGACTCTGGGCGCAGCATTTCAATGTCGACTGGATGCTGCGCAGCGCCCAGCAGATCACCGGCCGGGTCAATACGACGCTGAGCTTCTGGCTCATCACGCTCCTCTACGTCATTATGGGCCTCATCGAGGTCGACGACCTCTATCGCAAGGTGCGGGCCTTCGTGGAGCCGGAGGCTGCGCAGAGGCTCATCTCGGCCTGCGCGGACACGGCCCACAAATTCCGCCGGTATATGCAAGTGCGGATGCTGATGAGCCTCACGACCGGCCTGCTCGTCGGCGCCTTCGCCTACGTCGTCGGACTGCAGTTCGCGGTGGAATGGGGCGTCATCGCCTTTGCGCTGAACTATGTCCCCGTCATCGGCCCCTTCATCGCGACGCTCTTCCCGACCCTGCTCGCGATCGCGCAATTCGGCACATGGCAGGCGGCGCTCGGCGTCTTTATCTGCCTCAACATCATCCAGTCGGTCGTCGGCAGCTATGTCGAGCCACGGGTGTCGGGCGCAGCGCTCGCGATCTCCCCGACCGTCATGCTGTTCGCCGTTTTTTTCTGGACGTTTCTCTGGGGCCTGTTCGGCGCCTTCATCGGCGTGCCGATCGCGATCGCCGCCTTGACCTTCTGCGCGCATTATCCCGCGACCCGGCGGATCGCCAATCTCCTCGGCGGCCCGGCGCCGGCGGAGCCGCTCAAGCACGCCTGAGGCCGGTCGCATTTTGACGGAACCAAGGCCGATCATCGCGAGCGACGCGAAAGCAATAGATGGGCGGAACCCGTCGACGGCCGAATTTGGGCCTCCCTTGCGGCCGGAACCGCCCATCGAGGCGCAAACGGCTCTAGGCCGCGGCTTCGGCCGCAAGCTCCACCCGCTCGGGCTCGAGGAGACCGACGCTGCCGTCCGGGCCGGCGGCGAGCGTATGGACATAGAAGTGGGTCGGCCTGGCGTCCGGCGCCATCACCGGCGAGGGCGCCGAGACGATCTTCATCGGCCCGCAGGCGCCGATCCAGTCCTTGTGGCGATGGCCGTGCATGACGACGAGGCGGCTCGCATAGGGCTTCAGCACCCGCAGGAACCAGCTGCCGTTGATGAGCGCCGTTCCGACCCGCTCCGAGAACGCCGCCACCGGCATCGGATACTCGATCAGGTGGTGGTGCAGCGCCACGATCCATCGGGCTTTCGGATAGCGATCGAACGCCGCGGTCAGCCGCAGCGCCTCCCCGACCGCCATGAGGCCGAGCGCGTTGGTGAAGGAGAAATTCGTGTCCGCGTTGGAATTGAGGATCGCGACCCCGAGGCCATCCTCCCGATCGGGCGGTAGGATCAGTGGGAACAGGCCCTGCCAAAGCCGGGCGAGCTCGGCCGATCGCCGGAATCCGCCCTCTCCGGCGAAGTCCTCGATCTCGGGGCGGCGGCTCTCGAGCGCCTGGGAGAGCGTCTCGCCGTCGCGCGTGAGCACGCGTTCGCCCTGGACGGCGTCCATGGCGGAGAGCGCGCGCATCTTGCGCAGCGCCTTGATCGGGCTGAACGGCAGGTCGAGCCGGGCCGGATTGGCGCGATCGACGATATTGACGTCGTGGTTGCCGGGCAGGATCAGCATCCGCCCGGCGAGCTCGGGATGCGCCGCGACCATGTCGAGGAATTCCGCCCATTCGGCCGAGGTTCCCGCATCCGTCATGTCGCCGGTGATGAGGACGAGGTCGAGCGGGCGTGCGGCGTGGAGGGTCGCGAGGCGGGCCAGCGCCCGTTCCAGCCGCCGGTTGCCGCGCGGGCCGCCGCGGCCGCTCTCGATGCGGAAGCCATAGCGCTCGCCGACGACATGGACGTCCGAAAGATGCGCGACCCGCCAGACGCGCGCCTCCGGCGGACTGGCGTCGAACCCTTCGAGATCGAGCGGCTGGTCGGCAGTCGCATCGGCAAAGCCCCAGACGAGCGAGGCGACCGCGAGATAGGCCGACATGATGACGACGGTGTTGGCGATCGTCGGAACGATGAGGAGGTGCGGCGAGGCGAGGTCCGCGGCCGATCCGGTCCACCGTGTCAGGGGCCAGGCGGCGAGCGCGACCGCGCCGGCGATAACGAAGAGAAGCAAGCCCGCGCCGGCGCAGCTCATGGCGCGCAGCCGCGCGAGCGCGGCCCCGGTCCGCCCGCGAAGCGATCGCTCGGTCAGATGCCTCAGCGCCTCGCGCCAGAACGCATAGCCCGGCTGGACGGCGAGCGCGTTCAGCGTCCAGAAGTTGGTCTCGGCGAGGCGGAACAGCGGGCGCCAGCCGATCCATCCAACCGCGAGGATCGCCAGAACCACGATGGCCGCGCCGATCCCCGTCGCCTCGGCGAAGCGGTCGGAGGCCTCGCCGACCCAGGCCCCAAGGACGAGCGGCGCGACGCCGAACAGGACGGCGGGCAGCAGGATCGAGACGACCCAGGCGAACAGGAGCTTCGTCAGGCTGATTTCCGCGAGCAGGCTGCCGGCGATCGCCAGCAGCGACCGCTGCTTGGTGGCGGAATGGTCGCTCTCCATGTCGCCGAGGCGCGGATCGAGAATTGGCCCTGGGCTCTCGGACGCAAGGCGCGTGCGATCGGGCGCGTCAATCGAATCGTTCACGCGGGAGAAAGCCGGTTGGAGACGTGAGGACATAACAGACCCCGCGCGGCTGCGGTAGCGGGCGCCAGTCCCTTGCGCAGCTTTGCGCGGCGTGCGAGCCGCCGCATTTGCGGATCAGCGGCTGTTCGACGTTTCTGGCGGCGTCGGCGACAGCAGATGCGGCGCGACCGCGTTGAGCCGCCCCGTGACGTCAAGGACCTGCTTGGCGAGGCCCGCGAGCTCATTCGCATGCTGCTGCACCTCGGGCGTCGATAAAGCGGCCTGGGCCACGTGCGCCTGCTGGGCGAACGCCGTGAGCGGGGTCATGATGTCCTGCAGGGTGAGGTTCACGTCGTGCTTGGGCACGGGCACCTGCACGACATTGGGAGCATCGTTTGCCATGGTCGTGTCCTTCAGGAGAGAGTGAAGCCCGGGATGTCGATCGTATCGATTCCGATCTGGGACAGGGTCAGGTTGAGGGCGTCATAGGGCAGGGTCACGTCATGCAGCACAATCTGCCCGACGGAGGCCTCGGCGCTCGCGCCGGTGATCTGCAAGTGATCGACGCGCATCAGCACCGAAGGGATGATATGGACGACGAGGCGCAGGACGCCCGCGTCGAAGCCGGGCGAAGGGCCCTGCAGATCCGCCGGGATGGCGAGCGGGATCGTGCTGCTGATCGAGGGGATTTGCACGGCCGGCAGCTGCAGCCCTCCAAGTGCGAGCGAAGGGATCTTGGCGGGGTCGCCGTGCAGGTGCTGGATCGTCGCCTGACCGAGCGTCGCCGCCGGCACGCCGATGCCCCCGCCCGCCAGCGACGCGAGCGCAAGACCCGTAATCGTGAACCCGTCCCGCGGCAGAACGGCGTCGGAGGCGTGAATCCCATCGGCTGCGACATTGTTGAGCTGCACACTGAGCGGACTCGCGTTGACTGCCAGATTCTGCCCGGTGAGGCTCGGAATGTCGAATTTGAGGTTGCTGAGCGAGGGGATCGTGATGTTGCCGACCGGAAGGGAAAAGTCGAATGCGCCGAGGTCGTAAGTGTCGCCGATATCGATATCGGGAATTCCGTCCGGAAGGCCGACATGGACATGCCATTCGACCTTGATCCGGATCGTGACCGTAACGTTCACGTCCTGCAGCACCGCATGGGCGGCACTGAACGTGACGCCAATATTGCTCAGCGCCAGATTGCCGACGGAGATCGGCCCGATTCCCAATTGGCCGATCGAAACTGTCTTCAGGCCTGCCTGTCTAACAGTGAGCTGCGGGACCTTGAGCTGCATGGCCGCTTCCTGCCCATTGTGTCTGGAACCAACCGCGCGAGCCCCCCGCCAATTCATACCGCGCGGACGTTTCTTTCGTTGGAGACAAGTTTTCGCCCGGGATCACGTCAGCGTCAACTGCATTGCTGTTCGATCCGCAAACGTCGTCACCAGAGGGGCGACTGCGGGTTCATCGCGGCGTCCGGCAGGGACTCGGGCGTCAGCTTTCGTCCGGCCTGAACACCATCAGGGTCGAGGTCCCGTGCGCGACCAGACGCCCGCGCGAGTTGACGATCTTGCCCTCCGCCGAGATGATCGTGCGGCCCTTGCCGACGACGCGCCCTTCCGCGCGCACCCGGCCGGTGTCGGGCGAAATCGGGCGGGAGAAATTGGCCTTGGTCTCGACGGTGGCGTAGCCGACACCCGCGGGCAGCGTCGAGTGGGCCGCGCAGCCGGTGACGCTGTCGATGATGGTCAGCGCCCAGCCGCCATGCACCCCGCCGAGCGGATTGAGAAGATGCTGGCCCGGCTCGCCCTCGAAGACGCAGAAGCCGTCGGCCACCTCGACCAGCCTGAACGACATCGTCTTGCCGATCGGCGGGGCGGGAAGGCGCCCGTCGATCATCGCCTGAAGAAGCTCCCGGCCGCTGAGGCCCGCGATCTGCTCGCGCGTCGCGACGCCGAATGTCTGATCGGGACTCCAGTCCACGGGCGAACTCCGTATACGCCGGGAGGGCCAATATGCACGGATCGGCGGTCGAGGCGAGGGCAAGCTTGGCGATTGCGCCGAGGCGCCGAGGCGGCTAAAGCCGGGCCTCGACCCTCTCCATACCCCGGACGCCCCATTGAACCTCGACGCGGATCGGAGCGCGCTCGCCGCGCGCGACTGCCTGACCGCCGCCGCGCGCGAGGCCGGGGCGCTCGCGCTCGGGTTCTTCCGCCTTGGCGCCCTCACATCCGCCGATGTTCAGTCCAAGCTCGGCGGCTCGCCGGTGACGGAGGCCGATCTTGCCGCCGACGCGCTCCTGAAGCGGCGCCTGGGCGAGGCGTTCCCGGAGGCGGGATGGCTCTCGGAGGAGACGGCGGACGGAGCCGACCGTCTCACGCGGCGCGTCCTCCTCGTGGTCGATCCGATCGACGGCACGCGGGCTTTCGTCGCCGGCGATCCTCGCTGGGCGGTTTCGGCCGCGCTCGTCGTCGACGGCCGCCCGGTCGCCGGCGTGGTTCACGCGCCGGCGCTTGAGGAGACCTACGCCGCGGCGCGCGGCGCCGGCGCGCGGCTCAACGGCGGCGCGATCGCAGTCGCGGGCGATTTCGAGCCCCTTCGCGCCGCCCGGCCTCTGAGCGCCGCCGGGCCGAAGCCGCTGCTCCAGGCGATGGGCTCGATGCTCGGCGCGTCGATCGACATTGCGCCCCGCGTGCCCTCGCTCGCCTATCGGCTCTGCATGGTCGCGCGAGGGGCGATTCAATTCGCCGCGGCGGCCGAACATTCGCACGACTGGGATATCGCAGCCGCCGATCTCCTCCTCGAGGAGGCGGGCGGCCGGCTCACCGACGGCTCGGGCGCGCGGCTTCTCTACAATACGGACACGATCCGGCGACGCGCGCTGCTGGCCGCTCCGGAGCCGCTGGCGCCGGGATTGCTTGACGCCTTTCGCGCGGCGGCCGGGCTGTGAGGCCAGACAGCGATACGACAGCGCGCCGACTTGCGTTTTCGCCGCCGCGAGGGCAAAGCCGGCCCGCGCGCGCCGCGTCCCACATTCAGGGAAAACCGACCATGACCTCCGTCGATCCGAAGGCTCACGAAGAAAACCCGCAGCGCCTGCACCTCGTGTTCGGCGGAGAGCTCAAATCGCTCGAGACCCACGAATTCATCGATCCGTCCAAGATCGACGTCGTCGGCATTTTCTCCAACTATGCGAGCGCCGAACGGGCCTGGCGCGCCAGGGCCCATCAGACCGTCGACAGCGCCCACACGCGCTATTTCATCGTCCACCTGCATCGCCTCATCGAGCCGGACCCTGCGCCGCCGACGAGGATCGCCTGAGCGTTTCATGGCGAGACGTGTCGGCAGATCACGGTTCGGGCAGGAGACGATCGGGTTCCTGCTGGCGAAATATGTGCGCATGGTGCAGCGCACGAGCCGCATCACCACGGCGCCCCAGGATATCGACGCGCATGTCGCCGGCCAGACACCGTTGATCTGCGCGATGTGGCACGGCCAGCACCTGATGATGTCATTGGCTTGGCCGGATGCGATTGATCGCATGGCCGCACTCATCTCCCGTCATGAGGACGCCGGGGCGCAGGCCGCGGCCCTGCAGCATCTTGGCGTGACGCCGGTGCGCGGTTCGGGCGGGCCCGCCTGGGCGCGCTACAAGGGCGGTTTTCCGGCCATGCGGGAACTGCTGCGCCAGCTCGAGTCCGGCGTGTCGGTGGCGATGACGGCCGACGTGCCGAAGCGCGCCCGCGTCGCGGGGCTTGGCATCGTGACGCTGGCGAAGCTTTCGGGGCGTCCGATCGCCCCGACCGCGGTGGTGACGAGCCGGCGCATCCAGTTCGACACCTGGGACCGCGCCACGCTCGCATTGCCCTTCAGCCGCGCGATCGTCGTCGTCGGCGATCTCATCCGGGTCGCCGCCGACGCGGACGACGCCGCCATGGAAGGGGCGCGGCTTGCGGTGCAGGAGGGGCTCGACGAAGCGCATCGGCGGGCCTACGCCATGGTCGGCGCGACCGATCCGGGCGCGAATCTGAGAACGGCATGACGACGCCCCTGTCGCTTCACGCCTATCGGCTCCTCACCGCGCTCGGCACGCCGCTCGCCGGGCCGTTTCTCAAGATGCGGCTCAAACGCGGCAAGGAAGATCCGCGGCGGGTCGGAGAACGCCGCGGCAATCCCGGCCTTTCCCGTCCCGCGGGCCGGCTCGTCTGGCTGCATGGCGCGAGCGTCGGCGAGGCCGTTTCGTTGCTGCCTTTCGTCGACCGCATCACCCGCGCCGGAGCGAGCGCGCTGGTGACGACGGGGACGGTCACCTCCGCGGCGCTGCTGGCGCAGCGGCTGCCGGCGGGAGCGCTGCATCAATACGCCCCTCTCGACAGCCCGTTCTTTCTGCGCCGGTTTCTGGCCCATTGGCGCCCCGACGCGGCGCTGGTCGCCGAATCCGAGCTCTGGCCGAACATGATCGTCGAATTGAAGCGGATCGGTACGCCGCTGGCGATGATCAACGGCCGGATCAGCGAACGGTCGTTCGACCGCTGGCGGAGGGCGCCGCGCCTGATCGGCGAACTCCTGTCGCGCTTCGACCTCTGTCTTGCCCGCAGCGAGAGCGACGGCGAACGGCTGATGGCGCTCGGCGCGCCTCACGTTCTGGTCGCAGGCGACATCAAGTTCGACGCGCCGGCGCTGCCGGCCGACCGGCGCGAACTCGCCGAGCTCTCGGGCCTGACTTCGGGGCGCCAGATCTGGATCGCCGCATCGACCCACGCCGGGGAGGAGCGAATTGCGGCGGAGGCGCACAAGCGGCTGATCGAGGTGTTTCCGGACGCCCTCACGCTGATCGCGCCCCGCCATCCGGAACGCGGCGGGGAGATCCAACGCGAAATCGAGGCGCAGGGGCTCGCCTCGGCGCTCCGGTCGCGCGGCGACCGGCCGGGGCCGGGAACCTCCGTTTATATCTGCGACACGATCGGCGAGCTGGGGCTCTTCTACCGGCTCGCGGGCGTCGTGCTCGTCGGGAAGTCGTTCGTCGGCGGGGGCGGCCAGAATCCGATCGAACCGGCGCGGCTCGCCTCCGCGATCCTGCACGGTCCCATGGTCGTCAATTTTCGCGACGTTTACGCGGCGCTGGACCAAGCGGGCGGGGCGCTCGAGATCGCCCGCCCAGAGGCGCTCGGCGATGCGCTGATCGGCCTCTTCGCCAATACGGCGCGCCTGCGCGCGATGGCTCGCGCGGCCGGCGACACGGTCGAGCGGCGGGCGGGCGCCGTCGAGCGCTCGATGCGGGCGCTGGCGCCGCTTCTGCCGGCGCCGGCCCCATGAGGGCCCCAGGCTTCTGGGCGATCCGGAAGCCAACGGCGCTCGCGCGTCTCCTTCAGCCGATCGGCGCGCTTTATGGCGCTGCGACCGCGCGCCGCATGGCGGAAGCTGGCGAGCATGCCGGAGCGCCGGCGATCTGTGTGGGCAATTTCGTCGCCGGAGGGGCAGGCAAGACGCCGGCCGCGATCGCGCTGGCGCAGATGCTGATCGCCGACCGCAAGCGGGTCGCGTTCCTGTCGCGCGGCTATGGCGGGGCGAAGCGTGTCGAGCCGGTCGAGGTCGATCCGAACGTGCATGACGCCGCGGCGGTCGGCGACGAGCCGCTGCTGCTCGCCCGGGTCGCGCCCTGCTGGGTCGGGACGGACCGGGTGCAAAGCGCGGGGAGGGCGGTCGAAGCCGGCGCAGAGGCGCTCATCCTCGACGACGGCCTGCAAAACCCTGCGCTGGCGAAGGACCTCGCCTTCGCCGTGATCGATGGCGAGGCGGGCTTCGGCAACGGGCTCTGCGTGCCCGCCGGCCCTTTGCGCGCGCCGCTTGCGGCGCAAACGCCCCATGTCCGGGCGCTGATCGTCATCGGCGGCGACGAGGCGGCGATCGCCGACATCGCGCGCCTGGTCCCCCGCAAGCCCATCCTTCGCGCCGGTCTCGAGCCGGACGCGCTCGCCGCCGCGCCCCTCATCGGCCGCGAGGTCGTCGCCTTCGCCGGCATCGCCCGGCCGGAGAAGTTCTATGCGACGCTGCGGCGCGTCGGCGCGCGGATCGTCGCGACCCGAAGCTTTCCGGACCACCATCAATTCAAGCCCCACGAGATCGAGGCCCTGATCGCCGAGGCCGGGGAGCGCGGCGCGCTTCTGGCGACGACCGAGAAGGATCGCGTGCGCCTGCCGCCGAAACAGGCCGGCGCCGTCGTGACGCTGCCGGTGACGCTGCGGTTCGAGGAGCCGCGGGTCATCAGGGGCATGCTGCGGCGGGCGTTCAGCTGATCTCCCTGTTACTCCCTGGTAACAGGGAGAAAGCGGCGAAGGCGGGCGGTTCTGCGCGCCTGGAATTGGTGGAAAGAGATTGAGTTTCAATGACTTGGCCAATGATTGGCCTGGCTGGCGTCGTTTAAATAACAGGGAGGATCATGGCCCTGTTTCGGCGCGGAACAGGAAAATCGGGCCGGCGCGGACCGAGCGCGCCTTCATCTCATGCGGAACATTAGGAAACTCTTCCAACGCTTTGATAATCCGTGATGTTCTCGCGCTAAAGGCTGTTGCTGGCGGGCGGCGAATGCGCCTGACGTGACGGCCGATCCGGCGATTTGTTCCCGGAGCGGCGCCTGTTGCGGGAAAGTTCATGTTCTGGATGAAGATATTGGTGCAACATCTTGATAGTCATGGTCTTTCTCGCATACGACGGCCCGCAGGCCTCGGCCCGGACTAAGCCGGGCGACTAAGCGGAAGGCTTCTCTGACGGGCCGGCTTTCCAGCCGGCGAAGCGAATGAAAATAGGGAAATACGCACATGTCACCGTAAAGCTTGCATACGACGGCCCGCAGGCCTCGGCCCGGACTGAGCTGGCCGACTGAAGCGGAAGGCTTCTCTGACGGGCCAGCTTTCCAGCCGGGCGAAGCGAATGAAAATAGGGAAATACGCACGTGTCACCGTAAAGGAACGCGGGCGGCGAAGGTCAATAGCCCTTGCCGGCGTCGTCCGCGTAGGCGGGCGCCAGGGAAACGGTCAGGCCGGCAGCGGCGCCGCAAGCCATTGTCAGGGCCACAAGAAGAACCAGCAGGCTTCGCATCGTTGTTTCCATATCCTGACGCTGCGTCCGTCGCGCGAGCAACGTGACAAAGCCAGGCCAGCGGCCGTTGACCACGGGCTAGAGAGCGGGCGCCGGGACGCCAAGCGCGGTTGCGATCTCGGCCAAAGTCGCCTTTTCGGCGTCGCTCACCTGCGTGCCGCCGAAGCCGAGAAAGCCGCCTTCGGGGGCCGCTTCCGCGACCGCTTTCGCGACGCCCGCGAGCCAGGTCTTGTAGGCGAGCGCGTCGGCCGGCGCCTTGCTCGCGAGAAGCGCCGACACGGCCCTGAGCGCTTCGAGCGCCTTCGGCTTGATATCGGCGGGCTTGCCGCCCCCGAGCAGCGCCTTGAGGCCGTCCTGGGCGAGGCCCCGGCCCCCGGACGTTCCGAAGTCGTCCGCGACCGCCTTCACGAGTTCGTCGGCGTTGGGATCGGCCTTGGCCTGCAAGAAGGGCGCGGGCGCTCGCCATGCTCTCCTTCAGCATGCCGAGGAGGCCGCTCGGATCGGCCGCGCTGACCGCGATCCCGGCGATCAGCGGGCTTTGCAGCAGGGTCTTCCATTCCTCGGGTGTGAAGTTCGCTTTGGTCGCCATGATGCTCTCCTTACGGTATCGGGCGCTTCATTTGTCCACCCACCGTTCGACGACCCCAAAGGCCTCGTCCTGAGGCGCCTCCTGCGAAGCAGGAGGCCTCGAAGGGCGGCTCGCGGGCGTCCTTCGAGGCCCTTTGCTGTCGCAAAGGGCGCCTCAGGACGAGGTGGATGGGCATCACGGAAGTCTTATTTCTCGAAATCGGCCAGCGTCGGCACGCGGCCGTTCGGGGTCAGATGATTGATCAGCTGCGGCAGCACGGTCGCGAGCTGGCTCAGGAGGTCCTGCTGGCTCATGCCGGTGCGCTGGGAGAGGTCGTTCAGCGTGTTCTGGCCCAGCGCCGAGCCGAGCTGTCCCGGCTGGATCGGCTCGTTCGCGCCATGGCCGATCCAGGAATTGACCTGTGGTCCGGCTCCGCCGGCGGTGAGCTTGCCGATGAGATCGCCGAGGCCGCCGAGAACGCTGCCCGGCGGGACGTTCGTCGGCAAGGACGGGGGAGGGGCGGAGCGGGCAGGCCCCGGCGCCGGCGCGCTGCTTCCGCCGAAATACTTGCCGAGCAACAGCGCTCCGACTGCGACCGCGATCGGCGTCGCCAGATTGCCGCCCGGGACCGCATTCTTCATTGCGTCGTTAAACATGGCCATGTCCTTCCATCAGTTCGACGCGTGCACCTCGGTGCACGAGAAGTCGAGGTTCACCAATTTGTCGGTCTTACCGGCATGGACGGCGATGGAGAGCGGCATACAGGTCGCGCTCTCGAGAAAGACCGCCTTGTGCACGACGCCGTCGGCGCCGAAGATGAAATGGGTGAAGGCTTTGTGCGTGACGACCTGCTGGCCGGCATGGCCGGTCTGGGTGAGATCGACGGTCGCCGTCGCATATTTGGGGGAGGCGTTCTTGTCGCCCGCGAAGGTGAAATCGACGAGCAGGCCCGTCGCCGTGTCGCCGCCGGGAGCGCCGCCCTTCGGCGCGTCGACGAGGGACTCGCGTCCGACAAGATCGTCCGACAGCTTTCCCGCATGTTCGAGAAAGGCGTAGGCCTTGACGTCGACGACCTTGAGTTCCGCCGCATGCGCGCGGCCGGCAAACACCACCGACATCGCAGCAACAATCGTCAATGCTCTCATGCCTGCCCTGGCCATACGGACCTCCACAATCCCTCGAACCGATCCGGCGATCTCCGCCGCCTTTGACCAGGCGCCGCGCAACAACCGCCCGCGCGCGAGTTCGGTCACCCCGCGTGAAACGCGAGACGATCGGCGCCTCCCGAACTCACGTGCTCGCTAGCGCGCATCGAAAACCGTGATTGACCGCCGGCGATCAGTCGGCAAAGTTTCTTGCGATTTCTCTTGCGGCGCGAAATCGCCTGCGGCGGCGCGCCGACAGGTCGATCTAGATGTGAGCACGACGCGATGTGATGGAATCGTCATCGCGAGGAGCGAAGCGACGTGGCGATCCAGAGATCGTAGGGCATAGCCCGTCGAAAGACGGGCGTTCTTCCGAACGCCCTATCGCAGGTGGCCTTTGGATTGCTTCGCTCCGCTCGCAATGACGGTCTTGTTTCCGGTGGGCTACCTCACCGATCCTCCTCGGAAGACCCGGCCGCTCAGATCGGCGGCGAGGATCGCGGCGAGGCGGCGGGCGGCGGTCATTGTTCGGGGACCCCGGCCTTGCGCATGCCGTCGAGAATGGGCTCGAGCTGGGCCAGATACGTCGGGTCGTCGCTCATCGCCGTCCAGAGCGGCGCGGGCGCGGGAGATGGTGAAGGTCGGATTGAGCGCGAGACCGGCCTTGACCGCGGAACGCGCCTCGTCAAGTCGACCAAGCTGCGCGAGGGCGGCGGCCAACTCGAAATATGCTCTGCGGATAATTTCGGTTGGCCTCGATCGCCCGTCGACACCACGCGACCGCCTGCTCGCAACTGCCGAGGTGGAGCTTCGCCATGCCCGCGTGAGTCATCCAGATGTAAGCCAGCGTATCGCGCGGACTGAGGCGCAGGGCCTCAGCAATGTGAGCCTCTGTTTCTTCGGCGCGACCGACAAAAATCTTACCAAATCCGATAGCGGAATGGGCGTTGGCGAGATTTCGATCCAGCGCCAACGCATGTTCACATTCGGCGATGCCCTCGCGCCGCGCGCTTGGTGAATATGTCGACAAGTCCCAACCACATATGGCCGCGCGCATGGTCTGGGACCGAGGACAAGGCTTTGGTCAACTTCGCTTCGGCCGCCGCGAAGGCCGCCATGGGATCGGTCACAAAGGAATTTGCGCCCTCGATCGCGTCCGCGCGCGCCGATCCAACGAGCGCGTCGACATTGTCGGGATCGGCGGTGAGCGCGCGATCGAAAAAGCCGCGCGCTTGCGCGACATTGTCGGGGGTCAGACCCTTATTGAACCAAGCCAGACCCTGAAAATAGAGGTCCATCGAGTCGGGGTTCGGCGCCTGTTCCGCGCGTCGCGCCTCGGCGGCGACGAGCTGGGCGTTCAGCGCGCTCGCCAGCCGCGCGACGATTTCGTCCTGCATGTCGAAGAGATCGGCGAGCGGCTTGTCGAACCGCTCGGCCCAGAGATGATTGCCGGTTTCGGCGTCGATGAGCTGCACGTTGACGCGCATGCGGTTTCCGCCGCGCTGGACGCTGCCCTCGAGCACATAGCGGACGTTCAACTCGCGGCCGATCTGCTTCAGATCGACGGCCTTGCCCTTGTAGGTGAAGGCGGTGTTGCGCCCGATCACGAACGAGCCGCGAATGCGCGAAAGGTCGGTCGTCAGGCTCTCCGTGACCCCGTCGACGAAATGCTCCTGCTCCGGGTCGCCGCCGATATTGGCGAAGGGCAGGACGACCATCGAGAGGCGCGGCGGGCCATGCCGGTTCGGCTCGGAGACGGAGGGCGCGGGCGCCGCGCCCTCCGAGCCGGTCTTGACCGCATAGACCCGCACCGGCCGCGCGATGTTCTTCAGGTCCTTCTCGCCGAGATCGACGAAATCCGCGTCGATCCTGCCGCGCACATGGTCGTAGGCCGCGCCCGAGATCAACACGCCGCCCGGCTCGCAAATGCCCTCCAGCCGCGCCGCGATATTGACGCCGTCGCCGAGAATGTCGTCGCCCTCGATCAGGACGTCGCCGAGATTGACGCCGATGCGATAGACGATGCGCTTGTCCTCGGGCGTCCCGGCGTTGCGCTCGGCCATCAGCTTCTGGATCGCGATCGCGCATTCGACCGCGGCGACGACGGAGGGAAACTCCAGCAGCAGCCCGTCGCCCGTCGTCTTGACGATGCGCCCGCCGAAGCCCGCCACGATCGGCCGCGCCGCCTCGCGATGCTCGCCGACCGCCCGCGCCGTCCCCGCCTCGTCCTCGCCCATCAGCCGCGAATAGCCGACGACGTCGGCGGCGAGGATCGCGGCGAGGCGGCGGGAGGCGGTCATTGTTCGGGCGCGCCCGCCTTGCGCATGCCTTCGAAAACGGGCTCGAGCCCGGCCAGATAAGTCGGGTCGTCGCTCCATCGCGATCCAGTTGGCGCGGACGCGGGAGACCGCGTAAGGCCGGATTGAGCGCGAGGCCGGTCTTGACTGCGGAATGCGCCTCGTCCAGTCGACCAAGGTGCGCGAGGGCGGCGGCCAACTGAAAATGTGATGTCGGAAAGTTTCGATTGGCCTCGATCGCTCGTCGACACCAGGTGACGGCTTGCTCGTAACTGCCGCGAATGGTTCTTCGCGAGGCCGGCGTACGTTATCCAGATGTAGGCCATTGTATCGCGCGGGCTGAGGCGCAGCGCCTCAGCAATGTGAGCCTCGGTCTCTTCGGCGCGACCGAGGAAAATCTTGGCTAAGTCCGATAGCAGAATGGGCTTGCGCAAGATTTCGATCAAGTTCCAACGCATGCTCACATTCGGCGATGCCCTGCGTGGCGCGCCTGGTGAATATCTGGACAAATCCCAATGTCAGATGGCCGCGTGCATGGTCCGGGATCTGACGACAAAGCTTTGGTCAATTTCGCTTCGGCCGCCGCGAAGGCCGACTTCGGATCGGTTACGAAGGAGCTTGAGCCCTCGAGCGCGTCCGCGCGCGCCGAAGCAACGAGCGCGTCGACATTGCCGGGATCGGCGGCGAGCGCGCGATCGAAGAAACTGCGCGCTTGCGCAACATTGTCTGGGGTCCAGCCCTCTATTGAACCAAGCCAAGCCCTGAAAATAGAGGTCCATCGAGTTGGGGTTCGGCGTCCGTTCCGCGCGTCGCGCCTCGGCGACGACGAGCTGGGCGTTGAGCGCACCCGCCAGGCGGGCGACGATTTCGTCCTGCATGTCGAAGAGATCGGCGAGCGGCTTGTCGAACCGCTCGGCCCAGAGATGACTGCCGGTCTCGGCGTCGATGAGCTGCACGTTGACGCGCATGCGGTTTCCGCCGCGCTGAACGCTGCCCTCGAGGACATAGCGGACGTTCAACTCGCGCCCGATCTGCTTCAGATCGACGGCCTTGCCCTTGTAAGTGAAGGCGGTGTTGCGCCCGATCACGAACGAGCCGCGAATGCGCGAAAGATCGGTCGTCAGGCTCTCCGTGACCCCGTCGACGAAATGCTCCTGCTCCGGGTCGCCGCCGATATTGGCGAACGGCAGGACGACGATCGAGAGGCGCGGCGGCGCTTGCTTTCGGGCTCGGATGCCGACGGCGCGGGCGCGGCGCTTTCCGAGCCGGTCTTGACCGCATAGACCCGCACCGGCCGCGCGATGTTCTTCAGGTCCTTCTCGCCGAGATCGACGAACTCCGCGTCGATCCTGCCGCGCACGTGGTCGTAGGCCGCGCCCGAGATCAGCACGCCGCCCGGCTCGCAAATGCCCTCCAGCCGCGCCGCGATATTGACGCCGTCGCCGAGAATGTCGTCGCCCTCGATCAGCACGTCGCCGAGATTGACGCCGATGCGATAGACGATGCGCTTGTCCTCGGGCGTCCCGGCGTTGCGCTCGGCCATCAGCTTCTGGATCGCGATCGCGCATTCGACCGCGGCGACGACGGAGGGAAACTCCAGCAGCAGCCCGTCGCCCGTCGTCTTGACGATGCGGCCGCCGAAGCCCGCCACGATCGGCCGCGCCGCCTCGCGATGCTCGCGAACGCCAAGCGCCGTCCCCGCCTCGTCCTCGCCCATCAGCCGCGAGTAGCCGACGACGTCGGCGGCGAGGATCGCGGCGAGGCGGCGGGCGGCGGTCATTGCTCGGGGACTCCGGCCTTGCGCATGCCGTCATAGAAGTGCTCGCGCGTGCGACATGAAACTCGCGTTGTCGGTCGCGGCCGCCGGCGTGGAAGCGACGGATCGTGAATGTCGGGTCGAGAGCAAGGCCGGCCTGGGTCGCCGCCCGCGCCTCTTTGAGCCGGCCGAGATGCGCCAGCGCGGCGGCCAGAAAGAAATGGGCGAGCGGCCAATTTCGGTTGCTCTCGATCGAGCGTCGCAACCACGCGACCGCCTCCTCGTCGGCGCGAAGGTGCAGTTTGGCGGCGCCTGCGGTCAGCATCCACTGAGTAGGCGAAGTCGTCCCGCGGACTGAAGCCGGAGCGCCTCCTTGACGTGAGCGCTCGGTCTCCTCGGCGCGGCCGCTGAAAATCTTGCCATGCCCATCAACGCGTGAGCCCGCGCCAAGATTTGGATCGAGCGCCAGACGCCCGCTCACATTCGGCGATGCCCTGGCGCGCGCGGTTGGTGCCAATCTCGAACGAAGCCCAACCACATAATGAGCGCCGCGCATTGTTCGGCGCCAACGACAAGCGCTTTGGTCAACATCGCTTCGGCCGCCGCGTAATGCCTGCGCGTGGTCGTCGATCAGGAAGGAATTGCCCGAGAGCGTATCCGACCTGCGCCGATGCCCAATCAGCGCGTCGAGATTGTCGGGATCGAGCGCGAGAGCGCGTTCGAAGAAGCCGCGCGCCCGCGCAAGGTTGTCGGGTCTCAGTCCCTTATTGAACCAGGCCATGCCCTGAAAATAGAGGTCCATCGAGTTGGGGTTCGGAGTCTGTTCCGCGCGTCGCGCCTCGGCGGCGACGAGCTGGGCGTTGAGCGCGTTCGCGAGCCGCGCGACGATTTCGTCCTGCATGTCGAAGAGATCGGCGAGCGGCTTGTCGAACCGTTCGGCCCAGAGGTGACTGCCGGTCTCGGCGTCGATGAGCTGGACGTTGACGCGCATGCGGTTTCCGCCGCGCTGAACGCTGCCCTCGAGGACATAGCGGACGTTCAACTCGCGCCCGATCTGCTTCAGATCGACGGCTTGCCCTTGTAGGTGAAAGCCGTGTTGCGCCCGATCACGAACGAGCCGCGAATGCGCGAAAGATCGGTCGTCAGGCTCTCCGTGACGCCGTCGACGAAATACTCCTGCTCCGGGTCGCCGCCGATATTGGCGAACGGCAGGACGACGATCGAGAGGCGCGGCGGCCCTTGCTTGTTCGGCTCGGAGGCGAGCGACGCGGGCGCCGCGCTTTCCGAGCCGGTCTTGACCGCATAGACCCGCACCGGCCGCGCGATGTTCTTGAGGTCCTTCTCGCCGAGATCGACGAAATCCGCGTCGATCCTGCCGCGCACGTGATCGTAGGCCGCGCCCGAGATCAGCACGCCGCCCGGCTCGCAAATGCCCTCCAGCCGCGCCGCGATATTGACGCCGTCGCCGAGAATGTCGTCGCCCTCGATCAGCACGTCGCCGAGATTGACGCCGATGCGATAGACGATGCGCTTGGCCTCCGGCGTCCCGGCGTTGCGCTCGACCATCAGCTTCTGGATCGCGATCGCGCATTCGACCGCGGCGACGACGGAGGGAAACTCCAGCAGCAGCCCGTCGCCCGTCGTCTTGACGATGCGGCCGCCGAGGCCCGCCACGATCGGCCGCGCCGCCTCGCGATGCTCGCGAACCGCCAAGCGCCGTCCCCGCCTCGTCCTCGCCCATCAGGCGCGAATAGCCGACGACGTCGGCGGCGAGGATCGCGGCGAGGCGGCGGGCGGCGGTCATTGCTCCGGCACCCCAGCCTTGCGCAAGCCTTCGAACAGCGGCGGAAGCTTCGGCGCGTGATCGGTCAGCCACTTGATGGTGAGGTCGGGATTGAGGCGGCGAGCCTCCGCCAGCGCGGATTTCGCCTCGTCCGTCTTGCCTGCAAGCGCATAGGCGGCGCTCAGATTCGCGTAGGGTATGAAGGAGTGGGCCCCGCGTCGACCGCCTTTTGAAATTCGACCACAGCACCGTCATAATTTCCAAGTCCGAGCTCCGCCATGCCCAGATTCATAAGCCGACTTGGGATTTCAGGATCGCGCGGACTTAGCAGCATCGCCTTTTGCGCATCCGACTTCCCCTGTTCGAAGCGGCCTAGGACAATTTCAGCAAAAGTTCCGCGCGTCAAGCAGCGGGGCGGAGTTGGGATTGATTGAGAGACCCGAGTTGGCGGTGCCGAGCGCCTCGCTCGCGCGGCCGGTAAGGGCCAGATAGAAACTCTTGGCGACATACGCCCGCATGTCATCAGGAGCCAGCGCGATCGCCCGGTCGGCCGGATCAATGATTTTTGCATCGAGATCCTGTTCTGCGGTCGCTTCCCCGAAGGTAAACAAGGCCATGTGAGTGAAAGCTTCGCCCGCGAGCGCGTGGGCATCGTTCGAGTTGGCCTTGAGCGCCTGGTCGAACAAAGCGAGGGCAGCATAGTGGCTGTCGCGCTTCTCCTTCGGCGGCTCGGGGTATGATCGCCACATCGTCGCCCAGCCGCGCATGGCGAGATCGATGGCGTCCGGGTTGTTTGAACGTGCGCTCTTTGCAGCCTCGGCCTTGACGAGTTCGAAACCCAGGGCGTTGCCCAATCGCGCCACGACCTGATCCTGCAGCTTGAACAGGTCGGCAACGTCTTCCTCGAAACGGTCGGCCCAGAGATGCGCTCCGGTTTCCGCGTCGACAAGCTGGGCGTTGACGCGAACGCGGCTTCCGTCGCGCTGCACGGAGCCTTCGAGCACATAGCGGACACCGAGCTCCTTGCCGATCGCCTTGGCGTCGATGCTCTTGCCCTTGTAGGTGAAGGCGGTGTTGCGGGCGATGACGAAACTGTTGCGGATGCGCGAGAGATCCGTCGTCAGATTCTCGGTTATGCCGTCGGCGAAGTAGTCTTGGCCGGGATCGCCGGAGAGATTGGTGAAGGGCAAGACCACGATGGAAAGATGCGCGGCCTGCGTCGAGGCGGGGACGGTAGACGACGCAGCGGGCGCGGAAGGCGGATTGGCGCCCCAGTTGATCGGGTGCGACGCGACGAAACGCCATCCGGCGGCGGCGATCAGGAAAAGCAGGATCGCCGTTCTGCGGAACGAACGCAGAGGGTCGGCCGCCTTTTCGGCGCGGCGGGCTGCGCGGGCGGCGTCCTTCAAGGAGGAGGGCGTCGGCGCGACGGTCATCGGCCTGGCCGGCGCCTGCGCGGCCGGCTGAAGCGCGATGGGCTCGCCGACCTGGAGCGCGTAAGCCCGCACGGGCCTTGCGATGTTCTTGAGGTCCCTTTCGCCGACGTCGACGAAGTTCGCATCGATTCTGCCGCGGACCTGATCGTAGGCGGAGCTCGAAAGCATGAGGCCGCCCGGCTCGCAAATGCTCTCCAGCCGCGCCGCGATATTGACGCCGTCGCCCAGGATGTCGTCGCCCTCGATCAAAACGTCGCCGAGATTGACGCCGATGCGATAGACGATGCGCTTCGCCTCCGGAACGCTGGCGTTGCGCTCGACCATCAGCTTCTGGATCGCGATCGCGCATTCGACGGCGGAAACGACGGAGGCAAACTCCGCCAGGAAGCCGTCGCCCATCGTCTTGACGATGCGTCCGCCGAGGCTAGCTACGATCGGCAGCGCCGCCTCGCGATGCTCGCGGACGCTAAGCGCCGTCCCCGCCTCGTCCTCGCCCATGAGGCGCGAGTAGCCGACGACGTCGGCGGCGAGGATCGCGGCGAGGCGGCGGGCGGCGGTCATTCCTCGGGCATTCCCGCTTTGCGCAGGCCGTCGAGATATCGGGCCTGGTAGGCGGCCAGGACCGGCTTGCCGGAAGGCATGGTGCGGGCGAAAAAGGTCTTGTATTCCGCGATGGTCCGAATCTGCTTTCCCGGCAGAGACGCGTAGCGCTGATAAGCTTCGCGCGCCTCGTCGTCGCGGCCGGCCATGGCGAGGAACGCCGGGTGCAGCCGCAGCAACTGGCGATTGTCCGGCGAAAGGCTCAGCGTGCGGTCCAGGGCGTCCAGAGCCGCCTGATCCGTCCGAGCATCGAGAGCGCTACGCTCTTCTGAACAAGGCAGTTGAACAGGGAGGGATCGCGCGGACTAAGCCGTAGCGCCTTGTCTGCATAGTCGATGGCCTTGTCCGGCTGCCCGACCATGTTCGCTGCGCCGCAGGCCATCGCGTAGGCGAATATCGCGCTCGGATTGATCGTCATCACGCGTTCGGCCTCGAGAAGAGCCTGGTCCGGCTGCGCTCGCATGAAGGCTGCCGATGCTTTGACAATGTGGGCGTCCTGATCATTGGGACTGACCGCCAGCGCCTCGGTCGCGAGTTGATCGAAGCGGTTGGCCTCGGCCGCCGGATCGGCGATTTCACCCAATGTGACCCGCTGCAACAATCGCGTCGAGAGAACGGCCATCGCCAGAGTGTTATGAGGGTCGATCGAGAGCGCCCGTTCGCAGGGCTCATAGATCTCCGAATGTTTCGACGGATTCGCGGAGGCCGCAGGGTTGTTGAGGAGGGGCGCAATGCAGCGCAACGCCAGGTCCTGGGCGTCGGGATTTCCGGGCCGCGCCCGCGCTGCTCGAGCCGCCTCGACGGCGATCATCTGAATGCCCACGGTTCTTGCGAGCCGCGTGACGATGTCGTCCTCCATCTGCAGGAGTTCGGCGCGGTCCTCGTCGAAGCTTTCAGCCCACACATGCGCGCCCGATTCTGTGTCGATGAGCTGGGCGTTGACGCGCACCCGGTTGGCGGTCGGCTGCACCGAGCCTTCGAGCGCGTATTTGACGCCGAGGTCTCTGCCGATCGCTTTCACGTCGAACGGCTTGCCTTTGAAGGTAAAGGCGGTGTTGCGCGCGATGACGAAGGCGCCGCCAAGTTGCGCAATGTAGGTGGTCAGTTCGTCAGTGAGGGCGTCGGCGAGATAATCTTGCCCCGGATCACCGGAGAGATTGGCGAACGGCAGCACGACGATGGAAAAGCGTTCCGCGTTCGCCGGGTTGGCCGAGCCCGCCGCGGCGGTCTCGGGGGCGCGGGCCTTCATCAAATATGCCGCCCCTCCCGCGAGCAGCGTCAGCAAGGCGGCGATCCCGAAGATGACCGGCGTCGAGGCCCAAGGCTTCCTGGACGCGACCGTTTCGACGGACGCGGCCGACTTGGGCTGCGCGGGGACGCCGACTTCGAGCGCATAGACCCGGATCGGCTCGGCGATGTTTTTGAGCTCTTTCGGGCCGAGATCGGTGACGGCGAGATCGAGACGCCCCCTGACCTGGCGATAGGCGTCCTCTGAGAGACAGATCTCGCCTGGCTTGCAAATGCTCTCCAGCCGTGCGGCGATATTGACGCCGTCACCCATCAGATCGCCGTCTGCCTCCTCGACCACGTCGCCGAGATGAACGCCGACGCGAAACTCGAGGCGGCGCTCGGTCGGCACGCCCGCGTTGCGTTCTATGAGGCTATTTTGTATTTCGGTCGCGCAACGCACGGCGTCGACGACGCTGCGGAACTCGACCAGCACGCCGTCGCCGGTGCGCTTGACGACGCGGCCATGGTGGACGGCGATGGTCGGGTCGATCAGGTCGCTGCGCAGCGCCCTCAGCCGCGCGAGCGTGCGGTCCTCGTCCGCGCCGGCGAGCCGGCTGTAGCCGACCACGTCCGCGACCAGGATCGCCGCGATCTTCCGGGTCTCGCTCATGGGCGATCCTCCGCCGGCTTTGAGAGTAGCACAAGGACTGGGCGAAATCCGGCGAACTCGACAGGACGGAAGAGATGGACGGACTGAAGATCAGACCCGCAAAGCCTTCCGACGGGCCGCGCCTGCGCGCGGCCGTAGCCGAACTGCACGAGCACGAGCGGAGCCTCCACAACTCGCGTTTGCCGGGCGAAGAGACGGCTGACGCCTATCTCGCCTGGATGCTGGCCGAGGCGCAAGCCGGCGGCGCGGTTCTCGTCGCCGAGACAGGCGGCGCGTTCGCAGGCTTCGCCGCGGGATGGATCGTGCAGGACAACGTCATCGAAGAAACGCCAGATTCGAACCGCTGCGGCTATGTCTCGGACGTCTGCGTTCTTCCGCCGTTCCGCGGTCGCAGAATAGCCCCGGCGCTGCTCGGAGCGCTCGAGGCTCGCCTCCGCCGACGCGGCGTCGCGCGCATCCGGCTGAGCGCGCTTGCCGCCAACGCCGCCGCGCGCAAGGTCTACGAGCGTTCGGGCTACGCGCTTTATGAAGTCGTTTACGAGAAGAGCGCCGGCGCGGATCGGGAAGATCCTGCTCCATGAGTCCCGGCGCCGGCCGATCCGAAAACACGGGTCCGCGGACGCATTCGCGATCCTGAAGCAGAGGTTCGGGCCGGTCGCCTGTTTCAGGGACCCTGCAGCTCCACCGTGACGCCGTTGGGGTCCTTCACAAAGCACTGCCGGATGTCGCTTCCGGGGATGGGCTTGGGTCGCGAATAGGGGACGCCGAGCCGGTCGAGACGGCTCAGCACATCGTCCAGGCGGTCGACGGCGAAGGCGACGTGGTCCATCGCATTGTCGAGGTTTCCGGCTTGGTCGGAGGTTTGGTTGAGATGCACGGCCGGCCTTGCGCCGTCATAGAGCCAGGCGCCGGGAAAGCCGAAAGCGGGCCTGAAGCCCTGCGTGAGCCCGAGCGCGTCGGTGTAGAAGGCGACGCTCTGCTCGAGGTCCTTGGTGCGGATGTTCACGTGATGGATATGAATGGCCATGTCGGCCTCCCGACGCGAGCTTCGGATCACCCTGAAGCTGGCATGCAGAAGGGCGGCCGGCAAGCGCGCCGCGCGTTCCAGCGGAAGGGGGTCGCGCCATAGGCCCGCTTCGCAGAGAAGGGGAGACTCCGACGTTCCCTGGAGGGCCGCTAAGCCTCCGCTTCGGCCGGCTCCCCATCCGCCGCGATCCGCATGATCCGCTCGCCCATCTCGACCTGGTCGCCGACATTGCCGACGAGGTCGACGACGACGCCGGCGAAGGGGGCGGTCAGCGCGTGCTCCATCTTCATCGCTTCGACGACGGCGAGGCGCTGGCCCGCCTCGACCCTCTCGCCCTCCTCGACATGGAGCGCGGCGATCCGCCCGTGCATCGGCGCGCGGACGCCGCCGTCGCTCTCGTCGGCGCCGCCCGGAGCCCGATCGAGCGGATCGATCAGCTGGACGAAGGCCTGCCGGCCTCCGGCGAAGGCGTAAACGCCGTCCGCAGTCTCGAACAGCGTGATCTCGGGCTGGTCGGCCGGGGCCGGCGCGCGCCGGCTCAGGGTCTTGAGCGCGCGGTCGCCGCCGCCGACCACATGCAGGCGCTCCGGCCGCCCGTCGATCATGACGTCGAGGCCGAGCCGGCGCGCGCCGATGAGCTCGAACGAATCCGCCACGCCCCAGGGATCGAACGGCTGAAGTGGCGAAGGCCGCGACGCATCGCGACTCGCGAGCAGGCGCTCAGCCGCCGCCAGCACGGCGCGGGAATCGGGGGCGTGCGGGGCTGCGCCGAGCTGCGCGAGATGGGCGTCGATGAAACCGGTGTCGAACGCGCCGGCCGCGACCTCGGGGCTTTTCATCAGCGCGCGAAGGAAAGCCAGATTGGTCTTCGGCCCGATCACGACGGCGTCGTCGAGCTCCTTGTTGAGGGACGCCAGCGCTTCGGCGCGAGTCGGCGCGTGGACGATGAGCTTGGCGATCATCGCGTCGTAGAAGGGGGTCACGCTGTCGCCGGCGGCGAAGCCGGTATCGACCCGGACTCCCTCAAGGCCCTCCTCGCCGCAGAGGCTCATCGACAGAATCCGGCCTGGCGAGGGCAGGAAATTGTGCTCGGGGTCCTCGGCGTAGATGCGGGCCTCGATCGCCGATCCCTCGCAGGCGATGTCATCCTGCCGCAGCGGCAGCGGCTCGCCGGCGGCGACGCGGAACTGCCATTCCACGAGATCGAGCCCGGTCACCGCCTCGGTGACCGGGTGCTCGACCTGCAGCCGGGTGTTCATCTCGAGAAAGAAGAAGTCGCCGACCCTGAGCCCGCGCGAAGCGTCGGCGATGAACTCGACCGTGCCCGCGCCGACATAGCCCGCCGCCAGCGCCGCCCCGGTCGCAGCCTTCGCCATGGCCGCGCGCGTCGCCTCCGGCAGCCCCGGCGCCGGGCATTCCTCGACGACCTTCTGATGGCGCCGCTGGAGCGAGCAATCGCGCTCGAAGAGGTGGACGCAGTGTCCATGGGCGTCGGCGAACACCTGCATCTCGATATGGCGGGGCGAGGCGACGTATTTCTCGATCAGCACCCGTCCGTCGCCGAAAACCGCCTCCGCCTCCCGGATCGCGCTCTCGAGCTGCCCCTCGAACTCCATATGCGCGTCGACGCGGCGCATGCCGCGGCCGCCGCCGCCGGCGATCGCCTTGATGAGGACGGGGTAGCCGATCTCGTAGGCCTTCTCGCGCAGGAATTTCGGATTCTGGTTGTCGCCGTGATAGCCCGGCACGACGGGCACGCCGGCCTTCTGCATCAAGGCCTTGGCCGAGTTCTTGAGGCCCATCGCGCGCATCGCCTCGGGGGGCGGGCCGACGAAGACGATTCCGGCGCGGGCGCAGGCTTCCGCGAATTCCGCGTTCTCGGACAGAAAGCCGTAGCCCGGATGCAGGCATTCGGCGCCGCATTTCCGCGCGAGCGCGACGATCGCGTCGCCGTCGAGATAGCCGTTCGCGCCCTCGCCGATCTCGTGGACCTCGTCGGCGAGCCTGGTGAAAAGCGCGCCCCGGTCGGCTGGCGTGTGCATGGCGATCGTGCGGATGCCCAAGCGCCGCGCGGTGCGGATGACCCGGCATGCAATTTCGCCGCGATTGGCGATCAGGACGGACGTGAACATGGGGGCGCGCGGCTCCGGAACGGTTCTGTCTAGCGAAGGCGCGCCGGGATGGCGAGCGCTCCGCCCTCGGCCAGGCGGTTCGGCGTGCTTGAGGGCCAAACTGCCTTAAGCCGGCGTCAAATACGCATTCAAACACGCCCTCAAGCACTTCCGGGGGAGAACTCGCTCGCGCCTCAGAAAGGATCGCGCCCAGACATGACCTGGTTTGACAGAACGCTCGCTTTCATCGGGCTCGGGCGGGAGGTCCCCGTGTGGCCGCCGCACACGCTCTCGCTCGCGCTGCAGGGCGGCGGCTCGTTCGGCGCCTTCGCCTGGGGCGTGCTCGACCGGCTCCTGGAGGAGCCTGACATCGGCTTTGACGCGATCAGCGGGGCGAGCGCCGGCTCGGTCAATGCGGTGCTCATGGCCTCCGGCATGATCGAGGGCGGCCGCGACGGGGCAAGGGCGCGTCTTTCGCAATTCTGGGAGCGGATCGGACGGTCGGCGGCGTTTCTGCCGACATCGTCGCTGCTCGGGGCCGGGCTCGAACTCGTCGTGCGAACCATGTCGCCCTATCAGTTCAACCCGTTCAACGTGAACCCGCTGCGCGAGGCGCTCGAGGCGGAGGTCGATTTCGAGCGCCTGCGGGAAAAATCCGAGATCAAGCTTCTGCTCGCGGCGACGCGGGTGAGCGACGGCAAGCTTCGCATCCTCACCAACGCGGAACTGACGCTCGACGCCGTGCTCGCCTCGGCGTGCCTCCCCCTTCTGCATCACGCGATCGAGCTCGACGGCGAGCCCTATTGGGACGGCGGCTACGCCGCCAATCCGCCGCTCCTGCCCCTCGTTCGCGCTTCCGCCGCGGCGCAGATCCTCATCGTCCAGGTCACGCCCTCGACGTCGGAGCGGCTGCCGACATCGGCGCGCGAGATCGCCGCGCGGATCGAACAGATCCAGTTCAACGCGACGCTCAACAGCGAGCTCGAGGCGCTCAAATACGGAAAAATGATCGGCGCGACGGAAAAGCTCAGGCGGCTGCGGATCGGGCGGATTTCCGCCGACGACGCGTTCGAGGGCCTGGCCGACGAAAGCGCCGGAAACGTGGACCGTGACTTTCTCGAGCGCCTGCGCCAGAGCGGACGCGCCGCCGCCGGCCTCTGGCTAGAGCGCGGCCTTCCCGGCGAGGCAAAGGCGTCAAGACCCGACGCCCGGCCCCTTAGCCGAATTGACATGTGTCAATGTTAGGCGTCGCGGACCCTGTCTGATAGGGTGGTTCGGGCGCAAGTCGCGCCGGCATTTTGAGGTTTCCCATATGATGATCCGCACTTTTGCTTCCCTTGCCGCAGCTCTGGCGCTGAGCGCGCTGGTGGCGTCTCCCGCGCCGGCGCAAAATGCGACGCAGGTGGGCAGGCTCTCCTGCGACGTCTCCGCCGGCGTCGGCATGATCCTCACGCAGAGCCAGACGTTGCGCTGCCTGTTCACGCCGTCCAACGGCGGCCCGCCTGAGCCCTATCTCGGTCACATCGACGAGTTCGGCGTCGCGCTCGGCGCGGTCGGCCAGGGTCATCTGATCTGGGGCGTCCTCGCGCCGGCCTCGGGCCTGCCGCATGGCGCGCTGGCCGGGACCTACGGCGGGGTCGGCGCCCAGGCGAGCGCCGGCGCGGGCGTCGGCGCCAATGTCCTCGTCGGCGGCAGCGGCCGCGCCTTCTCGCTGCAGCCGCTTTCGGTCGAGGGCCAGATCGGCCTCAACATTGCCGGCGGCATCACCACCGTGACGCTGCTGCCGCCGCCCCCGCAATGATGCGGCGCCGGCGGAGAGCCTCTCTCCGCCGCTGGGCATGAGATGAGCCCGGTTCGGCGAAACGAACGCGAGCCGGGCTTGTCGCAAGAGCCGAACTGGGGCAGGCTCTTCACGCAAGCGACATTGGCAGGCGACACGCATTTGGACGGGAGTGGGGGACGATGACGGCGCATGACGACGGGACAGAGGCCGAACGGTCCGGCGGGACGCTTCTCGGCGGCCGCCAAGCGCGCCCAGCACGCCATCGACAGCGCCAAGGAGCTTGCGGCCGGGGCCGACCTTGACCAGCTCAAATCGAAAGCCGCCGACGCCGCATCGACGCTCTACGCCCAGGGCCGCGACCTTCTCGCCAACAACGAGGACCTGTCGAAGGCCAAGGACCAGCTCAGCGACTCCATCCGCAAGAACCCGCTCGCCGCAGTCGGCATCGCTTTCACCGCGGGACTGCTCCTCGCGCTGCTGACGCGCGGTTAGGCGGCGATGAGAAACGAGATCGTCGCGTTCGCTCAGGCGCAGGCGAAGACGGCGGTGCGACGCGCCGCCATTCCCACCGCGTTCGCGCTGACGGGCGGCCTCTTTGTCCTCTTCGCGATCGCGGGCCTGTTTTCCGCGCTGTTCTTCTGGCTCGAGCCGGAGCACGGGCCGCTCGCCGCCTCGCTGATCCTCACCGCGGTCGCGCTTGTGCTGGCGCTCCTCGCCTTCCTGCCGCTCGTCTTCCGGCGCCGGCCCCCTCCGCCGCCGCCACGGCAGGACGCGATGCTGCCCCAGTTCGTCTCGCTGATGGCGCGCACCGCGCCCGGTCTCGGCCCGAGGCAGATCATCTTCGCCGCAGCGCTGCTGGCGGTTGCGCTCGTGTTCACCGGCCGCGGCCAAAAAAGATAGGGCTGCGTCCGCGCCCGCGACCGCAGCCCTCTTTGATAAGCGTCTTCGCGGTCAGTGATGCCAGAACAACGCAAGCAGAATGATGATCGGGATCGGAACCCCGATCAACCACAATAACGCGCCTCTTCCGAAGCCCATGACGACCTCCTGTCCCATGACTTGGGAAGAAACCCGCGCGGCGACAATTGGTTCCACACGCGCACGAAATTGCAAAAGCAATCGACGTCCGATCCGGAGGACTACTCGACGAAATAGTCCTCGTCGATTTTCTTCACCTCGTAGGTGTCCTTGATCCGCACGCCGACCCGATGGCGGATCATCAGGTTCGCGAGCTCCCCGCCGTCGATCAGCACGACCCGCTTGGAGACCCTGGTGATGAAGTCGTAGGCCGTCGAGGGAAAATAGGACGTGGTGACGAACACCCCCTTGGTCGCCCGGTGGCCCTCGAGGCCGCCGACGAAGTCGCGAACCTCGCGCAGCGGAACGCCCTTGTCCGGGTCGAGGCGCTTGGCCTGGACATAGACGACATCGAGACCGAGTTCGTCCTCCTTGATCACCCCGTCGATGCCGCCGTCGCCGACGCGGCCGAGCGATCGGCCCATCTCCTGGCGCCCGCCGCCGTAGCCCATGCGCACGAGCAGGTCGACGATCAGGCGCTCGAAGAAGTCCGGGCTGAACGAATGCACCCGCTCGACGATGTCGCGCGCCAGGCCCGGAATTGAGCATTTCGAAGCTCGAGGCGATCAGCTCCTCGGGGCTTTCGGTCGACGCGGCCGGAACCGGCTGCTCCGTCTTCTGTCCGTCGCCAGGCGATGAATTCGGGATAACGCTCCAGCACCCCGATGTCGATCTCGTTGACGCCTTCGGCCAGCAGCTCGCGGCCCCGGTCGGTCGCGCGGCAATAGCCGCGTCGCGGCAATTCGATGAGCCCGGCCTTCGAAAGATACGAGCGGGCCCAGTTGAGCCGGTTGGCGAAGACCGTCTGGTTGCCGCTCGGCAGCCTCCGCGCGCGTTCCTCGGCAGGAGATTCTCAGCGTCTTGACAACCTCGTCCTCCAGCCCCGCGACGCTGATTTCGTCGTAGCGCTGACCCAGCGTCTGCAATGTCGGCAACATCAATTGCTGAAAGCTTGGCAGGCTCATCTGTTGTTTCCGCTCCAGTTCCTTGCTCACATACGGAAGACGCCAAAGCGCGTCGGCTCCGCCGGCGCGTTCAGCGTCGATGAAAACGCCAGCGACAGGACTCGTCGCGTCTCCTGGGGGCGTAACAATGCCGTCGTCCCAGAGCCGGGCGGTCGCGTAATAAGGCGAGCCCTCCGTCTCGTATTTCGCCCGGATCGGCGCCTTGAACGCCTCCTCCTCCTCCCTCGACCATTCTCGACCCTCCGCTTCGAATCCGTCCCGCCGCAGCGTCGCGAGCACGCTCGCCGCCTGCTCGCCGCCCATCACGCTGATGCGCGCGTTCGGCCAGGTGAACAGGAACCGCGGTCCGTAGGCGCGTCCGCACATGCCGTAGTTGCCCGCGCCGAACGACCCGCCGACGATCAACGTGATCTTCGGCACATTGGCGCAGGCGACCGCGGTGACGAGTTTCGCGCCATCCTTGGCGATGCCGCCGGCCTCGTAGCGCTGGCCGACCATGAATCCCGAGATGTTCTGCAGGAACAGCAGCGGCACGCCGCGCTGCGCGCAGAGCTCGATGAAATGCGCGCCCTTGAGCGCGCTGTCGGAGAACAGCACGCCGTTGTTGGCGAGAATGCCGATCAGCATGCCCGAAAGGCGCGCGAATCCGGTGACGAGCGTCGTCCCGTAGCGCGGCTTGAACGCGTCGAACTCGGACCCGTCGACGAGCCGGGCGATGATCTCGTGCGCGTCGACCTGCTTGCGCAGATCGAGCGGCGCAATGCGCATGAGCTCCTCGGCCGGGTAAAGCGGCTCGACCGGCTTCGCCCACTCGATGGCGCGTTTCGGCGGGCGGTTCAGATTGCCGACCGCGCGCCGCGCGAGCGCGAGCGCATGCGCGTCGTCGCGCGCCAGCGTGTCGGCGACGCCCGACACGCGCGTGTGCAGATCGCCGCCGCCGAGATCCTCGGCGCTGACCGTCTCGCCGGTCGCGGCCTTGACCAGCGGCGGGCCGGCGAGAAAGATCGTCCCCTGCTTCTCGACGATGATCGTTTCGTCGGACATCGCGGGGACATAGGCGCCGCCGGCGGTGCACGACCCCATGACCACGGCGATCTGCGCGATCCCCGCCGACGACATGCGCGCCTGATTGAAGAAGATGCGGCCGAAATGCTCGCGGTCGGGAAACACCTCGGCCTGATGGGGCAGATTGGCGCCGCCGGAATCGACCAGATAGACGCAGGGCAGACGGTTCTCCGCCGCGATCTCCTGGGCGCGCAGATGCTTCTTGACGGTCATCGGATAATAGGCGCCGCCCTTGATCGTCGGATCGTTGGCGATGATCATCGCCTCGCGGCCGTCGATGAGGCCGACGCCGGTCACCAGCCCGGCGCCGTGGACGTCGCCCTCGTACATGCCGAAGGCCGCGAGCGCGCCGACCTCGAGAAAGGGCGAACCGGGATCGATGAGCCGCGCGACCCGCTCGCGGGTCAGCAGCTTGCCGCGCGCCACATGGCGCTCGCGCGCCTTCGCCGAGCCGCCCTCGGCCGCCGCGGCGCGGCGCGCCTCGAGCTCGTCGAGGAGGTGCCGCCAGCCGGCGACGGTCGCCTCGCTCTTCCGTCGGCTGGAGCGCCGAGCGCGCTCTTCAGATCGTGTCATTTCGCCCGCTTCCCTGGATCCTTTTTGCCGAACTTCCGTAGAGGCGAGCGCATTTCCCGTGTCAACATGACGGTCATATTGGAAGTGCAACCAGTTGCCAATTTCGTAATATTACCGCAAAGGAAGCCTCCTTTTGCGACTTAATTCGTCAACGGGACGGGTCGCGTCGATTCTTGGAGTAGTCGACGTGGCGCATCCCGTTGTCGTCGATCCAGATGATGTCCTCGTATTCGTGGCCGAAACGCACGTCCTGGGCGGCGAACACGTCCCGCGCATGAACCGTCTGGCCGGAGGTCTCGTCGAAGCCGACGATGCTGACGACGAAATTGATCTCGCTCGCGATGAGCGTCTCTTCGTCCATGCCGAAGAGCGGACTGTCCGCCTCGATCGGATGGAACAGCATCCAGCTCAGCGCCAGGGTCGGGTTTTCCGACTTGATCAGCCGCATCGGCTGGAAGCCGACGAGCCGCCGGCCCTCCTGCGACACGCGTCGGGCCGATCATCCAGGTCTTCGCCGTCGCCTCGCTGATGAAGTTGCTGCGCGCGTTGGCCATGCGGAACATCAGCGTCGGCACGCCGTCGTGCGGGGCGACGACCGGGTATGCGGGCGAAGATGAGCCGGGCGCGCGGGCGCGAGATGCGCGCGAAGACGAGGCCGGTCATCACCGCCAGCGCCACCAGGCCGACGAAGTTCTCCGACCGTCGCGACGATGTGGCCGTAGTTCGTCTGCGGATGCATGTCGCCGTAGCCGACGGTCGAGGTCGTCTCGACGCTGAAGAAGAAGAGATCGGCGAGCTGCCCGGGCGCGCATTGGCGATCGGCGCGTCGCCGAGGGCGTAGACCAGCGCGAAGACGAAATTGAGCGACATGAACGCCGCCGCCAGCGCGGCGATGAACGCCGGCCAGGTGACGGTCATCGCGTTGTGGTAGATGTCCTTCCAGAGATTGCCCTCGAGGCCCTCGGCGATGATCCGCCGGTCGCCGATCGCGCGCACGCGCGGACGCGGGGTCCGGCGGGCGCGGTCGCCGTTCTGCTCGGTCGCGCTCAAGCGCGCTCGCCTTCAGATCGCCTCGTAGTGTTCGATCCGCCAAGGCTCGGCCTCGGCGTCGGCGATCCAGGCCTTCCAGGCCGGCAGCGCCATCATCGCCTCCATATAGGCGCGGGTCGGCTTCGCGACCGGGATGTCGTAGGCGTGGAAGCGGTTGACGACCGGCGCGAACATCGCGTCGGCGGCGCGAGAAGCGCCGAACAGGAACGGTCCCGCCTTGCCGAAGCGTCTCGCGCGCATGCGCCCAGGCCGCCTCGATCCGCGCGACGTCGGCGCGGACCTCGTCGCTGAGCGCGATCGCCCGCACGGGCTTGCGGCGGAAGTTGGTCGGGCAGGCCTGGCGCAGCGCCTGAAACCCGGCGTGCATCTCGGTCGGCGAGCGAGCGCGCATGCGCCCGCGCCGCCTTTGCCCTCGGCCAGATCGCCTTCTCGGGATAGGCCTCGGCGACATATTCGATGATCGCCAGCGACTCCCAGACGGCGATCTTGCCGTCGTGCAGCGACGGGCATTTCCCGGTCGGCGCGTATTTGAGCATTTCGCGCGCGCGTGTCCGGCTGATCCATCGGGATGACGACCTCCTCGAACGGGATCTTGAAATGCGCGAGCAGGATCCACGGCCTCAGCGACCAGGACGAATAGGCCTTGTTGGCGACGATCAGCTTGCAGCGTCATGGCGCTTGCTTCCCGGTCCATGCTTGCCGCGATTGATCGGCGCGCGGTCGAGGCGAGTCAAGTGCGCGGCCGGCCGGCGTGGATCGACCGACGCGCCTCGGCCCAAACAGCGGCCCACTCCCCGGAGCATGAGAGACTTGCGACCCGAGACGCGTCGCCCTCGTCGTCGTCGCCGCCGGCCGGGCGCGCGGCTCGGCGCCGAGCGCCCGAAGCAATACCTGCCTTGCGCCGGCAAGCCGCTCCTCGCGCATACGCTCGAGGCGCTGCTCGCCGCCTGGCCGTTCTCGGCCGTGACCGTCGCGATCCACGCCGACGACCGCGCGCTCTACGACGAGGCGCTCGCGCAGCTGTCCGCCGAAGCCGCGGGCGGCGATCGGGCCGCCGGCGATCGGCGGCGCGACGCGGCAGCAGAGCGTGCTCGCCGGGCTCGAGGCGCTCGCCGCGGAGGGTCCCGACCTCGTGCTCATTCACGACGCCGCCCGCCCGTTTCCCTCGCCGAACTCGTCGCCCGCGCGGTCGAAGCGGCGGAGGCGCACGGCGCGGCCGCGCCGGGAACGCCGCTCAGCGACACGGTCAAGCAGGTCGACGGCGACGGCCGCGTGCTCGGCGACGCCGCCGCGCGCGAGCTTGCGCGCCGTGCAGACGCCGCAGGCGTTCCGCTTCCCGCTGATCCTCGAGGCGCACCGGCGCGCGGCGACAGAGGGCGTCGCGCGACCTCACCGACGACGTCGCCGTCGCCGAATGGGCCGGCGCGCCGGCCTTCGTCTTCGAGGGCGATCCGACGAACTTCAAGGTGACGACCATGGAGGACTTGCGCACGGCGGAGGCGCGGCTCATGGGCGCGGCGAACGAGACGCGCGTCGGCCAGGGTTTCGACGTGCACGCCTTCGCGCCCGGCGACCACGTCTGGCTGTGCGGCGTCCGCATTCCGCACGCGCAGGCGCTCACCGGCCACTCGGACGCCGACGTCGCGCTGCACGCGCTGGCCGACGCGATCTACGGCGCGCTCGCCGAGGGCGACATCGGCGCGCATTTCCCGCCGTCCGACCCGCAATGGAAGGGCGCGGCCGTCGCATCTGTTCCTGGCGCCACGCGGCCGAGCGCGTGCGCGCGCGCGGCGGCGTCATCGTCCATCTCGACGCGACGCTGATCTGCGAAGCCCCGAAGATCGGCCCGCACCGCGAGGCGATGCGCGCCCGCGTCGCCGAGATCGCCGGCCTCGACGTCGGCCGCGTCGCGGTCAAGGCGACGACGACCGAGCGGCTCGGCTTCACCGGTCGGCGCGAGGGGATCGCCTGCCTGGCGACGGCGACGGTGAGGCTGCCGGCGGGGTGACGGCGGTCCAACGGCGGCTCGCGCATGCGTGGAACCGGAGACGGCGCCTGATCTCCCGCCGCTCAAGATTTGCAAGAGGCGGAGGGAATATCGCAGCCTTTCGATCTTGCTGACGGCGCCATGAGCTCGTCCTCGCATTTGCGAATGTCGATTGCCGGGGTCAGAATGGCGTCAATTCGGATTGCGCCCAATGAGGGCGGCGTTCGAAGCAGCATCGCTTTGCCCCGTGTGTTCAGGGCTTGGGCGCACTGATTGGGGAAAACAGTGGAGGGACAGGATGGACGGTCCAGCCGAAGTCGATCACGCCGCGCTTGCGGAACAGATCCCGCTCGATCAGATCGACGTCAGCGATCCCGGGCTGTACCAGCAGGACGTCTGGCCGCACTATTTCCGCCGCCTGCGCCGGGACGCCCCCGTGCATTTCTGCAAGGAGAGCCCGCTCGGACCCTTCTGGTCGGTGACGAAATATAGAGACATCGTCGACACGGAGGTGAAACACAGGCTGTTCTCGTCGGCCGGCGGCATCACGCTCCGGGACAGAC
>CAVZJZ010000033.1:0-43015 GCA_963775665.1 uncultured Alphaproteobacteria bacterium | reverse complement strand
GAAGCCGGCTGAATTCGGCTCGGTGACCGATTACTGGATGCAGGAGCGCCCCGACCATCTGGTCGAGTTCCACGTGACACTGCCCCTCAAGACCCCGGCTTCGCTCGCCAAGTTCATGACGCTGCGCGTCGCCGATCCGGAATTCTTCATCGACTTCGAGTTCGACGACAAGGACCCGGTGACTTTGGTCTCCGCGCCGACCGGCTGCTCCGCCTCGGTGGCGAAAGCGAAGCCCCTCGAGGAGGGGGGACAAGAAGAAACTCGACGAATTCTTCTTCACCAATCTTTCGCCCGGGTCCAATTTCGGATTCAAGATGGCGAGCAGCGCAATCATCGCGTGCCCATGACGAAGCCGAAGACAAATCCGGCCTTCTTGGCCGCAGCCGCCGTCTGGCTCGCTTCCGCCTCGGCGGCGATGGCTCAAGCCTCGCCCCGGCCGTTCTCGGTCGGCGGCGGCGAGGGCGGCGGGGGCGCCGAGGGCGGGCGCCACCGGCTGGCTTCTCGCAGAACAGTCTCGCCTCACCCACCTCATGTCGGCCAAGGTCCATGCGCTTCACGGCGACCCGGGCGCAGCCTGGGCCCTATCGCGCTCGGCCTCGCCTATGGCGTCTTTCACGCTGCGGGACCGGGCCACGGCAAGGCGGTGATCGCCTCATACATGCTCGCCAATGAACGCTCGCTGAAACGGGGCGCGGTTCTGGCACTGCTCGCGGCGCTGCTGCAGGCGACCGTCGCGATCGTCCTCGTCGGCGCGGCCGGCTTCATCTTCAATGCGACCGCCACGGAAATGAACAGCGCGGCCAACTGGCTCGAGCTCCTGAGCTATAGCGTCGCCGCCATTGGCCTCTGGCTCGTCTGGCGGAAGGGCGGCGCGCTCGCCGCGGCGTTGCGGCGTCTATTCCCAACATGGCCGAGCGATGGCGTCCGCTCCGGCTTACTCGGGCGCCCATGGAGCGCCCCGGCGCTCACTCTGCCCTCGCCCGGATACCGGGCCGCCGCCGCCGGGCGGCGCCGGCGTCAGGGCCGGACGAATGCGGCCATGTCCATGCGCCCGATCCCGGGCTGCTCGATGGGGCGTTTTCCTGGCGCGCCGCAGTCGGCACGGTGATCGCCGCCGGCATGCGGCCCTGTTCGGGGGCGATCCTGGTGCTGGTGTTCGCGCTGGCGCAAGGGCTCTTCGCCGCCGGGGTCGCGGCGACCTTCGCGATGGCGCTCGGGACGGCCGTCACCACCGGCGCGCTCGCCTCGATGGCGGTTTTCTGGAAGCCCCGACCGCGGTGCGCTTCGCGGCCGGCGAGGAATCTCCGCTCGCCGCTCTGGTGGCGCGGGCCTTCGAATTCGCCGCCGCCCTCGCGGTCCTGGCCTTCGGCGTGGCGCTGATGGTCGGCGCGCGCGGCGGGCCTAAGAGCCGCCGTCGCCGGCCGCCTGGCGCGGTCATCTCAAGGAATGGGCGGCGCCGTCGACCGCCCACTGGACGCCGAACCGGTCGGTGAAATTGCCGTAGCAGTCGCCCCAGAACTGTCTCGCGAAGGGCACGGTCACTCGTCCGCCCGCCGAGAGTGCGGCAAAGAGGGCGCCCGCCTCGGCCGTATTGTCGATCTCGATGAAAAGAGCGCAACCTTTCATCGGCTCCGAGTCGGCGCCGTCGGCAGGCGCAGAGGCGCAGCGCCGGACCCTCGAACACCGAATGCAGGACCTTGTCGCGCCAGGCCCCTCCCTCGAATTCGGCCATCGGCGTTCCTTCGTAGCGCCGGATAAGCTTGATCGTCCCAAGTCCACACGCTTCGTAGAACCCCAGCGCCTCCGCAGGCGCCGCGGAAATAGAGATAGGGCGTGAACCGCATCAGCAGGCTCCTCGAGTCAGCGCTACGCGCCTCACCCTTCGAGGCCCCCTGTTTGCCGGTACGCCTCGAAGGATGCAGGAAGCGCGGTTTCCGTGCTTACCGCCCGTAGAGACCCGTCAGCGTCGCCTTGGCCAGCGTATGCGCGTTCACGTAGAAACCGAACACCGCAGGGGAGGCCTTGGCGTCGACAGGAAGCTTGTCGAGGTCGAGAGCGTAGACTGTGATGTTATAGCGATGCGGCTTGCCCTTGGGCGGGCAAGGGCCGCCATAGCCGGGGAGGCTGAAATCGTTATTGGGCTGCACCGCGCCTTCCGGCAAACCCGTTCCGCCGCCGGCGCCTTTCGGCAAGCCGGTCGCATCCGGCGGCAGGTTGGCGACCCACCAGTGCCAGAAGCCGCTGCCGGTAGGCGCGTCCGGGTCGTAGACGCTGACCGCGAAGCTCTTCGCGCCTCTCGGCGCGCCGGTCCAGGCGAGCGCCGGCGAGACGTTCTTGCCGGTGCAGTCCCAGCCGTTGAACACCTGCTCGTCGGCGATCTTTCCGCCCGGCTTGATGTCCGGGCTCGTCAGCGTCAGCGCGTTGGCCGCGCTCGCGCTCAAGACCCCCGAGACCGTGAGCAGGGTTAAGCGGCAACCTTGAGCATATTCCTCCCAATCAGCCGCCGGTCGCGGCGACGGCCGCGCGGCGCGCGAGCATATTTGCCTGCGATATTCGGCGACGCAAGCGGCGCGAAGGCGTTCCGATCCCGCCGCTTTTATACGGTACGGGGGTACGCTATATAAGTGGCATGACCCACACGATCCGCAACAAGCAGAAACTTCTGGCCCGCGTGCGCCGCATCCGCGGCCAGGTCGAGGCGATCGAGCGCGCGCTCGGCGAGGAGGCCGGTTGCGAGACCGTGATGCACCTCATCTCCGCCGTGCGCGGCGCAACCAGCGGCCTGATGGCGGAAGTGGTCGAGGAACACGTGCGCACCCATCTCGTCGACGCCGTGCGCCACCCCGGCGCCCTGAACGCCGAAGCCGCCGACCAGCTGCTCGACGTCGTCCGAACCTATCTCGAATGAGGGCGCCCATGAGCGACCAAAGCCCTGCGGCCTCGGCCTTCCACAGCCACGCATTCCTCGGCGAGAGCCACGAAAAGAGCGAGCGCAGGACCTGGGCCGTCATTTGGCTCTGCGCCGCGATGATGGCGGCCGAGATCGTCGGCGGCTGGCTGTTCGGGTCGATCGCGCTGATCGCCGACGGACTCCACATGAGCACCCACGCCGGGGCCCTGCTGCTGGCCGCGCTCGCCTATACGTTCGCGCGCCGCTACGCCCAGGATCCGCGCTTCACCTTCGGCACCGGCAAGTTCGGCGATCTTGCGGGCTTTTCAGCGCCCTCATCCTCACGATGATCGCGCTCCTGATCGGCTACGAGGCCGTGGCCCGTCTCTATTCGCCGACCCCAATCCAATTCGCCGAGGCAATCCCGATCGCGGTCCTCGGACTTCTGGTCAATATCGCGAGCGCCTGGCTCCTCGGCGGCGGCGAGCACCATCATCACGGCGCCGGTCACGGCCATGCCCACGGCCATGCGCACGATCACGACGAGTCGAAGCGGATTGAGACGCGGGGCGTCGTCGTCGACGTTTTCGAGGACGGGGTTCCGCCGCGCTTCCGGCTCCGGGCCGAATCCGGACCTGCGCCCGCCGCGGCCGCCGTCTCGGTCGAGACGGTCAGGCCCGGCGGAGCGCGGCAGACGTTCGCTTTCGTCGAGCGCGGCGGCTGTCTCGAGTCGGTCGACGAGATCCCCGAGCCGCACGCATTCGCGGCCCATGTGACGATCGACGGGGAGACCCACGCCATCGCCTTCGAGGAGCATCAGCATGCGCATGGCGCGGCCGCGCGCGACAACAATTTTCGCGCGGCGTTCATCCACGTGATGGCCGACGCGGCGGTCTCGGTGATGGTGATCCTCGGCCTCGTGCTGGCCCGCGATTCGGCTGGCTCTGGATGATCCGCCGGCATCGTCGGGCGCTGTATCGCGAGCTGGGCCTGGACCCTCATCCGCGACACCGGCGCGATCCTGCTCGACATGAACCCCGACCGCCGCATGGCGGACAATCTCAGGCAGGCGATCGAAGGCGAGGGCGACCGCATCGCCGATCTGCATCTCTGGCGGCTCGGGCCCGGGCATCTCGGGGCGATCGTGTCGGTGGTCACGCCGAGCGCGCGCTGCGAGGCCGACTATCGCGAGAAGCTCGCCCGCTTCCGCTCGCTCTCCCATCTGACGATCGAGGTCAGACGGGCGGCGTAAGAGCGCGCGCCCCGACGAAAAAGTGCGCGGCTGTGTTCTTCGATATTGGAAAATCCGTCGGAGCCGGTCAGCGCCCTATGGACGAACGCACAGCGTGATGCGGCCGTACTCGCGGCTGGCGTCGCGTCGGCGGAACAGGCCTGCGCGACAGCGGCGGCGCCCGCCAAGAGTTGCGGCGACGCCCTGGGCCGTGGGCGCTGTCAGCTAGGTCTTCGCCGCGAGCGCCGGCTTCTCCATCGGACGCTTGAGATAGGCGGAAAGCCGGCCGGCGAAAGCGTCCGGCGTTTCGGCGAACAGGCGGTCGAACTCGGTCTTCGCCCGTCGCCTCAGCTTCTTCTGCTTCGCCGCGAGCCGCTCTCCGAGAAGCTGAAGCGCCTCCGGGGCGAGGCCGCCGCGCTCGGCCGCGAATGCCGCCAGCACGACAAAGTCGTGGAAGCTCCCCAGCGTGTCGCGCAGCGCATTCAGTTCCTCGGCCTGCGCGTTGAGCACGGCGGGCCAGGCGGGCGACAGCGCCGCGAGCTGGTAGCGCAGATCGACCACGCGCGAGCGCAGCGCATGCAGCTCCACCGGCTCGCCGCTGTCGAAGGCGAGGCGCCCGCGCCGCCGGGCCTGGCGATAGGTGCGGGCCGCCGCCTCGACGATGTCGTCCGCCCCGACGTCCTTGAGATCCCAGGCTTCGACCCTCTTGGCGATCGCATTGAGCTGGGCGCGCGAGGCGCTTGCGGCCGAGGCCTCCGTGCGCCCGCCTCGCCGCCGCCCGTTCGCGCGCGATCGCCGCGCTCAGAGGCTCGGCGATCTCGGACGGCGGCGCGAGGCGCTGGAGGCGCTCCTCGATCACGTCGAGATCGCGCGCCCGCCCGACTCGCCGGCGGGTCGCAGCGAGCGCCGCGATCGTCACTCGCGCCGGCTCGCCGACGCATCGCAGGAAGAGCCGGGCGATCGCGCGGCCCTCTTTCAGGGTCTTGCGCACGTTGTGGATACGCTCCGGCGCCTGCTGGCCGGGCCCGGGAAACTGCTGCGCGGCCGCTTTCACCGACCCGGTCAGCAGAGCTCCGCAATATTGCGGCCAGGCGCGCCCGCGCATGAGACTCACGGCCGCCTTTCGCCGAGGTGTTTCGCGCGCTCGCGCAGCGCGAATTTCTGCACCTTGCCGGTCGAGGTCTTGGGGATCGGCTCGAACACGATGGTGCGCGGGCACTTGTAGCGCGCGAGCCGCGCCCGGCACCATTCGATCAGCTCTTCGGCCGTCGCGCTTTCGCCCGGCTTCATTTCGACGAAGGCGCACGGGGTCTCGCCCCATTTCTCGTCCGGCAGCGCCACGACCGCTGCAAGCGCGACGCCCGGATGGTCGAAGAGCGCGTCCTCGACCTCGATCGAGGAGATGTTCTCGCCGCCCGAGATGATGATGTCCTTGGAGCGGTCGCGCAGCTGCACATAGCCGTCCGGATGCTTGACCCCGAGATCGCCGGAATGGAACCAGCCGCCGTCGAAGGCCCTGTCGGTCGAAGGCTTGTTCTTGAGATAGCCCTTCATCACGACGTTGCCCCTGAACATCACCTCGCCGATCGTCCGACCGTCGGCCGGCACGGGCGCCATCGTGTCGGGATCGAGCACGTCGAGGGCCTCGAGCGCGTGATAGCGCACGCCCTGCCGCGCCTTGAGATGCGACTGGGCGTCATGATCGAGCGCGTCCCATTCCTCCTTCCAGTCATTGACCACGGCGGGCCCGTAGACCTCGGTCAGGCCGTAGAGATGAGTGACTTCGAAGCCCGCCTCGCTCATCGCCTTCAGGACCGATGCGGGCGGCGGGGCGGCGGCGGTGAAGAAGCGGACGAGATGGGGCAGCGGCTTCTTTTCCTCAGGCCCCGCGTTGAGCAGGACCGACATGACGATCGGCGCGCCGCAGAGATGGGTGACCTTGTGCTCGGCGATGAGGTCGTAGATCGGCTTGGCGCGAACCTGCCTGAGGCAGACATGGACGCCCGCTTTCACGCTGATCGACCAGGGGAAGCACCAGCCGTTGCAATGGAACATCGGCAGCGTCCAGAGATAGACCGGATGCCGGCCCATGTCCGCGGTGACCACGTTGCCCACCGCGAGCAGGTTCGCGCCGCGATGATGGTAGACGACGCCCTTCGGATCGCCCGTCGTTCCCGAGGTGTAGTTGAGCGCAATCGCGTCCCACTCGTCCGACGGCGCCGTGCGACGGTAGGATTCGTCGCCTTCCGCCAGCAACGCCTCGTACTCGATCTCGCCGATCCGCTCACCCGCGCCCTCGTATTCGGGATCGTCGTAGTCGACGACGAGCGGGCGGACCTTGGCGAGCTTCAGCGCCGCCGCGATCACGCCGGAGAATTCGCGATCGACGATGAGCGCTTTGGCTTCGCCGTGGTCGAGCATGAAGGCGAGCGCCGCCGGGTCGAGGCGCGTGTTGAGCGCATTGAGCACCGCCCCGCACATCGGCACGCCATAGTGGCATTCGAGCATGGCCGGGGTGTTGGCGAGCATGACGGCGACGGTGTCGCCGCGCACGAAGCCGCGCTTCGCCAGCGCCGAGGCGAGCGTCTTCGAACGGGCGTGAAACTCGCGGTAACTGCGACGAAGTCTTCCATGCACGACGGCGAGCTGGTCCGGGAAGACCTCGGCGGCGCGCTCGAGCAGCGCGAGCGGCGTCAGCGGCTGAAAATTGGCGGAGTTGCGATCGAGATCGCGATCGTAGGGCGACAGGGACATCGGGCTCCTCGGGGTCGGATCGCCGTCATCATACCGTGGGAAGCGGTCTTGGGGAGGGGATTTCCGGATCTCACGAGCGAAAGGCGAAGGTCCGGAAGCCGACGAAGGTCACGATCATCGCCACGCCGACTCCTGCGGCGACAAAGAGCGGCAGGATCGCCGGGGTCACGTCGACGCCGAAACGCGGCGCGAGAAGGACACAGGTCGAATAGATCGCGTAATTGACTGCAAGGCCCGCGGCGGCGACGAGCCAATAGCGGACGAAGGCGCGCCCGAGCGGCGCCCGCGAATGGCGGAAGGTGATGGCCCGGTTGAGGAAAAAATTGACGATCGTGGCGACGATGAAGCCCGGGGGCCGGGCGAGCTCCGGCGACAGGCCGAGATATTTCGCGCCGGCATAGGTGATCGCCGAATCCACGACATAGCCGACGATCCCGACTGCCGCGAAGGCGGGAACCTGCGACAAGAAGCGCCCCTGGTTCGGCCTGGCGACATCAATCGGAGAGGATTCGTCGTCGGCGGTCATGCGGCCTCAGGCAAGCGCCAGGACCGCATCATAGGTCAGCTTGACGCCGATCAGGAAGGTGATCACGAGAATGATTGCGTAGAACCGGTCGGCGGCGACCCGGCGCACCAGCCACACCCCGGCGAAGGTCGAGACGATCGCCAGCGGGATCAGCACGGCCGACACCGCGAGGTTGTCGCGGCTGAACTGTCCGAGCAGAAGATAGGGCGGGAGCTTGAGGAGATTCACGGCGGCGAAGAACATGGTCGAAGTGCCGGCGAACACGCGCGGCTTCAGGTTCTGTGGCATCACATAGACCTGGAACGGCGGCGCCCCCGCGTGGCTGATGAAGCTCGTGAACCCTGCGAGCGAGCCCCAGAGGAGGCCGCCCGGAACGCCAGGCGTCGCAACCGGCGCAAGTCCCAACCGGTCGCGGATCAGCATGTAGAAGACGAAGGCGATCGAGATGACGCCGACCGCGAGCCTGACCGCATCCTCGCTGACGTGCGCGGCGAGCAGCCAGCCGGCGGCGACGCCGATCAGCGAGGCGGGAATGAGGATCAGGAGGTTCCGCGGCGAAAAGTCGCGCCTGAACGCCCAGACGCTCACCCAGTCCTGCACGATGAGGACGGGCAGTACGATCGCCGCCGCTTTGACCGGCGAGATGACGAGCGACATCATCGGCATCGCAAGCGAGCTTAAACCTGTGAATCCGCCCTTCGACAGGCCGAGCACGATCACCGCCGGCACGGCGGCCAGATAGAATTCCATGACGCCCGACATCCTGGGGCCAGTCTCCGTTGCGGCGCCGGGCGGCGACGGTTCCCCGCGTCTCGAGCCTCTCATTGGCCGATAGTGTTAGCGCCCCGCCGTTGCGTTCGGGCGCCCGCGGCGCGACAAGTCGCCCTAAGGCGGGCGGCGCCGGGAGCGAAACCAATGAGCGGCTACAGGCAGACCTATGACCAGTGGCGCGCCGATCCACAAGCCTTTTGGGCCGAAGCCGCGCGCCAGATCTCCTGGACGCGGGCGCCTGAACGGATATTCGATCCGCGAGCGGGCGTCTACGGCCACTGGTTCCCCGACGCCCGCTGCAACGCCTGCTACAACGCGCTCGACCGCCACGTCGAAGCCGGCCGCGGCGATCAGGCGGCGCTCTACTACGACAGCCCGGTGACGGGGACGAAACGCACGATCAGCTATCGCGAGCTCCTGGACGAGACCGCGACGCTCGGCGCGGTTCTTGCCGATCTCGGCGTCGTCGCCGGCGACCGGGTGCTGATCTATATGCCGATGATCCCGGAGGCGATCGTCGGCATGCTCGCCTGCGCGCGCATCGGGGCGGTCCATTCGGTGGTGTTCGGCGGCTTTGCCGCCAAGGAGCTCGCGACCCGCATCGACGACGCCGAGCCGAAAGTGATCCTGACCGCCAGCTGCGGCATCGAGCCCGGCCGCATCGTCGAATATAAGCCGCTGCTCGATCTCGCCATCGGCCTGTCGAAGCACAAGCCGGCGGCCTCGGTCGTCTTTCAGCGCCCACAGATCGCGGCGCGGATGAACGCGCCGCGCGACAAGGACTGGACGACACTGGTCGACGCGGCAAAGGCCGCCGGCAAGCGGGCGCCCTGCGCCGATCTGGCCGCGACCGATCCGCTCTATATCCTCTACACGTCGGGCACGACCGGGGTCCCCAAGGGGGTGGTGCGCGACATCGGCGGCTACCTCGTCGCCCTCAAATGGTCGATGTCGGCGATCTACAACGTCAAGCCCGGCGATACCTACTGGGCCGCCTCCGACATCGGCTGGGTCGTCGGGCATTCCTACATCGTCTATGCGCCGCTCATTCACGGCTGCGCCAGCGTGCTCTACGAGGGCAAGCCGATCGGCACGCCCGACGCCGGCGCCTTCTGGCGGGTGATCGAGGACTACAAGGTCGCCGCCTTCTTCACCGCGCCGACGGCGCTGCGCGCCGTGCGCAAGGAAGACCCGGAGGCGAAGCTTCTCAAGGACTACGACATCTCCTCGATGCACACGCTCTTTCTGGCCGGCGAACGGGCCGATCCCGACACCGTCGCCTGGGCGGAGAAGGTTCTCGACCGGCCGGTCGTCGACCACTGGTGGCAGACCGAGACCGGCTGGGCGATCGCCGCCAATCCGGTGGGCCTGGGGATCCTGCCGATCAAGCTCGGCTCGCCGACCGTGCCGATGCCGGGCTATATCGTCGAGGTCGTGGACGAGGCCTGCCATCCGGTGGCCGACGGGCGCGATGGGCTCGATCGTCATCAAGCTGCCGCTCCCGCCCGGCTGCCTGCCGACCCTCTACCGGCAGGACGAGCGCATGCGCGACAGCTACCTCAAGGAGTTCCCCGGCTACTACAAGACCGCCGACGCCGGGTTCATCGACGAGGACGGCTACCTCACCATTCTCGGCCGCACCGACGACATCATCAATGTCGCCGGGCACCGCCTCTCGACCGGCGGCATGGAGGAGGTGATCGCCTCGCACCCGGACGTCGCCGAATGCGCCGTGCTCGGCGTCAAGGACGAGATCAAGGGCGAGCAGCCCTGCGGGTTCCTGGTGCTGAAGTCGGGCGTCAACCGGCCGCCCGAGGAGATCGAGAAGGAGGTCGTCAAGCTCGTGCGCGACAAGATCGGCCCGGTCGCCGCCTTCAAGATGGCCCTCGTCGTCGCCCGCCTGCCGAAGACCCGCTCGGGCAAGATCCTGCGCGGCACGATGAAGAAGATCGCCGACCACGACCCTTTCGCGACGCCGGCCACGATCGAGGACCCGAAGGTGCTCGAGGAGATCGCCGCGGCGCTGGAGGCGCGGGCCGGGTGACGGGAGAGCCCGGTGCAGTTTTGGTCGCGGCGCCGTTATTTCAAAGAGTTGGGCGCCGAAACCTGTCCCATCCGTGGCCCTGCGTAGCTGACTAATCGCAAGGAGATAAAGCCTATTCCTCCTCAGGGCTCAGATCCAGGTCTGAGCTTGTTGAAGACTGCCTTATCTTCGCTAGCCGTTCATCAGGATCCTCTGTATCACTTCCGTGATAGTAAGCAACCAATGATCCTTCATTTCCGATAAGATAGATAGCTTTGTCTAGCTTCACCTTGTTTTCTGTATCACCAAACATGCGCAATATTGCTAAACGGATACCTCGTAAATCCTCCGACCATTTGTTTCCGTCAAATGTGTTTGTCTCGTCCCCCAGCTCGCTTTCAGCATGCAATAACGCCAGATACGCGATTCGCGCCAGTTCGGCAACCTTTTGATTACTTGATATTGCCATGACCGTTCTCCTTTCTTGCTATCTTATCTTGTTGACACCTGCATATCTCGCCGATCGAGCGACCCGGCGGAGGCGACCATCCTGGCAAGGCGCGGTCAAGGCACAGCCGCAGGCGCCGCGTGGGTAGTTTCCGAGGGTTGCCGGAGAGCGCCACTGCCCTTATGTGGAACTGTCTAGACTTCGGCTGGCGAATCCGCGGTCTTCAATAAGCGGTTCGCCGGCGAGGACCTACGGTGATGGGGGAGGCGCCCTGCCCCGCATTGTAGGTGGTTCACGCTTATCGCCGCGGCCAAATCATGATTGACCGCGGTGCTTCTTTTCGCTCTCCGCCGCCATGACGAATGACGCGTTAGGGTTCCCACCCGAATATTCCCCACTTCCCATTCCGTTTTCAGGCCGCCGTGGTTTGGGCTCGGACGCCAGATGGAAACCGGCCGGTCCCGTCGTTGGCATCGAACCACGACAACGACGATTTCGCCGTTAGCTCGGCGTAACGCCACTCCAAAATCCTCTGGCCGTTCGCGTTTCGACGCCGGCCGCATTCAGCGCATCGACGAATATTCCAAAGACGGAAGTTCGAAGGCCGCGCTCATCCGACTCTCCGCTGTGTCTATATCAAGTCTACGCGCCATCTCCGTTCTCTGTCAATTTACCATTCTTCTATATGAAAATAATCCCTTTCAAAAAAAGCCTCCCTCGGAGCCGCATCGTCGATTTTCGAAGGCGGCTGGTCTCCCATTCGCGCTCCCTGTTACCCTCTGAATCAGGGCCTGTCGCCGCCCTGTTATTTTCCCGGTTCCTTGTAATCGCGCCACGTGAGATGTTTTCCGGAAGAGCTTGAAAAACATTGTCTTTTCGCGTTTTGGTCAAGCGCACCGGCAGACTTCGCCCGGCCATTTCTCCCTGTTAGCAGGGAGTAACAGGGAGACATGTCGCCGGCGTTCCCGTGGGTCTCCCGATGACGGCGGCGGTTCGCGGGCGCAGCGCGCCTTACCCCCCGCCCGCGAGCCTCCTCTCCGTCTCCTCGATCCAACCCTTCAGCGGCGCGAGCAGCGGGCCTTGGGTGAGGCCGCCGCAGCCGCGGCCGTGGGGCGCCTGCGCCCAGGTCGCGATGGCGACGGCGGTCCGGCCGTCGGCCGACCAGATCGGCGCGCCGGAATCGCCCGAGCAGGCGCCGGCCACGGCGCCGTCCGGGTCGGCGGCCCAGATCAGCACGGTCGAGGCCGGCGCGCGGACGGCAAGCGTCACGCTGCGCAAAGCCCCGCCCGACTTCCAGTCGCCGTCCCGCGTGACCCCATAGCCCGCGAGGATGACCGGCTCGCCGACCGAAGGCCCCTCGCCCGAGGCAAGCGCCGCGCTGACGAAGCGGGAATCGAGCGGGCGCGCCGTTCGGATCAGCGCGGCGTCGATCGAGAGGGCGCGCGCCGCGATCGCGTCCGGCCGGTAGAGCGGATGGACGACAGCCGCCTCCACCGGAATGACCACCGGCGCGCCTGAGGCGTCGCGGTAGTGAACCGCCATGTCGCGCGTCGCCTTCACGCAATGGGCCGCCGTCAGGAGCGTGCGCGAATCGAGGACGAGCGCCGAGCAGAAGCCCGCTTCGCCGCCGCCGCGCAGGAGCACCATCGCCACCCTGTCGGCGAAGCGCGCGTCGGGCGTTGCGCCAACGAGCGCGCCGGCCGGCGCGGCGAGCGAGACGAAGCCGACGAGGCTCGTAAAGATGGCTGCGGCGCTGAGGGACATTCGAGGCATGGACGGGCTTCATGCGCCGAAATCCCTGCAAGTCAATCGTCGCACAACTTCGTGAACGCAAGACCGGGCGAGGGACGGACGGCTGATCATTCACATTGCATTCAGCCGCCTATGCGAACATGGTCGGCGCCATAAGGGTAGAGGGACCGATCTCGTCATGGCCGCGCTCGCCATCGTTAGCCGCGCCGCGGTCTTGAGCCTCGCAGTGATGGGAGCGGCGCAGGCGACGGACGCCGAGCCGCACGCCGTCTCACCCGCCGCCGGCAAGCCCGCCTGCCTCAACGCGGCGGAGACCCGGGAAGAGGTGAAGGCGCACAAGCTGCTCGAACCGTTCGCGGCGCTGAAATTCGCCGCCGCCCAGCGCAAGGCCGAGGCGCTCTCGGCCAAGCTCTGCCATAACGGCGACGAATACGTCTATGAGATCACGCTCCTTCACCGCGACGGCCGCCTGGTGCATGTCGAAGTGGACGCCGGCACCGGCAAGCTGATCTCCCGGCCGCCGCACGAGCCGCATGACACGCACGAGGCGCATGAGCCGCCCGTCAAGAACTGACCGGGACACACGAGAAAGGCGCCAATGCGACTGCTGGTTGTCGAAGACGATCGCGATCTCAACCGTCAGGTTTCCGCCGCGCTCGAGGCCGCCGGCTACGCGGTCGATCGCGCGTTCGACGGCGAAGACGGCTGGTTTCGAGGCGACACCGAGCCCTACGACGCGGTGGTGCTCGACCTCGGCCTGCCCAAGCGCGACGGCATTTCGATCCTCGAGGCCTGGCGCAAGGCCGGTCGCACCATGCCCGTCCTGATCCTGACGGCGCGCGACCGCTGGAGCGACAAGGTCCAGGGCATCGACGCGGGCGCCGACGACTATGTCGCCAAGCCCTTTCACATGGAGGAGGTGCTCGCGCGGGTGCGCGCGCTCCTGCGCCGGGCGGCCGGCCACGCGACCAGCGATCTTTCCGTCGGGCCGGTCAGGCTCGATGCGCGCGCGGGCCGGGTCACCGTCAACGGGGCCGCGGTCAAGCTGACCAGCCACGAGTATCGCCTCCTCTCATACCTGATGCACCATGCCGGCCGGATCATCTCGCGCAGCGAGATCGTCGAGCATCTCTACGAGCAGGACTTCGACCGCGAACTCGAACACCATCGAGGTCTTCATCGGCCGCCTGCGCAAGAAGCTCGGGGTTGACATCATCAAGACCGCGCGCGGCCTCGGCTATATCGTGGGCGTCGAGGACGAGGGCGGCGCGGTCGCCCGGTAGAGCGGCCGCCGGAGGTGGTGGTTTTCCGGGTCCAATAAACCTGCGGCGTCAGTCGATCTCGTGCGCGGGCGTGCGCTCCGGCGCCCCGGCGGGCGCCGCGCGCAGATATTGCGCCGGCCAAGCCATGGGCCGCCCGAGTTCCTGGGCGGCGCGCAGCGGCCAGTACGGCTCCCGAAGCAGTTCGCGCGCGAGCAGAACAAGATCGGCCTGGCCCGTACGGATGATCTGATCGGCCTGGGCCGGCGCGGTGATCATGCCTACCGCCGCCGTCGCGATGTCCGCCTCGCGCCTGATCCTCTCGGCGAACGGGACTTGATATCCGGGGCCGACCGGGATCTCGGCCTTTTCGACATTGCCGCCCGACGAGCAGTCGATCACGTCGACGCCGAGACCCTTGAGCCGGCGCGCGAGCTCGACGGACTGGTCGACGTCCCAGCCGCCATCCGTCCAATCGGTTGCGGAGATTCGCACGAACAGGAGGCAGGGCTGGGGCAGGGCCCGCCGCACCGCCGCCGCGCACTCACACAGAAACCGGATGCGGTTGTCGAACGAACCGCCGTAGTCGTCGGCGCGCCTGTTGCTCAGCGGCGAGAGAAACTCGTGCGCCAGATAGCCGTGGGCCGCGTGGATCTCGATCGCCCGGAACCCCGCGGCGTGGGCGCGCGCCGCGGCGGTCGCGAACGCTTGCTGCAGCGCCTTGATCCGATCGGCGCTCAGCTCCTCTGGCGTGGCGTAATCCTTTGCGAACGCCATCGCGCTCGGCGCAACCGGGCGCCATCCGCCGACCGCCTCGGGCAGGGCGCCGCGTCCGGACCAGGGCCGATAGGTGCTGCCCTTCCGCCCGGCATGGGCGAGCTGAATCCCGGCGACTGCGCCCTGCGTGGCGATAAAACGGGCGATGCGCGCGAGCGGCTCAAAGTGCTTTTCGCTCCAGACGCCGAGATCCTGCGGCGAGATCCGGCCCTCCGGCGACACCGCCGCCGCTTCCGTGAACACCAGCCCGGCGCCGCCGACCGCGCGCGCGGCCAGATGGGCGAAATGCCAGTCGTCGGCATAGCCGTCGATGCAGGAATACTGGCACATGGGCGATACGCCGATGCGATTGGCGAGCGCTATGCCGCGCAGCCGAAATTCGCTCAACAAGTTGGGCATGGACAGGCTTTCCAGGGACAGGGGACTTAGGTCCAATTGTGCTCACGCCTCGGGTTCGCCTGCAAGAGGGGGACCAAGGGGCGGGAACTGTCGCTCTGCCGCGGGTCGCAGCGATCGCCGGGTTGTCCGGACGGCTCACGGACCTCACTTGCGCTGGCGCCGGCTCCAGAAATAGGGTGTTGGCTCAGGCGATGTCCTGCAGTCTACAGTCAGTGATTCGGGAGGCCGCAAGGCCATGATCGACGCCGGGCGCGGCGCTTTGAGACATTGTGGTTTTGCGCTGTGGGATCTTGCTGTGCGCCATTCCCCATGCGGCGTCGGCTCAGGGGACAACGTGCAAATATGTGAGCCAGCTGCCCGACGATTGCATCGGGGCGGAACTGCGAAAGTACGACAATCTTCGTAACGCCCGCTACGAGGAGATCGATCTCGTCGCCAAAGACGTCATCAAGAAACTGGTCTACGAGAGCGTCTATAATACGACGGGTCTGAACGGGGCCGACGAGTTCCGGCGACTCAGCGCCACAGGATCTTGCCCGCAATGTGGATCCCAAGGCGATCGCAAAGCAGTATCAGGCCCTGTCGGTCTGGGTGAGTCCGCCGCGGTACTGGACGATCGACTGGCTCGCCGACAGGATCGGGAGCGTCAGGAGTTTTGGCGGTCTCAACGCCGCGTGGATGGGCAATGGCCCGGCGCCGGCGGCCATGGACTCGAAGAAGCCGGCCGCCAGCGCCTATCGCTTTGCGCCTGTGCCGCGCACCGCGGCGGAAGGGTTCAAGAAGGGGACGAAGATCTATTGCCTCGATGATCCCAAGGGCAGAACCTGGGTCATGAAGTCATACACCGACAAGGTCGCGTCCGGTTTGACGATCGACAGGCTCGAAACGCTCGGCGATCTCATTACCCTTCCCCCAGGCTGGAAGTTCCGCGTCGTCGTGCTCGACAAGGAGCTGGTCCTCGTTCCCAAGAGCGGATCGGCCGCCTATACGCAGGACGACAAAGAGAACATTTACGATCTGACGGGTCCGGGACAGAGCAATTTCAGCCCATGAGCCCGGTGTCGGCTCGTCCGGTCAGACGGCAGGGCGACTCTGGCGGGCGGCGCGACTCGCAGAATCAAGGATAGGTCCATGACGAAACAAGGCCAGCCGGCCGTCGTCCTCAACGACGCCCAATCGATGCCGCAATTCGGACTCGGCGTCTTCCTGACGCCGCCCGAGATCACCGCCGAGATCGTGAGGCAAGCTGTTGGCGTCGGCTATCGCGCCGTCGACACCGCGGCGGCCTATCGCAACGAGGAGGGCGTCGGCGAGGCGCTGAGGGGCCGCGACGACGTCTTCGTCACGACAAAGCTCTGGAACGCGGATCACGGCTTCGACGAAGCCCTGCGCGCGTTCGAGGAGAGCGCCAGAAAGCTGCGCCGCCGCACCCTCGACCTCTACCTCATCCATTGGCCGCGGCCGCGGTTCAACCGCTACCTGGAGAGCTGGAAGGCGCTGATCCGTCTCCAGAGCGAAGGCCGGGCCCGCTCGATCGGCGTCTCGAACTTCAACATTGATCATCTCGAGCGGATCATCGGAGAGACCGGGGTCACGCCCGCGGTCAACCAGATCGAGCTTCATCCCAGGTTCCAGCAGAAGGCCCTGCGCGCGTTTCACGAGGACCAAGGGATCAGAACCGAATCCTGGAGCCCGCTCGGCCGCGGGCCCCTGCTGAGCGACCCCGCCATCGTCGGCATCGCGGCCAAGCATCGGAAGACGCCGGCGCAAGTCGTGATCCGTTGGCATCTCGACAGCGGTCTCATCGTCATTCCCAAGACGGTGAGGCTCGAACGCCTGAAAGAGAATATCGGCGCGCTCGGCTTCCGTCTCGATGGCGACGACATGCGGCGCATCGAGGCGCTCGACTCGCCAGGCGGGCGGATCGGCCCCGACCCCGCCACCGCTGCGTTTTGAGGTCCGGTCCAGAACGGCGCCGCTCCGGTCAGACGAAGCGGAGCCGGGCGCCTTCGAGCGGAACGCCTGTCAGTTCGGTCGTCCATGTCTCGCCGGCCGCGACCGGAAAGGCGCGGGTGAGCGTTCCCGTCGTGACGATCTCGCCTGCGGCGAGCGGCGGATTGACCGGGTCGGCGGCGAGCAATTCGACGAGATGGCGGAGCGCGAAAACGGGCCCGTCCAGAACATTCGCGGCGCGGCCGTGGTCGGCCACAACTCCGTTGCGAAAGAGGTCGATCTCGAAGGCGGAGAGCTCCGGTCCCCAGTCGTCGGAGCGACCGGCGACCGCATGACGCGGGCCAATCCACAACGCGCCGTGGAGGCCATAGGCGGCGATCGTATCGGCGGCGAGAAACCTCCAGTCGGGGAAGATCGACTGCACGATCTCGAACCCATGCGCGACCCAGTCGATGCAGGCGAGCAAGGCCCGATTGTCCATGTCCGTGGCCGGCGCAGAGGCCAGCCCGAAGACGATCTCGGGCTCGATGCGGGGCTCCGCCAGGCCGCCCAGCGAAACGTCCAGGCCGCCCCGCGGCAGGTCGCGGACGGTGCGGTCGTAGACATAGCCCCATATCGGCGCGTGGACGTTGTATTCGGCCCAGATCGTCCGGTTGGTGAAGCCGATCTTGCGTCCGACCGGCCGCTCGCCGTGCGCCTCGCGCTTCGCGCGAACGGCGGCAGTGACCCGATAGGCGTCCTTAAGTCCGAAATCGGGCTGGCGGTCGGAGAACGGCGCGACCTGGCGGCCGCGTCCCCAGGACGGCGAAGACTTCGCCTGCGATCTCGTGGATATCCATTTTTCCGACGCCTGAAAACCCGTGGCCCGTCGCGAGCCATCCCTGCCGCCCCGGACCCTTGCGTCCCCATAGCGGACGGGCGTCCGCTTGGCCATCCGGCCGCCCCAGCGGCGCGCGTCGGCGCAACTGTCGCCGCTCAATGGTAGCCGATGTCCGCGCGGACCTTGCCTCGGAACACCCAGTAGGACCAGCCGGTGTACATGAGGATGACCGGCAGCAGGAAGAGGGTTCCGACCAGAAGGAACGCCTGGGTGGCTTCCGACGAGGCCGCGTCCCAGAGCGTGTATTTATAGGGCACGATCATCGGCCAGAGGCTGATCGCGATCCCGAGATAAGACATGACGAAAAGGAGGACCGCGCCGATGAATGGCTGGGCCTCGGACCGGTTGTTGAGCGAGCGCCAGACCCAGACAGCGACGATCGCCGTCAGGATCGGCACGGGCCAGAGAAACGCGACATTCGGCCAGGAGAACCAGCGGGCGGCGATGACCGGCTGCAGGAACGGCGTCCATAAGCTCACGGCGGCGATCGCCGCGATGACGCCCGCGAGCGCGAAGCGCCCGAGCCGGCGCGCCCAGTCCTGGAGCGGCCGCTCGGTCTTGAGGATGAGCCAGCCCGCGCCGAGGAGGGCATAGCCGAACACGAGCGCGACGCCGGTCAGGAGGGTGAAGGGGGTGAAACAGTCGGTCGAACTGCCGGCGAAATGGCGCCCGTCGATTTCGAAACCCTCGATGAATGCGCCGAGCACTACCCCTTGCGCGAACGCCCCGAGCGCCGATCCGTAGCAGAAGCCATGGTCCCACACGGTCCGGTGCTCGGTGTCCCGGAAGCGGAACTCGAAGGCGACGCCGCGGAAAATCAGCGCCAGCAGCATGATCAGGAGCGGGAAATAGACCGCGGGCAGGATGATGGCGAAGGCGAGTGGGAAGGCCGCCAGCAGCGCCACGCCGCCGAGCACGAGCCAGGTCTCGTTGCCGTCCCAGATCGGGGCGATCGAGTTCATCACCAGATTGCGCGCGTCGCGGTCGGGCGCGAAGCCGTAAAGAATGCCGACGCCGAGATCGAAGCCGTCGAGCAGCACATAGAAAAAGACGCCGACGCCGAGAATGAGCGTCCAGATCGGAACGAAGTCGAAAACCGGCCCGGTCATGTCCCCCTCCGGACTTCGGCCACGGGAAGCGCGATCACCGGCTGTCTCGGCCGGCCGCTTTCGATCTCATCCTCCGGCTCCTCTCCTGGCCCGGCGGGGCCGGCCCTCACAATCCTCAAGATCAGCGCGATCCCCGCCGCGAACACGAGCAGGTAGACGAGGCTGTAGCCCACGAGCGACAGCGCGACGTCGAGGCCGGTCAGCGACGGCGACACCGAATCGGCGGTGCGCAGGAGCCCGTAGACGGTCCAGGGCTGGCGGCCGACCTCGGTCGTCGCCCAGCCGGCCAGAACCGCGAAAAAGCCGAGCGGGGAAGCAAGCACGCAAATCAGCAGGTACCAGCGCGCGTCATAGAGCTCCCGTCTCCAGCGCAGCCACCAGCTCACGACGACCACGGCCAGCATCGCGAGCCCGATCCCGACCATGATGCGGAAGCCGAAGAAGGGAATGGCGACGGGAGGACGCTGATCGGCGGGAAAATCCTTGAGGCCCCGCACCATCCCGTCCGGGTCGTGGGTCAGGATGAGGCTGCCGAGGTCCGGGATCGAGATCACGTAGCGGTTCGTCTCGGCCTTTTCGTCGGGAATGACGAAGAGGTTCAGCGGCACGCGGCTCTCGGTGTTCCAGATCGCCTCGATCGCCGCGAGCTTGGCGGGCTGATGCTCGAGCGTGTTGAGGCCGTGCGCGTCGCCGAGAACAATCTGCAAGGGCACGAGCGCGCTCAGCACCCAGAGGGTCATCGACAGCATGGTCCGCGCCTCTTCGACGTGGCGCCCGCGCCTGAGATAGAAGGCAGCGACCCCGACGACGACGAAGCCGGTGGTGATGTAGACCGCGTCGACCGTATGGGCGAAGCGATAGGGGAAGGACGGGTTGAAGATGACGCCGACCCAGCTCTGCGGCATGAAGCGCCCATCGACCATCTCGTAGCCTGCGGGCGTCTGCATCCAGCTGTTGACCGCCAGAATCCAGAAGGTCGAGGCGAGCGTGCCGAGCGCAACCATCAGCGCGGCGAAAAAATGCGCCCAGCGCGGCACGAGCTTGCGGCCGAACAGCAGCACCCCGAGGAAGGCCGCTTCGAGAAAGAAAGCCGTCAGCCCCTCGTAGGCCAGCAGCGGAGAGACAACGTTGGCGGTTGCGTCGGAATAACGGCTCCAGTTCGTGCCGAACTGGAACGGCATGACGATGCCCGACACGACTCCCATGCCGAAGGAGACCGCAAAAATCCTGATCCAGAAGGTCGAGATGCGGAAATAAATCTCCCGCCCGGTGACGAAATTGAGGCCTTCCAGAACGGCGATGAAGGAAGCAAGCCCGACCGTGAAGGCCGGGAGAAGGAAATGCCAGGCGACGACCCAGGCGAACTGAATCCGCGAGAGGAGGAGTAGGATCGAGACTCATTGGCGTCGTCTCCCTGTGAGGACGACTTAGCTGCCGAGAGGACTTCGCATTTCGATCGGTGCGAGCCTGAGCGCGGGTTATGACGGGCGGATAACAGCCGGGACCGCCGCCAAACTCTCTAAGTTGTCGGCGACTCTGCCGTCAACACGTCGCCGGCCGATCCTAGCGGCCCGCCGGGAGGATGCTGGCGACCGCGCTCGCCACCGGTCTGCTCGAAATGCGCAGCAGGCCTTCAAAAGGGCGATCGAGCTCGATGATCAGAAAAAACGCGCTGCCCATGGCGAGCGAGCAAAGCAGGAACGCCGTATAGACAGTCGGATTTCTCGGCGCGCGCATGCCGAAGCTGACGAAAATGGCGGTGATCCAGCAGACCAGAATCACAGTGACTGTGGCGCGCACGCTTGGGCCGCCTTCCTCCAGCAGAAGCCACCGCTGGCGCAGGAGCGCCGTGCTGGACGAGAAAGCCTGGTCCGCAAGTCGCCGCTGGTCGTCGTTCGCGACCTTGAGGGCGCGAATCTCCTCCTGCGTGCGCTCGAGAAACGTGAGCGCCTTCGGGCTACCGACCAGGTAGGGGCTTGCAGACTCTTCAGGCCAGACGTCCCTGAGAAGCGTCGTTGTATAATCGCGAAGGGCCCGTCGGGCGGCCAGCGCTCCGTCGCCGTACTGGCGCAGCGTTTCGTCGAGCGAGATGATGTCGGTCGCGAACGAGCGCATGTTCGTGTCTTTGGTGTCGTACGAGCTCTTCGCCGTCGCAATCAGGAGCCCAAGCACCAGGGACGCGAGAACCGACAGCATTCCCGTCCCCAGCATCACCACGTCGCGCGTCTCTTTGGACATGTGTTCGGGAGGCAGGACGCGATCGAGCAGCGTGCCGACGACCCCTCCGGCGAACACACACGCCGCCACGATAAGACCGATCGTCGACCCGCTCATCCGCACCCCCGCTCGTCGCCCGTGCGCGCGGACGAGTCGCACGCGACTTTTTGCATGGGTTTGCAGGGGCGGCCAAGCCGGTCAAGGCCAGCCGAGGCGGCCTGCGCGGGACCGGCGAGGCTTATTGCCTAGCCCGCATATTCGTCGTGCAGCTTCACCCAGGCCATGGGGAAGGGCAGGTCGTCCTCGTGGCGGCCGAGCGCGGTGATGTCGAGGAGCTGATAGGCCGGGTTCAGCATGTCGAGGCCGCGCGCATAGGCCGAATAGGTGCGGTAGACGGCGCCGTCCGGCTCCCTGATGAAAGCGCTGATGCCCGGCAGGTCGGACATCCTGGTCTGGGTCGGCGCGAAATTGTAGCGGATCGCGCCGTCGGCCACCTGCTCGGGGTGGAAGGAGACGTGGAAGTCGTAGTTGAAGTCGCCCTCGCCCGACGAATACCAGGGAAAGCTCCAGCCCAGGCGCTTCGCCGTCGCCTCGAGCTTCATGAGCGGCGCGCGCGAAACGGCGACGAGGCGCGTGTCGCGCTGGGCGAGATGCTGAGTGACGCCATTGTAACCGTCGGCCCAGAACGAGCAGCTCTTGCAGGGCTTCTCCCAGTCAGGCGCGAACATGAAGTGATAGACGACGAGCTGGCGCCGGCCGCCGAAGAGGTCCCCGAGCGTGAGATTTTGCCCCTCCGGCCCGTCGAAGCGATAGTCCTTGTCCATCCTGAGCCACGGCATCGCGCGGCGCCTGGCGCTGAGCTGATCGCGCAGCCGGGTGAAATCCTTCTCCTCGGCCAGCAGGCGCCGGCGCGCGGCGAGCCACTCGTCGAGCGTCGCGACGGGATGATCGGTCATATCAGGCTCCTCAATTACTATCCCCATGCGCGCGTGGGACGCGGTCCACGGGCGGCGAGACGGACGGACGTCTTCGCAAGCCCTCCCGATGGTGAGGCCGTCGATGTGCGCATCTATCCCTTGTCGCGATGTCGTCGTCGCGTCGGATCCTGGCTGAGGCGGCGATAGGCCAATGCCAGTCCGCCTTCTGGTTTTCCTGTCGAAATGCCGCGAACCATTCAATAGCCGAGCTCTCGCACCCATCTTTCTAAAATTCCCAGGATCGGCTCGATCTGCTTCTCGTAGCGGCGCCACTGCCCGACGCCATCGGCATTGAGCCCGCGCGCGAGCTGGACGTCGCTGGGCGTTCGGGCATCGAGCGGCGCCTTTTCGGCAAAACGAGTAACAACCGGGTCCCATTCCAGTCCGATGAAATCAAGCGCGCCCCGGACCTCGTCCTCAAAGGTCTTCACCATCGCTTCATGCCGAACCTCTCTTATCGCCAATGGCAACACCCTCCGGTAGTTGCGGGAGAGGGCCATCACTTGATCATAATATATCGCAGCGCTCGTGAGGTCCAAGAACTCGAACATCGCTGAATTGATTTGGAACCTTCGTCGGAAACAACTCAACACGACATCTCGAGGATCTCTGAGCGCAAAGAAGATCTTGGCGCGGGGGAAGAGTTTTGCGATCACGGGCAGCGCGATCGTGTGCAGCGGCAGCTTGTCGATCACCACTTTCTCGGCGCAATCCTTGCCCAGCGTGTCAACCACGCCGCGCCAATAGGCCTCTCGGGCAGCGTTGGCCAAAGGCGCCGTCAATCGCGCCAAATTGTCGAGCGACGCATCGTCGGCCAGAAAGCGCTGGCCGACCTGCGCCAGGCAATCGACCTCCTCGAGGGTCGCTACGAGCGGGTGGCTGGCGCACACCTTTTCGAGCAGGGTCGTGCCCGACCTGGGAAAGCCGAGCAAGAATGCGTGTCCGCGAGCGGTGCGAGCGCCGATCTCATCGTCGCCTGCGCCCGCGAGCCAGGAATCGTTCGGCGCGGCCGAAAAATAGCCGTTCAGGCGCCGAGCCTCGTCCACGCGGCGTTCGATCTGGCGATCAATTCGCGGCGCATTGATCCTGCGCAAGATCGCGTTGCGCGCCTCATAATCCGCAAACGCCTCACGGGGACGGTCCAGAATGTCGAGCGCCTCCGCGCGAAGGTCGAGCGAGCTTACCCGGCTGTCGTCATTCAGATCCGCACGATCCAGCAATCCGGTCATTCGCTCGAGGGCGGCCTCTGGAAAGCCATCGATCAAGTCGGCGCGGCCAATGGCCATCTCGGCGGTGAATAGATTGGGCCTTATCTCAAGAGCTCGTTCCGCCAGGGGCCGGGCCTCCGAACTCTTTTGCCGTCGGACGGCAATGGTTGCTAAAGCCGCAAGCGCATCGGCCTCTTTCGGAGCCAATTCCGTCGTCCGCCGGAAATAGTGTTCGGCCGCCGTCAACGCGCTCAGACGATAACTGGCCTCGCCTGCGGCCATCAGGGTCGTAATGTCGTCCGGTTGGAGTTCGAGCGCTCTCTTGAACGCAGCGAGGCCTTCGGCCAGCCTTCCTTGGCGAACCATGGCGCCACCAAGCCGTCGCCAGACCTCCGCTTGTTCTGGTACGATTTGCGCGGCCCGCTCAAGCAAGGTCAGCGCTTCCTGTCCTTTGCCCTGCTCATCGAGACCTTCCGCGGCCAGCATCAGCACGAGGGGCTCGTCCATGAACTCGCGCAGTCCCGCCAGCGCCAGGCGGAGGGCATGGCTCCGGTCGCCGCGCGCGACCGCGGCGACGATGGCTTCAAACACGCGATCCGCCTCGTCAGGATGCATGACGAACTCTGACGGAGACGTTGGAGTGACGAGAGTCTTCGAACTCGGATCGGGCGAGGTTGATCGAGGCGTCGGCGCCTGGACCTCAGCGCGATCACGCGGAGCATTCTGCTTTCGGCATCGGGACGCCCATCATTGCGTCGAATTGAACCGTCTCGCAAAGATACAACGCCACCGTCCTCGTGCACAAGACGCACCCCGCGCAAATGTTCTCACCCGAACTGGCTGCCGAAGAAAAACGGGCCAGGGCAAAATGACGGCGTAAGGTGGAGCGCCAGTCTCGCGCCTCCCCGAGGAACAATGTCGCGACTGGGGGATGACTGCGCCGTCCAAACAGAAAGACCGCCTCGCGGCGGTCTTTCCAATCGTCGTGCGCGGATCGAAAGTTCAAGCGGCGGAAAGAGCCTCCCGGCCGCGCTTGGCCTTGCGATAGCCTGCAAGGCCGAGACCCGCAAACCCGAGCATCATCATCGCCCACGTCGAGGGTTCCGGGGTGCCGCCCGGGCTCGACGCACCAATGGTGATATTGTCGAATGCGATATAGTTCGCCGAGCCGCTAAAAATCGCCGATTCGGCGGTTCCCGAGAAACTGACGCCAATCGGCACAAATACGTTGTACGGGTTCGGCGTCGAGGGCAGCGAGAGCGAGGCCAGCAACGAGCCTGTGCCGTTGAGGCCCGAATAGACTTGGACAGCGCCCGTGTGTCCAACCTGATCGGAGTAGAAGAACGAGAAGCCGGTGGTGAAACCACCCGCGACGTTCATTATGTCGCCAACGCCGGTGAGGAAGAACGCGACCGTGTGACCAGACGGAGCGTTGGTGAAATTCCCGCTGCCGCCAGAGGCGACGGAAATGATTGAGAGCGAGTTGCTGGTGAAGGTGACGCCAAAATTCGGGCCCGGGCCAGAGCCAGAGCCGCCAAAGCCGCCGTTATAGTAGCTGTTGATCGCCTCCTCGTCTCCGAGACCTTCGAACGTCATGACATCAACGGCCGCGTTCGCGGCCGTCGCGAGGCCAATTGCCGTCCCCAACGTAAGCGTCGCCAAGATCGATTTGTTCATAGTCAACTCCCCACTTCTCGCGCATTCCCCAAGTGGAACTCCCGCGTCAACATTACGGTAACTTAATCTGAAAACCGCTGTCAACCCCCCGCGACGATAATTTCAGCAATCGCGATCGTCGACGATCGTGCGTTTCCGCGAGTGGCGTTACAGTCGGCGAACGGATGTGCGGATTGTCGCCGGCGTGGACGTCGTGGCGGCCGAGCGACACGGAGGTCGCGAACCGCTCCCTCGATCAGGCCGCGGAGAGCGTTCACCGAGAATGGTCCAGGCGCGCAGGGGCCCTTCTGTTTGGCAAAATCGTCCGATAAGAACACTGCTGACCGACGTGGGCCGGACGGAGAGGACAGCGATGGCGAAGTCACTGCGGGGGACCGGCTAATCCCTCAGGTCGCCGCTTTGTTGCCGGGTCTCGGCGCTCCCGCCGCCGGCCCAGAAGCGCCCGCGTCCAGCGCCCCGGGGTTGTGGAAGCCTACGCCGACCTCGGCAGAGGCAAAGCGCGAAGCGCAACGCTGCGCGGTTGACGGCGTACGTCTCGTGCAACGGGGGCGCGTCGCCGACGGGATCGCGCTGCTCAGGCGCTCGGTCCAGCTCAATCCAGGCGTGGCGGCGGCGCAGCATGACCTCGGCGGCGCCCTGATCGCTGCGGGACGGCTGGAGGAGGCGGCCGAAGCGTTCGCCGCCGCCCTTCGCCTCAACCCGGGATTCGCCAGCGCCCACCAGGCGCTCGCCCAGATCTTCGACGCCCTGGGCCAGGAAGCGAAGGCGATGGCGAGCTATCGGGCCGCGGTGGCGCTGCAGCCGAGCCTCGGCGCGGCTCAATTGCGGCTTGGCGACCTCTATCTGGCGCGCGGTCTGCGCGTCGAGGCGGCCGGCGCTTTCCGCGCCGCGGCGAAGGCGTCTGCGGGAACGTTGGCGGCGCAGATGGCAGAGGCGCGCGCCCTGGAGGCCTCGGACGCATTCGACGAGGCTCTCGCCGCGATGGGCGCGATCGTCGAGGCGCATCCCGAGAACGCGATGGCCCACGGGATGCTGGGAAGGCTTCTCAGCCGGGCCGGCCGTTCGGCCGAGGCCGCTGCGCACCATGAACGCGCCACAGAACTGTCTCCGGACATGACCGGCGCCTGGTTCGGCCTCGCGACCAACAGGAGGTTCACCGACCAACGACGGGCCGCTGATCGCGCGGATGGCCGCCGCTCTGGGGCGACCGAACCTGACGCCCAGCGACCGCCAGACGCTCTGCTTCGCGTTGGGGAAGGCGCATGACGATGTGGGAGACTATGAAGCGGCGATGCGAAACTTCGAGGCCGGCAACCGCCTTCGCGCGCGGGCCGGCGGCGTCGATCGCGACAGGCTTGTCCGGAGCGTCGACCGGCTGATCGAGGCGACTCCACCCGGATATCGCGATCGCCAGCCCGATCCCGGAGTGGAGGACGCGACGCCCATCCTGATCGTGGGGATGCCCCGGTCCGGTTCGACGCTAATCGAGCAGATCCTCTCATGCCATCCGGAGGTCGCGGCGGGAGGCGAACTGGAGTTCTGGGGCCTTCGTTACGGTTCAGGCGACGACGTCTGGAGGCTCACCTCGACGGCGGAGGCGACACGCCGCCTCGCCGACGACTATCTGGCGCGCCTGCGCGAGTTCTCGCCGGGGGCGATGCGGATCACCGACAAGGCGCTCAGCAATTTCATGCTGCTCGGCGTCATCCATCGAGTTCTTCCCCAACGCGACGCTCGTCCACTGCCGGCGCCATCCGATCGACACGGCGCTCTCCATCTTCACCACGAATTTCGATACGAATCTCGACTTCGCCGCGTCGCGGGGCGACCTTGTGTTCTTCTTCCGGCAGTACCAGCGGCTGATGGCCCACTGGCGCGAGGTCCTGCCGCCGGACCGGCTCGTCGAGGTGGACTACGAGGCGCTGGTCGCCGATCCGGAGGCGCAGTCGAGACGGCTCATTTCCGCCTGCGGCCTCGAATGGGATGATGCGTGTCTTGCGCCGCATCTCAACACGCGGACGGTCAAGACGGCGAGTGTCTGGCAGGCGCGTCAGCCGATCTACCGCACCTCCGTCGAGCGCTGGCGGCGCTACGAGCCCTGGCTCGGCGAGCTGCGGGAGCTCGCGCCCGAGGGTTGAGGCGCGACGGGCGTATCGGCCGGGCGGGACAGAGGTGAGAGCGATGGCGAAGTCGAGCGGCGACCGTAGCGACCAGAGGCCCGCAGCCGCCGTGTTGCCGGGTCTCGGCAGTCCGTCGCAAGCGAGAAGCCTGGGCGAATGGCTCGCACGCGGCGCCGGCGGCCCGAATGTCCCGGCGCCCGGCGCGCCAGGGCTTTCGTCGCAGGCGCCCACGTCGACGCCCATATCGCCGGCCGTGGTGCGAGAGGCTCTTCGCTGCGCCGGCGCCGGCGTGCGTCTGGTCCAGGAAGGGCGCGTCGCCGAGGGGATCGCGCTGCTCAAGCGGTCGGTTCAGCTCAATCCGGGCGCTGCGATGGCGCAGCACGACCTCGGCGCGGCGATGATCGCTGCGGGGCAGCCGGAACAGGCGGCCGCGGCCTTCGCCGCCGCCCTCCGACTCAACCCCGGCAGCGCGAGCGCCCACCTCGCTCTCGCCCAGATCCTCGACGGCTTGGGCCAGGAGGAGAAGGCGATGGCCGGCTACCGCGCTGCGGTCGCGCTGAAGCCGAATCTCGTGGCGGCCCAATTGCGTCTTGGCGACCTCTGTGCGGCCCGCGGCCAGCGGGTCGAGGCGGCGGCCGCTTTCCGCGCCGCGGCGAAGGCGGCCAGGGGGACGTTGACGGCTCGGTTGGCCGAGGCGCGCGCCCTCGAAGCGTCCGACGCGCTGGATGAGGCCCTCGCCGTGATGCGCGCCATCGTCGAAGAACATCCTGAGAATGCGGAAGCCCAAGGGATGCTTGGCAAGCTCCTTGGGGAGGCCGGTCTTTTGGCGGAAGCCGCGGCGCATCATCTACGCGCCGCCGAGCTTTCTCCGGATAGGGGAGCAGCCTGGTACGGCGTCGCGGCGAACCGGAAGTTCTCCGCCGAGGACGGCCGACTGATCGATGAAATGACCGCCGCGCTGGCGCGACCGAATATGCCGCTGCTGGATCGCCGGTCCCTCTGCTTCGCGCTGGGGAAGGCGCATGACGATATGGGAAACTATGAAGCGGCGATGCAGAACTTCGAGGCGGGCAACCGACTTCGCGCCCGAAGCGGGGGCCTCGATCGAGACGCGCTCGTCGCGCGTCTCGCCCGGGTGGTTGAGGCGACGCCGCCCGGCTATCGGGATCGCCAGCCCGATCCCGGGATCGAGGATGCGACGCCCGTCCTGATCGTGGGGATGCCACGTTCGGGAACGACACTGACCGAGCAGATCCTGTCGAGCCATCCAGAAGTCGCGGCGGGCGGGGAATTGTTGTTCTGGAGCGCGCGCGACAACCGCCGCCACGACGTCTGGAGCCTCTCCTCCACGCCGGAAGCGACGCGGCGCCTCGCTGATGACTACCTGGCCACGCTGCGCGCGATCGGACCGCAGGCGAAACGCATCACCGACAAGGCGCTCGGCAATTTCATGCTGCTCGGCTTTGTCCATCGCGTCTTCCCCAACGCCACCCTCATTCACTGCCGGCGCCACCCGATCGACACCGCGCTTTCCATCTTCACGACGAATTTCGACGCCAACCTCGACTTCGTCGCCGAGCGCAGCGACCTTGTGTTCTACTACCGGCAGTACCAGCGGCTGATGGCCCATTGGCGGGAGGTCCTGCCGCCGGACCGGTTCGTCGAGGTGGACTACGAGGCGCTGGTCGGTGATCCCGAGCCGCACGCAAGACGACTCGTCGCGGCCTGCGGCCTCGACTGGAATGATGCGTGTCTTGCGCCGCATCGCACCACGCGCAGGATCCAGACGGCGAGCGTCTGGCAGGCGCGCCAGCCGATCTACCGCACTTCCGTGGAGCGGTGGCGGCGCTACGAGCCCTGGCTCGGTGAACTGCGCGAATTGGCGCCGGAGGCTTAGGGCGCGGGCTTCATTCGCAAGGAGGCCTGCGATAGACAGCAGCGGGATCGGCGCGGAGCGGAGACGACAGCGATGACGAAGTCAAGCAGCGGGCGCGGCGGCCAGAGGCCCGCCGTCGCCGTGTTGCCGGGTCTCGGCGGCCCCCCGCATGCGGCGAGCCTCATGGAATCGCTTCAACGCGCTGGCGCCGGCCCGAATGCGCCGGCGCCCGGCGTTCCGGGGCTCTCCGGGCACGCGCCGACGTCGACTTCGGTATCGTCGGCAGTGGCTCGAGAGGCCCTTCGCTGCGCTGGCGCCGGCGTCCGTCTGGTCCAGGAAGGGCGCGTCGCTGAGGGGATCGCGCTGCTCAGGCGGTCGGTTCAGCTCAATCCGGGCGTAGCAACAGCGCAGCACGACCTTGGCGCCGCCTTGCTGGCGGCGCGGCGTGTGGAAGAGGCCATTGAGCCGTTCAGGGCCGCGCTCCGCCTCAGGCCCGGTTACGCGAGCGCGCACCATGCTCTCGCCCAGATCTTCGACGCCCTGGACCGACAGGCGAAGGCGATGGCGCACTATCAGGCTGCTGTGGCGCTGAAGCCGGATCTCGTGGCGGCCCAATTGCGGTTGGGCGACCTCTATTTGGCGAGAAGTCTCCGGGTCGAAGCGGCGGCGGCCTTCCGCGCCGCGGCGAGGACGCTTAAGGGAACGGTTGACGGGCGGATCGCCGAGGCGCGCGCGCTGGACGCCTCTGGCGCGTTCGATAGGGCTTTCGCTTCGATGCGCGCCATTGTCGAGGCGCATCCGGAGAACGCCGTAGCCCAGGCCTTGCTCGCCAACTTCCTTGGCCAGGTCGGCCTGTCGGACGAGGCGGCCGAACATCATCTCCGCGTCACCGAGCTCACGCCGGACAGCGCCGCCGCCTGGTTCGGCGTCGCGATCAACAGGAAGTTCAAAGCCGAGGATGGCCCGCTGGTCGCCGGTATGAATGCAGCCCTGGCGCGATCCGACCTGTCGCCCCGCGATCGCCAGGAACTCCATTTCGCCTTGGGGAAGGCGCATGACGATATGGGTCACTATGAAGCGGCGATGGAAAGCTTCGAGACGGGCAACCGCCTTCGCGCCCGGTTTGGCCGCCTCGATCGCGAGGGACTCGTGCGGCGCATCGACAAGATGATCGAGGCGACGCCGCCGGGTTACCGCGATCGCCAGCCCGATCTGGGAGTCGAGGACGCAACGCCGATCCTGATCATGGGCCTACCCCGTTCGGGGACCACTCTGACCGAGCAGATCCTGTCCAGCCACCCGCAGGTCGCTGCGGGGGGCGAACTTGGGTTCTGGGGCCTGCGCCACAAGACTGGCGAGGACGCCTGGAGCCTGACGTCGACTGCAAATGCGAGGCAACGTCTCGCCGACGACTATCTGACGTCGTTGCGGACGTTTGGGCCGGACGCGGAGCGGGTCACCGACAAGTCGCTTAGCAACGTCCTTCTGCTCGGCGTCATCCACCGTGTCTTCCCTAACGCCACCCTGATCCACTGCCGCCGCCATCCGATTGACAATGCGGTGTCGATCTTCACTACGAATTTCTCGACGCATGTCGACTTCGCGTCGGACCGCGGCGACCTGGCGTTCTACATCCGCCAGCACCAGCGCCTGATGGCGCACTGGCTGGAAGTGCTGCCCGCGGACCGTCTGATCGAGGTGGACTACGAGGCGTTGGTCGCCGATCCGGAGCCGAACGCAAGGCGGCTCGTCGCCGCATGCGGCCTCGAGTGGAATGACGCGTGCCTGGCGCCGCATCGCAACACGCGAATCATTAACACGATGAGCGTGTGGCAGGCGCGCCAGCCGATCTACCGCACGTCCGTCGAGCGGTGGCGCCGCTACGAGCCCTGGCTTGGCGAATTGCGCGAATTGGCGCCGGAGGCCTAGAGCAGGACCGGAAACAAAGCCGCCTTGGGAGCGGGGCGACGCAACGAGGCGTTATTTTTGCTCATGTAACGCATGAAGATCGTTTCGTAATCCATTGTAAATCATGATTTTCATCCCGCCATAGCGGGCCAAAATGCAGCCATTCCGCCCGGTTCCGGGCGGTTTCGGGCGACTGAGTTTAGAAATTCTATACTTTCGCGCTCCTCGGCGGGCCGCGAAAACCGGTCTCCGGCTTCGGTTTTCCCAATTGCCCGCTGCCTGTTATGCGGCTTAACAGGGAGATGGCCTCCCTGTTATCTTGCTCAACCGTTACATGAGCAATTCATCGCAAGTGACTGATATTCACCGTTTTCGTGCCTCGACCCTGAGCGCGGCGCGGCCCGCGTTTCCCTGTTAGCAGGGGATAACAGGGAGAATTCCGGTTTTAGGGAAAATGCGCGCGGCGAGCGGCGCGAAGCGAAGAGTATAGATTCTCTATCCCGTCGGGAGCGTCTTTCGACGCCCTGTCGCGCTCCGCGATGATGATTCCGTCGAAACGCGTCATCCTCACATCTAGCGCCCACGGGCCGGGGGCGTCTCACAAGAAGCTCTGCGGGTCGACGTCCACCGCGACCTTGACCCCGCCCCGCGGCGGCGGGGCGGCGGCGAGGAGCGCGCGCAGGAATCCCTGCAGGTCGGCCGAGCGCGGCGCCTTGGCGGCGAGGCGGAAGCGGTGGCGCTTGCGCAGAACGGCGATCGGCGCCTCGGCGGGGCCGAGCAGCGTGATCTCGTCGTCGCGGGGATGCCCGCCGAGCGGCGCGACGCGCCAGCCCCTGCCCTCGGGCATCGCATGGGCGGCCCGGGCGAGCGCGCGGGCGTGGGCTTCCGCCGCGCCGCGGTCCTCCGCCGAGACGACGATCGCCGCGAGGCGCCCGAACGGCGGCAGGCCGCCGATCCGCCGCTGCTCGGTCTCCTCCCGGTAGAAGCGCTCGGCGTCGCCGGAGACGAGCGCCGCGATGACCGGATGCTCGGGCTGCCAGGTCTGCAGCAGCGCCCGCCCCGCCCGCTCGGCCCGCCCGGCCCGGCCCGTCGCCTGCCGCAGAAGCTGGAACGTGCGCTCGGCGGCGCGCGGATCGGCGTTGGCGAGGCCAACGTCGGCGTCGACCACGCAGACGAAGGTGAGCAGGGGAAAATTGTGGCCCTTGGCGACGAGCTGGGTGCCGATGATGAGGTCGTATTCGCCGCGCGCGGCGGCGTCGAGCTGGCGGCGCAGCGTCTCGATCCCGCCGGGAAAGTCGGACGAAAGCACGAGCGTGCGAAGGTCGGGAAAGATGAGCGCCGCCTCCTCCGCCAGCCGCTCGACCCCCGGCCCGCAGGCCGTCAGCGTGTCGGCCTCATGGCACGCGGGACAGAGCTTCGGCCGTCCCTCGACATGGCCGCAATGATGGCAGACGAGCGCGGCGCGGAAGCGGTGCTCGACCAGCCAGGAGGCGCAGTTCGGGCATTCGAACCGATGCCCGCAGGCGCGGCAGAGCGTGAGCGGCGCATAGCCACGCCGGTTGAGGAAGAAGAGCGCCTGTTCGCCGCGCCCGAGCGCCTCCTCGACGCCGGCGGCCGCCCGCGGCGAAATCCAGCGCCCGCGCGGCGGGCCTTCGCGTCTGAGGTCCACCGTCGCGATCTCGGGCATCCTCGCCGCGCCGAAGCGGGAGGGAAGCCGAGCCAGCGATAGCGGCCCGTTTCGGCGTTGAAACGCGTCTCGAGCGCAGGCGTCGCGGAGGCGAGCACGATCGGCGCCTTTTCGAGCCGCGCGCGCACGACCGCCATGTCGCGCGCGTTGTAGATGACGCCGTCCTCCTGCTTGTAGGCGCCCTCGTGCTCCTCGTCGACGACGACGAGACCGAGATCGGCGAAAGGCAGGAAGAGCGCCGAGCGCGCGCCGACGACGACCCTCGCCTCGCCGCTCGCCGTCGCACCCCAGACGCGTTCGCGGGTGCGCTCGGTCAGGCCCGAGTGCCATTCGGCCGGCCGCGCGCCGAAGCGGTCCGCGAAACGGTCGAGGAACTGGGAGGTCAGCGCGATCTCCGGCAGGAGCACGAGCGCCTGCCGGCCCTGCCGCAGGCTTTCGGCGATGGCCTCGAAATAGACTTCCGTCTTGCCCGAGCCGGTCACGCCTTCGAGCAGCGTCGCCGAGAACGCGCGCTCGGCGACCCGGGCGATCAAATCGTCCGCCGCCGGGCGCTGGTCGGCGTTGAGCGGAGGCGGGCTGAAGCTCGGGATCGAGCGCGCCGACGACCGGCTCCGGCTTGAGCGCGACGCTGATGAGCGCGCCGTCCTCGACAAGTCCTTCGATCACGCTCGCCGAACATTGGGCGCGCTCGGCGAGCGTCGACTTCGGGACCGGCGTCCGCGCAGCCTTGGAGCGCGGCGAGAACGCGCTGGCGCGCCTCCGTCATGCGCGCGGGCGCCTTGCCGGTCGCGACGACGCCGAATTTCGGCGGCGGCGGCTCGACGATCTCGTGCGCGCGGATCGCCATTCTGAGCACCATGCCGCGGGGGCCAAGCGTCCAGCGCGCCACCCAGTCGATGAAATCGCGCAAAGGCTGGCGCAGCGGCGGCCAGTCGCGAAGACCGGCGACCGTCTTGAGATTGTCGCCGCCGCCCGGCCGCACCGCCCAGACGACGCCGGTCGCCCGCCGCGTCCCGAGCGGCACGCTGACGCAGGCTCCCGGCTCGAGCTTCAAGCCCGACGGCGCGCGGTAGCTGTAGGCGGTGTCGACCGCCACGGGCGCCAGCACGTCGACGACCATGCTCGCAGGCGTTGCGTCAGCGGCGTCGACGGGCGGGAGAGGCGGCATGCCCCGGATCTAGCACGGGGGCGGGGCGTGGGGGCAATCGAGGCCGGGGAGCGGCAACGTTGCGAGCGACACTCTCACGACTGCTCGATCGACAAGGATGAGCTGGCCGGCGCAGACTTCGACGATCCGGCGTTTGCTTACGGATGTTCGAAAGGCCCGCCTTCGCGGCGATCCCCTCACGCTGTGATTCCGCCGGTATCCTTTCGCCGAGGCTCATCGTATAAAATCGGCGCATCGTGCCCGGCCTGGCGACCCAAGGAGGCGCAGATCTCAATGGAGAACACTGCGGCGCCCGAAGCGATCGGCGCCGTTGCTCCCGGCCCGACGGCGGCGGATGGCCGAGGCGCCATCGACGCCGCGCGCAGAAGCGTCGAGGATGCAGCCCCGATTTTTCTCGGCTTGTGGCTAAGCTATCTCGGCGCGTCGGCCTACCTCGTCATCACCGTCGCTGCAGTAACGCATAAAGATCTGTTCCTGGGCAGCACCGTCAAACTGCCTCTGTTGAGCGACACCCCGTTGCCGATCGTCGGCTTTTTTGTCCTGGCGCCAATCTCCTTCGTCATCCTGCACGCCTACATCCTTGTCCATTTTCGCATGCTCGCCGCGAAGATTCGGGTGCTCGAAAGCGTCGAACGCCAGTACGGCGCAAAAGAATTTCTGGAATGGCAGCTCCCGGCGAACATTTTTGTCCAGCTTATCGCCAAGCGGCCGGAATTCGCCCGTCATGAGCTGAATGTCATCTCTCTCGTCATCGCCTGGTCCACCCTGGCGATCGGTCCGATTTTTTTTCTGCTCCTGGTTCAGGCGCAATTCCTGCCGCTTCATCATGCGCCGGTGACCTGGCTGCATCGCGTTCTGATTGTGGTCGACTTTGTCTTCTTGTGGTGGCTTTGGCCGCCCGCGGTCGACCTGGGAACGGAGGAGGCCGGGCGGCGAAAAGCCGGCCGCCGCATTTGGGGCTTCGCGTGTTTCGTCCTTCTGGGTTTGTGGCTCTGTTCGGCCACGTTTCCCGGCGAGTGGGTGGACGCGCATATCGGCAACCATATGCTGATGCGCGACCTGCTCTTCAGCGGGCCATACGACGAGCAGAAGCAAAGCCGCACCAGTTATTTTTCGAATACGCTCGTGCTACCCGGCTTCAATTCGCTCGAGGCGCTCGGGATCGACGAGTCCAAGCTCGCCGCCACGACGCGGACGATCGCCCGCAAGGGCGGCCATTTTGAGGGCGCGATTTTCCGGGGCGCGGATCTGCGCAAAATCAATCTGGAGAACGCGCAGCTCCAAGGCGCTGATTTCCACCAGGCGAACCTCCAAAGCGCGCAATTCTATCAGGCGGATCTGGCCGGCGCCGAACTCTTTCAGGCGAAGCTTCAGCTGGCGTCGTTCGACAGCGCTCGTCTTCAGGCGGCCGATCTCGGCGGCGCCGAGCTTCAGGGCGCGTGGCTCCTGGGGGCGCAACTTCAAGGCGCGTCGCTTGAGGGCGCCATGCTTCAAGGCGCGACTCTGGTCGACGTGCAGCTTCAAGGGGCGACGCTTGCGGGACAAGATTGCAGGGCGCGAATTTCACCGCCGAGCCGAATAGCGCCGATCTCACCAGCACCGATCTGGTCGGAACGGATCGCCGGCGCCGATCTCAGCGGCGCCAGGCTGTGGCGAACAATCTTCACGGGCGCTGCGCTCGCGGCGATCCTCGAAGACGGGCTGACGGACGACCCGCTCTTGCAAAGATGATTTCGACGCGTTCGAGGCGTCACATCAAGGCGGCCCGACCAGCGACCAGGGGGAAGCGCGCTTGAACGCGCCAATGCGATGGACCCGAGCTCAGGACGCGCGCCAACGCCAGCCTCGTCGAACGCGAACGACGAGGTGTTCAAGAATGTGCAGGTCGACTTGAGGAGCTATCAGGAGACTCTCGTCGATCAGATCCGGCGCCTCGTCTGCTCGTCTGACAGCAAGGACGCGAGCAGCCTCGTGCGCGGCCTGATTCGAGACGACCGCGGGCAGAGCCTTATCAGACACACGGGCCCGCTCGCTTGCGGCCTCGCCAAGGCGATCGTGAGCGCGGACTGTCCCGTCTCGGCAGTCTGACGAGCGAGGACAAGGCGAAGCTCGATGCCCTGGCGAGCGAGACTCGACCCGGAAAGTGCACAGGCTAGGCGGGCGAAGCGTCCGTCGTCCTCGCCGCGGCCCGCTCGAATTCGAACGCAGCTCGCTTGCGCTCACAGGGCCTTGTGCGAGCCGTCGCAATAGGGCGCGTTCTTCGAGGACTTGCAGCCGCAGAGATAGGCGGTCGCGGTCTTTTCGGCGACAAAGGCCTTCGGCGCCATGCCGACGGCCTTGTGCGAGCCGTCGCAGAACGGCTGGTTGGCCGATCGGCCGCAGGCGCACCAGTAATAGGTCTTGCCCGCTTCGAGGTCGTGGGCGTAGGGCGCCTTCTGGGCGACGACGGCTTCGGTCATGGCCTCTTTTCCATGATGCTTCGCCCGCGTCAGGCGGGCGGAAGGGTCAGGCGAATGGCCTATTTGGCGGCGGGTTCCTTGCCCGCATCCTTGGGAGCGTTGTCCGTGCGCTCGGCGATGCGGGCCGACTTGCCGCGACGGTCTCTGAGATAATAGAGCTTCGCCCGGCGAACCTTGCCCCGGCGCAGCACCTTAACCGAATCGATCATCGGCGAATAGACGGGGAAGACGCGCTCGACGCCCTCGCCGTAGGAGATCTTGCGAACGGTGAAGCTCTCGTTCAAGCCGCCGCCGCTGCGCGCGATGCAGACGCCCTCGTAGGCCTGGACGCGGGTGCGCTCGCCTTCGGCGACCTTGACGTTGACGACGACCGTGTCGCCGGGCTGGAACTCGGGAATTTTGGCGCCGGGCAATTTGGCCGCGTGCTCGGCCTCGAGCTTTTCGATGACGTTCATGGGTTCATTCCTGCCGTGACGCCGGTCGGGAAGACCGGCGAGCGCTTCGGCGCGCTGTTGTGAGTTGAGGGCTGCCTCATAGAGCAAAGGGAAGCGCATGTCGAGAGCGTCATCATCGGCCGCGCAGCAGGAAGCGATGCCGGCTCGAACCGTCCGGCGGCGCCGACGCCGCGTCCGCAGCGCGTCCCCGCGAAAGTGTGGACGCGGCCGAGGGAAGTTGAGTACAGTGTCGCCGTCATCCTCAGGCGGGTCGCGCACAGTGTCCACCTGTTCGCTATTGTAATCCTGTCTGCTTCCGTGAGGTTAACCTTGTTCGAGAACACGCCATTGGCGCGACGACAATGGACCGGGCTCGACGACGAGCATCTAGCGAGTATCGGATTTGTAAATTTTGCCTGGAATTCACTTGAACGAAAGTTCGCATCCCTGGTTTGGGTCACGGCTGGCTGGACGCCGGAGGTCGGCGAAGTCGTATTGGCCAGTTTGGGAAATGTCTCGCTTGTGGCGCTGTTCATCAATCTCCTGAAGCACGAGCTCAAAAGAAAAGACGACCGTCTGCTGTGGGATCATGGCGCGCAGACGGGAGTCCTGTTCGACGAAATCCGCGCCGCCCGCAATGACATGATCCACACTTTCTACTACTGCGACCCTCTCCGGGGTATTGCCGGGCATTTCAAAGCCTCCGCGAGAAAGAGCAGAGCTGGCCAGGCGGAGATGAGAACGGTCGCCATGTCAAAGAACGACATTGACGATTTGAGCTGCGCCATCTCGGATTGTTTTGAGTCGATTGACGATTTGATCCTGAAATTGTGGTTTCGACGGCGATTTCTCGGTCGAAGGCGAAAAGCGCCGGCGCATACTTATGAACAGGCGGTGCACGGCTGGCAGGACCTGCCCTTCGACGTCGAGCGGCTACGAACCTATCCGGCGAGACGCTCCCAAGGCCGGTCGGCGCCGCAAGGCCGAAATTCCGCGCAACCCTCCTTCCGCGGCGACGCCTGAGCGCGGGCGCGCGGTCTTTTTCGATTCTTGCCCGACTGTCCGGTCCCGCCTCGCCCGCAAAAGCCGCGCTCACAGCGCCATTTGGGTCTGCAACACGAGCGCGACCAATTTTCCCTCCGCAGTCTCGATGCGGGTCAGCCAGATCTGGGTCCGCCGGCCACGGTGGACGAGGGCGCCGCGACCGGTCAGCGTCGAACCCGCCGGCGCGCCCGCGATGAAGTTCGTTTTGCTCTCAACCGTCGTCGTGCCCTTCGCGTCCTCGAACAGATTGACGAAGGCCACCGCGCCTCCAAGCGTGTCGGCGAAGCTCATGATCGCGCCGCCATGGGCGAAGGCGCCCAGCGTGCAGAGATCCGGGCGCACAACCATCCGGGCTTCGACCGCGTCGGGTCCGGCGCTCAAGAACTCAATCCCGAGCAGTCCGGCGAACGGCAGCGGATTCGCGTTGATGCGCTCCAGGGGCGTCATGATGGTCCTCCCTCGCCCGCGTCAGGGCCAATGGTGAACGCCGATCGTTGAACCTTAGCGCGAATTCCAGCGAAATCGATCCGCCGGCTCGCCGTATGCGCAACTCGCCGCTGCGGTTTGGCGTTGTCCTTTATGAGGAGCGCGCGCCGGTTGTTCATGTCAGAGTGCGCCGGTACGATGGCGCCCCGGCTGACCGGCCCCCTCGCCGACGGTCGCGATCGCGCAAGCAAAGGAAACTGGCCATGGTTCGCAATCGGATTCTCTTTGGCGCGGCTGCTGCGGGGCTCGCCGTCTCGCTCGCTGGCTGTGCGCCGGTGGGCTACGCCGGGGCCGGCTACGTCGCCCCGGTCTACGCGGGCGGCTATTACGGCGGCTACGCCGCGCCGGTTTATGCCGGCGGCTATTATGGCGGCGGATACTATGGCGGCGGGTACGGCTATCGCCACGGCTACTACGGCGGCGCCTATCGCCACGGCGTCTATTACCGCGGCGGCTACGGTCACGCCTACCACGGCGGCTATCGCGCGGGCGGCTATCACGGCGGCGCCTGGCGCCGTTAGGCTGATTGACCGCGCGTGGCGGCGGCTCCGCATGTCGCGCGGTCGCTTTCCAGCCATACCGACCCCGACGCGAATCCGGCATAGCTGATGGGGCTCCTGGAAATTTCGTGACATGTCCGGCGAAATCGCGTAACATGTTACGGAAAGGAAGAAACCATGCCGCGGCCACCGGGCCGATCCGCTTCCCCCTCTGCACGCATGTCATCCTACCGCCAGCGGATGCGCGCGGCCGGCATGCGGCCTGTGCAGATTTGGGTTCCGGATAGTCGGGCGCCCGATTTTGCCGAGAAGTGCCGCCGCCAGGCGCGCGCCGTCGCCGCCAGCGATCCTGCGGGCGATGACATTATGGATTTCATTGCTCATGTCTACGAATGGCCGGAGCGCTAATGCGGCGCGGGCAATTTGTCGTCGTCGCAACACCCGGAGATTTTGGCAAGCCGCGCCCGGCGCTTGTCGTGCAGAGTAATCTTTTCGACGAATTGTCTTCGGTGGTCGTCTGCCCCCTCACGTCGATGCTGCGCCACGACGCCGACCAATTTCGTCTTGACGTTCACCCGTCGACGCGGAACGGGCTCCGCGAGATCTCCCAGATCGCCATCGACAAGATCACAACGCTTCCTGCCGCCAAGATCGGCGGCATCATCGGCGAGGCCGACGACACATTGCTCTTGCGCGTCAACCGCGCGCTGGCGCTTTTTCTCGGTATCGTCTGAGTTCCGATCGGCCCGCTCCCCGGGGCCTGGACTAATGACCGCAATACCGATCGGGCAGGCTCTGCAGACCTCAGCGGTCACGTCTTGCCTTCCCGGCGCGCCCTATTGCGTTCGCGTCCAGGTGAAATCGTCTGCCCGGCCGGCCTGCGGCTCGGGCGCCTGACCGAGGCGCAAGGCGCGGATCTCATCGCCGGCAGGCGCGCCTGTGGCGGCGGCGCTGACGAGTTCGCCGCGAGCCGACGACGGGCGGGCGGTGAGTGAAAGGATGGGGCCGGCGGATGGTTTCGGAGCCGCGGCCGGACCCGGACCCGGCTCGAGAGACGTCCCGGCCCCCATCTCGCGGCGAATCTGCGCGTTGATGTCGTCGGCCTGCTGCTCGATGTCGGGCGGAAGGGTGGCGATGTCCTCCTGCGGCTTGACCCTGTCGAAGGCCTTTCGAATGTCGGCCTCAAGGAAATGAGCGAGTTTCCGCGATCCGGCCTTGGTGAAGTAGATCCCGTTGGGGCCGGAGCGGAGCTTGGCGTTCTGCCCGTCGACATCGGGCCCGAATGCGTCGTACTGGCCGTTCTGGTCGGCGAAGGCGTCCCAGATATCGATGTACTTGCCGCCCGCCTTCTCGGCGTGCTCGCGGAAAATCGCGTTCAGCGCGATGACCTGGGAATTGATCCGGTCGTCGCGCATCGACGGCAGGCCGACCCAGAGAACGGGAACATGCGCATCATGGAAGGGCGAAACGAGGTTCTCGACCCGCTGGCCATAGACGGTCCGCCACTTGTCGCTGAGCGTATCGAGGGTCTCGCCAGCGTCCTTCATCGGCTGAATGTCGTTGATGCCGATCATGATGACCGCGATGTCGATCTTCGTCTTCGCCGCGATCAGGTCGCGCGCGCCCTTGGGCCAGTCATAATAGTCGTCGCGGACGAGGCCCGACAGGTCGCGCGCCAGGCTTCCAATCGAGATTTCCGGCTTGTCGGCAAAGGCGTCGACCAGGCCCTGGGCCGCGAGGATTCCGAGGCTGTCGCCGAGAACCGAAACGAAAAAGGTCGGCGTGACCGGCGCGCCTCCGGGCGAGCCCGGGGCCCGCGTCGCCGTCGTCGAGACGAAGTCCTGCTTGCGCGGCTGCGGCTTGTGCGCTCGAACGCGCAGCGGCGCGTTGGGCGGAGCCGCGGGCTGCGGCTTGGCCGAGAGGCCGAAGAGGCTCTGCAGGAAGCCCGGGAAGCCCCCGGAGCTCTGGGCCTGCGAGGCCGGCGCAGTCAGGATCCAGCAGCAAAGCGCCGCGGCTGCGATCCGAAGCATGAGCGCAAGCTTCGCCGAGGCGCCGCGCCGCGATGATCGGCCCGTTTCTGGCGCCGGCGCTTTCCATCATCGCGGTCCCCGCGAAGCCGGCTTTTCCGCCTCGACTTGTTTCATCAAGGGCAATGTCGCGTATCCGTCCGGCTTGAGGCCTTTGCGTTCCTGATAGGCGCGAAGCGCGGATCGAAGCGCCTCCCCGACCATCCCGTCGATGTCTCCGGGATTATAGCCGATCTGCTTGAGCTTGGCTTGCAGGCGACGAACCTGGTCGATGGTGAGGGGCCGGTCGGCTGTCGGCCAGGGGGCGACGAGCGTCTTGCCGCCGACGATCGCGTCGCCCAGCAGGCCGACCGCGAGCGCATAGGAGGTCGAGGCGTTGTAGGCTTTGATGACGTCGAAATTGCCCGTGATGAGCAAAATAGGCCCCTTGAGGCCTGCTGGCAGAAACAGCCGACCCTCGCCGGCCTTGGGAAAAGCGCCGCCATCCGCCCGGGTGACTCCGCGCGCGGCGAAGGCGCTGAAGGGCTGAGGCTTCGACGAGTCGGCGTCCATCAGGGCGAAACCGTCCGGAAGTTTTACCTCGAAACCCCAGGGAAGGTCCTTTGTCCAGCCGTGCGCGGCGAGAAAATTGGCGGTTGAACCGATCGCGTTGGGAGCGCTGGTCCAGATGTCGCGTCGTCCCGCGCCCTCGAAATCGACGGCATAGGCGAGGTAGCTCGACGGCATGAATTGCGTCTGGCCCATCGCCCCCGCCCAGGACCCGAGCATTCGGCGCGGTTCGATCTCGCCCTCCTGCAGGATTACGAGCGCCGAGAGCAGTTCGTCCCGGAAATAGTCGCCGCGAAAATGGACAAATGCGAGGCTCGCCAGCGCCCGTATGACGTTGTCGTCGCCGGTCGAGGCGCCGAAGTCGGTCTCGAGTCCCCAGATGCCCATGACGACGCCTTCATCGACGCCGTAATTCTTCCTGGCTTTCGCCAGCCAGGCGCTTTCCACCCTTGCTTTCTCCCGGCCGCGGCCGACGCGCTCGGGCGAAACGGCGGCGCCGATATATTGCCAGATCGACTGGACGAACTCCGGCTGCCTGACCGTCTCGGCGACGACCTTCGGATCGAAGGCGACGCCGGCAAAAGCGCGGTCGAAGGTGCCACGCGTGACGCCGCGCTCATCGGCGAGCGGCCACAGCGAATGCACATAGTCCCGGAAGGCCCGGTCCCGCGCGGTGAGCGTCTTGGCCGACGAGTTCGCCGAGAAGGCGAGACAGCCCGCCAGAAGGACAACAACGCAAGACCGAAAGACCAGGCTTTGCGCCCGGCGGCCTCTCGCCTCGCCGCCTCTTCGCATCAGCCGCTCTCTTTGGGGAAGGATCGCCGCAACACTATAGCTAGCGGCTCCAGAAAAAAGAAAGCGCGGCGCGCGGCCCGCCGGGGGGCGCCGCTGCATGGCTTCGCCACGCGCGTCCTGACCGGCGCAGAGTTCACGGACGCCCTCGTCTTCGCAGTCGCCACTCTCGTCATCTGGCCCCAGCTCCCCGATCGCTATCTGGGGCCGTTCCAGGCGTTGAACCCGCACAGGATCTGGTTCCTGGTGATCCTTGTGATGGCGCTCGGGGCATGCGGGCGCGTCGCGACACGAGCGCTCGGCGCCCGCTTCGGGCTGCCCATCGCCGGCCTTGCGTCCGGCTTCGTCTCGAGCACGGCGACAATCGGCGCCATGGCCGGCCGGGCGGCCAAGGACCCGGCGAGCATGAGGGCGGCGGTTGCGGGGGCGGCCTTTTCGACCGTCGCGACCTTCGTTCAGCTGGCTCTCCTGCTCCTGACAATCAGCCGCTCAACCCTCGTCCCGACGGCGCCCGCATTGGGGATTGGCGCGCTCGTCGTGGCGCTCTATGGTCTCGCCTTCGCTCTGCGCGCCGTCACACCAGAGGGGACAACTGACGCCAAGCCCGGACGCGCTTCAGCGTCGGGACGGCCCTCGGGCTCGCTGCGATGATAGCCGTCATGCTGGTTCTCGCGGCGGCCTTGAGGGCGTGGCTCGGGGAGGCCGGCGTCACTGTGGGGGCAGTGGTCGCAGGCTTCGTCGACACACATGCCGCCGCGATTTCAATCGCATCCTTGGCGGCGTCGGACAAGATGACGCCGCAGGAGGCGGTTCTGCCAATTCTGGCGGCGATGACGAGCAACACCGTGGCGAAGATCGCAATGGCGATTGGCGGCGGTTCACGCGGTTTTGCCCTGCGCATCGCGCCGGGCCTTGTGGCGCCGATTGCGGCGGCGTGGGCCGTCGCAGTTCTAACGGCCTTGAGATGACCGGCCGATCGATCCTGTCAGACAAGGGATCTCCTCCATGCTGACGCTCCGCCCGGACGGGGCGAACGGATAAGATGACCGGCAGGCCAAAACCTGCACGGGGGCCATGAAAGGCAAGCCTAGCTCTAACAATGCTCGTTCTTTGA
>CAVZJZ010000032.1:0-87976 GCA_963775665.1 uncultured Alphaproteobacteria bacterium | reverse complement strand
CCTGGATCTCGCCGCCGGCGGGACCGTGGGCGCGCGCCTTCGGGTTCCAGGCGTAGACGTCGAAATGCGCCCAGGACCGGGCCTTCTCGACGAAGCGCCGGAGGAAGAGCGCCGCCGTGATCGAGCCGGCCATGCCGCCGCCCGTCCCCGAATTGCTGACGTCGCCGACCGTCCCGTCGATCAGCGCGTCATAGGGCCGCCAGAGAGGCATGCGCCAGAGGGGATCGCGCGCTTTGACGGCGTAACCCGCGATCGCGGCCGCGAGCGCGTCGTCGTCGGTGTAGAAGGGCGGCAGATCGGGGCCGAGCGCGACCCGCGCGGCTCCGGTGAGCGTCGCGAAATCGAGCAGGAGGTCGGGAGCGTCCTCGTCGGCGAGCGCGAGCGCGTCGGCGAGGATAAGCCGCCCTTCCGCGTCGGTGTTGCCGATCTCGACCGCGATGCCCTTGCGGCTCACGATCACGTCGCCCGGCCGCATCGCCGGCGCCGAGATGGCGTTCTCGACGATCGGGATCAGCACGCGGAGCCTCACGTCGAGTCCCGCCTCCATCACCAGCCGCGCCAGCGTCAGCGCCGTCGCCGCGCCGCCCATGTCCTTCTTCATCAGCTCCATGCCCGAGGCCGGCTTGATGTCGAGGCCGCCGCTGTCGAAGGTCACGCCCTTGCCCACGAGCGTCACCCTTGGCGCGTTCCCGCGCCCCCAGGCGAAGTCGACGATCCTCGGCGCTTGCGCAGCAGCGCGCCCGACCGCGTGAACGAGCGGAAGGTTGGCGGTCAGAAGATCGGCGCCGCGAATGACGCCCGCCTCCGCGCCAAAGCCTTCGGCAAGCCCGACCGCCGCCTCTTCGAGCGCCTCGGGGCCGAGCACGTTTGCCGGCGCGTTGACGAGATCGCGGCCGAACGCGACCGCCGCAGCAATCCGCACGGTTCGCGCCGCATCGATCCCTTCGGGCGCGACGAGCCGGGGCTGGGCCGGCCGGTCGGGTTTGAAGCGGGCGTAGCGGTAGAGCCCGAGCAGGAATCCGAGCGCGGCGAGATCGCCATCGGCAGGCGGATTGGCGAAGCGATAGATCCCCTCCGGCAGGGCGGTCGCGAGCTTGCCGGCCGCAAGCGGATCGCGCAAGGGCGCATCGGCCGCATCGACCCCGAACAGGACGCCCAAGAGCGCTCCGCCCTCGCCCGGAACGAGTTGAAGCGCGCCGGCCTTGGGCTTGAAGCCGCAGCGTTCGGCGAAGGCCGCGGCCGGTCCGCCGATCGAGGCCTTCACCCCCGGCCAGTTTTCCGCGCAGACGAACCAGACGGGGACGGCGTCGGCAGCCGGCGGGACGAAAGACGGCAACAGTCGGTCTCCTTCGAAGCGATGCGTGCGCAGCGCCTTACCACGGATTCGACCGGCCTTCTGCATGCGACTGTCGGGGCCGCGCCTTGCAGGGGAGGCAAGGCGCGGCACATCTGCGCGCCGCTGCGGGTCGCGGCGCGCATTTCGTTGAAAGTCAGGCGGAGGGGTGGCCGCTCGTGACCCAAAGGGTGCAGTTGGCGGCCGCCAGTTGCTGGATGGTTTCGGTGAAGTGCATCGATAGCGAGCCGCTATAGGCAGTGTTCCAGGGGTTCTGGATTGTGAGCGTTCCCGTCGCCGCATTGACGCCGGTGACCATATACATGTGGTCGCCGACGAGGTTGCCGCTCGAGTTCGCAGGGCGTCGACATCAAGACCTCTTCACCGGCGCTGAAGCTCGAAGCGAGGTTCGTGAGGATCGAGCCGAGCGAGCTCGAGGAGGTTGTCGGAATGAGGGTCGTGGGGGTCTCCGACTGGTCGGTGATCAGGGTCAGCGCGGAGCCGTTGCCAGCCGTGATGCCGGCGTAGGAGTCCGAAGCTGCGTTCAGCGCCATGCCGTGCGGCGCGTTCGTCTGCGCGTTGAGCTGGGCATAGGCCTTCTCGACGAGCGCAACCCAGTTGTCGGTGTTCCCGTTGGCGAATTCGAGCTGGCGAGCCGTTCGCCCATTGGTAGCCGGTCATCGTCGGCAGTTGGGTATTGACCGTCACGTAGTCCGGCTGGCCACGGACGAAGAAGCGGACGCTGTAGGTCCCGTTTCCGTTGCTCGAGATCATGTTCTCGATCGCCGAAGGGTTCTGGAGCGCGACCTCCCCGAGCGACGAGACGAAATAGCAGTCGCCCGACATAGCCCTGGTTGACGTCCTGATATTTTGGCGCCCCGCTCGGCCCATAGAGCGGCAGCGTCGAGGTCCGGTAAACAGGATTGAGGTTCGCCTGTCCGACTGCGGCGAGACTGAGGCTCGGAAGGTTCGTTCCGAGGAACCATTCGCCAATCAGTTTGTCGGCCTGCGTCTGCGTCGAGTTTGCAGTGAGGTTGCCAAGCGCCGTCGCCGTCGCGGCGCCGCCGTTCCAGGTGGCGTTCGCCGAATTGCCGAAAATCACGTCGTCGGTGATCTGCTGCACGTAAGGCGAGACGCTGATGCCGCCCGTGGTATTGAGCTCCGAAGCGAAGGTTTGCAGCGTGCTGAACTTCGACGCCGTCATGCCACCGACAGCGGCGTCCTCCAGAATCGACAGGTCGGCCGAATAGCTGAGCGATCCGTTCTGCAAATCGTTGGCGACATCCGACGCTATGCCCGGGTTCGAGAGGATCGCCGCCTGGTGCGGCACGGAAGAGCTGCTCATCTGATGGTCGCTTCTTAAAGGTGAGGACGACGACATGCGGCTCGGCGAAACGCGCCTGACATGGCGCGCGTGAAGCTCGAAGCTTCCCCTGGGACCACTGACGCGTCCCGCCGCTGGACCGGCACATTGAACGACAGCGTTTGAAGGTCCGTGATCAAATCTCGTCAAATTTCAAGGCTTCAGCGTTTCTTTGGGCCGCCGCGATTCCTCTGGCGCAAACCTGCTATTGAGGCATGCTCCGGCCGCCAGGACCCCAGCCCGCTTGACTTGCGCCCGAGTTGGCGGTCGTAACTGCGCCAACAATTCCGAGGGAATGCGCAACCGGCTGGTCGGCGCAAAGCGCACTGGCGTTGAGGAGAATGAATTGTCCGAGATCAGCGAGAAGGCGCGGGTTCGTCTGCTGGGCGGAGGCGCCGGGGAGAAACCTACGGTCGGGCTGCCTGCGAAGCCGTCTTCGGAAACGGCCCAGCTCCCCGACCCTGCCCCTCCGTCGCCCGTGTCCCTCTCGACGGCCGCCGGGCCGATCTTCCTTTCGGATTCGGCCGATGGAGCCGACATGCTCGAGGCGGCGCATATCGTGCAGCCTCTGGCGCAGCTTTGCGTGGCGGCCCAGGTTCAGACACCGTTCCTGGCGGCGGTCGCGGGCCCAGGGGGCGCGGGCAAGACCTTCGCGCTGCAGCGTCTGGCTCAGGCGATCGAGACGCTCGGCGGATCGCAGGGCGCTCTTGCGCGAGTGGTCGTCGCGCGAGTCGACGCCGCCGACGGCGCCGAAGCGCCGGTCGCAATCGCGAGCGCCGCCTATGCCGCGCTCGACCGCGAACCGGGCGGCGTCGACTATTCGGCGCTGCTCGACGAATCGGCGCACGCCGGCGGCGATCCGCTTGCGGGCGGCGAAGGCCGCTTCCGACCGCCATGACGAGATCGTACGCAAACTCGAGGCCGAACGCGTCGAAGCGCGACGAGGTCGAGGCGCATCGCGCCCGCTTGGCCGACGCGCTGCTCTACGAGACGCCCGGTTCCCGCGTCGACGTGTTCGCGCGATCGCGGCGCGGCGCAATCGAGGCCCGCCTGCGGCGATTCGATCTTGCCGGCTCTGACGCCGCGCGTCAGCTACCGCGACCTCGTGCGCGATATGGCCAGCATGGGCGCCGGCGGCCGGCGCGGGAGTGGCGTTGCGTTCGGTCTGGGCCTACCGCGGCCAGCGTCGCCTTCTCTTCTGGGCGATCGTCGCCTTCGTCCTGGGCTTCGTCCTCCATGCGCTGCCTAAGGAAACACGACCCTCGCGGCGATCCGTAGCCTCGCCGCGCAGCTGGAGCCAGTCGCCGCCTGGATCGCCACACATGGCGAACTGGTTCACGAGGGCCGCCTCGACGCTATGGATCCTCGGCGCGTCTGGCGCTGGCGCTGAACCTCTTCCGCGCAGTCAGCTTCTCCAGCCTCGTGCTTCGCGGAGCGCATCTTCTCAACAACGACCTGCGCGACCGGCGACGCGATCTGGAGACGCGATTGGCGCGGCTCAACCAGCGGGTCGCTGCGCTGTCCGCCGACGCGGAAGCAGCGGCAAGAATCGCCGAGGCGGCGGCGCGCCGAGTCGGCGGCAAGGCGCAGACCCGCGCGCCGGGCCCGGACTTCCTGGACGCGAACCAGGGACCGGCAGCGGCCGCGCGCGCGTTTCTCGCCGCGCTCGGCGAACGAATCGGACGGGCGACCCGAGGCGCCGGGCCGGCTGGTCTTCGTTGTCGATAATCTCGACGCGCTGACGCCAGCCGCAGCGATCGGCTGGATCGACGCCGCGCACAGCGTGCATCGGCGCCGGGCTCGGTCGGGATCGTGGCTCTCGACCCGGCCCGGCTCGCGACCCGCTCGGCGGACCCGAGCGAGGCGCGCCGTCGCTTCGACAAATGGCTGCAGCTCGTCGTCAACTTGCCGGGCCGGATCGGGCTCGACGGCGAGCGGCTTGTGGCGCGGTTGCTGTCGAGCGACGGACAGGCGACGCCGACGCTGGCTGACGCGAAGATCGCGACGGCGCTCGATCGAGCCCCTGTCAAGCTCGGAAACAGCGCTTCTGACCGCGCTTGCGCCACTTGCCGCGCATTCGCCGCGCGGCGCCAAGCGATTCCTCAACGCCTACAGGCTCGCGCGCTGTTCCAACGCCCCTCGCCCGGTGCTCGCCCTGATGCAGGCGATCGCCTTCGCCGACGACGACGTGCGGACTGCGATGCTGAGCCGCCTCGACGGCGGATCGGGCGAACTGGGCGACGTCGAGGGACCCAATTCGCTTGTCAACGCCGTGAAGAGCGCCCGCGCGGCCAATAACGGCGAGATATCGGTCGCCGACGCGCGCGTTTGTTTGGACATCGCGCGCCGCTATGCCCTGTCACTGTGATGCGGCACGCGGCAGCGGGGGGAACGCGCGGCCGAAATCCGCCGCCGCGTCGGGCAGCTTCGACTGGCTCCAGCCGCCGCCAAGCGCGACGATGAGACTGACCGCGTCCGCCTGGATCTGCGCCTGAGTCGACAGTTGGGCCTCTTCCGCCGCCAGTTGTTGTTGCTCCGCGGTGACGACGGTGGTGAAGGCCTGGGTTCCGGCCCTGTACTCGTTCAGCGCGATTTGCGTCGCCTGCCTGGAGATGCGCACGTCCTCCGTCTGGACCCTGGCCTCGCGTGACAGGATCCGGATTCCAGCGAGATTATCCTCCACCTGCTGGATCGCCGTCAGCACGGTCTGGCGATAAGTAGCCACATCCGATTTGTAGGTTTCGCGCGCCGCCTCAACTTGCGCGCCAGTCAGGCCGCCGTTGAACAGCGGCTGGGCGAGCGAGGCGCCGAAGGACCAGATTGGATTGGAAGGGCCAAACTCCGCCATGAAGGGATTGCCGGAGTAGCCGAAGAGTCCGTTGAGCGAGATGTTGGGATAATATCCGGCGAACGCGACGCCTATCTGGGCGTTGGCCTGGCGCATCGCCTCTTCCGCCGCCGCGACATCCGGCCTCCGCTCCAGAAGGGACGACGGCAGACGCGTCGGAATTGGGGGAACGCGGCTTGCCAACGGGGCCCGCGGAATCGACAGCCCTGCCGGCGGCCGGCCCATCAGGACCGCGATCGCATGTTCGTTCTGAACGCGCGACACGCCTGCGGCGATCAGAGCAGCCTGGGCGTTCAGGACCTGTGCCTGAGCGGTGATCACGTCGGACTTGGCGGCTGTCCCGGCGTTGTACTGGTTCTGCGTGATCTCGAGCGAGTGCTTGTACTCCGCGACCGTCTTGGTCAGCAGGTCTTCGAGCAAGTCGGCCTGTCGAAGCTGCACATAGGCAAGAGCCAAGGCTGACTGCTGCGCGAGCAGGGCATTGGCAAGATTGGCGGCGGCGCCTTCCGCTCCGGCCTGTTCCGCCTCGATCTCGCGCCGGACCAGCCCCCAGATGTCCAGCATCCACTGGCCCGTCGCTTCGCTTGTCAAGGTCGTTGTAGCCGGCGAACTGCGGATCGCCGATGCGGCGCCATTGATGCTCGGATAGAGCCCGGCGCGCGCTTCGTTGATGAGCGCAAGCGCTTCGCGGTAGTTCGCTTCGTCCGCCCTGACGGTCTGATTGGAGACCGCAACCGCGCTTTCGAGCCGATCGAGTTCCGGATCGTTGAAAACGATCCACCAGTCGCCCTTTAACTCATTCGCGCGCGGCGACGCGATCTTCCAGCCGGCGATCTCCTTGAACTGCGGCGAGACGATCGCGGCGGGACGTTCGAAATCGGGGCCGACGGGCGCGCAGCCCGCAAGCGCGCCTGCAACGACGAGCGCAACGGCCGATGTCAGCACGCGCGGCGCTAACGCGCCCGCGCAAGCGGGGCTGAATTGACGCGCAAGTAGTATCGGTTCCAAAGCCGCCCCAGCCACTTTCCGAATGAATCGAGATAGATGAAAACAACCGGCGTTGTATACAGCGTCAGAACCTGACTGACGATCAAGCCGCCGACGATGGTGATCCCCAGAGGATGCCGCAATTCCGAACCTTCCCCTGTGCCGAAAGCGAGGGGCAGCGCCCCGAACAGCGCAGCGCAGGTCGTCATCATGATGGGTCGGAAGCGCAACATGCAAGCCTGCTCGATCGCCTGGCGCGTGTCGAGGCCTTGCCGCTCGGCTTCGAGAGCGAAGTCGACCATCATGATGGCGTTCTTCTTTACGATGCCGATCAGCAGCAAGACCCCGATCGCCGCAATGATGGTGAATTGGGTGTTGAACAGCCACAAGGCGAGCGCCGCGCCGACGCTGGCCGAGAACAGGGTCGACAGGATCGTGATCGGATGAATAAGGCTCTCGTAGAGAATGCCGAGCACGATGTAGATCGTCACGAGCGCGGCGCCGAAGAGCAACGGCATGTTCGACTGTGACTGCTGGTAGGTCGCCGCGGTGCCGGCGAAGGCGCCGCGCACTGTCGAGGGCATGCCGATGCGTTGGATCGCGTTCTCGATCTCCGTTTTCGCTTCGCTCAGCGCGTGGCCGGAGGCGAGATTGAAGGAGATCGTCGATGCCGCAAACGGTCCCTGATGGTTGACGCTGAGCGGCGTGTGTCCGGGCGCAAATCGCGCGAATGCCGAAAGCGGGATCATCGCCTCAGGGGAGGTCGAAACCGCGGCGCCGGCGGATGCCGCGCTGTGACCGCTTGCGGCCAGGGCGTTGGTCGCGAGATTGCGCGCCGAATCCGCTGCAATCGTCGCCGCCGTGCTCGCGGTTCCAGTCGTGGACGCGAACAGGCCCGCCGAGATGCCCGTTTGCTGGGTCCCGGTCGGATTGGCCCCGGAGGTTGAGACATAGAGTTGGTCGAGAGTGCGCGGGTCCTGCCAATAGCGCGGCGCAACCTCCATCACGACGTGATACTGGTTCTGCGCGTTGTAGATCGTCGACACCTGGCGCTGCCCGAAGGCGTCATAGAGCGTGTTGTCGATGGCGTTCAGGGTCAGCCCGAGCCGCATCGCGGTGTCGCGGTCGATGGTGATGTCGGTCTCGAGGCCGCCCTGTTGCTGATCGGAATTGACGTCCTTGATGATGTCACTGCTCATCAGCGCGGCGGTGAGCTTCGAAGTCCAAGCATAGAGATCGGACGTGTCGTCGGACAGCAGCGTATATTGATAGGTCGCGTTGCTCTGGCGGCCGCCCGTCCTCAAATCGGAGACAGCAACCATGAAGAGACGGGCGCCGGCGACCTCGGCCAGCTTGCCGCGCAGCCGCGTTACGACGTCATCGGCAGTGACCCTGCGCTCCGAAAAGGGCTTGAGCGAGACATAGACGAACCCAGCGTTGGTCTGCCGCCCTCCGGTGAATCCAACGACGCTCTCGACCGCTGGGTCCGCCTGGACGATCGTCTGCAGCTGCTGGAACTTTGTCTGCATCGCCTGGAACGAGATGCTCTGGTCGGCCTGGATCGAGCCGATGATGAGGCCCGTGTCCTGAACCGGGAACAGCCCATAGGTCATCTGGTACCGGAACATGTAGTAGTTGAGCCCGATCGTGGCGAGAAGCGAAAGGAGCACGAGGCCGGGACGCCTGAGCGCGACGCGCAGCGTCGTTCGATAGAAGTTGAGCATCGCGTCGAACACATGCTCGCTGGCGCGATAAAGGCGGCCGTGCCGCGTGACTGTCTCTCGCGGCAGGATGAGCGCGCACATCATTGGCGTCGTGGTCAGCGAGACGAGAAGCGAGATCATCACCGCCACCGACAACGTCAGCGCGAATTCGTTGAACAGGCGCCCGACGATCCCGCCGAAAAAGAGCAACGGCGCGAACACGGCAATCAGCGACAGGCTGATCGAGAGCACGGTGAACCCGACCTCGTTCGCCCCCTTGATTGCGGCCTCGACGCGCGGCATGCCCTCTTCGAGGTAGCGGGAGACGTTCTCAAGCACGACGATCGCGTCATCGACCACGAAGCCGGTGGAAATCGTCAACGCCATCAGCGACAGATTGTCGAGGCTGAAGCCGAGCAGATACATCACGCCGAAAGAGCCGATGATGGAGGTCGGCACAGCGACGCTCGGGATTGCCGCAGCGCGAATGCTGCGCAGGAAGGCGAACACCACCAGGATCACCAGCACGACAGCGATGATCAGCGTCTTCTCGGTGTCCGCCAGCGACTGACGGATGGTTTTCGATCGATCGACCGCGATCGTCAAATTGACGTCGCCCGGCAGAGCCGCAATGAGCCGCGGCAGCACCGCCCGCACGTTGTCGATCGCCGTGATAATGTTCGCGCCCGGCTGGCGCGACAGCACGACGGCGACCCCGGGCTTGCCGTTGACGAGGCCGGCGTTGCGCAGATCCTCGACCGAGTCGACGACCTCGGCGACGTCGGAGAAGTCTGACCGCCGCCCCGTTGCGATAGGCGATGACCAGATCCCGGTACTGCACCGCCTTCGTCGCCTGATCGTTAGCATAAATCTGGTAGTGGGCGTTGTCGTCCTCGATCGCGCCCTTGGGGCTGTTGGCGTTGGCGGAGGCAAGCGCGGCGCGAATGTCCTCCAGGCCAATTCCGTAATGGAAGATCGCGCCCGGATTGACTTCGACCCGAACCGCCGGCAAGGCGGAGCCCGAAACATCGACCTCGCCGATGCCCGGAAGCTGCGACAGCCGCTGCTGGAGAATGTTGGAAGCGAGATCGTAGAGCTGGCCTGCAGTGTGGGTCGACGAGGTCATCGCGATGACCATGATCGGCGCGTCGGCCGGGTTCACCTTATGGTAGCTCGGATTCTGGCGCAGGCTCGTGGGCAAGTCCGCGCGCGCCGCGACGATCGCCGCCTGAACGTCGCGGGCGGCGCCATCGATATTGCGGTCAAGGCCGAACTGCAGGGTGATGAAGGTCGAGCCCTGGGTGCTCTGCGACGTCATTTCGTTGACATCGGCGATTTGCCCGAGGTGGCGCTCAAGCGGGGAGGCGACCGCGGTCGCCATCGTGTCGGGGCTCGCGCCCGGCATGTTGGCCCGGACCGAGATGATCGGAAAGTCGACCTGCGGCAGCGGCGACACCGGCAATTGCGAATAGCCAAGCAAGCCGCCGAAGATGACGCCGACCGTCAGCAGCGTGGTCGCCACCGGCCTCCGGATGAAGACTTCGGAGAAGCGGTTGTTCACGACGGCTCCGCCGCGAGCCCCTGATCAACCGCGCCCAGGCCGAACCGTTCGCCGAGCCGCTCGAAGAAGAGATAGATCACCGGCGTCGTGTAGAGGGTCAGCACCTGGCTGAACGCCAGACCGCCGACGATTGCGAGCCCCAGCGGATGGCGAAGCTCGGAGCCGACGCCCGTGCCGAGCATGAGCGGCAGCGCGCCGAAAATCGCCGCGACCGTTGTCATCAGGATCGGCCTCAGGCGCAGGAGGCAGGCCTGATAGATCGCCTCGCGCGCCGGCAAGCCCTGCTGCCGCTGGGCCTCGAGCGCAAAGTCGATCATCATGATCGCATTCTTCTTGACGATGCCGATCAGGAGGACGATGCCGATGACCCCGATGATGTCGAGACCTGCGCCGGCGGCGTTCAGCGTCAGGAGCGCGCCAATGCCGGCAGACGGCAGCGTGGTCAAGATCGTGATCGGGTGGATGAAGCTCTCGTAGAGCACGCCGAGCACGATATACATCGTCGCGATCGCCGCCGCGAGCAGGAACACTTCGTTCGACAGCGCGGACTGGAACGCCTGCGCCGCGCCCTGGTAGCTGACAGCGAAGCTCGCCGGCAGGTTGATGTCGGCGAGGCCGGCGTTGATCGCCTCCTCCGCCGCCCCGAGCGAGGCGCCGGGCGCAAGGTTGAACGAGATCGTCGTCACCGGGAACTGCTTCAGATGCGAAATCTGCAGCGGCGACGTCCTGACCGCGATGTTGGCCACCGAGTTCAGGGGCGTCTGGCCCGACGTCGACGCCGCCGAGGGCAGGTAGAGCGAGTTCAGCGAATCGAGCGAGCGGGCCATTCTCGGATCGATGTCGAGGATGACGCGGTATTGATTGCTCTGGGTGAAGATCGTCGAGATGATGCGCTGGCCGTAGGCGTCGTAAAGCGCGTTGTCGACGATCGCCGGCGTGATGCCGAAGCGCGCCGCCTGCGCCCGGTCGAGATCGACCATGACCGAGCGCCCGTTCGGCTGGAGATCGCTCGCGACGTCGACGATCGACGGAATCCTGGTGAGCCGGTCGAGCACCTTCGGCGTCCATTCCTGCAGCGTCGCCAGATCCTGATTTTCGAGGGTGAACTGATACTGCGTCGCGCTAACCGCGGTGTCGATCGAAAGGTCCTGCACCGGCTGCATGAAGAGCGAGATGCCCGGGACGCCGGCCGTTTCCTGCCGCAGGCGGCGGATGATCTCGCTCGCCGCCGCCTTGCGCTCGGACTGGAGCTTCAGATTGATGAGAAGTCGGCCGGAGTTCAGCGTGATGTTCGAGCCGTCGACGCCGATAAAGGAGGACAGACTCTCGACGTCCGGGTCGGCAAGGATCGCCTTGGCGAGGGCCTGCTGGTGGGCCGCCATCTGATCGAAGGAAATGTCCTCGGCGGCTTGCGTCACGCCCTGGATGAGGCCGGTGTCCTGGATCGGAAAGAAGCCCTTCGGAATCGTTACATAAAGATAGCCCGTCAAGAGGAACGTGCCGAGCGCAACCAGCAGCGTGATCCCCTGATGGTCGAGCACCACGCGCAACGTCGCGGCATAGAATCGGGTGAGGGCCTGGAACAACCGACCTCCGCTCGCTTCGTTGCCTTTGCCGCGCGGGCGAAGGAGTTTGGCGCAAAGCATCGGCACCAGCGTCAGCGAGACGAACGCCGAGATGATGATGGTCGCGGCGAGCGTGATCGCAAATTCATGAAAGAGGCGCCCGACGACGTCGCCCATGAACAGCAGCGGGATCAAGACCGCGATCAGCGAGACGGTCAGCGAAATGATGGTGAAGCCGATCTGCGCCGAACCCTTGACCGCCGCGTCATAGGGGCTGTCGCCCGCCTCGAGATAGCGCGCGATGTTCTCGATCACCACGATCGCGTCGTCGACGACGAAGCCGGTGGCGACGGTCAGCGCCATCAGCGACAGATTGTCGAGGCTGAAGCCGAACTGGTACATGATCGCGAGCGCGCCCACGAGCGAGAGCGGCACGGAGAGGCTCGGGATGATTGTCGCAGGAATGTTGCGCAGGAAGAGGAAGATCACCAGAACGACGAGCCCGACCGCGAGCGCCAGTTCGAACTCGACGTCGCTGACGGAGGCGCGGATCGTCGTCGTGCGGTCGGTCAGCGGCTTTACCGTGACGCCGGCCGGGAGGTTGCCGCTCAGCGTCGGCAGCAGGGCCTTGATGCTGTCGACGACCTGAATGACGTTCGCGCCGGGCTGACGCTGGATGTTGACGATGAGCGCCGGCGTCGTATTCATCCAGGCCGACAGGCGGCTGTTTTCCGCCCCGATCTCGACGGTCGCCACATCGGAGAGCAGGATCGGCGCACCGTTGCGATAGGCGACGACGGACTTCAGATAGTCCTTGGGATCGCGGATCTGGTCATTGGCGTTGATCGTCGAGGATTGCGCCGGCCCGTCGAAATTGCCCTTGGGCGTGTTGACGTTGAGATTGCTGATGGTCGTGCGCAGATCGTCGAGATTGACGCCGTAGGCCGCAAGCGCCAGCGGATTGGCGTGGATGCGCACGGCGGGCCGCTGGCCGCCCGAGATCGACACGAGCCCCACCCCCGGAAGCTGTGACAGTTTCGGCGCGAGGCGGCTCTCGATGAGGTCCTCGACATCGGTCAGCTTCATCGTATCCGACGCGACGCCAAGCGTGAGGATTGGCGCGTCCGCCGGATTGACCTTGGAATAGATCGGCGGCGCGGGCAGGTCCGCGGGCAGAAGGTTGCCGGCGGCGTTGATCGCGGCCTGCACTTCCTGCTCGGCGATGTCGAGGCCGATATCGAGGCCGAAACGCAACGTGATGACCGACGAACCCGCCGAGCTCGCCGACATCATCTGGCTCAGGCTCGGCATCTGTCCGAATTGCCGCTCGAGCGGTGCCGTGACGGCCGAGGTCATCACCTCCGGACTCGCGCCCGGATAGAAGGTCTGGACCTGGATCGTCGGGTAATCGACCTCGGGCAACGCGGAAAGCGGCAGAAAGCGATAGGCGGCGACCCCGATTAGCAGGATCGCGATCATCAGGAGGCTGGTCGCAACGGGTCGGTCGATGAAAATACGGGACGGATTCACCGACCCGTCTCCAGCGCCCAAGCGCTCATTGCGCGGCGCCCCGCGCCGGCGTCGGCGCCCCGCCAGCCGGCGGCGTGTCGCCGCCTGCGTTCTGGCCGTTCTGCCCACGGCGATGGCGATGGCCCTGGGCGTCGCCGCCGTCCGCTCCGCCGCCGGCCTGAAACTGTGGCGCGCGCCCTGCCCGTCCGCGCCTTGCGCGGGCCCGCCGGGCGGGTTCTCGACGACCGTCACTTTCGCGCCCTCGCGCAGCCGATCGACGCCATCGATGACGACCTTGTCCCCGGCGGCGAGGCCGGAAACAATCGTTGTCCGTTTGCCGTCGGCGGCGCCGGTGACGACGTCGCGCTTCGACACCGTCGAATTGGCGTTGAGCACATAGACGAAATTGCCCGAGGGTCCGACCTGGATGGCGGCGTTGGGCGCAAGCGCGACGCCGCTCAGCGTATCGACCAGCAGGCGGACATTGACAAATTGCTGCGGAAACAGGACTCCCTTCGGATTGTCGAAGGTCGCGCGCATCTTGATCGTGCCGGTGGTCACGTCGACCTGGCTGTCGTATGTCGTCAGCGTCCCCGTTGTGAGCTCGTTGACATTGGCCCGGTCGAACACAGAGACCGGCAGCTTGGCGCCCGAATTGAGCCGCGCCGCGATGCGCGGAAGGTTGTCCTCCGGCGTCGAAAAGACAACGCTGATCGGATCGATCTGGGTGACGACGACGATGCCGGTGGCGTCGGAGGGTTGGAGATAGTTGCCGGGGTCGACGAGCCTCAGGCCGGCGCGGCCGGTGATCGGCGAGATGATATGGGCATAGTCGAGATTGAGTTGCGCGGTTTGCACTTGCGCCTGGTCGGTGATGATCGCCGCCTTGTCCTGGGCGACCAGCGCCTCTTGGTCCGTCACCTGCTGCTTGGAGATCGAATCCTGCTTGCTCAGCGTCAGATAGCGGTCGAGATTGCTCTGCGCCTGGACGAGCAGCGCTTGGTCCTTGGCCAATTGCCCTTGCGACTGCGCAAGCGCGGCCTGGTAGGGTCTTGGATCGATCTGGGCGAGGAAGTCGCCCTTCTTGACGATCTGGCCTTCGTCGAACCCCAGTTCCTGCAGCTTGCCCGGGATCTGGGTGCGGATGGTCACAGTCTCGAAGGGCGAGACGGTTCCGAGCGCGTCGATGGTGATCGGCATGTCGCCGAGCGCGACAGCGGCGACTCGAACGGTCTGCGGCGGCGTTCCGGAGCGGCCGGCGTTCGGGCCCTCCGCCGTCGACGGGGCGCTGGTCTCACTCTTCTCGAACTTCTGCCAGGCAAACACCGCAGCCGCGGCCAAGACGACGACCAGCGCGATCCTGAGCAGGAGACTGCGACGCCGCGGCGGCGGTTGCGACGGCGCGGGCGCTTCCGGCTCGAGCTGCGGCTCGGGCGGCCCCGGACTTGCCGGAGCCTTACGCTCCGCTGTGTCCGGTTTGAAGGCTTCATTCATTCATCGAACTCGCTCAAGCCTTCGCTTGGCACGAGAAAAACGGATTGACAAATCACGCCCGCGTGTCTCGCCGGACCGCCGTCTGACATATTCGGGGCGTTCGGCGTAAAACAAGAGTATTGCAATCTCTTTGCCCTTCGGCGATAAGCGCGGCGGACGGCGGCGAAGCCGCTCGTTGGATGCGGGTGTAGCTCAGGGGTAGAGCACAACCTTGCCAAGGTTGGGGTCGAGGGTTCGAATCCCTTCGCCCGCTCCAAATTTCTCGAGGACGATCAAGCGTATAACAGCCGCCCCCCGGGGCGCCGCCTCCGGGAGCGAACGCCGCGGCGCGGCCGGCGGTTCCAACGTCGTTGATGCGCATTCGAAGCCCTTGATCAGGCGCCAACCGCGATATCAGCCTGCGACGGGCTCGAGCCGGTTGGCGCGGGCGGCTTCCCCTTCGCTATGTGAAGGGGAAGCCGAAGTCCGGCCGCGGCCATATTGCCGTGGCGAACAACCCATCACCCTCTTGAAAGCTGTGCTGAAGGCGCTTTCGGATTCGTAGCCGAGCGAGAGCGCAACGACGGAAACGGGATCGCCGGAATTCGCCAGCCTGTCCCCGGCCAGCAGCATTCGCCAGCGCGTCAGGTAGTCCATCGGCGACGACCCGACCGTCGCCTTGAATTTCAGGGCGAAGGTCGAGCGCGACATGCCGGCGCGCTCCGCCAGCTCCTGCAAGGTCCAGCGACGCGCCGGATCGTCGTGCATGGCGCTGATCGCTGCGCCCATCTGTTTGTCCGCCAGGGCGGAGAGCCAGCCGACGCCGCCTTTCGACCCGTCCGCCACATGCAGCCGCAGGGCCTGAAGCAGCATCATATGGGCGAGGTGCTGCGCCATCAGAAAGCCGCCCGGCTGCGGCTCGCGCAGCTCCTGCATCAGCCGCTCCATGGACCAGCGCAGCGCCGCCTTGTCAGACTCGTTCCGGATATGGACAATGGGCGGCAGCGCCCCCAACAGCATGTCGGCATGATCGCCGGCGAAGTCGAAGTACCCGCCGACACCGAAGAAATCCCCGCCGCCGTTGTAGGTGGCGACGGCGCCGCCGTGCGGACTCAGAAAAACCGCAAGCGCGTCGACGGGCGGCAGCGTCAGGTCGCTGGCGAGGCGGAACGGCAGCCCGCGCGGCAGCAGGAAGCAGTCCCCCGCCTCCAGCAGGGCCGGCTCAGCGACGCCCTCGACGGACAGCCACACCTCACCGGACACCACGGCGTAGCATTTGATGCCGTTGTGCCGGGGGAACTGGATCGACCATCGTCCACCCACGTCGAAGCCGCGGAACATATAGCTGCGCGGCTTTAGCAGCGACAGCACGTCTGAGAGCGGGTCCATGGGGCCATTCCGGACGATTGCGAAGATAATACGCACTTTACAGCATAGATCGTATGTCCTCAACCGCCGGTCTCGACGATCAGGCGGCCGCCAACGCGGCCATGAAATCATGCCAGGACCAGAGGTTCCTGCGTCGCTACGAAGCGGCGCCAGGCGCTGTCCACGCGCGCACCGTCAGCACGGCTTCGGCAAAGGCCACAGGCGCTTCGTGCGGGAGGGCATGGCCCGCCTTGACGGTGCGGTGCTCGTGAAGACCGACAAACATGGGGGCGTGATCGGCCGTGCCGCCGGGCTTCAGCGGATCCTCGGCGCCGTCGAGCGTCACTGCCGGGACGACAACCTTCGGTTTCGCCGCGAGCCTCTTCTCCAGCTCGGCAAGCGCCGGATCGCCCTCGGCCAGGCCGAAGCAGAAGCGATAGCAGTGAATGACAACGTCGACGAAGTCCGGGTTGTTGAAGGATGCCGCCGTGCGGTCAAACGTCGCCGCGTCAAAGCTCCAGGCGGGCGACCATTGCTCCCACAGCATCCGGCACAGGTCGCGGCGATGCCGGTCGAGGCATTCGCGCCCGCGCCTCGTCTGGAAGAGATGCTGATACCACATCACGCATTCGAGGCTCGGCGGAAACGCTTGGCCTAGCCGGTCGACGTCGATGACATCGTAGCTGGCGAGCGACACGAGGCCCGCGACGCGCTCCGGCCACAAGGCCGTCGCGACGCACGAGGCCAGCCCACCCCAGTCGAAGCCGGCGACAATCGCCCTCTCGATCCTCAATCCGTCGAGCAGGCCGATGAGGTCACGGCCGAGCGCCGCCTGCTGGCCGCTGCGCATCGTCGAGTCCGACAGGAACCGGGTCGGACCGAAGCCGCGCAGGTAGGGAACGATTACGTGCGCGCCGCTCGACGCCAGCATCGGCGCGACCTCGTCATAGGCGCGAACGTCGTAGGGAAACCCGTGCGAGAGGATCACCGGCCAACCATCGGCGGGGCCGTGTTCCTCGAACGCAATCTCCAGGCTTTCCGTCCGCGTCGTCTTCATGTTCACCTCTGCGCCCAGCCGACGCCGCGTTTCGGCTTCAGCAGCGACAGCACGACTGAGAGCGGTCCATGGGTCATTCCGGACGATTGCGAAGGTAATACGGACTTTACAGCATAGATCGTATGTCCTCAATCGCCTATCTCGATGACCACGCCGCCGCCATGCGGCCATGAAACCGGGTCAGGGAGAAGTCGCAATGCGAGTCTTCGTCACAGGCGCTACAGGATTTGTCGGCTCCGCCGTCGTCCAGGAACTCAAAAGCGCTGGTCATCGGGTGGTCGGTCTTGCCCGCACGGACGCGGCCGCCAATTCGCTCGCCGCGTCGGGCGCCGAGGTGCAGCGAGGCGATCTTGAAGATCTGGACAGCTTGAAGAGCGGAGCCGCCGCCTCCGACGGGGTGATTCACTGCGGCTTCGTCCATGACTGGTCGAGATTCGAGGCGGTCTGCGCAATCGACAAAAAGGCCATCGAAGCGCTCGGCGAAACGCTTGCCGGCTCTGACCGTCCGCTGATCGTCACCTCCGGCGCCGCGCTCGTCTCTCCCGGTCGCCTCGCGACCGAAGACGTCATACCACCGTTCAATCCCGCGTTCCCGCGCGCTTCGGAACTTACGGCCGATACGCTCGTTTCGCGCGGAGTCCGGGCGTCTGCGATGCGGCTGTCTCCATCGGTCCACGGCGTCGGCGATCACGGCTTCGTCCCCATCCTGATCGGCCTCGCGCGCGAAAAGGGCGTTTCGGCCTACGTGGGCGACGGGCTCAACCGCTGGTCCGCGGTGCATCGGCTCGACGCCGCAAGTCTCTACCGGCTCGCGCTTGAGAAGGGTTCCGCGGGCGCCCGCTACCACGGGGCCGCCGAAGAGGGGGTGCCGTTCCGGGACGTCGCCGGCGTGATCGGCCGCCGCCTGAACGTGCCGGTCGTCAGCAAGACCCCCGAGGAAGCAGCCGGCCACTTTGGCTGGTTTGCCCGTTTCGCCGCCATCGACTGCCCGGCCTCGAGCAAGCAGACTCGCGAGCTCCTGGGCTGGCGGCCGAACCAGCCCGGGCTCATCGCCGATATCGACCAGCCGAGCTATTTCGCAGCTTGAAGAGCCTGCCTGCGCGCGCCGCCTTTGCGCGGCGCCGGGTCGGCCCCTTTCGCCATGCGCTTGCCGTACGAAGCGGGATACAGCGACGGTGGCGGGCCCGATAGGGACCGCAAACCGGCCAAATTGACGCGCTAGTCCCGTCACACCCGCGAGGAGCGACTTTCCACGTCCGCGGCAATGGCTTGAGCCACCGGAATGGCTTACATTTCGGCTGCTTTATGCCTTTTTCCGTTTGGACTTGGGTTCGCCAAAACGCGCGGACGCAAAAGAACCAAGGAGAGCGCTTCATGAGCCAGCTCGCTGATCTCGGCGTCTTCGGCCTCTCGACGATGGGCGGCAATCTCGCACGCAACGCCGCTCGAAACGGCTTCGGAGTGGCGCTGTTCAATCGTCACATCGAGCGCACGAACGAGCTTGTCGCCGACCATGGCGGCGAAGGGCGCTTCGTCGCCGCGAAGAGCGTCGCCGAATTCGCGGCGGCTCTGGCCAAGCCCCGCGCCATTCTCATCATGGTCAAGGCGGGCAAGCCCGTCGACGACGTCATCGAAGAGTTGCTGCCTCATCTCGAAGCCGGCGACATCATCATCGATGGCGGCAATTCGCTGTTCACCGACACCAACCGCCGCGTGAAAAGCCTGAAGGATAAAAGCATCCGCTTCATCGGCATGGGCGTTTCGGGCGGCGAGGAAGGCGCTCTTCTCGGACCGAGCATGATGCCGGGCGGCGACGAATTGGCCTATAGGCGCATCGAACCGATCGTCACGAAAATGGCGGCTCACGTTGACGGCCAGCCCTGCTGCGCCTTCATCGGGCCGGAGGGCGCCGGCCACTACGTCAAGATGGTGCATAACGGAATTGAATACGCCGACATGCAGCTCATCGCCGAGGCCTACGACCTCTTCAAATCCGCCTATGGGCTCGAGGCCGGCGCCATCGCCGACATCTTCGAAGAGTGGAACAAGGGCGAGCTCAATTCCTACCTCATCGAGATCACGGCCGCCGTGCTGCGGAAGCGCGACTCGACGGGCAAGCCGCTCGTCGACGCCATCCTCGATGAAGCCGAGCAGAAGGGAACGGGCCGCTGGACCGCGCAATCGGCGCTTGACCTGGGCGTGCCTCTGACCTCGATCACCGAAGCGGTCTACGCCCGCTCGCTGTCGGGCCGCCTTGCGCAGCGCATCGCCGCGGAGAAACTGCTCCCCGGACCCAATGTCAGCCGGCTGAGCGCCGGCAAGTCAGAGGTGGACGCCATCCGCGACGCGCTCTACGCGTCGAAAATCATCGCCTATGCCCAAGGGTTCGAGCAGCTGACCGCAGCGTCGGAAGAATTCGGCTGGAGCCTGAAATTCGGCGAGATCGCTTCGCTGTGGCGCGGCGGCTGCATCATTCGCGCCCGCTTCCTCAGGCGCATTCGCGAAGCCTATGACGCCGGTGAAAAGATCGATAATCTTGTGCTGCAAAGCTACTTTCGCGACGCCGTCGTCGAGGCCGAGCCGGCCTGGCGCCGGGTTGTCTGCGCTTGCGATCGAAAAGGGCGTGCCGACGCCAGCCTTCTCCTCGTCGCTCGCCTATTTCGACGGTCTCAGGCGCGCGCGGGGCCCAGCGAACTTGCTGCAGGGCCTGCGCGATTATTTCGGCGCGCACACCTACCGTCGGCTCGACAAGCCCGGCAGCTTTCACACCCGCTGGGCCCAGGACGGCGAAGAGGTGAGCGTTTGACCCGCCCGCAACGCTTGACGACAGCTCAAACGGAGTTGCAGCTCCGGCTTACGCCGGCGCTTTCATATCGAGCCCCAGAGGAAGACCCATGCCACGCGCCACGCCCTCGACTGACCTCGAAGCCCGCATCGCCGCCGTTCGAGACAATATTCGCGAGCTTACCGAGCAGGCGACGGCCTATTCCGGCGGCGGAGACGAAGCCAGGATCGCCGACAGAATCGCCGAGCAGGAACGTCAGCTGGCCGAATTACTGAAGGAGCGCGAGGCCCAGTCGGATTGAGAGGATGGATCTTCGTAGCGCCTGAGCCGCCTGACAATTGTCAAGCCGGGGTCGGGCGCGCAAATGCGCCTGCATGTCGCGTGACGACCGCGCCGTCGGTATGCCGCATCCCTAAGCCCTTCGACGCAGACGCTTTGCCGACCGTTTTCGTGCGTCTCCTCCGCCAAACTCTCTCGGGCCGTGCGGGCGTCTATTGCTGTGCGCCACGCGGGCCGGGCGCGCCGGCGCGGAGGCGGACGCCCCTGACGGCTCAGCGATGTCGCGATCCCGCTTCCCGCGCACAGGCGATGGGACAGTCTTCGCCCCCTCCGCCGCCGACGGCGAACGCAGCAGCACGCTATAGAGGTATGTCTCGAACTCCTCGGGAAAGCGGCTGACCAGCGCCTCGGGGTCCGGGGTCAGTGCGGCGTCTGTCATGAGTCCGAACTGCACAAGCCCGGCGTACGAGCCGATCGACACGCCCATGCCGATGTCGCCGCTCTGCGGAACCCAGCCCACCCATTGCTTGAGCTTGCTGCCCGCAAGCGTCAGCGATTCGGCAGGCCCCGGCACATTGGTCATGACTGCGGTCGCGCGGCTGGCCAGAAGGTCGAGCATCTGATCCTGAACCAGCTTGGGAACGTGGCCGAGCGCGGCGAACAGGCCGAGCGTCGTGGAAGGTTCGTAAGAGGACTTCAGTGACGCCATGCGCTGGCGCACGATCATCAGCCGCTCGATCGGATCCGCGACGCCGACGGGCAACTCGACCGCGAGGAGGCCGAAGCGGTTGCCGAGCTCGGAATCCCCAGGCTCACGCAGGTCGATCGGCACGATCGCCCGGATTTCGACGCCCTCGGTGCTGTCGCCCTTGTCGGCGAGATAGCGGCGCATCGCGCCGGCGGCGCAGGACAGCAGGAGGTCGTTGATCGAGCAGCCGAGCGCGTGGCTGACTGCCTTGACCTCCGAGAGCTTCAAGGGCTCGCACCAGGCCGCGCGTTTCGAACCTTGCGGCTTGCCTTTGAAGCGGGTCGCGCTGTCGCTCTTCATCGTGAGCAGATAGGCGAGCTCTCCGGCGACGCCCGCTCCGTCGCGCACATAGCCCGCCGCCCGCAGCGGATGACGGGCGAGATCGAGCCCGGCGCTGAGGGTCGAGGCTCCAGCCTTCGTCCCGGCGGCGATCGTCGAGACGATCGGCGCCGTCAGAGTCTGCAGCCACCCTTCCCCCTCAGCCGCCGATTCCTGGCGGCGCCCTTTCTGCGGCGCGCCGTCGACCACAGACATGGTGACGCCCATCAGCGCCATGCCGTCGGCGATCGCGTGATGCCCGCGAAAGATCAGGGCCGCGCCGCCCTCGTAGTTTTCGACGATATGCTCGGTCCACAGCGGACGATTGGGATCGAGGGGCTCGGACGCGAGTTCGCCGACGAAGCGCTCGAGCGCCTGCTTGTCGCCGCGTCCGGGCAGCCGCACGCGCTTGATGTGATGGGCGAGGTCGAAATTCGCGTCGTCGCGCCAGAAAACGCCCGCCGGCGTGATTTCGACTTTCTGGCGAAATCGCGGATAGCTCAACAGCCCTTCGGCGATCTGTGTCTCGACCTTGTCGAGCGCGACGGGACCCTCGAGCAGCCATACGGCCACGATCATCATCAGATTGGCTGGCCGGTCCATGCGCAGCCACGTCGTGTCGACCGCCGACATCCGCTCGCTGTGGCCCATCTTTCCCTCCCGTTGTTTGGGAAAACCTAGGCCCTCAAATTTCCTGTGCATTGATCGACGTCAAAGCAGGGCGAGAATCTTTGGGGCGGCGGTCCGGCATTGGGGGTCTTGGGCGCGCGGCGATAGCCGATAAGGCCGAGGCCTGCGAAGCCGGCCAGCACCATCGCCCAGGTTTCCGGCTCTGGAACGGCGTTCAACGACACATCGGCGAGCAAAGCAACGGGCGGGACGCCTGTTCCAAGGGCCATGAAGCTCAGCACCTCGCTCGGACTCGCTCCAGAAGCCTCCCGCCGGGATGCTCATCCTGCTGGAGTTTTGGTATCGCCGCCCAGGGAGACTTGCCATTGGTCCGTGGTCGCCGCGGCGACGCCATTTTGCTGCGCGGCCGCCTGGTAGAACGAGCCCGTTGATCGTCTGGAAGATGGGCGCCTGGAAAACCGGATCCCCGTCGATGCCGACACAGTTGCCGGTCGGAGGATCAGCAATGGCGCCCGCGAGCCCAATATAATTGTTCCAGGCGACGCCGTTCGTGCCCCGGAACAGCAGCGACCCTGGGGTCCCTCCGGCGCCGCAGATCCCGAGGCTGCTGCAGACCGAGCCCCAGTCGGTCAGGTTCGACACGCATGTCGCCCCCAACTGGTAGAGGTAGCCGCCGGGTGACGACAGCGTCGTTCCGGTAAAGTCGCCGTTCAGCACCAGATTGGCTTGAGCCGGAGCCGTGCCGGCGATGGACCAGGCCAGAGCCCTGGCACCGAGCGCCCCAAAGTCTTGAAAGCTTGAGCGTATCTCGTCTGTTTCCCCTGTTCCCAAAGAAGATAACAGAAGACTGGGTTTACAATCGTCGTCAGGGAGCGTTAACGCGGGCGGCGTCATCTTGACAGATCGTCTTGTCGATTGTCGTCGCCACGGTCGCCGTAGATCCTGTCGAACCTTACGGAAAATTTGCCCGCAGAACCCTCGTCGGCGGGGAATTGGCTGCTGTCGGACCCAACAAACGGTGTTTTATCTTTAATTTCCAATCGATTGGACGACGATCTTGACGAGCCGCATGAACTTCCGGGCAGGGCGCTGACCGCGCCCGTCAATCAAGCCAATCTGCATGGGCCACGGTTTTCCAAATCATATCGACCGAACGACATTTCGTCGTTTTTCGTCAATGGATTAGATGAGGATCTGACAAGCCGCATGAGCTTCGTCACCGGCGGCGTCGGCTGCGGTCCTTTTGGCTCCTCCGCCTCCCTGTTCTATCGCGGATCAGGAAGACGACTCTCCCTGTTATCTGCTCACGCTGCGCATGAGCTTTCGTCCGGAAGCATTTGTAAAGAAAAGAGCTTTCTCTCACGAGCCGGGTCAGAACGGACGCTGTTCTCCCTGTTAGCAGGGAGAAACAGGGAAAATCAGGACTGAAGCGCCGGGGAAGGAAGCCGGCCGTCCGGTCGGCCTCCAGTAGCCGGTAATGCTCCGGCTTGAACGGCCCGGTCTGCGCGACGCCGAGGTACTTCGACTGTTCCGGCGTCATCTTGGTGAGCTTCACCCCGATCTTGGCCAGATGCAGCGAGGCGACCTTCTCGTCGAGCTGCTTGGGCAGCGTATAGACCTGCTTCTCGTAGTGGCCCGGCTTGGTGAAGAGCTCGATCTGCGCCAGCGTCTGGTTGGTGAACGAGGCCGACATCACGAAGGACGGATGCCCGGTCGCGTTGCCGAGATTGACGAGGCGGCCTTCGGACAGAAGCAGGATCTTCTTGCCGTCGGGAAACTCGATCTCGTCGACCTGCGGCTTGACGTTGTTCCACTTCATAGTTGCGCAGCGCCGAGACCTGGATCTCCGAATCGAAATGGCCGATGTTGCAGACGATCGCCCGGTCGTGCATGGCGCGCATGTGGTCGAGGGTGATCACGTCGACGTTGCCGGTGGCGGTGACGAAAATGTCGGCGCGCGGCGCCGCATCGTCCATCGTCATGACCTCATAGCCCTCCATCGCCGCCTGAAGCGCGCAGATCGGGTCGACTTCGGAGACCATCACGCGGCAGCCGGCGTTGCGGAGCGAGGCGGCCGAGCCCTTGCCGACGTCGCCGAAGCCCGCGACCATCGCGACCTTGCCCGCCATCATCACGTCGGTGCCGCGGCGGATGCCGTCGACCAGCGACTCCCGGCAGCCGTAGAGGTTGTCGAACTTCGACTTGGTGACGCTGTCGTTGACGTTGATCGCCGGCCAAAGCAGCTTGCCCTCCTTGGCCATCACATAGAGGCGATGGACGCCGGTCGTCGTCTCCTCGGTGACGCCGCGGATCGAGGTCGCGTTGCGGCCGTACCAGCCGGGCTTCGCCTTCAGCCGCGCCTTGATCGCGGCGTAGAGCACCTCCTCTTCCTCGTTCGACGCCGTGTCGAGGAACTTCGTGTCGCCCTGCTCGGCGCGAAGGCCGAGATGGATGAGGAGCGTCGCGTCGCCGCCGTCGTCGAGGATCATGTTGGGAGAGCCGCCGTCCGACCATTCGAAGATGCGGTGGGTGTAGTCCCAATAGTCCTTCAGGCTTTCGCCCTTGACCGCGAACACCGGCGTTCCGGCGGCGGCGATCGCCGCGGCGGCGTGGTCCTGGGTCGAATAGATGTTGCAGGAGGCCCAGCGGACGTCCGCGCCGAGCGCCTTCAGGGTCTCGATCAGGACCGCGGTCTGGATCGTCATGTGCAGCGAGCCGGCGATGCGGGCGCCCTTGAGCGGTTGCGTCGCGGCGTATTCGGCGCGGGTCGCCATCAGGCCGGGCATCTCGGTCTCGGCGATGGCGATTTCCTTGCGCCCGAAGGCGGCAAGGCCGATATCGGCGACGGCTGTAGTCTGCGGCTTTGGTCATGGCGGAGGGTCTCTGTTGATCTGGGCGCCTCCTTATCAGCGGGAGCGGCATCAGGCAATAAACATATAAGCAATTCTTTATATGATTTTTCAGCGCAGCGTGATCTGCGCGCCACCCGACGGGTCAACGCATCTGATCTTCCACGACAATCATGCGACCAGTGACACGATGTCCTGGTCCGTCGCTTGTCGAGCGACCATCGATTTCCGAACAATCGCTCATATCGAATGCAGATTTCCCCATGCTATGACTCGCAGTACAAGCAAAAAGCGAGCCGCGCCAAAAAAGCGGCTGACGGGGCGAGTGGCGGCGGGGTGTAATGGCGTTATCGGCCAAACTGACGATGCGGCAGGGTCAGACGATGGTTCTGACGCCGCAGCTGCTTCAGGCGATCAAGCTGTTGCAGATGCCGAACGTCGAATTGAGCGCCTTCATCGAGAACGAATTGGCGAGCAACCCTCTTCTGGAGCGGGCCGAGGAGCGCGAAAGCGCGACGCCCGATCCGCTCGACAGCGAACCGGCCGCGCCGACCGTCGAGGCGTCCGTCGAACCGGGCGACTGGGCCTCGGAAACGCTCGAAACCGACGCCGTCGGGCTTGCCGCCAATCTCGGCACCGAAGTCGACAACGCGTTCGATTCCGATCGCGCGACGCCGAGCCCAGCGGCTCAGCCGTCCGATGGCCTGTCGGTGAATTCCTGGTCGGGGGTCGGCGGCGGCGGCAGCGACTCGGGCGAGGCGCCGGACCTCGAAGCCTATGTCGCCGAGACCCTGACGCTGCGCGAGCATCTCGAGCGGCAGGCCGCCATGCTCCTCGGCGATCCAGCCGAGAGAATGATCGGCTCGGCGCTGATCGACGGCCTCGACGAGGCGGGCTATTTCGTCGGCTCGTTGGCGGAGATCGCCGAGACGCTCGGAACGACCGCCGAAACCGTCGAACGCCTGCTGATCCGGATGCAGACGCTGGAGCCGACCGGAGTATTCGCCCGAAGTCTCGCCGAGTGCCTGACGCTTCAGCTGCGCGAACGCGACCGGTTCGATCCGGCGATGCAGGCCCTGATCGAAAACCTGCCGGCGCTCGCCAAGCGAGACTATCCGCTGCTTCGCCGCGTTTGCGGCGTCGACGACGAAGATCTTCGCGACATGATCTCCGAAATCAAGCGCCTCGAGCCGAAACCGGGTCGGGCGTATGGCGAACCGCCGGCGCGCCGGCGATCCCCGACGTTTACGTCACCGCCAGGCACGACCGGACATGGCGCGTGGAGCTCAACAGCCAGGCGTTGCCGCGGGTCCTCGTCAACGAGGTCTACGCGGCCGACATTCGCCGAGGCGCCACGCGGGAGGAAGACAAGCAATATATCTCCGCCCAGCTCCAGTCGGCCAACTGGCTGACCAAGAGCCTCGAACAGCGGGCGCGCACCATCCTCAATGTGGCGAGCGAGATCGTCCGGCGCCAGGATTCCTTCCTTGTCGAAGGCGTGTCGGCGCTGAAGCCGCTGAATCTGAAGATGGTCGGCGAGGCGATCGGCGTGCACGAGTCGACGGTCTCGCGCGCAACGGCGCACAAGTTCATCCAGACGCCGCGCGGCCTGTTCGAAATGAAGTACTTCTTCACAGCGGCCATCGCATCCAACTCGGGCCAGGCCCATTCGGCCGAGGCCGTCCGCCAGCGCATCCGCCAGATGATCGATGAGGAGGAACCCAACGACGTTCTGTCCGACGATGTGATCGTCGAGCGCCTGCGCAAGGCTCACATCGTCGTGGCCCGGCGCACCGTCGCCAAATACCGCGACAGCCTCAAGATCCCCTCCTCCGTTGAGCGACGAAAGCTGAAGATGTCGCCCTTCCGTCGCGCGGCATCTGCGCGACGAATCCCTCACGGTCGAAATTTGAGGCTGGATATGCCCCTTGAAGCAGCCGCCGCGACGATTGACATCATGGCGACAGGCTCCTAACGCTACCGCCGAGCCAGCCGCGGGGGATCGTCCTTGGCGATGTGGAGCGGGGCAGACGAAGACGCGCGACGCTCGGCGACAGAGAGCGACAGCGAACAAAAAGTGCGCCTCGCGCCGCTCAAAAGGTAGGCCAATCATCGATGACTTTGAGAGTGTCCGGAAAGAACCTCGATATCGGGGAGTCTTTGCGTCAGCATGTCTTGGAAAAAGTGCAGGCAATGGTCGGGCACTATTTCGACGGCTCGGTCGGCGGCCACGTGGTCATCACGCGCGAAGGATCGGGCTATCGCTCGGACTGCACCTTGCGGCTCAGTTCGGGGGTCTCGCTTCACGCCGAGGGACGGGCCCACGAGCCTTACCCATGCTTCGAGCAGGCCGCCAACAAGATCGAAGCGCGCCTGCGCCGCTACAAGCAGCGTCTGAAGGGTCATTCCCCCGTGCTTGCCAGCAGTGGCAGAAGCCAAAGTCGCCAACTATATGGTGGAAGCGCCGCACGAGGAGCAGGAAGAGCCCGCGGAGGGGTTCAATCCGGTGGTTGTGGCGGAGGGAACCGAGACCTTGAAGTCCCTTTCCGTCGCTTCCGCGGTGGCCGAGCTTGATCTGACGGGCGCGCCGGTCGTCATCTTTGAGAACGCGGGCAGCGGGCGCGTGAATATTGTCTATCGGCGTCGTGACGGCGCGATCGGATGGGTCGATCCGCATTAGGCGCAAGGCGCGGGGCGAGACGGTTACCGAACATTCGGAACGGAAATGTCGTTATCCCAACTCATCAAGCCGGACGCGGTGCTTGCAGCGCTGCGGGTGAACGGCAAGAAGCAGGCGCTGCAGGAAATGAGCGAGCGCGCGGCGCTCGTCTCCGGCCTGCCCGGCGCGCGAGATCTTCGATTCGCTGCTGCAGCGCGAGCGGCTCGGATCGACGGGCGTCGGCGACGGCGTCGCTATTCCTCACGGCAAGCTCGCGAAATGCGAACAGATCTTTGGCGTCTTCGCCCGCCTCGAGCGCGCGATCGATTTCGACGCGCCGGACGGGCTGCCGGTCGATCTCATTTTCATGCTGATTGCGCCCGAGTCGGCCGGCGCGGACCATCTCAAGGCGCTGGCGATGAGCGCGCGCCTCCTGCGCAACCCGTCGATCGCCGCGCAGTTGCGCGCCACTCGCGATCCGACCGCCCTCTATGCGCTCCTGACCATGGCGCCGACGTCGAACGCCGCCTGAGTCGAATCCGGAGATTGATCTGTGAAAGCGCGCGTCATCGTCACGCTGAAGTCGGGAGTGCTCGATCCCCAGGGCAAGGCGATCGAGGGCGCTCTGCGGTCGTTGTCCATCGAAGGCGTCAAGTCCGTGCGCCAGGGCAAGATCTTCGACATCGAGATCGACGGCGAGGATCGCAACGGCGCGCGCACGATGCTCAACGAGGCTTGCGAGCGGCTGCTCGCCAACACGATCGTCGAGAACTACGCGATCGAGATTGTCTGAAGGCGATGAAGGCCGCGGTCGTTCTTTTTCCCGGATCCAATCGCGAGGGCGACGCGGCGCGGGCGCTCCGGCAGGCGACCGGCCGCGCGCCCGCGATCGTCTGGCACGCCGATCATGATCTGCCGGCGGGGACAGATCTCGTCGTGCTTCCCGGTGGCTTTTCCTACGGGGACTACCTGCGCTGCGGCGCAATCGCCGCCCGTTCGCCGATCATGCGGGCGGTCGGCCGCCATGCGGCCCGGGGCGGAGCTGGTGCTCGGCATCTGCAACGGCTTCCAGATTCTCTGCGAGGCCGGCCTCCTGCCTGGCGTTCTGATGCGAAACGCCGGACAACGCTTCGTCTGCAGGATGCAGCATTTGCGGGTCGAGAACGTCAGCGCGAGCTTCACCCGGGGCTACGCGCCCGGTCAGGTCGTCAAGTTCGCCATCGCCCACGGCGAGGGGAATTTCGAAGCGGACGACGAGACTCTGAAAGAGATCGAAGGCAACGGGCAGATGGCGTTTCGCTATTGTGACGCCGCCGGCGAGGATCGACGAGGCGTCGAACCCGAACGGCTCGGAGAACGCCATCGCGGGCGTCTTCAACGATCGGTTCAATGTGCTCGGCCTCATGCCGCATCCGGAGAACCTGATCGATCCGCTGGTCGGCGGCGTCGACGGACGGCCTTTGTTCGAGGCGCTGGCTGGCCTGAGGGGCGGGTTTTCAACAACAAGTCCTTAAAACTCACGAAAAAATTTGGCGGATGACAGCTTCTTGTCATAGTTTGTGAACGCAAATCCGGCATATCCATTCATTGGAGGATAATGCGGGATCCATGACTGATTCGCTCGACAGGCTTTTTGTCGCAGTTTTGGAGGCGCGCGACCGGAACCCCTCGGGTTCGCGCACGTCCAAGCTCTTTCGCGACGGCGTGCAGAAGATGGCGAAGAAACTGGTCGAGGAAGCGATCGAAGTCGGGCTCGACGCGGTTCAGATGAACCGCGAATCCGTAATCCTCGAGAGCGCCGACATGCTCTACCACCTGGCCGTCGTGTGGGCCGAGTGCGGCGTGTCCCCCGACGATGTCATGGCCGAAATCGACCGGCGCGAGCGCGTCTACGGCATCGCCGAGAAGCTTCCCAAGCAGGCGGGCGCCGCGCAGATCAAGCGGATGACGCATTTCGCCCCGAAGCGCAAGGCCGCTTCCTGAACGGCTTCAGATGTCATTCACGCGCCGAGTCGGCTGCCTGATCGCCACGGTTCGCTGGCTGTCGGCCGAGGACGCCGCCGCCAGACCCACGGCTCCGATCATCATCAACGCCCAAGTCGAGAGCTCCGGAACTGGGGCCGGAAGCGCTCGGGGCGGGACTACCGCGGGGCGGGACGGGTCAGAGCACGACGGGGTTCTGGCCGCCGTCTATGGTGAGCGTCGCGCCGGTCACGTAGCTCGCCTTGTTCGAAGCGAGGAAGACGACGACCTCGGCGATCTCGCGCGGGAGCGCGGGCCGGCCAATCGGGATCTTGCCCAAGCTGCGCCGGCGCGCCTCCTCGACACTGACGCCCGCCAGACGCGCGTCCGCCGCGAGTCCGGCGGCGACCCGGTCGGTTTCGGTTAGCCCGGGGCTGACGCCGACGATCCGCACGCCGGTCGCGGCGTATGCGGCCCCGAGGCCGGCGGTCGCGAGCATGAGCGCCGCATTCGCTGACCCGCCGGCGAGATGGGTCGGCGAGGCGACCTTTCCGCCGGCGCCGATGATGTTGACGATGACGCCGGCGCCGCGGCCGGCCATGCGCTTCACCAAGGGGTCGATCACGTTCACATAGGAGAAGAATTTTGCGTCGAAGGCGTCCCGCCAGGCCTTGGGCGTCAGTTCGGGCGGCGGCGTCCGCTGAGCCGCGCCGGCCGAATTGACGAGAACTCCGATCGGCCCGCAGGCCTCTTCGACCCGCTCGATCAGGGCGGCCGCGGCCGCCGCGTCGGCGCAATCGGCCGCGACCCCGAAGACGCCAGGCAATCCGGCGCAGGCGCGCTCGACATTCTGCAGCGATCGGGAACAGATCGCGACCCGCGCGCGCTCGGCCAGGAACGCCTCGGCGCAGGCGAAGCCGATCCCTTTCGATCCGCCGGTGATGAGCACGACCTTGCCATCGAGATGGAGCTCCATGGGTCAACCTGGTTCGTCTGGCTTCTTTGAACTCTCAACTCAAAGCGGGCTCCCGAGCGGCAGGATTGCGCTACCGGGCCGAACCGGTCGTTCCCGATCCGCCTAGCAATTCCCCCTGTGGAGGATGGTCACGCCGTCAGAGATGGCGATGCAGGCGTTGCCGTAGGTCGCCAGGACGCCGTTCCTGACCGCGCAAACCGGGATCAACTGCTCCGGGCAGAACTGCATTTGTGACGTCGCCTCGCCCTCGCATTTCCCCAGGACAATACTTGTCGCGGCTTCAGCGCGCGCAAGACATGAATTGACATATGTTACGTGTCTTCCGCCTTTCACTGCGCAGACGTACTTTACGATATTGGGACAATAGTCCTGAGATTGCGCCGAGCTGGGAAACGCAAGACCGACTGCCAATAACGCAGCAATCGACCGGACTGCACTTTTCATACGAACCTTCCCCGCTCCCCATCGACCGGATCGGTCGCATACGAGCACTTGAGGTGTGCAGTACGGGAATTGCTTGGCGCGTGTTGTGGATAGGATTTGCGGCTGCGGTATGACCGAAAGGGTAGGGATGGAGGCCCCCAGGTCAACACTGCGTGAGGCGCGTTCCCTTGCGCGACGAGACGCTCGCGCTGCTTCGCATGCAGGTGCAGGACTTGACCCCGAGACGAGTGTCTCTGGGCCATTGGCGGGGAAAACTGTCCACCCTCCAAGCGTGGTGTCAGGTGGCTGATATGACTTCGTCGTTAGACGACGGCCCAAGAGCGAAGACATAGCGTTAACCGCATTTCTTGCCACGGTCGGCCGGGAGCGTGTGAAAGCCATAAAAAACCACAAATTTGACAAAATCACCTTGACTCCAGCAATGCCTTGATGTTCACCTCGAACCGTTCATTAGTATACGAACAGCATGTCGGAAAAGGTTGTGGGGACAACCATCCGGTGTAGCTCGTAAAAAGCCGCAAGTATTACCCTGGGGACATCACATAATGCGTATTTGCACTGGGCATCGGCAGGTGACGGTATTGCCGCCAGCCTCCTCGTTCGTCGATCCGTGGCGGCGGGCGGCAGAGCAAGGAGCCATCCAGCGAGCAGCCGCCATCCTCAAGAAGGCGGATCGCTATTCTCGCGACGAACTCGACGCCGCTCTTGCCGAGACCCGTCGGGCGATCCTGCTCAGTCTCGAGGAAGCTGGCGCCGACGCCGACGCGGGACGGGCCCTTATTCTGGCGCTCGACGTCGCAGGCGCGATTTCGCAAAATCGCGCGTGACCGCCGATTCCAGGAATATACGCTGACGCGTGACTAAACACCTGTTGCTGGCGTCCGGGGACGAGCTCTAGATAATCAGGAGAGACAGGCCATAGCCAGGCCTCTCGCCGCATTGTCCTCGCCGGGCGACTCGTCCACGCTAGTCGCCACGCGCTGAAGCAAATCGAAGACCGCGCTCGCGGCCTCATTGAGGTCCGGGTGTTTCGCCCGCCCGACCAAAATGGGTCCGAACATCAGGCGAAAGAGAGCACGCTTCTGCAAGGCGAAATCAATATACGCGAGACCGACTCCGCCGAGCGGATCGCTTTCGGTCGCGCCCGTCTCCATCGCTATCGCTGCGGCCAGCTCTCTAAACCCTTCCGCCGCGACCGACGCAAGAAGATCGTCCCTGTTGGCAAAATGGCGATATGCGGCCGCCGGGGACACTCCGGCACGGCGGGCCGTCTCCCGCAAGCCAACCGCGTCTAAGCCGGATTCCTCCAGGATGGCCCGCGCCGCCTCGGCAAGGGCGCCGGAGAGATTGCTATGACCATGGCTCCGTCGGGGCATATCCATCAGACTTGCCATATTCAGACCCCTTGCAGACAAGGCTCCGAAGGTTCGTGTTTCTTGCCTTGGTTCAGCGAGGCTAACCTGCCGCCAGGAAAGCGGCCACTTCCGGTCTGGAAAACGGCTGATTTGCGACGCCCGGAAGGCCTCAGCGGAATAGGCCAGGGTGTGTCCCAAAGGATACAGTGTGAATTCGTCCCTGGGGCGCCGCGTCCGCCCTGGTGGTTTGCAACGGCAGCTTGATGTCGATTGCCTTCATCTGCTGTGCGCAGGACCGGTCGTTCGCCTGGCGGATCTTCCCGGCGACGCGACCCTCTCGACGAGCGCCGTCGCCAACGAACCGTGACATTGGCGCGGGCCGTCGCGGACGTCCTGACGTCGACTCCGGCCGTCCGGTGCGCGCGCGAATAGCAGTCATTCCCAGACGGCGCAGTTTTGCCGGGCTCGCCTCCGCGCTGCCAAGAGGCTCCGGCGCCCCGGACGTCAATCGCCTTTCTTCCCGAATGCCCGCGGCTCCCCTCACACCTCCAGCCATTCCTTGCGGACGCCCGCGGCCGCCGCAAGCTCTGACGGCGTGCCCTCGTAAACGATCTTCCCATGCCCCATCACGTAAAGCCTGTGGCTGATCTTCAGCGCGATCGTCAGCTTCTGCTCGATCAGCAAGATAGCGACGCCGCGCCTGGCGATCTCCTCGATGAGGCGCCCGACATGCTCCACCATCATCGGGGAGAGACCTTCCGTCGGTTCGTCGATCATGACGAGGTCGGGGTCCCCCATCAGCGTCCGGCAGATGGTCAGCATCTGCTGCTCGCCGCCCGAAAGGAAGCCCGCCCGCAAGTCGGCGCGCTCCTCGAGCCGGGGGAACACGCGGAACATATCCGCCATCGCCCAGCGGCCGCCGGCCTTGCCGGCCTTCTCGCCGAGCTGCAGGTTCTGCCGCACGGTGAGCCCTGGGAAAATGTCGCGGGTTTCGGGGACGTAGCCGAGCCCCCTGCGCGCCGTCTGATGCGGCTTCAGGCCCGCGATCTCTTCGCCGCGAAAGCGGATTGAGCCCCGGGGAGGGACGTCGCCCATGATCGCCTTGATCGTCGTCGAGCGGCCGACGCCGTTACGCCCGAGGAGGGCGACGATCTCGCCTTCGCCGACATGGAATGTGACGCCATGTAAGATGTGACTCTTGCCGTAATAGGCCTCGAGCCCCGCGACTTCGAGCAGCGGCGCGCCCATCAGGGACCTGCCTGTCCCAGATAGGCTTCGCGCACGGCGAGGTTCCGGCGAATGCCCTCGGGCGTGTCGCTGGCGATGATCTGGCCGTAGACCAGCACGGAGATGCGATCGGCCAGACTGAAGACGACGCTCATGTCGTGTTCCACCATGACGAGAGTCTTGCCCTCCGTCACCTTGCGGATGAGGGCGACCGCCTGTTCGGATTCGCTGTTGTTCATCCCCGCCGTCGGCTCGTCGAGCAGCACGACGTCGGCGTCGCCGCCGATCGTCACGCCGATCTCCAGCGCCCGCTGCTCAGCATAGCTCAGGACGCCCGCCTGCACGTCGCGGCGCGCAGTCAGGCCGACGCGCTCCATCAGCCATTCCGCGCGCTCATGAACGTCGCGCAGACGATCGATCGGGGTCCAGAATGCGTATTTGTAGCCGAGCGACCACAGCACACCGCAGCGCAGATTCTCCTCGACCGACATTTTGGGAAAGATGTTGGTGATCTGAAAGCTGCGCGACAGGCCGCGGCGATTGATCGCGAACGGGGCAAGCCCGGTGATCGGCTCCCCGTGCAGGCGCACCTCGCCCGAGCTCGGCCGGATGCGGCCGCTGACGAGATTGAACAACGTCGACTTGCCGGCGCCGTTCGGGCCGATGATCGCGTGGCGCTCGCCGGCCGCGATGTCGAGCGAGACGCCGCGGATGATCTGCACGGGACCGAAGCTCTTGCGAAGATCGATCAGCGATAGAGCCGCAATCATCCCGCGCCCCGCAGGCGAAGATGCGCGTTGACGGCGCTCCAGGCGTCGCTGACCCTCGGCCAAAGCCGCAGGACGAGAAACGTTCCAGCGACGAACAGCGCGACCGCGACGATCCAGGGCGCCGGGGTCGACGCGTCGACGTCGAAACCGAAGAGACGCATCGCCGACCCCTCGCTGCGCGCCTGGGCAAGCTGCCGATTGGCGAGTTCGATGATCATGATCGCGCCGGCCCCGCTGGCGATCAGCGCCGGCCCGACCGCCGCATAGGCGGGAGCGAGCCGCCAGGCGTCTCGGCCGCGCAAGGCCCGAAGGTGCAGCCTCACCCACCCGACGACGCCCTCGGGTACGAACATCACCACGCCGATGAACATCAGGCCGAAATAAAGCTGCCAGGCGCTGGTGACGTCCGAGAGCATGATCTGCAGGAACGTGATCATTACGGCGCCAACGATCGGCCCGGCAAACGACCCGACGCCGCCGATGTAGGCCATCACCAGGACGAGGCTCGACTGCTGCACGCCGAGCTGCTGCGCGTTCATGATTTCGAAACTGATCGCCGCGAGTCCCCCGGCGACCCCGGCGAAGAACGCCGCGAAGCAGAAGGCGATGAGGCGCAGCATGCGCGGCGAATAGCCGACGAACTCGACCCGCTCGGGATTGTCGCGCACCGCGTTGCACATGCGCCCGAACGGCGTCCTGGTCAGCGCATACATCGCCAGCACGCAAAAGAAGCACCAGACGGCGACGAGATAGTAAACCTCGAGCTGCGCGCCGAACTTGTGGCCGAAGAACGGCGCCAGCTTCGCCCGATTGGTCGTGATCCCCTCCTCGCCGCCGAAGAAGGTCCGCAGAATGAACGAGCTCGACGAGACGAGCTCGCCGATCCCGAGCGAGATCATGGAGAAGACGATGCCGGCCCGGCGCGTCGAGACGAGCCCGAACAGGACGCCGAACATGAGCCCGGCCAATCCGCCGACGAGTGGAATGATCGGGACCGACACGTCCAGTTTGTTGTGGATGATTCCGTTCATCGCGTGGATCGCGACGAAGCCGCCGAGGCCGTAATAAACCGCGTGCCCGAACGAAAGCAGGCCTGTCTGCCCCAGCAGCATATTATAGGACAAGGCGAAAATGATCATGACGCCCATGACGCTCATCATCGTCAGCGAGGTCGCCGACGGAAAAGCGCGCGGCGCGGCAAGGAGCATCATGGCGAAAGCCAGCCACGGGGCGATCGCGCTGAGCCTCGCCGTCATAACTCGCGCGTTCCCATAAGGCCGGTCGGCCGGAAGATCAGAACGAGGACGAGCAGGAGATAGGGCATGACCGGCGCGAGCTCGGCGAAGGTCACCTGCCAGAGATCGCCGAGGAAGGGCGGCGCAACCGGCCCGAGAACTTCGGCCAGGGAAAAGTTCATCGCCACCGCGAAGGTCTGGATGAGACCGATCAGCAACGACGCGACGAAGGCGCCGGCCAGCGAGCCCAGGCCGCCGACGACAATGACGACAAAAAGGATCGGCCCGAGCAGCGACGCCATGTCGGGCTGCGTCACCAGCGCAGGACCGGCGATGACTCCCGCAAGGCCTGCGAACGCCGCGCCGGCCCCGAACACCAGCATGAAGATTTTCGGCACGTCATGGCCAAGCATCGCCACCATCTCGGGATGGGTGAGGGCGGCCTGAATGATCAACCCGATGCGCGTGCGGGTCAGCACCGCGAGCAGCGCCGCGAACATCGCAATGGCCGTCAGCAACATGAACATCCGATAGGCGGGATAGGTGGTGTCGAACAGGCGAAAGGCGACGAAATCGAGCGCGGGCGGAACGCGATAGTCGACCGGCAGTTTGCCCCAGACCATCTGCACGAGCTCTTCGATGACGTAGGCGAGTCCAAAGGTGAACAGGAGCTCGGACACGTGGCCGCGCCGATGAAGGTGTCTCAGGCCGTAGCGCTCGACCAGGGCGCCGATCGCGCCGACCATCAGCGGCGCCAGGACGAGCCCGGGCCAGAAGCCGATGCGGCGGCTCAGCTCGAAGCCGAAATAGGCGCCGAGCATGTAGAAGCTCGCATGGGCGAAATTGAGCACGCCCATCATGCTGAAGATCAGCGTGAGGCCGCTCGCCATCATGAAGAGCAGCATGCCGTAGAGCACGCCGTTCAGCGTCGAGAAGGTGATGAGCTGCAGCATCGGAGCCTGGCCGTTGACGCGTCAGCGCGGGCGATCGCCGCTTGCGCGCGGACGGAGGCGTTGGACGCGCCCGCCCGCGCGGTTCAGCTCAGGGCCGCTCCATCTTGCAGGACGTCGGCAGGATGGTGTCGTTGGCCTTGACGACGCCGATCGTCTTCCAGCCCCATCCGGTCCCCTCCTCGTCGAATTTGGCGCCGGGATCGAGCGGGCCGAAGCTGGCGATGTAGATGTTCTGGAACAGCTGATGGTCGTCCTTGCGCATGGTGACCTCGCCCCCGTCGAAGCCCTCGGCCGTCATGCCCTCGAACTGGGCCGCGAGCGCCTTGGGATCGTCGCTCTTGGCCTGGTTGACCGCCTTGGCGAGCATGCGCATCTCGTTGACGCCGCGGGGATAGAACAATCCGACCCCCACCTTGGCGCGAAAGTCGGCTTCCCATTTCTGCGACGCCGCGGGATTGGAGTTCGGGATCGCCTCCACGATCTCGAAGACGCGATGCGACAGTCCGGTCTGCTTGATGGCCGTGGGGCCGCCGGCGCCGCCGGCGTAATAGGTGTACCAGTCGGTTTGCAGCCCCGCGTCGGCCGCCGCCTTCAAAAGAAGCGCGATATCCTGGCCCCAATTGCCGGTGATCACGCTGTCGGCGCCGGACGCCTTGATCTTGGCGATATAGGGGGAAAAATCGGTGACCTTGAGCAGCGGATGCAATTCGTCGCCGACGATCTCGATGTCGGGACGCTTTTCCTTCAGCATGGCGCGCGCCTGTTTCTGCACCGACTGGCCGAAGGAGTAATCCTGATTGATGAGGTAAACCTTCTTGATGTTCGGCCGGTCCTTCATGAAGCTGGTCAAAGCGCCCATCTTGATGTCGGAATTGGCGTCCCAGCGAAAATGCCAGTAGGAGCATTTGTCGTTGGTCAGCACGGGATCGACCGCGGCGTAATTGAGATAGATGATCTCCTTGCCGGGATTGCGGTCATTGTATTTGCTGACCCAGTCGGACAGCGCCGCGGCGACCGACGAGCCGTTTCCCTGGGTGATGATACGGACGCCCTGGTCGGCGGCTTTTTGCGCCTGGATCAGGCTCTCCTGCGGATTGGTCTTGTTGTCGAGCCCGACGATCTCGACCTTCTTTCCGAGGAGCCCGCCGGACGCGTTGATCTCGTCGGCGAGATACTGGAAAGTCTTGAGGCCCACTTCCCCGATCGAGGCGCCGCCCCCCGAGAGCGGATCGATATAGCCGATCTTGATCGTGTCGTCCGCCGAGCGCCGGAACGGCGGCAAGCGCAAATGCCAGCGCGAAGCCGGCCACGTCGAATTTCATCGCGTCCTCCCTGTTCGGCGTTTCGCAGTCCGGCCGATTGAATAGGCTCAACGATAGGCAGTCTGGCGCGATTGTCCAGCCCATGCCGGACGACGGTCCCGCCGGCTCCGACATGCGCCGCGCGACGCGGACGCCACGTCGCCCGGTGAAGACGCGAGGGCTGCAGCCGGCGGTCGGCGCCGGAATCAAACGCCCGATTTGATCGGCTCGCGCGAGCGCGGCGTCTCGTCTTCCCGTCCCGGCCCGTCGCCGCGCACATAAGCTCCCGGCGCGTCGCAGAGGGGCGGGAATCCTTGTTCACAGGCGCCAAGCCCGGGCGGATCGACCTCACCGCTCGAGCCCGCCTCCCTGAGCCATTGCTCCCAGGCCGGCCACCACGATCCCTCGTACTGCGGAGCGGTGGCGACCCAAGCGTCGGGATCCATGTAGCGCTCGCCGGGCCGGCGGGTCATCAGCTGGAATGAGCCCTTCTGCTGCGACGGCGGATTGACGATGCCGACATTGTGCCCTCCGGACGCGAGGGCGAAGGTCACCTCGGTGTCCGAGAACAGGCTCACTTTGTAGACAGAACGCCAGGGCGCGATATGGTCGCGCGCCGTCCCGACGGCGAAGATCGGCGCGCGGATGTCGCGCATCGCGATCACCCGGCCTTCGACCGCGTAGCGCCCGGCGGACAGCCGGTTCTCGAGATAGAGGCCATGCAGGTACTCGCTGTGCATGCGGGCCGGCATACGGGTCTGGTCGGCGTTCCACGCCATCAGCGCCGTCATCTCGTCGCGCTCGCCGAGAATATATTCCCGGATGAACTTGGACCAGATCAGTTCGTCGGACCGCAGCGCCTGGAACGCCCCGGCCATCTGCCGGCTGTCCAGATAGCCCTGGTCCCACATGAGATCGTCGAGCAGCATCACCTGCCGCTCGTCGAGGAACAGCATGATCTCGCCGGCTTCCGCGAAATCGGTCTGAGAGGCGAGCAGCGTAAGGCTGGCGATGCGCTGGTCGCCGTCCCTGGCCATCGTCGCCGCGGCGATCGCCAGAATCGTGCCGCCAAGGCAATAACCGCAGACATGGACCTTCTGGTCCGGCACGACCGCTGACACGACGTCCAGGGCCGCCATCACGCCGAGTCGGCGATAGTCGTCGAGGCTGACGTTGCGGTCGCGGGCGTCGGGGTTCTTCCACGACGCGATGAACACAGTGTGGCCGCGCTCGACAAGGTAGCGCACCAGTGAGCTCTGCGGCTCGAGATCGAGGATGTAGTATTTCATGATCCAGGCGGGGATGATGAGGATCGGCTCGGCAAACACCTTGCCGGTCGCCGGCGCGTACTGGATCAGTTCAATCAGGTCATTGCGGTAGACGACCTTGCCTGGCGTGACCGCGACGTTCCGCCCGACCTCGAACGCCTCAGAACCCGCAGGCGGCTTGCTGGAGAGAATGCGGTCGAAGTCGTCCAGCCAGTTGGCCGCGCCGCGAACCAGATTGAAGCCGGCCTCCTTCGCAGTTTTGCTGAGGATCAGCGGGTTCAGCCAAGGGGTGTTGCTCGGCGAATAGACATCGAGGAGCGCCCGCATCATGAAGGCGACTTCGGCCTGGGCGTCACGCTCGAGGCCCGGGATGTGGCTTGTGGCCTCGCGCCACCAGGCCTCCGTCGCGAGCTGGCCCTGGACCAGGATGTTGAACGGCCATTGTGACCATAAGGCGTCGGTAAATCTCCGGTCGCCGGGAAGAGGGTCGACGGGCGCGTCGCGCTTCGTGGCGACGGCGCCAGGCAGCCATAGGCCGAACCGCGCCATCGTCATCGCCGCCTGCTGGGCAAGCTCGAGTCGCTTGCCCGGCGCCGCTGCAAGGTGGAGCGTCCAGTCGGCCCAGGTCTCTGCAACGGCGGCAGGCGAAATTCCCTGGGTCGTGCGCGCAAGGAGCGCCCGCGACAATCGGTCGAGGGTCCGAAAATTCGGCGGCGCTGTCGCGCCCCGCGCCGGGGGTCGCGGCGGCTGAGCCGTCGGAGCGACAGGCCCACCAGGTTCGAGCGGCCGCCCTATTTGCGCCCGGTCCACCGCCTGGCCCTGCTTTTCGGCTCCCAAACTTGCGGGCCTACGCCCGCGCAGCGCTTCCTGCATGACAATCCCTCCGCTTGCGCCGAGCCCGTCGGCGACCGGGCGCACTCGACTGAGGCGCCCCGGGCGGCATTGATCCCGCTCAATCGAACCCTTCGACGTTTATCGCGCGGACGGCCTCCCCGCTTTGATGCATCTCAACGGGATCGCAAGCTTTCAGGGCATGTTGAAGCGGAACGCGCCGCCAGGTCGCCGCCGTAGCGTCAGCTCACCTCCGAGGACGCCCGGAATGAGGCAAACTGACAACAGCCGCGCGAAAGCGAAGTGCGGCGCCTAGCCGAGCTTCGATCCGTTGGTCATCAGCAGGAGCGAATAGAGCGAGGTCGTTCCGCAAATGAAGAGGCGGTTGCGCTTCGCGCCGCCGAACGTCACGTTGGCGACGATCTCGGGGATGAGAATCTTGCCGACCAGCGCGCCGTCGGGTTCATAGCAATGGACGCCCTCCTCCGTGCTGGTCCAGATCCGCCCTTCCCGATCGACGCGGAATCCGTCGAAGAGGCCTGCCTCGCATTTGGCGAAGACCTCTCCGCCCGTCACGCTCTTGCCGTCCTTCGACACCTTGAAGCGCCGGATATGGCGCGGTCCGTTCTGCTTGTGGGTGGCGCCGGTGTCGGCGACGTAGAGGAGCTTTTCGTCGGGCGAGAACGCAAGGCCGTTCGGACGCACCATGTCGTCGATCACGCGCTCGACCCCGCCGCTGGCCGGATCGACGCGGTAGACGTGACAGCCGTCGATCTCCGGCGTCGCGCGGTCGCCCTCGTTGTCGGTGTCGATGCCGTAGGCCGGATCGGTGAACCAGACCGAGTTCGTCCGATTTCACCACGGCGTCGTTCGGCGAGTTGAGCCGCTTGCCTTTCCACGCCTCGGCGATGACGGCGATCGAGCCGTCGATCCCGGTGCGGGTCACCCGGCGGGTCAGGTGCTCGCAGGTGACGAGGCGTCCCTGATTGTCGACGGTATTGCCGTTCGAGTTGTTGGAGGGCTGGCGGAACACCGACACCGCGCCCGACGTCTCGTCGAAGCGCAGCATGCGGTTGTTGGGGATGTCGGACCAGACGAGGTAGCGGCCCGCGGCGAACCAGGCCGGACCTTCGCTCCATCGCGCGCCGGTCCAGAGGCGCTCCACCCGGGCGTAGCCGGCAAAAAGGGGTTTGAACCGCGGATCGAGCGCAAGGATGCTCGTCCCCTCGACTTGGCCGTAGTGCATGACTTGCGTGTCCCCTCCCTGCGGTGATTAACCCTCAGGGTGGCGCAGTCGGGGACAGACTGCAAGCCGGGATCGCGCGCCGGACCGGTGGCGCGCGACAATGGCGTTAACGATCGCGAAAATTCGAAAAAGTCCCCGAGGCTTGCGGCGCGGCCCGTCATCCTCCACATTTGGTCCATGAACAACTCGCCGCGCTCGCGTCTGGTCGCCGTCCTTGGCCCGACCAACACCGGCAAGACCCATCTCGCGGTCGAGCGCATGCTGGCCCATTCCTCCGGGATGATCGGGCTGCCCCTGAGGCTTCTCGCGCGCGAAATCTACGACCGGATCGTCAAGACGCGGGGAAAGGCGCAGGTCGCCCTCATCACCGGAGAGGAAAAAATCGTCCCTCCCGATCCGCGATATTTTGTCTGCACGGTCGAAGCGATGCCGCTCGACCGAAAGGTCGAGTTCCTCGCGGTCGACGAAATCCAGCTCTGCGCCGATCCCGAGCGCGGCCATGTGTTCACCCACAGGCTTCTGCATGCGCGCGGCGCCTCGGAGACGATGCTGATGGGCGCGGCGACCGTCGCGCCGCTGGTGCGCCGCCTCTGTCCCGACGCCTCGTTCCAGTTCCGCGAGCGCCTGTCGACGCTGGGCTACGACGGGCCGAGGAAGCTGACCCGCCTGCCGCGGCGCAGCGCCGTCGTCGCCTTCTCGGCCGACGCGGTCTACGCCATCGCCGAACTCATCCGGCGCCATCGGGGCGGCGCGGCGGTGGTGATGGGGTCCTTGAGCCCGCGCACCCGCAACGCGCAGGTCGAGCTCTTCCAGTCCGGCGAGGTCGACTTTCTCGTCGCGACCGACGCCATCGGCATGGGCCTCAACATGGATGTCGACCATGTCGCCTTCGCGGGCCTGCGCAAGTTCGATGGACGGCGCACGCGAGGGCTCTACGCCCAGGAGATCGGCCAGATCGCGGGCCGCGCCGGGCGCTTTCGCCGGGACGGCGCCTTCGGCGTCACCGGCGACGCGCCCGACCTCGACCCCGACGTCGTGGCGGCGGTCGAGGGCCATGTCTTCCCCTCGGTCGAGGCCGCCGAATGGCGCAACGCCCGGCTCGACTTCCAGTCGTTGCACGGCCTCATGCGCTCGCTCGCGGCGCCGCCGCCCATGGCCCGGCTCCGGCTTTCCGAGGAAGCCCAGGACGAGACGACGCTCCGCCAGCTCTCGATCGACGAGACGGTCGTTCGCCGCGCCCGCGACCGCGCCAATCTCATGCGCCTGTGGGAGGCCTGCCAGACGCCGGACTTTCGCAAGACGACGCAGGAGGAGCATACGCGGCTCATCGGCGCCCTCTACGCGCACCTGACCCAGGGAGACCGGCGAATCCCCGAGGACTGGATGCAGGGCCAGCTCTCGACCCTCGACCGCGCCGACGGCGACATCGACGCCCTTTCGATGCGCCTCGCGCGTGTGAGAACCCTCGCCTATATCGCCAACCGCGCCGACTGGCTCGCCGACCCGCCCGCCTGGCAGGGCCGCGCCCGTGATCTTGAGGACCGGCTCTCCGACACGTTGCACCAGTCGCTGATGCAGCGCTTCGTCGACCGGCGCACGAGCACGCTGCTAAGGTCCTTGAACCAGCACGCCGGCCCCATCCTCGGGGGCATCGGCGCCGATGGCGCGGTGACGGTCGAGGGCCATGTCGTCGGTAGGCTTTCGGGCGTGCATTTCGAGCCCGAACGCGGCGCCTCGGCGTTGGAGAACCGGGCGCTCCGCGGCGCGGTCGAGCGGGCGGTCGCTCCCGAGATCGCCCGCAGGCTCGGGGAACTCGCCAGCGAAGGCGACGAGGCCTTCGCTCTCAAGTCCGGCGGTCTTGTCGCATGGCGCGGCCTGGCGGCGGGCGAAATCGTCGGCGGCGGGCCGTTCAAGCCGCGCGTCCGGCTCATCGGCGACTTCGGCGCCGACGCCCAGCGCGAGCGCGCCGCGCGGCGGCTCGAGGCCTATGTGGCGGGCGAGGCCAGCCGCCGGCTCTTTGTTCTCAAGCGGCTGACCGAAGCCATTGCGGACGGCACGCTCAAGGGGCTCGCGCGCGGCGTCGCCTATCAGCTCGTCGAACAGTTCGGCATCCTCGACCGCCGGCAGGCGGACGAGCACCTCCGTGCGCTGAGCAAGCATGAACGGCGGGTCCTGAAGGCGCTCGGCGTGCGTTTCGGCGCCTTCTCGCTCTATCTGCCCGCTCTGCTGACAGAGGAGGCGAAAGCGATCGGCGCGGTGTTCGCGGAGCTCGCCGCGCCGCGCTGGCGCCCAGCGGGAGACGGGCTTGCGCTTCTGCCACACCCCGCCCTGCCCCCGGAGGCCCTGAGCCTCAGGGGCCTTCGCGCCGTCGCGGGCCTCGCCGCGCCCGTGCTTCAGCTCGAGCGGCTCGACGCGCTCGCCCGCAACTCGGCGCAAGAGGGAACCCTCGCCCTGACGCAGGCCCTCATGTCGGATCTCGGAGGAAAATCCGGCCAGGCGGAAGCGGTCCTGCGCGCGCTTGGATTCGTGCGCATCCGCAAGGCCGATCCGGGCGAACCGAGCCTCTGGCGGCGCCGATCGCTTGCTGCACACTCCATCCAGGCGCGTGCCGCCGCCGCGCCGGCGGCCCCCGCGGCCGGGTCGCGCGCGAAGGCGCCGGCTCTTCCGTCTCGACGCGCGCGCCGGCGGCGAGCGCGTCGCCGCGCCGCGGCGGCGGGCGCGCAGGCTTGAGCGAAGCCGCCGAAACATGCCGCGTCGATGTCTGGCTTTGGCGCGCGCGGTTCTTCAAGACGCGAAGCCTTGCCGCCCGCATCGTCGAAGCGGGCGGCGTCCGCCTCATGCGCGGCGGCGCGCGCACGCCGCTCGACAAGCCAAGCCGGGGCGTTCGCTTGGGCGACGTGCTCACCTTCGCACAGGGGCCGCGGTGGCTGGCGGTGAAAGTCGAGGCGCTCGGCGTCCGCAGGGGGCCGGCGCCCGAGGCGCGAGGGCTGTACACCCCGCTCGATACACCGGTGGACAGAGCCTCCGCGGCCGCAGATTGATACGGCCGCGTATTGCGCGGCTTCAGCCGGCGTAGAGAGCGGGCCGCTCGCGCAACGTGATCGGTTCGCGATTGCCGGTTTCCATCGACCTGACGCCCAGGTTGCTCACGACGGTGGCGACATAGCCATCCCAGGAACTCGGGCCGGCGGCCCCGCCCCTGGCCGCAGCAGCGAGCCATTCCCGAAATTCGGCGTCGAACGCCGCGGCGAACCGTTCTGCGCCAATTGGTCGGAACGCGGCCGCTGAAAACGCCGTTCGTCCTGACCACGACTTCGTTGCGCTCGGCCAGCGTCACGACGCCGGCTTCGCCGATGACTTCGCCGCGAATATCGTAGCCATAGGCGATATTGACCGAGGTCTCGATCGTCACCAGCGCGCCCGAGCGCATCTCGATCAGCGTGAAGAGCGGGTCTGAGAGCTTGCCGCCGCCGCGGCTGTTCCTTCGCGGCGCTTTCACGGCGATCGCCACGGGCTCGTCGTCCAGCAGAAACCGGGCGATATCGATGTCATGCACCGCCGTGTCGGTCAGGGTCATATTTTTGGTGTAGTGGGCGGGAACGGACGGATTGCGATGGCCGCTCTGGAAGATGAGCGGCGCGCCGATCGTCCCGGAAACGATCGTGTCCTTCATCGCGCGGTATTGAGCGTCGAAGCGCCTCATGAAGCCGACCTGCACCAAGCGGCGTCCGAACGCGACCTCGGCGTCGATGATCGCCGAGCAGTCCTTCTCGGTTTCGGCGAGCGGCTTCTCGCAAAAGACCGGCTTGCCGGCCCGGATTCGCCGCCAGAACGTAGGACGCATGGGTCGGCCCCCACGAGGTCACGATCACCGCTTGCACCTCTGCGGCCTCGATCAGCCCTTCGCCAGTGGCGACAGCCTTCGCGCCGGGGATCCGGGAGGCCACGTCTTTCGCTCGCCCGGCGTCGACATCGCTCACCGCCACGACGTTTCCGCCCGCCAGCACGTTCGTCAGCCTGCGAATATGATCCCGGCCGATCATTCCGGCGCCGATGACTCCGACGTTGACGGTCATTGCCTTCGCCCTTCTCGTTTTGGCCGGCCGCCCGATTTCGCGCGAGCCCGCGGCGGAATCTGGTCAATATCCGACAGCCAGCGTTCCCCGCTGACGCAAGTCCGATGCGCCCGTCAGCACCCCGTCCGGCGAGCGGGCGATCGTGTTCGCCGAACCCATCGACTCGCGGAGCACGACTTTGTGGCCCATCGCCTCGAGGAGGCGGATCGTGTCCTCCGACATGCCCCGCTCGATCCTGAGCACGTCGGGATAGAGCTGGTCCTCGGCGCGCGGCGCGTTCTCGGCCTCAGCGACGTTGAGGCGGTGGTCGATCACGTTGACGATGATCTGCAGCACGGTCGTGATGATGGTCGAGCCGCCCGGGCTGCCGGTTGCAAGCTCGACCTTGCCATCTTTGAACACCAGGGTCGGACTCATCGACGACAGCGGTCGCTTCATCGGTCCGGGCGCGTTGGCGTCGCCGCCCATGAGCCCGTAGACATTGCCGACGCCGCGCTTGGCGGCGAAGTCGTCGAGTTCGTTGTTGAGCAGCACGCCCGTTCCGTCGGCGACGAGGCCGGAGCCGTACGGCAAGTTCAGGGTATAGGTGTTGGCGACGGCGTTGCCGTCGGCGTCGACGATCGAGAAATGCGTCGTCTGGTCGCTCTCGTAACGCTGCGGCTCACCGGGGCGGATGTCGGCTGCGGGGCGTGCTAAGGTCGGCGAAATGGTGGAGCGCAGCGACTCCGCATACGCTTTGGAGACCAGGCCCGCTAGCGGAATCTTGACGAAGTCCGGATCGCCGAGCCAGGCGGCGCGATCGGCATAGGCGAGCTTCTCCGCCTCCGCCATCTCGTGCAGGGACGCCGCCGAGTTGAGTCCCTGCTCGCGCAAAGGATAGCCCTCGAGAATGTTGAGGATCTCGATGACATGCGCGCCCCCGGACGAGGGCGGCGGCATCGAGACGACGACATGGCCGCGATAGGTCCCCGTGACCGGCTCGCGTTCGACGGCGCGATAGTGCGCAAGATCCTCCATCGTCATCCGGCCCCCCGCCGCCTGCACCGCCTCGACGATTTTGGCGGCGACCGGCCCGGTGTAGAAGCCTGCGGCGCCCTGCGAAGCGATCGCGGCGAGGGTCGCGGCGAGATCGTCGAGCGCGATGTGATCGCCGGTCTGCGACGCGCTTCCGTCCGGTCTCAGATAAATGCGCGCGGACGAGGGATGCTTGACCAGGATCGGCTGGGCGATGGGCAGCGAATCGGCGACGTCCGCGTCGACGGTGATGCCCTGTCGGGCGAGCGCGACGGCGGGCGCGACAAGATCGGCGAAGGAGAACTTTCCCGAGCCGTACTTGCGCCAGGCGAGTTCGAGCCCGGCGACCGTCCCGGGCACGCCGATCGCCAGGCCCGAGTAGCGCGACTTGAACGGATCGGCTTCGCCGTTGGCGTCGAGAAAAACGTCCCTGGTCGTCGCAGCAGGCGCCGTCTCGCGGTAGTCGATCGCGGTCGTCTTCTTGAGATCGGCGCGGTGGATCAGCATGAAGCCGCCGCCGCCGATGTTGCCGGCGCGCGGCAGCGTGACCGCGAGCGCGAAGCCGACCGCAACCGCAGCGTCCACGGCGTTGCCCCCGAGCCTCAGCACGTCGAGGCCGACGCGCGACGCCGCCGCCTCCTGGGTGACGACCATGCCGTGCCTGGCGACGACGGGCAGCGCCGTGGCGAAGCTCCCCATGATCGGCGCAGGGTCGGCGGCCAAGGCGGCCGGCGCCAGGAACAGGAGAGCGAAAGGGGCGAAGCGGAATCGTCTCAAAGGCGTCGGTCTCCGAATGCTGCCGGCGCCATCATAGGAAGGCGGCTGGCCGTGCGTCGAATCGGCGCACTGGCGCCGACGGACCTGAACCGTGGACGGCCTTGACGAGATTGGGCCAAGCGCCTTCGATAGGAACAAGCGTCCTTCGATAGGGAGCGGAAACCACCCGCGTTGACGCGCCAGGAGACAGCGGGAGACGACCATGTCCGGGCCGACCATCGAGTTCTGGTTTTCGATCGGCAGCACCTACACCTATCTGACGGCGATGCGCCTCGAACAGGTCGCAAAGTCGAGCGGCGTCGAGGTCCGCTGGCGGCCGTTTTCGGTGCGGGCCATCATGGTCGAACAGAAGAACATTCCTTTCATGGGCAAGCCGGTCAAGATGGCTTACATGTGGCGCGACATCGAGCGCCGCGCCGAGGCTTACGGCTTTCCCGCGCGCGTTCCCGCGCCCTACCCGCTGGCCGAATTCGACCGGGCGAACCGGGTCGCCATCGTCGCGAGCGAGGAGGGATGGGCGCCCGCTTATGTGCGCGAATCCTATCGCCGCTGGTTCCAGGAGGGCGAGGAGCCGGGCCTCGAGCCAAACCTCAGAAGCGCTCTCGCCGCAATCGGGCAGGACCCGGACCGCGAGCTGGCGAAAGCCTCAAGCGAAGCGGTCGGGCGGGCCTACCTGGCGGCGACCGACGAGGCGAAGCGACTGAACGTCTTCGGCTCGCCGAGCTTTGTCGTTTCCGGCGAAGTCTTCTGGGGCGACGACCGCCTCGAGGACGCAATCCGGTGGGCGAAGAGGCCCGGTTAGGCCGTCAAAAACAAATCCTGTTTGTAGCAAATACTTGTGACAAGTTCTTGCAGAAAATCAGAAACCCGTTTAGAATGCGCGCCATGCTGACGCCGGATTGCGACCCGCTGTCTTTCGAATGGGCGGCCGGGCGCGAGAGTTTAACATCGTGGTATCGTCTTATTAGGCGACAAGGAGCGCGCACAGAATTTTTTCGCCTTTTCGCCGCTCAACGCCCGTAAATCATTGAAAAGTCTGGATTCGGACGAGAGATTCCAAGAAAATCCAAGCAAAAGGAAAAGGCAAATCCAGGAAAAAAGGACGGAGTCGGCGCTCAATCCGTCAGAATCCAAGAGATTCCAAATCGCCGGCGGGCGGCCGAAGCGCCTACCCCGCCGCCATCCCGGTCCGATGCTCCGCCACCGCCACCGCGAGCGTCATCGCGAGGCAGAAGGTGGCGGAGAGCGAGCGGAACGAGCCGAAGTCGCTTTCGACGATCTCGAAGCGCACGTCCGCAAGGCCGGCGAGGGGCGAGAGCGCGCTGTCGGTGATCACCACGATCGGCGCCCCGGCGCCCCGCGCGCGCTTCGCCAGGTCGACGGTGAAGGGCGAATAGGGGGAGAAGCTGATCGCGATCAGGGCGTCGCTGGCGCCGGCGCGGACGAGTTGCTCCGGCCCGAGGCCGCCGACATTGTCGATCAGGCGAACCGGAAGGCCGAGCTGTCCGAGCGCGTAAGTGAGGTAATGGGCGACGCTGAAGGCCCTGCGCTGGCCGAGGCAATAGATCGTCTCGGCGCGCGCGAGCAGCGCGATCGCCCGGTCGAGATCGCGCCGCGAAACTCCTTCGCGCAGCCGCGCGAGCGAGGCCGTCGCCGAATCGGCGAAGCCGAACAGGAGATGGGTCGGATCGCCGCTGTCGCGCGCGCGCTCGTGCAGCGCCTTGAGGCGATCGGAATAGTTCGGCCAGCGATTGCGCAGGTGCGAGCGGAACACCTCCTGCAGTTCGGAGAAGCCGCCGAAGCCGAGCGTCTGGGCGAAGCGAACGAGCGTCGAAGCCTGCACATGCGCGCTTCGGGCGATCGCGGACGCCGTCTCGAGGGCGAATTCGTCCGGATGCTCGAGCGCATAGACCGCGGCCTGGCGAAGGCGCTTGGGAAGTTGCGGCTCGATGTCGATCAGCCGGCGCTTCAGCGCCTCGAAACTCTGCGGCGTCTCCGTCGTCGCGTCATCCATGGCGTAACCCTGCCCCGTCCCGTCGCCTTGCGGCGGGCCGGCCGCCAAGCGCTCTCAGAATAGAACGAATATTCCAAATTGTGCTGAATGTGAAATATTTGTTATGGCACGTCCGAGCGCATGATGGAGGCGGCGGCCATGGAGAGGATCGGGGTTGGACTGATCGGCACGGGCTATATGGGCAAGTGCCATGCGCTGGCCTGGACGGGGGTGCGGGCGGTCTTCGGCGGCGACGCGCCGGTCGTCAGGCGGGTCGCGCTCTGCGAGGTCGAGGAGAGCCTCGCCCGCAGGCGCGCCGACGAATTCGGCTTCGAGACGGCGACCGCCGACTGGAAGGCGCTCGTCTCGAATCCTGAGGTCGACGTCGTCTCGATCACCGCGCCGACCGGGCTCCATGCGCCGATGGCCATCGCCGCGCTCGAGGCGGGCAAACATGTCTGGTGCGAGAAGCCGATGGCGCCCTCGTTCGCCGAGGCCGAGCGAATGGCCGGGGCTGCGCGCGCGAGCGGCAGGGTCGCGATCCTCGGCTACAATTACATCCAGAGCCCCGCGATCCGCTACATCGCCAAGCTGCTTGGAAAGGGCGCGATCGGTCGGATCACCAATTTTCGGGTCGAGATGGACGAGGACTTCATGGCCGATCCCGAGGCGCCGTTCTCTTGGCGGAGCGAGGCGAACTCGGGTTACGGCGCGCTGAACGATTTCGCCGTCCATCCGATGAGCCTCATCTCGATCCTTCTCGGCATGCCGCGGGAGGTGTTCGGCGAAATGAGCAAACCCTATGCCGACCGGCCCGACGGGTCTCGGCGTCGCGAGGTCGAGAACTTTGACAACGCCGTCGCGCTTTTGCGCATGGACGGCGGCGCGTTCGGCGCGATCCAGGCCAGCCGCTGCGCCTGGGGGCGCAAGGGCCGTATCCAGATCCAGATTTTCGGCGATCGCGGCGCGATCGTCTTCGACCAGGAGCGCTTCAACGAGGTCGGCGTCTATCTCGCCGACGGCTCGCTTGAGGACCAGGGGATCAAGACCGTGCTGATGGGCCCGGCCCATCCGCCGTATGAGAAGTTCGTCCCCGCAGCGGGCCACCAGATGGGCTTCAACGACCTCAAGATCGTCGAGGCGCACGAACTCCTGAACCGCATCGCCGGCAAGCCGTCGCTGACAATCGATTTCGAGCAGGGCCTCGCCATCGAGCGTACGATCCATGCGATCGCGCGATCGAGCCAGGAGGGGCGGTGGGTCGCGGCGGCCTGACCGCTACTCGAAGCTCGCGCCGAGGCGCTCCATCGCCGGGCGGAATTCGGGAAAGCTGGTTGCGATCATCGCGACGTCATCGACTGTCATCGGCTCGCGGCTCGCGAGCCCCATGATAAGGAAGCTCATGGCGATGCGATGATCCATATGGGTGGCGACGAGCCCGCCGCCGCGCGCGGACCCGGCTCCTTCGACAATGAGATCGTCGCCTTCGATCGCATGCGCAACGCCGGCGGCCGCGAGGCCTGCCGCGACCGCGGCGAGCCGGTCGCTCTCCTTCACCCGAAGTTCGTGCAGCCCCCGCATTCGGGTGGTCCCCGAGGCGAAGGCGGCCGCGACGGCGAGAATCGGATATTCGTCGATCATTGACGGCGCGCGGGCGGGCGGCACGTCGACGCCCTTGAGCGCGCTCGCGCGGACGCGCAAATCCGCGACCTCCTCGCCGCCCTCACCTCGCCGGTCGAGGACGGCGATGTCGGCGCCCATGTCGATGAGCGTCGTCATGAGCCCCGAGCGCAGCGGGTTCATCATCACGCCCTCGACGACGATGTCCGAACCCGGAACGATCAGCGCCGCCACGATCGGGAAGGCCGCTGACGACGGATCCGCCGGGACGACGACCGGCCGAGCCTTGAGCTCGGGGCGTCCGACGAGATCGATCCGCCGTCCCTCGCCTTCGGCCGTCACTTTCACTTCCGCCCCGAAATGGGCGAGCATCTTCTCGGTGTGGTCGCGCGACGCCTCCGCTTCGACAACCGTCGTCACGCCCCGCGCGTTGAGGCCGGCAAGGAGGACCGCGGACTTGATCTGCGCGGAAGGAACGGGCGTGCGATAGAGAATGGGCGCGGGATCGCGCGCGCCCTTCAGCACGATCGGGCAGCGCCCGCCCTCGGCCTCGCCGAGAACCTGGGCTCCCATCAGGCGTAGCGGATCGAGTATGCGGCCCATCGGACGTTTCCTCAGAGAGGCGTCGCCGTCGAAGGTCGCCGTGACGCCGTGGCCGCCGACGACCCCCATCATGAGCCGCGAGCCGGTGCCGGCGTTGCCGAAGTCGAGCGTCCCGCGGGGCGCCGCGAGCGCGCCGAGGCCTGGGCCCCGGATCCGCCAGCGGCCGGGCCCGAGCCGCTCGATCGCCGCGCCCAGAGCCTCGCAGGCCTTGCCGGTCCTCAGCACGTCGTCGCCCTCGAGGAGGCCCTCGACCCGCGTCTCGCCGCAGGTCAGGAGGCCGAATATGAAGGCGCGGTGGGAGATCGACTTGTCGCCCGGAGGCCGGAAGCGCCCCTTGAGCGCCTGTCCCCGGACCGCGCGCAAGGGTCTGGCCTCGGCCGGGTGGGATAAGGGAACGGACACGCGGGAACTCGCATTTTCTCGTTTGCCCCGCCGGGGCGGCGCCGCGCTCGTATCATCGGCGCGGGCCCCTGTCGACGGGCGCGGAAATCGCATTGACAGGCGCAATCGAGCCGACTAACCGGAGCGCTCTTCAAAACCGCCCTTGAAACCACAGGAAACTGATCGCCGTGGCCAAACCCGAACTCGGAGCCAAACGCCAGTGTCAGAACTGCGGCGCCAAATTCTTTGACCTCAACAAGGATCCGATCGTCTGCCCCAAATGCGGGACCGTTTTCCAGGGCGCGCAACGGGTCCGGGTCGCCGCGAAGGAAGACGAAGAGGATGTCGAGCTCGTGGCGCCCCCCGGCGTCGACGTGGTCTCGCTCGAAGAGGTCGAGGCGGCCGAGGAAAAGGTCGCCGAGACGGTCGACGACGTCATTGAGGATGACGCCGCCGAGGCTGCCGACGACCCGTTCCTCGAAGAGGAAGAGGAAGACGACGACGACGTCACCAACCTGATCGACGGCGACATCGCGCCGGACGAGGAGGGATAAGCGGCCCGCCAACTCTCGAGGGCGAAGGCGGCCCGGTCTCAAGCCGCATTTTTTCAAGATAGGCCTTGTGGCGGCCAAAGGTTTGCGGCTATACCGCCGCCCGCGCACGACAACCCGGCGCTTCGCCCCGATCGAAGCCGCCAGCGCGAGAATTGTAGAAAATGGGGCCATAGCTCAGTTGGGAGAGCGCTTCAATGGCATTGAAGAGGTCGTCGGTTCAATTCCGTCTGGCTCCACCATCAACTATCAGGTCAGCAATTTCCGGTTAGAAGATATTCCGTCGCGGGCCGCCTTTCGGCGTTCTCGCCGCGTTCGCCCTCCGGTTAGCTTCCGGATCGGGCCTGTCATTGTCCTTTTATCTCCCTCTTCTCTGCTTTTTCACTCCCCGTGAGAGGTTTCTCGGAAACGATTGAAAACAATAGTCGTTTCTGGACCTGGTTCAGCGCAATGGCGGGCTTCGCCCGCTCACTTCTAGCTGTTGCCAGGGTAACAGGGAGAAAATGGCGCCGGCGCCCATCTCGCAGGCATCCTCATACCGCTCTTATCGGCACGGCCGCGGCGGGCGCCGCCTCGCAATCGGCCTATGTCTCGGCGATGAGCGCAGCGATCCGCAGCCGTCTCTTCTATCCGCCGGCCGCCCGCGCGCGGGGGGCAAAGGACGTCGTCGGCGTCGCCTTCACCATTGGCGCTTCGGGCGCGCTGTCGTCGTTCGCAATCACGCGGTCATCCGGCGACGGGGATCTCGACGGCGCGGCGCGCGCGCTGGTGCAGTCGGCGCATTTCCCCCCGCCCCCGGGCGGGCCGGGGCACGTCTCGACGAGCTTCAACTATGTCCCCCACTAGAGAAGCGCCCAGCAGGGCTAAAGCATGCCGCGTTTCGATGGAATCCTCATCGCGAGGCGCGCGACGGGATAGAAGATCTATACTCATGGCTTCGCGCCGGGCGCCGCCTGAAACTTCGCCAAAACCGGAATTCTCCCTGTTATCCCCTGCTAACAGGGGAACACGGGCCGCGCCGCGCTCAGGTTTGAGGCATGAAAACGGTGTATATCAGTCGCTTGCGAGGAATTGCTCATCCAATGGTTGAGCGAGATAACAGGGAGGCTATCTCCCTGTTAAGCCGCATAACAGGCAGCAGACAATCTGGAAAACCGAAGCCGGAGACCGGCTTTCGCGGCCCGCCCGAGGGCGCGAAAGTATAGAGTTTCTAAACTCAGCCGCCCGAAACCGTCCGGAACCGGGCGGAATGGCTGCATTTTGGCTCGCCATTTCGGGATGAAATTCCTGTTTTTACAGCGCGCATTACGCGAGGATCTTTATGCGTTACATGAGCAAAAATAACGCCTCTCCGTCCCGTCGCTCCGCTCCCAAGACGGCTTGTTTCGAGCACAACGAAGTCCTAAACGGGGCGTCACCCCGGGCTCAACCCCAGGTCCATGGATCGCCGGGTTATCCCCGGGCTGCGACCCTGGGACGGCGATGACCACCGCGGCCTGGAGGCGACCAGATCACCGCATCACCGATTGTCGGTCGGCGCAACGTGACTTGGGTGCGCAATCGTTGAGCGTTGATCGCGCAGGGGGCCGATGACTGCCTGCGATGATGCTTCTATCCTGCCCCGATTGGCGGCCAATTTCGGCCACGGTAAGGGCGCCACAGGAGATTCCATGAGCTGAACGGCCACCGTCGGCGAAATACGCGCCGGAGCCGAGGTGACGGCGGATCTCATAACCGAGCTGTAAGTTCGGCCCTTAGTGGCAGTTAGTTCGTGCAATCACTGAGATCCTTTTCCTCGATGGCGAATGGTTTGCCCTCCTCGATCCGCACATTCTTGACCGGACATTTCCGGCCGTCAGCGAGCGTGAGCCGCGCGTCGTACGTGCCCTGCACAATTCCAGTGACTTTCAGCCGCTCGTCGTGGTCGACCGCGCCGTCCGGATCGTTCAAGCATTGGTTCTGGCCAAACGCTGTTGTGTCCGAAGGCGCGAGTTCCAACGATTTGACCGTCGAAGAGGTCAGGTTCCAGAAGCGCGTGTCCTTCGCGAGTGCGGCGCCGCTGGCGAAAAACGCACCGGCAAGGACAAGCACGATTGTGCGGCTCATTGATCCTCCTGGACTGCACCCCTCGGGTGAGACACGTTAATTAGGTGACAGCGCTTCGTCCTGGTTTAGCATTGGCGTGACCGACCGCAGTTCGGCTTCGAACTCGACCGGCGGTTTATAGCCGAGCGCCGAGTGCAGGCGCTCTCGGTTGTAGATCGTCTCGATGAACTCGCCGATCTGCCGGCGGGCGTCGTCAATGTTGGCGTAGGCCTTGCCGTTCACCTCCTCGGTTTTCAGCGTCTTCATGAAGCTCTCGGCCTTGGCGTTGGACAAAGTCGTCGACTGCGGCTCGTGTGGGCACGACCGGCGTCACGGTGCGCATCACGCATCCGTTCCATCCACTTTTCGGGCAGGCGTTCGAGCTTGTCGGCCGCGGCCAGCATTGGGGCGCGGACCGAGTGATCTATCGGGCGCCGGACGGAACGCTGCCGACCATTGCGGCTGCGCTTACCGACGTTGAGCCGCCGGACGCGTTCCGGCGGGTAGCGGCCGGGCGGGCCGCCTTCCGGACGGTCGACTTGCTGACCTTGCGGGACGTTTTGCGGTGCCTCGCCAATCGGATGGATGACGGCGATGCGTAAAGATTATTACGCCGCACATGTAAGCCAAAATTTGCCGCGTCTGGACAAAGGCACCGCCGCGAATCTCTGGAATATCGCGCATACGAGCGGATCAATGGAGAGGCGCGGGTTTGACACCCAGCCGTGTCCGGCGTATTTTACTTTACGAATCGACACCAAGGCTGGTCATGGCGAAGCCAAAGCCGATACGGCAAGACGAAAAGGCCGCGGCTCTGGCGCGCGACGGCGCGCTCAACCCACACCCCGAAGCCGTCCGCGACCCCTTGTTCAGCGGCAACCCGTTCTTCGACCCCAGGGATCTCGTTCAGGTCCGTTACGAGATGGTGCGCCGCCATCAGGTCGACAGCCTGCCCATCAGCGATGTCGCAGACGTCTTCGGGGTTTCGCGGCCCACGTTCTACAAAGCCCAGAGTGCGTTAGCCGACCATGGCCTCGCAGGTCTGGCGCCACAGCGGCGCGGACCCAAGGATGGCCACAAGATCTCGGCCGAGGTTCTCGCCTACGTCGACGAGTTGAAGGCGGCCACGCCGGATCTCACCATGCCGCAATATGTCGCCGCAATCGCCAACCGCTTTGGCGTCCGCGTGCACCGACGAAGCCTGGAGCGGGCGCTGGCGCGCAAAAAAAAACGAATTGATTCTCTCTAACCGCCGACGTGGCGGGCATCGTCGCCGCCTACGAGCGATTGCGCGACGCCGTGCTCGGCGCCCAACCGGTTCCCGGCGCCGGATTGGCGACCTTGCGCCGCCAAGGCATGGCCGCCTGGGTCCAGGCGGCGCGCCCGGTACACGGTCTGCCGCAAGGTCGTCCGGCCCGCCTCCCGCCGACCTCAAGTGGGCCTGCGGCGAGCGAACTCACCCTCATCCTCGCCAGTCTCGTCGTCACGCTTGCCACGGAGCCAGCCCATGCCTGATCCAAAAGTCACCGCCGATCATCTTCAGCGCGACGCCTATCTGTATGTGCGTCAGTCGACGCTGCGCCAGGTCGCCGAGAACGGCGAGAGCACGCAGCGGCAGTATGCGCTGCGTGATCGCGCAATCGCCGCAGGCTGGCCGCCAGAGCGCATCCACGTCATCGACTGCGACCTCGGCAAGTCGGGAGCCAACGCCGTCGCCCGCGATGGCTTTCAGGAACTCGTCAGCGAAGTCGCGCTCGCCAAGGCGGGCATCGTCATGGGCCTCGAAGTCTCCCGCCTGGCGCGCAACTCGGCCGATTGGCATCGGCTTCTCGAGCTGTGCGCGCTGACCGCCACCCTCATTCTCGACGAGGACGGCGTCTACGACCCAGCCTGCTTCAATGACAGATTGTTATTGGGCTTAAAAGGCACGATGAGCGAGGCCGAACTGCATATTCTCAGGGCCCGCATGCGGGGCGGCCAACTCAACAAAGCTCGGCGCGGCGAGCTCGAGATCGGCCCTCCGGTGGGTTTGGCCTACCGCCCCGATGGAAGCCTCGACCTCGACCCCGACGTAGAGGTGCAAGGGGCGCTTCGGCTGGTCTTCGATACGTTCGAGCGCACCGGAAGCGCGATACGAACGGTCCGATTCTTCCTCGACCAAGGCATCCTGTTTCCTCGGCGGCTCCGCAAAGAACCAAACAAGGGCGAGTTGCTTTGGGCGCCGCCGCGCCATGCCCGCATTCTACAAGTCCTGCACAATCCGCGATATGCCGGCGCCTTCGTCTATGGCCGAACACGTACGCGCCATCGACCTGACGGCCGTGTCTCCCAGATCAAGCTGCCGATGGCCGACTGGCAGTTCGTGATGCCCGACCAGCACCGCGGATACATCGACTGGGAGCGCTTCAAGGCCAATCAGGTTCGACTCGCCGACAACGCTCGAGCCTTCGGCCTCGAACGTCGGTCGGGGCCGGTTCGAGAAGGGCCCGCCTTGCTCCAGGGCCGCGTGCTTTGCGGCTTGTGCGGTGAGCGAATGGGCGTCCGCTACAGTCAGGAACAGGGTCGGACCGTCCCAGTCTACCTTTGCCAGGAGACCGTGGTCCGCCGCGGAGGCAAGATCTGCCAGTCGGTTCCCGGCAAGGTGGTCGATCCAGCGGTCGGCGCCCTTTTGGTCGAGTTGATGACGCCCATGACCTTGGAGGTCAGCCTCGCGGTCCAGCGCGAACTCGAGGCGCGCGCCGCCGAGACCGATGCTCTGCGCCGTCAGCATATCGAGCGGGCGCGTTACGAGGCCGAACTCGCGCGGCGGCGCTACATGAAGGTCGACCCCGATAATCGTCTCGTCGCCGACGCGCTCGAAGCCGAGTGGAATGAGAAGCTGCGGCTCCATACCGACGCCGTCGAGGATTATGAACGACGAGGCCCGGACGAGGCGGTTGCGCTCGACGCGGAGATGCGCCGCCACATCCTGGAACTCGCAGAGCAGTTTCCCCGGATTTGGAGCGACCCTCGCGTCGATATGCGCGAGCGCAAACGAATATTGCGTCTTCTGGTCGACGACGTGACCCTGATCAAGACGGACGCGATTACCGCGCACGTGAGGCTGTCCGGCGGCGCCACGCGCACGCTCGAACTCGACCGCCCTTTGCCGATCGCCCAGATCCGCAAGTTCAAGCAAGAGGTCGTCATCGAGGTCGACCGACTTCTCGACAGCTACTGTGATCGCGAGATCGCGGATATCCTGAACCAGCGCGGGCTGCGCACATGGGAAGCCAAGCCGTTCAATCTCAAGAAGATCGCCTTCATCCGCGGCGCCTACAACCTGGCGAGCCGTCACCGGCGTCTGCGCGACCGGGGCATGCTGACGACCGCGGAGGTCGCCGCGCGCTTCGGTGTCTCGGAGACCGCCGTGCACCGCTGGGGCCGCCGCGGCCTCATCAAGAAGTGCTACAGTGACAATCTCCGCCGCGGCCTTTGGGACGTGCCGTCAAACCTTGCAATCCCCACGGAACGCAGAGGCCGCAAGCCTCGCGCAGCTCGGATCTTGCGCGTCACGGCGCCTTCAGCGGGACAGGGTGCAATATGAAGCCTTCGCCTTGTCGTAAGGGTTGCCGGGCCGGCTCATGCTGATGGCGATTTTCCGCGCCTCCAGTCGCTCGACATAGTCGGAGCACGCGTATTGCACCCCGCGGTCGGAGTGATGAATGAGGCTGTCGGGCGCGGGATTTCGCCCGGCCAGGGCCTGGTCGAGCGCTTGCAGGGCGAGCGAGGCCTCCAGATGGTTGGCGAGCGCCCAGCCCACCACTTTGCGCGAGAATGCGTCGATGACGACCGCCAGATAGACGAAGTCCTCGGCGAGCCGGACATAAGTGATGTCGGCGACCCAGATCTGGTCGAGGCCGGTCGGCTTCAGCCGGCGCACAAGGTTGGGCCGGATCGGGTGGCCATGGTCGCTCATCGTCGTGCGCGGAACGAAGGGCTTGGCGCGAAGGCTGAGCAAATTATCCTCTCGCATCAGTCGCAGCACGCGCTTGGCGTTGACGATCAGGCCCTGCCGGCGCAGCGCCTGGGCGATGCGCCGATAGCCGTAATGGCGGTTCGTGAGGGCTTCTCGCTGGATCAGATCGCGCAAGTCCGCGTCCTCGCGCGCTGGCGCGTGCGGGCCGAAGTGGCGGTAATAGCCGGCGCGCGAAACGCCGCCCAACCCGCACAGGCGCTGAATGTTGGCGTCGTCCTGGGAAAAGCCTTGCGACTCCAGCGCGATCATTTTTTCGATGACCGCGTAGAGATGGGTGCGCCGCCGTTCGGGGTCGTCGCGTCCCAGAGCCGCAAGGCTTCGCGAAAAAAATGCAGGTCCGCCTGCTGACGGCCGATCACCCGTTCGAGCTCGGCGATCCGCGCCTCGGCCTTCTTTAGTTCGTCCGAGGGCCGCGCGGCGGACGCGGCGGCGTCCGGAGAGTACGCAGGCGCGGACGCCGCGCGACCCTCGGACGCTCGCCTTTCCTTCCATCCCGGCTTCGGCCCGCGCTTGCGGTTGAAGCCGGCCACCCCCATCGCCCGGTAGGCGTCGCGCCATTCGTAAAGCAGCTTGCGCTTGACCCCCGTCTCATCAGACACGGCCGCGATCCTCTCGCCGGCCGCAAGCCTCAAGACGATGCGTTCCTTGAATGCGTTCGAAAACTGCCGCGACTCTTGCCCGGTTCCGACATGGTTCCTCCTCAGAAGCCATGTCACCCTTTTACCCGTGTCTCAACTTCGGGGTCCACTCCACTCCAATTGACGGAAATGCGCACGATCATTCGCTCGTGCGCCCAGGAAAGCAAATGTTTCGATTTGCTGGCGCTCCGTTCTTCCGTACGCTCCTTTTGGCGACTTTCGCGCTGGGTGGCCTCGCCCGCGCCGACCCTCTCGTCGTCAAAATCGGCGTCATGCGCGTCCAGCATTCGCGAGAAACGATCTCGATCCGGGATATCCCGGCCGGGGACGATTTTGTCGCCGGAGCAAAGCTCGCAGTGGCCGACGATAACACGACCGGCAGGTTCCTTGACCAGACCTTCGCTGTCGAGGATGTCAAGCTGGCGCCCGACGACGACGCGGTCGTCGCCGCGAAGGAGCTGCTCGATTCTGGCGTGCGCTATTTGATTGTCGACCTCCCCGCCGACAAGCTCCTGCAGGTTGCCGACGCTGCGCGTGACACCCAGGCGTTGGTCTTCAACGGCGGCGCGCCGGACGAAAGCGTGCGCGAGGAGGATTGCCGCTCCAACCTGATCCACACCGCTCCCTCGCGCGCGATGCTCGCGGATGCGCTCGCTCACTATCTAATGTGGAAGAGATGGCGAAAGTGGCTGCTCGTCGTCGGCTCGCATCCTGAGGATGCAGCGCTCGGCGCTGCCTATGAGCGGTCGGCGAAGAAGTTCGGGGCCGCAATCGTCGAGAGGCGGACCTTCGAGGATGCCGGCGGCGGACGGCGGTCTAACTCGGCGTCGTGCAGACACAGCGCCAGATTCCCGTCTTCACCCAAAAGGCGCCAGACTACGACGTGCTGATTGCGGCGGACGAGAACGAAGTTTTCGGCGGCTATCTGCCCTATCGCACCTGGGATCCACGCCCGGTGGCCGGTTCAGGCGGCCTCACGCCTACGAGCTGGGACGCCTCGCACGAGCTTTGGGGCGCCCAACAGTTGCAGAACCGCTTTGAGCGCATGTTCCATCGCGGCATGAGCGCCCGCGACAACCAGGCCTGGGTTGCAATGCGAATGATCGGCGACGCCATCAATCGCACAAACACTGCGGATACGAGAGTCGTGCGCGACAAGATGCTCTCGCCCGATTTTGAAGTCGCCGATTTCAAGGGCGTGAGGCTGACGCTAAGGTCGTGGAATCTCCAGCTTCGCCAGCCGATCATTCTGACCGACGGGCGCGGAACGGTTTCCGTCTCGCCGCAGGAGGGCTTTCTGCACCAAGTCTCTGAACTCGATACGCTCGTCCTCGATCAGCCGGAGACAAAATGCAAGCTGCACTGAGATTCGCTGGCTCGCTTTGCCTCCTGATCGCCGCGGCCGGCGCCTCGCGCGCAAATACCGCGTATATCATCAACGAGAAGGGCAACTCCGTCTCGGTCGTAGACACCGTGACGCTCGAAGTGATGAAGACGTTTAAGGTCGGTCAGCGCCCGCGAGGGATCGCGCTGTCGAAGGACGACGCGTTCCTCTTCATTTGCGCCGGCGACGACGACACGATCCAGATCGTCGACACCAAGACCGGAAAGATCGTCGGCGACCTGCCCTCCGGACCCGATCCCGAGCAGCTGCGTCTGAGCCCCGACGGTAAGACCGTTTTTGTCGCCAACGAAAATGACGCGCTCTTGACTGCCATCGACATTGCCTCGAGGGAGGTCGTGACCCAATTCCACGTCGGTGTCGAGCCGGAGGGCGTCGCCGTGAGCCCAGACGGGAATGTGGTCGTCAACACGTCGGAAACGACCAGCATGGCGCATCTGATCGATTGGCCGAACCAGACTGTCGTCGCCAACATTCTGGTCGAACCGCGGCCGCGCTTTGCGGAATTCAAGCCCGACGGCAGTGAGCTCTGGGTTTCGTCGGAGGTCGGCGGCACAGTGTCCGTCATCGATCCTATCAAGAAGAAGGTGGTCCGGAAGCTCACCTTTGAAGTTCCCGGGCTGCCGAAAGAGATGATCCAGCCGGTCGGGATCCGGTTTACCTCCGACGGCAGGCTCGGCTTTATCGCGCTCGGGCCGGCCAATCGCGTCGCAATCGTCGACGGCGCGACGAAGGACATCATAAAGTACGTCCTTGTCGGGCAGCGCGTCTGGCATCTTGCCTTAACGCCCGACGACAAGCTTCTATTCAGCACCAACGGCGTGTCGAACGACGTCACCGTGATCGACATCGCCACCCTCAAGGCGCTGAAGTCGATCGCGGTCGGATCCTACCCTTGGGGGGTCGCGATCACGCGGCACTGAATATTGGCAAGTCCTCTCCTATGACGGTCAGCCACCCCGCGGCGCTCGCGGTCGAGAGCGTGTCGCACGCCTATGGCCGACGGAAGGCGCTTGACGACGTCAGCTTCACCGTTCGTCCTGCGACCTTCGCCGTCCTGCTCGGCCTCAACGGCGCGGGCAAGAGCACGCTCTTTTCGGTCGTCACCCATCTCTACGCGAGCACGGCGGGCTCTGTCCGCATCTTCGGTCATGACGTCGTGCTCGAGAGCGGTCTCGCGCTTGCCGAACTGGGCGTCGTCTTCCAAAGCCGTACGCTGGATCCCGATCTGACGGTCGAACAAAACATGCTTTATCAGGCCGCGCTGCATGGCATCGGCGGCAGAGCGGCGCGACAACGCTCGGGCGAGCTTATCGCGCGCGTCGGGCTCGCCGATCGCCTGGGGGATCGCGTCCGGACGCTTTCCGGAGGTCAGATGCGGCGCGTCGAGATCGCGCGCTCACTCCTTCATGCGCCCCGCCTGCTGTTGCTCGACGAGCCGACGGCCGGCCTCGACATCAAGGCGCGCGCCAACATTCTCACGCTTGTGCGCGGACTCGTCGCTCAAGACCGTGTCGGGGTTCTGTGGGCGACCCACCTGGTCGACGAAGTGCTTCCCGAGGACCGCGTCGTCGTCTTGCACAAAGGCCGCGTGCTCGCGTCTGATAGCGCGCGCGACGTATCGGACAAAGCCGGCGCTCCTTCAATCGGGGAAGCTTTTGCCCAACTGACAGGCGGCGCTGGAGATGAGGAGGCTCAATGAGCGGAATCGCGAGAGTTGCGCGGCCGTTCGGCTTCTCTGCCTATTTCATTTGCCTGCAGGGAATTGTCTGGCGCGAAAGCCTGCGCTTCCTTCACCAGCGCGAACGGTTCGTCTCGGCGCTGGTCAGGCCTCTCGTTTGGCTTTTCATCTTCGCAGCGGGATTTCGTCAGGTTCTCGGCGTTTCGATCATCCCGCCCTACGAGACCTACGTGCTGTACGACGTCTACATTACGCCTGGCCTCGTCGCGATGATCCAGCTCTTCAGCGGCATGCAGTCGTCTTTGTCGATGGTCTACGACCGCGAAATGGGCTCGATGCGCATGCTGCTGACAAGTCCGGCGCCGCGCTGGTTCCTGTTGATCGCGAAGCTGACCGCCGGCGTCGCGGTATCGATCCTGCAGGTCTATGCCTATCTTCTCATCGCCTACTTCTGGGAAATCGAGCCGCCGACCCCTTGGGGTTATGTGACGATCCTGCCGGCGCTCATGCTTTCGGGTCTGATGCTCGGAGCCATGGGGATGGTCCTCTCATCCCTTATCCGCCAACTCGAAAACTTCGCCGGAGTCATGAACTTCGTGATCTTTCCGATGTTCTTCGCCTCCTCGGCGCTCTATCCGCTGTGGCGGGTGCGCGAGGGAAGCCCCTGGCTTGCAAACGTCTGCGAGCTCAATCCCTTTACGCACGCGGTCGAGCTCATCCGTTTTGCGTTCTGGGGCAAGGTCGAGCCGGTCTCGCTCGCGGTCGTCGCCGGTTGCGCCGCACTGTTTCTTGTCGCGGCGGTGATCGCCTACGACCCTGCGCGCGGCATGCTAACGCGCCGCGGCGGATAAAACAGTCACGACCCTCATCGTCGTCCAGCAAGACTCCGCGCTCGTGGCAGGTCGGGGCCGCTACTGGAAGATCTTCACTGCGCTGAGGAGGGTCATGTACACGCCCCAGGCGAGCGGGACGCCGACCAGCGCCCAGGCGACCGCGGCCTGAGCGTCGAAGCCGCCGTAGCCGATGCCGAAGGCGGAGGTCCGAGGTTTGGCGGCGTGCGGCTCGTGTTCGCTTGGCGCGCGAATGAACCATTTCTCTGCGACCGGCCGGATCAGGGCGTTGGCGATGAGGCCGACGACCAGGAGGCCCGTCAGCACATAGAAGATCGCGTCGTACACATGGTCGCGCGGCACGCCCTCGGCCACTCGCGAGTCGTGCAGGTAGTTGACCAGCACCGGGCCGACGATGCCTGCGGTCGACCAGGCCGTCAGCAGCCGCCCGTGAATCGCGCCGACATACTGCACGCCAAAGAGGTCGGCGAGATAGGCGGGCACGGTGGCGAAGCCGCCGCCGTACATCGAGGCGATGACGCAGACGACCGCCGCGAAAAGGCCCAGCGCGCCCCAGTTGGCCAGCGTCGTCAGCGAGCCATAGCAGAGGATGCCGAGGATGAAGAAGATGAAATAGGTGGTCTTGCGGCCGATGTGGTCCGAGAGCGAGGCCCAGAAGAAACGGCCCGCGATGTTGAACAGCGAGAAAAGGCCGACAAAGCCGGCCGCGACCGCGCCGGCAAGCTTGCGGTCATCGTCGGTGAACTGGGCGAAGCCGACCGACGGATGGCCGAACAGGAGGCCGCCAAACGTCTCCTGCAGCATCGGCGCCGCCGCGCCGATGACTCCGATGCCGGCCGAAACGTTCAACATCAGCACGAGCCAGACAAGCCAGAACTGCGGCGTCTTGTGCGCGTCGCCGAGGTGGACGTTGCCGTGGGCGATCATGGCCCCGGCGCGCCGGCTGACGACGAGCCCGTCCGGCGCCCAATGCGCCGGAGGCACGCGGTACCCCAGCGCGCCGCCCATCATGAAGACGAAATAAATGGCGGCGAGAACGAGGAACGTCTGCCACACGCCCACATCGGTCGGCGTCTTGAAATGGTTCATCAAGCAGACTGGCGAGCGGGGAGCCGATCATCGCCCCGCCGCCGAAGCCCATGATCGCCATGCCGGTCGCCATGCCGCGCCGGTCGGGAAACCATTTGACCAGCGTCGAAACCGGAGAAATGTAGCCGAGGCCGAGGCCCACGCCGCCGATGACGCCCGAGCCGAGCCACATCAGCCAGAGCTGGTGGACATAGACGCCGAAGGCGGAGATCACGAGACCCCCCGCCCAGCAGAAGGCCGCCACCACCCCCGCCTTGCGGGGCCCCGCGTGTTCAAGCCAGCCGCCCCAGATCGCCGCGGACGAGCCCAGAACCAGAAAGAAAAGGGTGAACATCCAGCCGAGGTCGAATTGCGTCCAGTCGCAATCGGTCGCGAACAGCGCGTGTCCGGTGATCGCCAGCTTGCCGGCGAAGCTCGTTGCGTCGCCCGGGCAGGCGATCGGCTTGGCGACCCCGTTCGCGACGGCGACGGCGCGCCCGAGCGGCACCCAGAACACGCTGAAGCCATAGGCCATGCCTATGCAAAGATGAATCGCCAGCGCCGCAGGCGGAACTAGCCAGCGATTGAATCCCGCCTTGGCGATCGTCCGCTCACGATCGAAAAATCCCTGAGCTGCCGTTCCAGGCGACCTGACCACACTAGACATTTCCCTCCCCACCACCGGTGCGCCTCGAGGGAAATCCGTCTGCGCGGCCCAGCGTAAACAATGTTCTTGATGAATCGCCGCACGTCAAGCGCCCTTGATGGCGGTCAAACGCTTCGTCAGCTTGCTTCCGCAAGAAGCGGCAGATGCTGGCGCCCCGGTTCGCCGTCCTTGTCGATGAGGCGCGTGGGGTAATCGCCAGTGAAGCAATGATCGGTGAATTGCGGCTGCCGCGGGTCTCGGGCGGAGTGCCCCATTGCCCGATAGATGCCGTCTATCGACAGGAACGCCAAGCTGTCGGCGCCCACGAAGTGGCGCATCGCCCCCAGGTCCATCCGCGCGGCGAGCAGCTTGTCGCGCTCCGGCGTGTCGATCCCGTAGAAGTCCGGGTAGGCGATAGGCGGCGAGGAGATGCGGAAATGCACTTCGCGCGCTCCGGCGTCGCGCATCATCCGCACGATCTTCACGCTCGTCGTGCCGCGAACGATTGAATCGTCGATCAGCACGACCCGCTTTCCCTCGACCACGGCGCGGTTTGGATTGTGCTTCATCCGGACCCCAAGTTCGCGGATCGACTGGGTCGGCTGAATGAAGGTCCGCCCCACGTAGTGGTTGCGAATGATGCCGAGTTCGAACGGAAGGCCGCAAGCGCGCGCGTAGCCGATCGCCGCCGGAACGCCGGAGTCGGGCACGGGCACGACGACATCGGCGTTGGCAGGCGCCTCGCGCGCCAGCTCCGCGCCCATCGCCTTGCGGGCGTCGTAGACGGAGCGCCCATGGACGATCGAGTTCAGGGCGCGCGAAGTAGATGTATTCGAAGATGCAGGGCCTCGCCGGCACTCGCGGGAAGGGAAAGAAGCTCGTCACCCCGTCCGCGTCGATGACGACGACCTCGCCGTTCTCGACGTCGCGGACGAATTTGGCTCCGATGATGTCGAGCGCGCAGGTCTCCGAGGCGAGGATCGGGCGCCCGTCGAGTTCGCCCAGCACCAGAGGACGGATGCCGAGCGGATCGCGCGCGCCGATCAGCTTGTTGTTGGTCAGCGCGACGAGGGCGTAGGCGCCTTCGATATCGGCCAGCGCCTCGACGAAGCGATCGACGATTCGACTCCGGCGCGACCGCGCCGCAAGCAGCAGCACGACTTCGGTGTCGGTCGTCGACTGGCAGATGGCGCCCGCGCGGATGAGCTCGCGCCTGAGGGTCAGGCCGTTGGTCAGGTTGCCGTTGTGGGCGACGGCGAGGCCGCCGGACTCGAGTTCGGCGAACAGCGGCTGGACGTTGCGCAGCGCGGTTTCGCCTGTCGTCGAGTAGCGCACATGACCGATCGCCATCCGCCCCGGCAACCGATCGATCGTGGCGGCGGAGGAGAAATGATCGCCGACCAGCCCCTGCCGCCGCTCGGAGTGGAACCGGCCGCCGTCGAATGCGACAATGCCGGCCGCCTCCTGCCCGCGATGCTGGAGAGCATGCAGGCCCAGCGCGACAATCGCCGCCGCGTCCGGATGTCCATAGATGCCGAAGACGCCGCATTCCTCGCGCAACCGGTCCTCGTCCAGGTCGATGACCGACGGCTCATCCCTGCCGGAGCTTTGGTCGATGACGGGCCTCCTCACTTCGCCTGGGGGCGGACGCGTCCCTAGCGCCTCATTGCTTGGGAACCACGGCCGGCGCCGCCGGGGCGGGCGCGGGCACGTTCTTGTTGATGATGGCGTCGAGTTTTTGCTTGTCGGAGGCCAGACTGCCCGAAGCCGGCGATTCCGCCTTCTTCGGCGGCGCAGCCGCGGGCGCCGGGGCGGCCGGCGGAACGGCTGGCTTCGTGGTTGCGGGCGCCGCCGATTCGTCGACCGGCTCCTCGCTCGCCGGGCCTGCGCTCGTGCGAGACTTGATCCAGGCGTCGACAGTCGCGGCCGCGTCTTCGGGCAGCATGGCGATGATCTTGTCCGCGGTGTCGGTCAGGACGGGCCGCGTCTTGGCTGTTCTGACCCATTCGGGCTGCTGTTTCTCCGAAACCAACCAGTTGAAGATAGCAAAGGCGACGACCGCCAGAAGAAACCCTCTCACGACGCCGAACAAGAAACCCAGCGTCCGGTCGAGCGCGCCGATTTTGCTATCGAGGATCGCGTCCGACAGCCGAACCGTGAAGAGCGACACAACAATCAGCGTCGCGAAGAACACAATCGCCGCCGCGGCCGCCTGCGCGAAAATCTCCTTATGGATATAGGGAGCGAGGTGCGGCACGACGAGGGGGTAGAACCAATAGGCGGCGGCGGCGGCGGCGGCCCAGGAGGCGATCGCCAGCACTTCGCGGCTGAATCCGCGCAGCATCGAGAGCAGCGCTGAGACCAGGACGATCGCGAGAACGGCGAGATCAAGATAGGAAGGCATTCAGCGAAACCTCGTCACGACGCGTGACAGCGACCTGGCCTTCCGGCCGCCGGCGCGGACCGGCGCAGCGCTTATAACCAAGCCTCTTCAGTTCGTCACCCCGCCACGCGTGCGTCCATCGTCTCTTCGCACAGACTTGGCCTCGACGCCGGCCGCTGCGATCATGGCGACCAGCGAGGCGACCGAAGCGATCGGCGTCGCCCGGATTCGGACGCTCTCGCCCTCAGGGCGAGGCGGGGCTGGCGCAAAGGCGTTCGTGAAGCCGAGCTTCGCAGCCTCTTTGAGGCGGAGCCCGGTATGCGCGACCGCACGAACTGAGCCGGAGAGCGCGATCTCGCCGAAATAAACCGCGTCATGCGGCAGAGCCGCGCCGGTCAGCGAGGACACGAGCGCGGCCGCCGCCGCGAGATCCGCGGCGGGCTCGGCCACTCTCAAACCGCCCGCAACATTAAGATAGACGTCGTATTGGCCGAGCTTGAGCCCGCCGTGCGACTCAAGGACCGCCAGCACCATGGCAAGCCGGCTTGGCTCCCAGCCCACGACCGCGCGGCGGGGCGTGCCGAGAGTCGTCGGGGCGACCAGCGCCTGAATCTCCACCAGGAGCGGACGGGCGCCTTCGACGCCCGCAAAGACCGCCGCCCCAGGACTTGCGCCGCCGTCCCGCCCTGCGAGAAAGAGCGCGGACGGGTTCGGCACCTCGGCGAGGCCCGCCCCGGTCATTTCGAAGACGCCGACTTCGTCGGTTGCGCCGAACCGGTTCTTGGCTGCTCTCAAGAGACGAAAGGCGTGCGCTCCGTCGCCCTCGAACGAAAAGACGGCGTCGACCATGTGCTCGACGACGCGGGGGCCGGCGATCTGGCCGTCTTTGGTGACGTGCCCGACGATGAGCAGCGCCGCCCCGCTCGCCTTGGCGAAGCGGATGAGGGCCTGGGCGGAGCCGCGCACCTGGCTCACCGTGCCCGGCGCCGATTCGATCGCGTCGCTCCACATGGTCTGAATCGAATCGACGACTACGAATTTGGGCGCGTCGCCGGAGCCCAGCGTCGCCACGATGTCCTCGACGAGCGTTTGCGCGGCGAGTTGCACCGGCGCTTCGGCGAGACCGAGACGCGCCGCGCGAAGGCGAACCTGCGCGGTCGATTCTTCCCCGGAAACATAGATCACGCGCCCGCCGGATCGGGTGACGGCGGCGCAGGCCTGGATAAGGAGGGTGGACTTGCCGATTCCGGGCTCGCCGCCAATCAGCGTCGCGGACCCGGGCACAAACCCGCCCCCCGCGACCCGATCGAGTTCGGCGATGCCGGTGGCGATGCGCGGTTCAGGCCGGGAGGCGCCCGAGAGCTCTTCGAGCGGAAACGGACGGCCCGCCGCGCCGCGCCGCGCCGCAGCCCCCCCGACGCCGAGCGCCGCCGCCTCCTCGATGATCGTATTCCACTCGCCGCAGGATTCGCACTTTCCCGCCCAGCGTTGGGTGATGGCCCCACAGTTTTGGCAGACGTAGGACGAGCGAAACTTAGCCATCAGCCCGAAGTGGCAGCTTTGCCCGATTCTGTCGAGGAATTCGAGAGGCTTCCCGGTCGAGCGCCGGCGCCACGAACGTTGCGTCGAATTGTCTCGGGCTGATTGGCGGCTGCGGCAATACGCCATGTTCCTAGGAGACCTCCCGCGGGTCTATGTTTCGGCCGTGGGGAGCGGATGGCGGACGCGACGGATGAGGGACCAGTCGCAGGCGCGCGCTTCTCTCGGTTGAGACAACGCGAGTCGCGGTATGGCATATGCTTTCAACCATCGCGCCAAGAACAGCCCGAGCATCGGTGAGCTGCTGAGCGCGGCCTTTCCTCATTTCGAAGCCCTGATCGTTCCGTTTGCGGCCGGACAGGAGGTCGTGGGCGAAGGCGACCCGACCGAGAATTTCTTCCTGGTGATCCGCGGGCTCTTCCGGGCGGTGAAGTTCACCCGCGATGGACGGCGGCAAGTGTTCGCCTTCTATATGCCCGGCGACCTCTGCGGCCTCGAGCCGGACGGGACCCACAAGCTGACGATCGAGGCGGTGGACTGCGCCGCGATGGCGGTTCTGCCGCGACACGCCTGCCGGCTTCGAATGAATGACGACCCTGGCCTCAACGCCGCGCTGTTCGATGGAGCGACGCGGGCGCTGACGCTGACCATCGATCACATGATGATGGTCGGGCGCAGTTCGGCCGAAGAGCGACTCGCCTGGTTCCTGACCATGCTCGCCGCCCGCTCGGCCTGCCCCAGCGCCCATGTGCTCGATCTGGCGATGCAGCGCCAGGACATTGCCGACTACCTCGGACTGACAATCGAAACGGTGAGTCGAACGTTCACGCTCTTCAGGGATCGTGGACTTGTCAGCCTGCCTCACAAGCGACGGGTCCTGATCCTGCGTTCGGATTTGCTCGCACGACTCGCCGCCGCAGACCGTGATGCGGCGCCGATCGTCTCCGAGGCGTTGGACCTAGAGTTGGAGGCCGCGGTCGCCTGACATGAGTCGCGACGGTTGCGCAAACGGGATGTCTCCACCGTCCGTGCGGGTTCAGCCCTATCTCCAGGGCCTCACGGTTCGGCGCAGCGAGCCGATGGGGGCACATGAAAGAGAGTGCGACAGATGGTCACGCCGTTCGAACTCACGACGGCGCGAAACCCCCGCTTTTCCAGCGATTCTTGGCTTTCCGGGCGGGCGCAGGGCCCGCGCTTGGACGACAACCGCGGCTGACATTCGACGTTCGGAGGAGTGGACGCCGTGCAAGCCGCCATGCTTTAGGGGACCATCGTCCGATCCAGCCTCCGCGATCGCTATCCGCCGGCTGAGACGACGGTCGCCGGTCTCAAAGTCGCGGCGTCAACACGCTGATCAAAAGAGGCCGATCGCCTCTGTCTTGGGGATGTGAAATGCAGACGGTAGCACAGCCAAAGTCGCTCTGGGGCGGCGAAATGGGTCTCATCGCGGTCCTCGCGATCCTTGCCCTGCTTTGCCTTTTCATCGCGGCCAAGACAATCGAGCCTGCCTTCGCCTTTCACATGGGCCTCGGCGTGATCGCTGCCGCTGCCGGCGTTTTTGCGATATACCAGCGCTATAGCGCGCGGCCCGCGGAGCGTCCGCCGCTCGAGATCAACGGCTTGCCGAACTACAACTTCGGCCCCGTCAAGTTCTCGACCCTGATGGCCCTGTTCTGGGGCCTCGCCGGGATGGCGGTCGGCGTCTACATCGCCTTCGAGCTCGCATTTCCTGACATCAATATCGCCCCCTGGTTCAACTTTGGGCGCCTGCGACCGCTGCACACTTCGGCGGTGATTTTCGCCTTCGGCGGCAACGTGCTGCTGGCGACGTCGTTCTATGTGGTTCAGCGGACTAGCCGGGCGCGTCTGGCCGGCGATCTCGCTCCCTGGTTCGTCGTGCTCGGCTATAACTTTTTCATCCTCATCGCCGGCACCGGCTATCTTCTCGGCATCACCGACGGCAAGGAATACGCCGAGCCGGAGTGGTACGCCGACCTCTGGCTGACCATCGTCTGGGTCGTCTATCTGCTGGTCTTCCTCGCGACGCTCTACCGTCGCAAGGAGCCCCACATTTTTGTGGCGAACTGGTTCTATCTCGCCTTCATCCTGACGATTGCGATGCTGCATATCGGCAACAACGCTGCGCTGCCAGTGTCGCTGTTCTCGTCGAAGTCCTACATCGTCTGGAGCGGCGTGCAGGACGCGATGTTCCAGTGGTGGTACGGCCACAACGCCGTCGGCTTCTTCCTGACCGCGGGCTTCCTCGCCATCATGTACTATTTCGTGCCCAAGCGCGCGGAACGGCCGATCTATTCTTACCGGCTGTCGATCATCCATTTTTGGGCGCTGATCTTCCTCTACATCTGGGCCGGCCCGCACCATCTGCACTACACGGCGCTGCCGGACTGGGCCCAGACGCTCGGCATGACCTTTTCAATCATGCTATGGATGCCGTCCTGGGGTGGCATGATCAACGGCCTTCTGACTTTGTCGGGCGCCTGGGACAAGTTGCGCACCGATCCCGTCCTGCGCATGTTGGTCGTGTCGGTCGCTTTCTACGGCATGTCGACTTTCGAAGGCCCGGCGATGTCGATCAAGGCGGTGAACTCGCTGTCCCACTACACCGACTGGACCGTCGGCCATGTGCATTCGGGCGCGCTCGGCTGGGTCGCTTTCGTATCTTTCGGCGCGATCTACTGCCTCGTTCCCTGGCTCTGGAACAAGCGCGAACTTTATTCGCTGCGCCTTGTGTCCTGGCACTTCTGGATCGCGACGCTCGGCATCGTGCTCTACATCACCTCGATGTGGGTGTCGGGCATCCTGCAGGGCCTGATGTGGAGGAGCTACACGCCGCTCGGCTATCTCGAATACTCCTTCATCGAGACGGTCGCGGCGATGCATCCCTTCTATGTGATCCGCGCGCTCGGCGGCACGCTGTTCCTGCTCGCCTACTGCCTGATGCTCTACAACGTCTACATGACGATCACGGCGTCCGAGCGGGCGGCCCCGGCGGCTCAGCCTTCCCTCCAGCCCGCGGAATGAGGATCTAGACCATGAGCAGTTCCGCGCAGACGAACCCGGGCGGCGGTTTTTTCTCCAAACATCATGTTTTGGAGAAAAGCCCGATCCTGCTCGTCATCGGCATCCTCATCATGGTCAGCATCGGCGGCCTGGTCGAGATCGTCCCGCTCTTCTATCTGAGGAGCACCATCGAGACCGTGCAGGGCATGCGGCCCTATACGCCGCTCGAACTCGCAGGCCGCAACATCTATGTGCGCGAGGGCTGCTACCTTTGCCACAGCCAGATGATCCGGTCGCTGCGCGACGAGGTCGAGCGCTACGGCCACTATTCGCTGGCGGCCGAGAGCATGTACGACCATCCCTTCCAGTGGGGCTCGAAGCGCAATGGTCCCGATATTGCGCGCGTCGGCGGCAAGTACACCGACTCCTGGCACGTCGCGCATCTGATCGACCCGCGCTCGGTCGTGCCGCAGTCGATCATGCCGTCTTACGGCTTCCTGATGACGACGCCGCTCGATACGCGCGCGCTCGTCGCCAACGTCGAGACCAACCGCGAAGTCGGGACGCCTTATACCGACGACATGATCGCCAATGTGATGACGGACCTGAAGGCCCAGGTCAGCCCGGACACGCCCGAGGCGGCCGCGCTTCTCAAGCGCTATCCGAAGGCGGTGGTGCGCAAGTTCAATCCTGCGACGCCGGAAATCACCGAAGGCGACGCCGTCATCGCCTATCTGCAGATGCTGGGCACGCTCGTCGACTTCAAGCAGTACGACGACAAGGCCAATCTGCGCTGACCGGATCAGGGGACTATCATGTCGACAACCTACGAATGGCTGGCGCAGTTCGCGCAATCGGCCGGCACCGTCTACTGCTTCCTGTTTTTCGTCGCGACGCTCGTTTACGCGCTTTGGCCCAAGAACGGCGCGCAGTTCAATGACGCGGCCCGCATGCCGCTGCGGGAGGATTGAGCGATGATCACCGAGCCAGTTCAAGTCGACAAGATTTCCGGCCAGACGACGACCGGGCACGAATGGGACGGCATTCGCGAACTCAACACGCCGCTGCCGCGCTGGTGGCTGTGGCTGTTCTATCTGACGATCGTCTTCTCGGTCGTCTACTGGATCGTCTATCCGGCGTGGCCGCTGGTCTCCAGCTATACGACCGGGCTGTTCGGCTACACCAATCGCGGCCGGGTCGCCGAGGACGTCGCCGCAGGACAGGCCGCGCGCACGCAATTGGCCGCCGGCCTCGAGACGGCGAGCCTCGCCGAGATCGCCGCCGATCCGAAGTTGACGGAAATTGCGCTCGCCCAGGGCAAGGCCGCTTTCGGCGACAATTGCACGCCTTGCCATGGCTCGGGCGGCCAGGGCCAGAAAGGCTATCCAAACCTGACGGCCGGCCGCTGGCTATGGGGCGGAACCCTCGATCAGATCGATGCCACGATCACCCACGGCATCCGCTCCGACGATCCGGACGCGCACACCAGCGCCATGCCGTCCTTCGGCAAGGACGGAATTCTGAAGCCCGAGCAGATCCGCGATGTCGCCAGCTACGTAAGGACCCTTGGCGGCCTCGAGCCCGAGCAGGGCGTCGACGTCGCCGCGGGCAAGAAGATCTTCGCCGACAATTGCGTCGTCTGCCACGGCGAAGACGGCAAGGGCAAGCTCGACCTGGGCTCCGCCAACCTGACGACCAAGGTCTGGCAGTATGGATCCGACGTCAACGATCTGATCTATACGATCACCAACGCCCGCAACAGCGTGATGCCGGCCTGGGGGAAGCGTCTCGACCCGGTGACGATCAAGTCGCTTGCGGTCTATGTCCACAGCCTCGGCGGCGGCACGTGAGAAATTGGGTGTAGTAAGTGACGATCAGCGCAGAGGAGGTCTACGACGACGGACCACTTTATGAAGCGGCGAAAAAGGTCTACCCGCAGAAGATCTGGGGGACGTACCGCCGCATAAAGTGGATCGTGTTGTGGATCGCCCTCGGCGTCTACTACATCCTGCCCTTCATACGCTGGAATCGGGGACCGAATGCGCCAAGCCAGGCGGTCCTGATCGACATCCCCCATTCCCGGTTTTACGCCTTCTTCATCGAGCTGTGGCCGCAGGAGGTGTATTATTTCACCGGCCTCCTGATCCTCGCCGCGCTGATCCTCTTCCTGTCCAACGCGCTGTTTGGGCGCGTCTGGTGCGGCTACGCCTGCCCGCAGACGGTGTGGACGGACCTGTTTTTCTGGGTCGAGCGGGTCATCGAGGGCGACCGGCGCGATCGGATGAAGCTCGACGCCGCGCCCTGGACCTCGGACAAGATCATCAAGCGCGTCGCCAAGCACGCGGCCTGGCTGGTGATCGCGTTGCTGACCGGCGGCGCGGCGATGCTCTATTTCGTCGACGCGCCGACGCTCATCAGTGAGTTCGTCACTTTCCAGGCCCCGTTCGTCGCCTATCTCTGGGCGGGCATCCTCACCTTCACCACCTATTCGCTCGCCGGGCATCTGCGCGAGCAGGTCTGCCTCTACATGTGCCCCTGGCCGCGCATCCAGGCGGCGCTGACCGACAACGACGCGCTCAACGTCACCTATCGCTTCGATCGCGGCGAGCCGCGCATGTCGGTGAAGGACGCCGCCAAGGCGCATGCGCACGGCGAGGCCGCCGGCGACTGCATCGACTGCCTGCAGTGCGTCGCCGTCTGCCCGACAGGGGTCGACATCCGCAAGGGCTCGCAGCTCGGCTGCATCCAGTGCGGCCTCTGCATCGACGCCTGCGACGCGGTGATGACCAAAGTCCATCGGCCGACGCGGCTCATCGCCTACGACACCGACGAGAATCGAGAGCGTCGCAAGAAGGGCGAAGCGAACGTCTATCGCCTCATTCGTCCGCGAACGATTCTTTACGTCGCCGCGATCGCGCTGACCGGCGGCGTCATGCTCTATGCGCTGCTCACGCGCACCAACTCGCACCTGAGCGTCCTGCATGTGCGCGCGCCCCTGTTCACGCAGACGGCCGAAGGCGGCATCCGCAACGGCTATACCCTGCGGTTTTCGAACAAGCTGAGCGAAGCCGAAGATTTCACCCTTGACGTAAGCGGCCTCAAAGGCGCGGCGATGACGAGCGCGATGGCGAAGCCGCTGGACGGCGGCCGACTGACGGTTCGCGTCGATCCGGATTCGACCCTCGAGGTTCCGGTCTACGTGACCACGGCCCCGGACGTGACGCCGGGCAAGTCGTCAGCGCTCACCTTCACCGCCACCGACGCCAAGACCGGAGAGCGCAGCGTCGTCGTCGACAATTTCTTCGGTCCGTGATCCCGGAGGAAGAGCGAAGCGATATGATCAGACCATCATTGCGAGCGACCCGGGGTCGAAAAGCCCCGGGGAAGCAATCGCCTCGACCCTCGCTTCGCTCCTCGCGATGACGGCTCGCATGGAGATAACAGGTGATGTCTGAACAGCTGACCGGACGGCATGTCCTCGCCATGCTCGGTGCGTTCTTCTTCGTGATGTTCGCCGCGAATGTCGCGCTGATCTATTTCGCCCTGCACACGCTGCACGGGTCCGAACTCGAGAACCCGTATGACGCGAGCCAGGCCTTCAACAAGCGGATCCTCGACGCGCGCGCGCAGGACGAGCGCGGATGGACGGCGAACGTGATGACCCGCGCCGAGGGTCCGGGCGAGCGGATCATGGTCGAATTCCGCGACCGGACCGGCGCTCCCATTCCCGACCTCAGCGTGACGGCGCGCTTCGAACATCCGTTCGACGCGGCGAAGGACCGCCAGGCGAGCCTCGCCTCCGACGGCCTGAACTATGAAGGGATCGCGACCCCGGTCGGGCCGGGCCGCTGGACGCTGGTGATCGAGGCGAACCGCGGGTCCGAGCGCCTCTACCGCAGCGAAAACAAACTGGCGGTGGCGGATACGGTCCCGAACTAGGCGCCGGCGATGGCGGACGCTCAGGATCTCTCGCTCTTCGTTCGTCACCCTTCCGAGGGCGTGGCGGCGATGGATCTCGTCGTCGACGGCGTCTACTGCGGCGCCTGCATCGCCACGATCGAGAAGGGCCTGCGCCGGCAGGATGGCGTGCGCGGCGCGCGCGTCAATCTGGCGAGCAAGCGCGTGACGGTCGAATGGAACGAGGGGGCCCTCGACCCGCCCGTCATTCTCGAACGGCTCGACGCGCTCGGCTACCCCGCCTTTCCCTTCGCCTCGAATACGGTCGACAGCGTCGAGCTGCAGGCGGAGAAACGCCTCCTGCGTTGTCTCGGGGTCGCGGCTTTCGGCGCGATGAACGTCATGCTCCTCTCGGTCTCGCTCTGGGCCGGCGCCGACAGCGACCCCAATTCGGCGACCCGCGATCTCTTCCATTGGCTGTCGGCCCTGGTCGCGCTGCCCTGCGCCGCCTACGCCGGCGCAGCCGTTCTTCGAAAGCGCCGCGAAGGCGCTGCGCGCCCGCTCGATCAACATGGACGTGCCGATTTCGCTCGGGGTCACGCTCGCGCTCGGCCTCTCGGTCTTCCAGACGCTCGCCCACGAGCGCTCGCCTATTTCGACAGCGCGATGATGCTCCTGATGTTCCTGCTCGCCGGGCGCTACCTCGACCAGCGCATGCGACGGCGGACGCGCGACTTCGCCATCAACCTGTCGGCGATCCGGGCCGATCGCGCGGTCAAGCTGTTCGAGGGCGGCGAAGCGCGCGAGACGCCGATCGCGGCCATCCAACCCGGCGACCTCGTGCTCGTGCGGGCAGGCGAACGCATCGCGGTCGACGGAACGGTCGAAGACGGGCGCTCGGACATCGATCAGAGCCTGGTGACCGGCGAGACGGCGTCGGTCGCGGTTTTTCCCGGCGCGCAGGTCTATGCGGGAACGGTCAATCTGAGCGGCGCCCTGCGCGTGCGCGTCGAGAGCGCCGCGAGCGGGACCTTGCTCGACGAGGTCCATGCGCTTCTCGCCAAAGCGGTCGAGCAGCGCTCCTCCTACGTGCAGCTCGCCGACCGCGCAGCGAGGCTCTATGTGCCGGTCGTGCATGTGACCGCGCTTGCGACCTTCGTCGGCTGGCTGCTGCTGGGCGCGGGATGGCAGCATGCGCTCGTCATCGCGATCACCGTCCTGATCATCACCTGCCCCTGCGCGCTCGGCCTCGCCGTGCCGGCGGTGCAGGTCGTCGCCGCCGGCGCCCTGTTCCGGCGCGGGCTCATCCTCAATTCCGGCGAGGCGCTCGAGCGTCTCGCCGAGGTCGACACGGTCGTGTTCGACAAGACGGGCACGCTGACCCAGCCGCGCCCGACCCTCGCCAACGCCGCCGACATCGAGCCCGCCGACCTCGCGCTCGCGGGCTCGCTGGCGCTTGCGAGCCGGCACCCGCTGGCCAAGGCTGTCGCCGAAGCGGCCGGGGCCAAGGAGCCGATGACGGCTCAGGAATTCCCGGGTCAGGGGGTCAGCGCGACGCGCCGCGGCGAACCCGTCAGGCTCGGCTCCGTGCTGTGGTGTGAAGCCGAGGCCGAGGCGGCGCCGGTCGCCGCCGCATGGCCGGACGCTTCCCTGATCGCGCTGAGGACGCCGGAACGCGCCGTCGTCTTTGCGGTGAGGCAGGGCTTGCGCCCCGATGCGATCGCCGTCGTCGCCGAGGTGGCGCGCGGCTACGAGGTCGAGATCCTCTCGGGCGACCGTGAGCCTGCGGTGGCCCTGGTTGCGGGCGAACTCGGCGTGACGCGGTTCGAAGCGGGGCTCAAGCCTGCGGACAAGATCGCCCGGCTGAAGGCGCTGGCCGCCATGGGCAGGCGCGCGCTGATGGTCGGCGACGGCCTCAACGACGCGCCGGCGCTCGCCGCCGCGCATGTGTCGATCTCGCCGATCTCCGCCGCCCATATCGCCCAGGCGCAGGCGGACGCGCTCTTCCTCGGCGAGCGCCTCGCGCCGGTCGCCGATGCTTTGCGTATCTCGGCCAAGGCGCGGCGGCTGATGCTTGAGAACCTCTGGCTTTCCGTCGTCTACAACCTCATCGCGGTGCCGCTCGCGATCTTCGGCTACGTGACGCCGCTCATTGCGGCGCTGGCGATGTCGGGCTCCTCGATCCTGGTGACCCTGAATGCGCTGAGGGCGCGGGACGCGCGGAGGGCGCGACTTTGAACGTGCTCGTCTATCTCGTCCCGGCCGCGCTGGCGCTCGGCGGCCTGGGTCTCGCGGCGTTCTTGTGGGCGCTCAAGCACGGCCAGTTCGACGACCTCGACGGCGCCGCCTGGCGGGCGATCAGCGACGACGACCTGCCGGAGGACGAGAGGGGCTAGCGAAAGACGCCCTCGACGGGATAGAATATCTATACTCCTGCTTCGCGCCGGGCGCCGCCTGCAAATTCGTCAAAACCGGAATTCTCCCTGTTATCCCCTGCTAACAGGGGAACGCGGGCCGCGCCGCGCTCTGGCTTGAGGCAGGAAAGCGATGAATATCAGTCGCTTGGGATGAATTGCTCAGGTAGCGGTTGAACGAGATAACAGGGAGGCCTTCTCCCTGTTATGCCTCATAACAGGTAGAAGACGATCGGGAAAGCCGAAGCCGGAGACCGGCTTCCGCGGCCCGCCGAGGAGCGCGAAAGTATAGAATTTCTAAACTCAGCCGCCAGAAACCGTCCGGAACCGGGCGGAATGGTTGCATTTTGGCCCGCTGTTGCGGGATGAAATTCGTGATTTTACAATTGATTACGAAAGGATCTTCATGTGTTGCATGAGCAAAAAAATAACGCCTCTCCGCCGCTCCGCCCCCAAGACGGCTTTGTTTCCAGCACGACGAGTTCCTGCTTTAGCCGTGCGCCGGCTCGCCCAGGGCTTGCGGGTTCGGCAGCAGCGCCCCGAGAAGGCCGATCGCCGGCAGGAAGGCGCAGATCTGATAGACGAAGGCGAGGCTTGTGTGGTCGGCGATCATGCCGAGCAGCGCCGCTCCGATGCCCCCAAGCCCGAATGACAGGCCGAAGAAAAGCCCGGCGACCGCCCCCACATTGCCCGGCGTGAGCTCCTGCGCATAGACGACCATGGCCGAGAAGGCCGACGAGATGACGAGGCCGATCGCGATCGAGCAGATCACGGTCCCGACGAGCCCAAGATGCGGCAGGAGCAGCGTGAACGGCAGCACGCCGAGGATCGAGCCCCAGATGACGTATTTGGCCCCGAACCGGTCGGTCAGCGGGCCGCCGAGTATGGTGCCGGCCGCGACCGCAGCCAGAAAAACGAACAGAATCACCTGGGCCTGCTGGATCGAGACGTGGAATGTCCCGATCAGGTAGAAGGTGTAGTAACTGCCGATACTCGCCAGATAGACCACCTTCGAGAACAGCATGACGATAAGCACGGCGATCGTGCGGACGATGACGGCGCGCGGATGCGTTGGCCCCGTCGACGCCGGAGCGTGCATGCGGGCCGCACGATGCGCCGCGTACCACCGGCTGACGCGGGTCAGGAGGACGACGGCGATCAGCGCCAGGATGGTGAAGGCGAGCACGGAATGCTGCCCGAACGGCACGACGACGAAGGCCGCCAGCAGCGGTCCGGTCGACTGGCCGAAATTGCCGCCAACCTGAAACAGGCTCTGCGCGAATCCGTGCCGTCCGCCGGACGCGGCGCGCGCGACCCGCGAGGCCTCGGGATGAAAGACGGCGCTGCCGATCCCGATCACCGCGACCGAAAGCAGGATCAAAAGATAGGTCTTCGCGAAGGCCAGCAGGAACAGCCCGGCAAGCGTGAACGCCATGCCGACCGGCAGGAGCCATTGCATCGGCCGACGGTCCGCCGCGAGGCCGATCAGCGGCTGCAGCAGCGAAGCGGTCAGCTGAAAGACGAAGGTGATGACTCCGACCTGAAAGAAACTCAGCGCCAGTTCGTCGCGAAACACCGGATAGAGCGCCGGGGCCAGCGACTGCATCACGTCGTTGAGCATATGCGAGGCGCTGAGCGCCACGATCACGCTGACCGAGGTCGTCTCGGCGGCGCGGCGGCCGGCGGCGCTTTCGGCATCGACATAGGTCGGCGCTGTGGTCAATTCCTGCTCCCCGCGCGCCGATGGACGAGGCCGGCGCGGTCGAAAGTCGACCGCGGAACGCGGCCCTATGGCTTCATGAGCCTACTTCATCGCTATCTTGGCGCCAAAACCATGATCATCTGGCGCCCTTCCATCGACGGTTCGGCCTCGACCTTGGCGATGGGCGCCGTTTCCGTCTTCACCCGCTGCAGGAGCTTGAAGCCGATGTCCTGATGCGCCATCTCGCGGCCGCGGAAGCGCAAGGTCACCTTGACCTTGTCGCCTTCGTCGAAGAAGCGGCGCACCGAGCGCATCTTCACTTCATAGTCGTGGTCGTCGATGCCCGGTCTGAGCTTGATCTCCTTGATCTCGACCACCTTCTGACGCTTGCGCGCCTCGGCCGACTTCTTCTGCTCAAGGAAGCGAAACTTGCCGAAATCGAGGATCTTGCAGACTGGCGGGGTCGCGTTGGGAACGATCTCGACCAGATCGAGCGACGCTTCGTCAGCGAGCTGCTGAGCATCTGCAAGGTTGACGACGCCGCGATTCTGGCCTTCGGCGTCGATAAGCTGGACTTGGACTGCGCGGATGTCGCGATTGGTGCGCGGCCCGCCTTTCTCCGGCGCCGCGGTTGCCTTCATTGGACGACGAATGGCCACTCTCCTCTTGTTCGTGCTTACGGCGCCCGCTCGGGCGCACACAAAACCCCCGCTCAGAGCCTTAAGCCCTGCGGACAGCTAGAGATGGGTTAGAAACCGGGTGAAGTCAATCAGCCTGGGACCACGCGAACCCGTGCGGCCGGCGGCGCTCCAGCCAGTCGAGCGCCCGCGTCACGCCGCGCCGCACGAGCGGCAGGTCTTCAGCGAGCAGAAAGAGGCCGAGGGGGAGCACCCACAGCCCGAACACCGGCAAGGATGGCAAGAAAGCTGCTTGGCATCAGGGCCAGGGGGGCGAAGATTGAAGGTCATCGCAGTCCTTGCCTGGCGACACCTATAGGCGCGCGGTCCGCTCGAAGCGAAAGTACACGGCCGCGTCCCGGTTCGTGGTGGAGCAGGTTGGAGCAAGGCGCCGGCGCGGCGAGATTGCAGAGATAGGGCGACACGAACGGCAGCACGCACGCGGGCTGAGGCAGAGAGCCCGGAGGGGAAAGGCGGCGAGACGCGGGCTCTTAGGCGAAATTGTCTGTAGGACGGCCCGCTGCACGAACTCGGGGCGCTCGCCAAGTGGCGGGACGTCACAATCAATGGCGCCGAGTTCGACGAGTTCGGACCCAACTCGCGCATGACCTTTACTCCCATATGTTTCTGGGCCCGAGTTTCTTATGAGCCTCAGTGTCTGTCCGCTGAGATCTTAAATCATGTGAGTCGTTTGTGATTCAAGTGATGCTGCCTGATTTGGGGAGCCGCGGATGTGGACGACGGAGAATCGCGGGCGATATGACCGCGATCGTTTGCGCTATCCAAGCGATCTGACCGACGAAGAATGGAAGCTGGTCGAGCCGTTGATTCCGCCGGCCAAGCGCGGCGGCGACAAGCGCACTGTCGATATTCGCGAGGTCGTAAACGCTCTCATGTACGTTCTGTCCACCGGCTGTCAGTGGCGCGCGATCCCGAAGGACTTGCCGCCGCGCTCGACGGTGCATGGCTATTTCGATCTCTGGAGTTGGGACCGCACGCTCGATCGCATCCATCACGAACTCTACGTGAAGTGTCGCGAGGGGATCGGACGTGAAGCAAGTCCCACAGCCGCCGTGATCGACTCCCAAAGCGTCAAAAGCGCCGAAAAAGATCCTATGCGGGTGGACGGCGGCCTGACTTGGTAGGCTGAGCTTTCCACACCAGCATGGAGGCAACCGATGCAGTCTGTCACCTCCGCGACCGCTGTCGCGACCACCGCCCGCTCGAATGATATCAGGCTGTTCGTCTCGCTCGAATTGAGCAAATCGAAATGGGTTGTGACGATCAACAATCCGGGCAGCGAGAAGTTTTCCAAGCATGTGATTGAGGGTGGAGACGGCACCGGCCTGCTTGAGCTTCTTTCGCGGTCGAGGGCGAAGGCCGAGCAGCGCTACGGCGTGCAGGTCAAAGCGATCGTCATTCAGGAAGCGGGATTGGACGGGTTCTGGATTCATCGATTGCTGCTCGCCAACGGGATCGAGAGCCACGTCGTCGACGCGGCTTCGATCGCGGTCGACCGGCGGCATCGGCGGGCCAAGACCGATTCGATCGACGGCGAGACGCTGTTGCGGACGCTGATGGCCTGGGCTCGCGGGGAGCGGCGGGTCTGTTCCATGGTTCGTGCGCCGAGCCGGGAAGACGAGGATCGCCGGCGCCTGACGCGCGAGCGCGGCACGCTGCTCAAGGAACGCATTCAGCATACCAATCGAGTTCAGGGGCCTGCTCAGCGGCCAAGGCGTCCAGGACTACGATCCACTTCGGCGCGATCGTTTCGAACAACTCGAGGCGCTGCGAACCGGCGACGGCCGTGAGTTGCCGCCGATGCTGAAGGAGGAAATCCGCCGGGAGCTCGATCGGATCGCGCTGGTGACGACGCAACTGGCTGCGGTTGAACGCGCCCGCGACGCGCTCATCCGCATGGATGCCGAGGAGCGCAACAACCCCGCCGCTCTGCTTCTCAAGCTCAAAGGCTTGGGCCCTGAGTTCGCCTCGCTCCTGTGGCTGGAATCGTTGTTTCGCAGCTTCGGCAACCGACGCCAGGTGGCGGCTTACGGCGGATTGGCGCCCAGCCCCTGGCAGAGCGGCGGCGTCGAACGGGATCAGGGCATCTCGAAATCGGGCAACCGCCGCCTGCGCAAGACGATGATCGAGCTTGCCTGGCTCTGGCTGCGTCATCAGCCGGACTCGGCGTTGAGCCGCTGGTTTCAGGCGCGGGTCGGTGCTGCGAAGGGACGGATCCGCCGGATCGCCATCGTGGCGCTGGCCCGCAAACTCCTCGTCGCCTTGTGGCGCTACGTCACCCAAGGCGTCGTTCCCGAGGGTGCCGTGTTCAAGGCGGCATGACCCGATCGATGACTTAACCCCACTCCAACGCGCCAACGATGGCTTAATGACTTGACCCATTCCAGCGAAGCCGAACGCGACGGCTTCGCCGGATCCGGGCGGGCGGCGACCGCGGACAACCCCCCTGGGCTGAAACACGCCGTGAAAAAGGATGGTCCCGCCAACCCGAGCCCGATACCCTCGAGCATGAGGGATTATGGTCCGAGCCCACAAGCTCGACCGGATGTGAGGTGATGCGGTCGTCAGGCTGCATGGAAGAGACGGGCTCACGCTTCGGATCCAAACGTCAAAGGAGCATGCGCAATGCCGAGATGATCGAGCTTGACTGGATACACCCCATGTGAGGGGGGCCCACGATCCGCCGGGGTACGACGCTGGCAAGAAGATCAAGGGCAAGAAGCGTCACATTGTCGTCGATACGCAAGGCCTGCTGATCCACGCCATCGTGCACGCGGCCGACATCCAGGATCGCGCCGGTGGCGCACTTGTCATGGCGACAATGTTCGGCATGTTTCCGTTCTTGCTGAAGCTCTACGCCGATGGCGGATATCAAGGCCCGCTGTTTCGCGCCGCCCTCAAGAAAATCATGGCTCAAGTCAACGTCCAGATCGTCAAGCGCTCCGATCAAGCCAAGGCCTTCGTCGTCCTGCCAAGGCGATGGGTGGTCGAGCGAACTTTCGCCTGGCTCGGACGATGCCGAAGGCTCGCCAAAGATTGGGAAAATCTCAACAGCAAGGCGCTCGCTTTCCTGCGTCTCGCCTCCATCAGGCTCATGTTGAGAAAGCTATGCAATCCCGCATAAACTCTTCGGACAACTCTCAGGCTTGGCTGATCGCGAGCGTCGCACCGCTGAGAGACGACGTCACTCCGCCGCCGCGGGCATGTGCCCCGCGGGCAGTTGGACGCGGTACTCCGCACGCAGCTTCTTCTTGTCGATCTTGCCCACGCTGGTCAGTGGCAGCGCGTCGACGAATTCGACGCGCTCCGGCACCGCGAATCTCGAGATCAGGCCCTTCTCAACGAACCCCATCACATGGGCGCGAATCTCGTCCCTGCCGATCTTTCCTTTGAGGTCCGGCTGCACGTTGATCAGCGCCAGCGGCCGCTCGCCCCATTTGTCGTCATGCGCGGCGATCACGGCCACCTTCACGACGCCGTCCATCTGCAGGATGATGTCCTCGAGGTCGATCGAGGAGATCCACTCGCCGCCGCTCTTGATGATGTCCTTCATCCGGTCGGTGATGCGCAACGCGCCATCGGGGCTGATGGAGCCCACGTCGCCGGTGTGCATGTAACCGCCGGCCCAGAGCTGCTTGGAGGCTGAGGGGTTGTTCAGGTAGCCCAGGGTCAGCCACGGCGCGCGGGCGACGATCTCGCCGGTCGCCTTGCCGTCATGCGCCACATCCTCCATCTCGGAATTGACGACGCGCAACTCCACCAGCGCCGGGGCGTAGCCGGGTCTGATCCGGTACTCGACCTCAGCGTCGATGTCTCCCGTCGTCTGAGCGGTGGTGAGATGGTTGATCGTCAGAGTGGGGCAGGATTCGGACTGGCCGTACCCGGCGTACACGTCCATGCCGCGCCTCATGGCGGCCTTCGCCAACGGCCGCGGCAGCGCGGAGCCTCCAACGACCATCTTCAGCTTCGACAGGTCCACGTCCTGGCTGCCGGGCGCGCTCAGCAGCATCTGCAGGATGGTCGGCACACACGTCGTGAAGGTCACGCCCTCGTCCCTTATCAGCCTCAGGAACACCTCGGGCGCATATTTGCCGGCATAGACCTGCTTCAGGCCGACCAGCGTCGCCGAATAGGGAACGCCCCAGGAGTGTACGTGGAACATCGGCGTCATCGGCATATAGACATCGTCGCGATGTATCCGCCCCTGCACCGTCGCAACGCCTAATTCGACCAATGTGGAGAAAACGTGCAGCAGGATCTGGCGATGGCTGAAATACACGCCCTTGGGAAGACCGGTGGTGCCGGTGGTGTGGAACGTCGTCGCGCGCGTCCTCTCGTCGAAGTCGGGGAAGACGAAGAGCGGCGAGCTTGATTCGATCAGCGCCTCGTATTCGCCGGCCACCGGCAGACTCGTCGTGGGCAGCACCGGCTGGTCGTTGAGCAGGATGAAGCGGCTCACCTTCGGCAGCCTTGACGCCAGCGGCTCGATCAGCGGCAGGAAATCGACATTGAGCAGCAACGTCGAGGCGCCGCTGTCGTTCAGCGAATAAAGGAGCTGCTCGGGCGGCAGGACGAGATTCCCCGTCTGCAGCACCGCGCCCATCATCGGGATGGCGAAGTAGCATTCGTGATAGCGGTGGCTGTCCCAGTCCAGCACCGCGACCACGTCGCCCGCCTTGACGCCGAGATCGGTCAGCCCGCTGGCCAGCCGCCCAAGTCGGTCGCGGAACTGCCGATAGGTGTGCCGGCGCTCGCGATAAACGATGATCTGATCGGGCGAGCGGGTCAGCGGCGCGTGCAGGAGATGCTTGATGAGGAGCGGAAACTCGTAAGCGGAAGGCGTGACTTCGATCAGATTGTCAGACATTGTTCCTCCGGTTCCTTCTCGCTTTTCGCAGTCGCGTCGTCCGCTCGTCGTGCTCGGTAAATGCCGACTAGACGGCTGTCGCAGTCTTGAAAACGCGGAAAAAGCCTAAGCGCGCTCTACGGACGAGCAGAACGAAATCTACCCAATGCTGGCCCGGATGGGGTTTATCAGCGAGGTCATGGGCGATCTGGAACCGAGGCTCATTTCCTGAAAAAGGGTCGACTCGATCGACAGTACGTAATAGCGAGACCGCGGGGTCGACCCATTCGTGGAACTGACGCACCCAAGCTTCAAAAATCTGATAGGCGTGAAAACCCGCGTCTTCACGCAACAGCGCATGCGCCAGGGTGGCGATGAGCAATTCCGGCTGGTGACCCGATGTTGTCAATCGGCGCGAAACGGAACCCGTTTAAGCGCAGCGCGACAGGCGGCTTCCTCTTCGGCGCGAGCTTCGGCGCGGTCTCGCCGGCTTCTCCGAGGATCCGCTGCAGCTCTTCCTCGAGCGGGTCGACGGGAGGTCAAGGGACCCTGACGGGCGGCGGCGGCTTCGGGCGTCGCCGGCGCAGCCATCCGGACGGCCTCAAGGATTATCCGGGACTAGTCGCCGCCCAGCGTTCGCCGCTGTCGCCCTCTCTTCAAGTGCTCCCTGAGATAAACCCGATAGCTGAGGACCCTTGGCGCGGCCAGGGTCGGGGCGGTCGATGGCGCTGCGCCAGCAAGGAGAGGAACGGGATTCTCCTCAACCGGAACCTGGCCTGTCCGCGCCTGTTCTGCAGCCACGCGGCTGGCCTCCCCTAAATTCCGAAGCCGTCGATTTAAAGCCCGGATGCATGATTGCGTATCGGCGATCAGATCCTCGAGCCTCTTCGCAGTGCCGGACCCAGCGCTATTTTCGGACATTCCAGGCAACTCCTCTCGGCCATGCGGGGCGAGGTTCTCGGATTTGGTCGCTACAAGCGATTGAAGACGTCCCGCACACATCGCTGCGTGGTCATCGGCTCGGCATCAAAACCATGTGCCATCGCGCTTCGCCTTCCATTGCCGCCGGTCCACCGCCGGCCCATGCGGGCTCTCGACCGACCAAAAGACGCTCGGATTGGGTCGCGACCTCAGGCGTCATCGCCCTGGGGGCAGGAGCGATGGGCGGATGCCTGATTATTGCGCGCGTCCGATCCCACACCTCAAACGTTTCAACAGAGTTCTCGCGCTCCGAAAACAGCACGTGGGCCTCTACGATGGCCTCTTTGTCCGAGACGCCGGCAAGTTCCTCAGCGGCTACGATATGGCCGCCTCTCAGAAAATAGCACCGCATGTTGAGCTTCCCATTTGGTCGCCCGGGGGCGGGGCGTAGCACCGTGGCCCCTTTGCTGCCCCTTGTCGCGTTGCGGAATATACTCAGGGGCGCGCCAACCGTACGGCCGCGCAGGGCGTCGGCCATGTGGCGCGGTTCGGCGTGGACGCGGCTTTGCCCGGCGTTCTCATGGCGCTGGCCTCAATGCCAATGGCGCTCGTACTTCTCTCGGCCATGCGGCCGGTTCACGGACTTGATCGTTGCAACCCGACAGTTATCCCATTCGGTGTCGTCAGTTTGATCAGATTTGCACTAGCCGCCAGAAAGGGAGCAGCATGATCTAGACTGAGGCGGCGCCAGCCGATCGCGATCCCCGCCGCGAGTCGCAAGGTAGGCCCGAGGGAGGTCAGAATGCCGTCCGCGAAATCGCACGCGCCGAGGCGCGCCACGACCCGTCCGTCCAAGCCGTCTGCGGCGCCGGCCGGGGCGGCGACGCCTTCGGCGATCATGCGGATCGCCCATGAGCTCGCCTCCTGGGCGAATTCGGCGCTTGGCGTCGCCGAGGGCGCGACCGAGATGACGATCACGGCGGCCAAGAGCTTTGCAAGGAGCCCGGGGGAGAAGGCGGCGATCGGCAGGGCGGGCGATTTCTTGCGCGCGGCGCGCGAGGCGGCGGGGATCACGGTCGACGAGCTCGGAACGGCGGTCGACCTTTCCGACCCGACGCTGATCGAGGAAGCCGAGGAGGGCAAGGCAGCGCTTCCCTTCGATCTCGTCCTGCGGCTCGCCGGGGTGCTGGGCAGGAACGACCCGATCTCCTTCGCGCTGAAGCTCACGCGCTCCTACAACCCCGGAATCTGGAAGGCGCTCGACGATCTCGGCGTCGGCAAGCTGGTGGTGCAGGCCGGCCGCGAGCGCGACTTCGCCAACCTCTATCGGGCGAACGACGCCGCGCGCCGCCTCACGGACGAAGACTTTGCGCATATGCTGAAATTCGTCGGCGCGGCCTTCGACATGGCGGTCGGCTTCCATGCGTCGCAAAAAGTCCGCCGCGCGAAACCGCCAGCGCCGTGACCTCGCGGACGGGAGTCAGAAAGCGCACCGCCAGTCTGCCGATGATCGAGCGCAGGGCGCTTCTGTAGTCTTTGATCGCGGACATTCCTTGGCGTTCAGTTCGATAGTCTTCCTCGTTGCGTTCTACGACGCCGTGATTGCTGAGCACCGTGCCCGGCATGCGTTTCCTGACCGAAGTTCGCAGAGCGCGTCGCGCATTGCTCTGTCCCTCCTCGGCTACTCCTCCCGATACCCAGCCTTGCGCTTCTCCTTGAGCGCCTTGGGGCCCTCGACGTAGTCGGCGCTGTCATAGACGATGCGCCGGAGGCCCTGCACGCGCTCGAAGCCCTCCGAACTCATCGGATGGGCGTCGGCCAGGATGCGAAGCTCCTCATTCATCACCGAGATCGAGAGCGGCGTGTTGCCGACGACGTCGGCCGCCATGGCGACAGTGAAGGCTGATCTTCCACAGGCACGACGTAGTTGATGAGGCGGGCCGGCGGCCAGCGCGCGGCTCGCGTCGATCGGACGTGCGGTGAACGCAATCTCCTTGATCACGCCCAGCGGCGCGGGTGTCAGGAGTCAGCTGCCGGGTTTTCACCGCCGCGACTCAAAGCCGACGTCGTCCGAAGACGCTAGAGCGGTATCCGAGCTCAGTGAAGATGCGTGGGGGACTCCCCAATTGGTCATGTTTGTGGTTCATCATCGCGCCGCGCGAAGGAGGCGGCGTGGATGGCGCTATCCGACGATCTTCGGGCACGTGTCATAGAAGCCTGACGCATGGCGCGATGTCGCGCAACGCGGCGGCCAAGCGTTTCGGGGTCAGCATCGCCAGCGCCGTGCGCTGGCTGCAACGCTTCGCGGCCACGGGCGCAACTTCCCCGTCTCCGACGGGCGGGGATCGCCGGTCGGATCGCATCGAGCGCCATCGCGATTATCTGACGGGCCTTATTCGTCGTCGGCCTGACATGACGCTATTGGAAATCCAGGAGCGGCTGATCGCCAACTGCGGCGAGCGTTTTTCCTCATCCGTGATTTGGCGCTTTTCCGATCGCCATGAGATCACATTTAAAAAAAGACCGCGCATGCTCAGGAACAGCAGCG
>CAVZJZ010000031.1:0-42023 GCA_963775665.1 uncultured Alphaproteobacteria bacterium | reverse complement strand
ATGGCGCATCATCGGGAGGCCGACAACGCGCGCGCCGGTTACGTATATCTCGTCATGGCGGGTTTCGGCACGACGGCCCTGCTGATCGCCTTCGCCCTGCTCGCTGGCCCGGAGGGCCGCTACGGTTTCGAGGCGATCCGCGCTGCGCCGCCGACCGCTGGCGTCGCCATCCTGGCGCTCGTCGCTGCGCTGATCGGGGCCGGGTCGAAGGCGGGCCTTGCGCCGCTCCATGTCTGGCTGCCGCTCGCGCACCCCGCCGCGCCCAGTCACGTCTCGGCGCTGATGAGCGGGGCGATGACCAAGGTCGCGGTTTACGCCTTCATCCGCATCGCATTCGATCTCAACGGCTTGCCCGACTGGAGGTTGAGCGTACCGATCCTGATCGTTGGCGCGGCGACGGCTCTCATCGGCGTGTTGCAGGCGCTGATGGACAATGATCTCAAGCGTGTGCTTGCCTATAGCACGATCGAAAACATCGGCCTTGTGTTTGTCGGCCTTGGACTTGCTTTCGCCTTTCGCGCGAGTGGCTATGACGGCGCGGCGGCGCTGGCTATGACGGCGGCATTGCTGCACGCCTTTAACCACTCGTTGTTCAAGAGCCTGCTGTTTTTCGGCGCCGGCGCAGTTCTGACCGCAACCGGGGAGCGACGGCTTGGCAGCCTTGGCGGTCTTCTCAACCTGATGCCGGCGACCGGCCTCTTCATGCTCGTCGGGAGCGTCGCGATTTCGGCTTTGCCGCCGCTTAACGGCTTTGTTTCCGAATGGATGATCCTGCAAGCGGTGCTCCTGAGTCCAGCCTTTCCGCAATGGACGCTGAAGATCCTCGCTCCGGCCGTCGGCGCAAGCGTCGCGCTGACGGCGGCCCTGGCTGCGGCCTGCTTCGTCCGCGCGTTCGGCATTCCCTTCCTCGGCCGGCCGCGCAGCGAGGCCGCGAAGGGCGCGAAAGACGTCGACCGTTTCTCGCTTGCAGCGATGGCGATCCTCGCTGCGCTCTGCCTTCTCGCTGGCATATTTCCGGGTCAGGTGATCGACGCGATAAGCCCGGCCGCACAGTTCGCGGTCGGCGCACATATGCCGACGCAGTCCTCGATCGCTTGGCTGTCGATCGCCCCTGTCGAAGCGAGCCGCAGTTCCTACAATGGGCTGCTGGTGGCTCTGTTCATAGCGATTTCCGCGTCGCTGGCGGCGAGTGTGATTTCATAGGGTGGCGTCCGACGCGCTGCGACGGGCGCCGCCGTGGGACTGCGGCTTTCCCGATCCCTCGCCGACGACGCAATACAGCGCCGAGAGCTTCAGTCAGCCGATCCGGCGCGTGTTCGGCTCGATCGCCTTCGTTGCGCGCGAGCGCGTCGACATGCCGGGTCCGGGCGAACTGCGCCCGGCGCATTTCCATCTCGCACTCAGCGACAGGATCTGGGACGCACTCTATGCGCCGGTTGTCAGCGGGGTCGAGCGCGCCGCGGTGCAGCTGAATCGTCTCCAGTTCCTCACTATCCGCCAGTATTTGAGCGTCGTCTTCGGCGCGCTGGTCACCCTGCTCGTCGTGCTTGCATCGTGGCCATGATCGTCGACCTTGTCTTCCAGCTGTTTCAAATGACCCTGGTCATTGCGGTCGCGCCTCTGTTGACCGGCATCGTCCGCGCGACAAAGGCGCGCCTCTTGCGCCGGCGTGGACCTCCTGTGATCCAGCCCTATCGCGATCTCGCACGTCTCGCGCGCAAAGAGGCCGTCGTCGCCGACACCGCCTCGTGGCTTTTCCGCATTACGCCCTATCTCGTCTTCGCCTCGACCTGGGTCGCGGCGGCTCTGATTCCGAGCTTTGCGACGGAACTCCTGTTTTCATGGTCCGCCGATCTCATCGCCATTATCGCGCTTCTCGGCGCGGGGCGGTTTTTCCTCGCCCTCGCGGGGCTCGACGTGGGAACGAGCTTCGGCGGCCTTGGCTCGAGCCGCGAGGCTCTGTTCGGAGCGCTGGCTGAGCCGGCGATGATCGTCATTGTCTTCACGCTCGCCTTGGTCGCGGGGTCGACGCAACTGTCGACCGTCGCTGCCTATATGGCCTCGAGCTATGTGGGCCTGCGCGTGTCGCTTGGCATGGCGCTGGTCGCGCTCATCATCGTCGCGCTCGCAGAGAATGGACGTATTCCCGTCGACAATCCAGCAACCCACCTCGAACTCACGATGGTGCACGAGGCGATGATTTTGGAATATTCGGGGCGGCACCTGGCGGTGCTTGAGCTTGCGGCGATGCTGAAGCTCGCGCTCTACGTCTCGCTCATCATCTGCGTCTTCGCGCCTTGGGGCCTCGCGATTGCCGATGCCAGCGTCGCGGATCGGCTTTTCGGCGCGTTCGCATATCTTGCCAAACTTGCGCTCGCTGGCGTCGCGCTCGGCGTCTTCGAGACCAGCGTGGCCAAGATGCGCGTGTTCAGGGTGCCCGATTTCGTCGGCGCCGCGCTGATGCTCGGTTTTCTCGGGGCGCTTCTGCTCTTCGTGTCGAGGACCCTGAAATGAGGGGTCTCTCATTCGATGTCGCGCATCTTCTCGCCGGCGGCCTGGTGCTGATGAGCTTCTTGCAGCTTTACCAGAATCGGCTTTACGCGCTGCTCAACGTCTTCGCGCTGCAGGCCGTCGTGTTGTCGCTCTCGGTAGCGTGGCAGGCCTACGTCCAGGGCGCCGACCATCTCTACGTCACCGCGTTCATCGCCTTCGCATTCAAGGCGATCGTTATCCCGGTCGCGCTTCACCGCATAATCGCTGAACTCGGCATTCAGCGTGACGTCGAGAACGTGGTCGGCGTGGGGCCGACCATGCTCGGCGGCCTTGCGCTGGTCGCGCTGTCCGAGGTCGTGATGCTGCGTATCGCCAGCGACGCCGATGTCCTTGCGCGGGAAGACCTGGCTTTTGCCCTCTCGGTCGTGCTGCTCGGCATGCTCATGATGGTTGTCCGTCGCAACGCCGTCTCGATGGTCGTCGGCTTCATGTCGCTCGAGAACGGCCTGATCCTGGCCGCGACCGGGGCGAAGGGGATGCCGCTGGTGGTCGAGATTTCGGTCGCCTTCTCCGTGCTGGTGGCGCTGGTGGTGATCGGCGTCTTCCTCTTCCGCATCAGCGAACGGTTTGAAACGGTCGACGCCCAGGCGCTCGATCGCTTTCAGGGAGACCGGCGATGATGGGGGGGATGAGCGCCGCGATCATCATTCTCGCCCTGCCTGTGGCGACTGCGGCGCTGCTCGCCGCTTCGCCGTCCTACCGGCTCTCGGCCGCGCTCAATGTCGGGTCTGCCCTGGTCACCTTCCTTGCCTCGGTCTCGCTGCTCGCCGTTGCGCCTGAGCCGAGCGCTTACATTCTCGTCGATGACCTCAACGTCGTTTTCATCGTGCTCAATACCTTTGTCGGCTTCACCGCGAGCGTTTTCAGCGCGACCTACATCGCTCATGAGATCGAGACCGGACGGCTGACGCCCACGCATTTGCGCTTCTATCACGCGATGTATCAGTTTCTCCTGTTCTCGATGAATCTCGCGCTGATCGCCAACAACATCGGGCTGATGTGGGTGGCGATCGAGTTTGCGACGCTCACGACGGTGCTGATGGTGGGCATCTATCGCACACACGAGGCGATCGAGGCGGCGTGGAAGTATTTCATCCTGGGCAGCGTCGGCATCGCGCTCGCGCTCTTCGGCACGATCCTCGTCTACATGGCCGCCCGGCCCGTCATCGGCGAAGGGGTCCAGGGCATGCTCTATACGAGTTTGATCGAGCACGTGGCGGAATTCGACCCTGCCCTGCTCAATCTCGCTTTCGTCTTTCTTCTGCTCGGCTACGGAACGAAAGTGGGCCTCGCGCCATTGCATGCCTGGTTGCCCGACGCGCATGCCGAGGGGCCGACGCCGATCTCGGCCGTGCTTTCCGGCCTTCTGCTCAACGTGGCGCTCTATGCGGTGCTGCGCTTCAAGCTGCTGCTCGACGCCAACGCACGCGCCCTTGCGCCGGGCCCCCTGATGGCGACGCTTGGCCTCATCTCGGTCGTGTTCGCCGCCTTCATGCTCTACCGTCGCCGCGACGTGAAGCGCATGTTCGCCTATTCCTCGATCGAGCATATGGGCGTGATCGTGTTCGCCTTCGGGATCGGAGGACCGCTCGCCAATTTCGCCGCGCTCCTGCACATGGCGATGCACAGCCTGACGAAATCGGCGATCTTCTACACCGTCGGGCAGATCGCGCAGGTCAAGGGTTCGCAGAAGATCGCCGACATTCGCGGCCTCACCGTCACCCATCCGCTGCTTGGCTGGAGCCTGGTGTTCGGCGTCTTTGCGATCGTCGGCCTGCCGCCGATGGGCGTCTTCATGAGCGAGTTCCTTATTGTGAGCTCGACCTTCGAGCGCGCCCCCTGGCTGGCGCTCACGCTGGCCTTTGGACTCCTCGTCGCCCTGGGCGCCCTTGTCCTTCGCCTGCAGGCCATGGCGTTCGGCGCGCCCACCGGCTCGAAATCGCCGGCGAAGGCCTCGACGCTGCCGATCATGGCCCATTTCGCTTTGGTGCTCATCGCCGGCGTCTATCTTCCGCCCCCGATCGTGACATGGTTCCAGCACGTCGCTCAGTCGTTGCGCTGAGGCCGACGGGATAGAAAATCTATACTCACGGCTTCGCGCCGGGCGCCGCCTGCAACTTCGCCAAAACCGGAATTCTCCCTGTTATCCCCTGCTAACAGGGGAACGCGGGCCTCGCCGCGCTTGGATTTTTGGCATGAAAGCGCTGAATATCAGGCACTTGCGATGAGTTGCTCATGCAACGGTTGAGCGAGATAACAGGGAGCCAATCTCCCTGTTAAGCCGCATAACAGGTAGCAGACAATCGGGAAAGCCGAAGCCGGAGACCGGCTTTCGCGGCCGGCTTTGATGGCGCGTGGAGTATAGAATTTCTACACTCCGCCGCCCGAAACCGTCCGGAATCGGGCGGAATGGCTGCATTCTGGCCCACGATTGCGGGATGAAAATCCCTAGTTTACAACTGATTACGGACGACTCCTCATATGTTGCATGAGCAAAAATAGCGCCTCTCCGTTGCGTCGCTCCGTTCGCATGACGGCTTTGTTTCCATCACCGCGAGTCCTGCGCTAGATGACGCCCATGCCGACGGACGCCTCCCTTGCCGCGATCGCCACCCCCTGCGTCCAGATCTGCGTGGTCGATCCAATTTCGATGCTCTGCATCGGCTGCGGCCGCTCGGCGGCCGAGATCGCGGCCTGGGCGGCCATGAGCGAGTCGAGCGAACCGCGATCATGGCCGGGCTCGGCGAGCGTCTGCGCCTCATGCGTTCGCGCTCCCGGCGGAGCGGGCGGGTGGGGCCGCGGGAGCCGGACTGATGCGCGTCCTCGCGCCCCTTCTCATTCTGGGCGCGGCCCTCGCCGCGCTGCTCCTGACGCCGGCCGGGACGCCGATTCTCGGCCTCGAACATCAGGCCTTCGCGGGCGCGGCGGCGTTGGCCGCTCTGCTGGTCTATCTCCTGAGATGGACGCGGGGTTCGGACATTGCGCGCGCCACCGGCTCGCTCGCGCTCTGGGCGATGGTCCTCGTCGCGCTGACCGGCGCCTATACGTACCGGTTTGAAGCCGCCGATTTCCTCGGCAGGGTCGCCTCCGAGCTTCTGCCCTCCGAGCCCCAGGTCGGCGCGGGCGGGGAGGTGATCGTCAACCGCCGGCTCAGCGGCGAATTCGCCGTCGCCGCGCGCGTGAACGGGGCCCGGGTGACCTTTCTGTTCGACACCGGCGCCTCGGTCGTCGTCCTGGCCGCCGCCGACGCCAGGCGCGCCGGCATCGACACGACCGGCCTCTCGTTCGACGTCCCGGTCACGACCGCCAACGGCTCGGCGCTGGCGGCCGAGACCCGGCTCGACACGATCGCCGTCGGTCCGATCGTCATGCATAACCTGCGCGCACTCGTCGCCCGTCCCGGCGCGCTCGAAGAGAGCCTGCTGGGCATGAGCTTTCTCGAACGGCTGAAAAGCTACACGGTCGAACGGGGGCGGCTGATCCTCAGCGCGAAGTGAGCGGCTCGAGCGGGCGTGAGACGGCGGTTATGACGCGGGCCGGCGCCAGCCAAAGCCTTTAAGAAAAGTCAATGCAATGCCTCCATTTTTGCTTGTGTCATCTGAATTTAGCGGTCCATCGGCATAGCAGTGCATAAAATTAAGCCAAAAACCTCTGCAACCGGCCGCTTAATTCCATTTTAAAGCCGCCTCGCCTATTCTCAAATTCGCTTTGAATTCTTGAGGATGACGATGAGCGATACCCCATTGGCTTCGACGCTGTCGGATAACGATCTGATTGATTTTGGCGCGCGGGCCACGCTCGGACTGGCCTTCGCGCTCCACGCCGGCGTTTGTTTCAATAAGGCGATCGTTACTTTCGAAACAATCGATTTCGCCCGGTTCGACGCTCATGTGCTGGGTCAGGCGCTTTCCGGGCTTTCGATCGGTTCCTATTCGCTGACGGTCGCTTGCCTCTACGCCCTCCGCCTGCGCCCGATCCGCAGGGCCTCGGGCGTCTGGCCATGCGCCGCCGCGATCCTTGGCGGGTTCCTGATGCTGGGTCTCCTGCTGCTCGACCAACGAACGGACCTGCCGCTGGCCGCGCAGGCGGCGGCGTCGCGTTGATCCTGGTTGGCAATGGCTTCGCCGTCTACGTCCTCACCTATCTCGGGCGTTCCTTCTCCATCCTGCCGGAAAGCCGCAGGCTGGTGACATCCGGCCCCTATCAGGTCGTGCGGCATCCGCTTTATCTCGCGGAAGCCGTCGCAACGCTGGGTGTTTTCGTTGAGTTTCTCTCACCCCTGGCGCTGCTCCTGCTCGTCGCGCAATTCTCCATGCAAATGGTCCGGATGTATTATGAAGAGAATGTGCTGCGCGAAACATTTCCGGAATACAATATGTATTCCCGGAATTCCTGGCGGCTGATACCGATGGTCTACTGAGGGATGCTCCTTCCGCACAATACATTTCTTCGATAAGTCACCTTCTCCAAGTCTTGACCAGGTTGCGAACCCATAAATTCGAGCGGTCGGCGCACGTCCGCTTTGGCGCGCATCACGGCCCCTGGACAAGACCGGATCCATTGCGACCTTACTTTCTGCCGACCCGGCGAGCCTCAAGAGTTCTTGCGATCGCGCTCGATACGCCCGACGCGCCCGACAACTCGCAGGGGCCGCTCGCGCAATCGCTCTGGATGCTGGTCGCCGATTTCCTTGCCGCCGCGATCCCGATCGTGCCCTTCGCGCTCCTGCCCGTCGCACAGGGCCGGGTGGTTTCGGCAACCGTGACCCTCATGCTCCTGATCGGACCTGGAATTGGACGCGCCTGGATCGGCGGACGCTCTGTCGCGCGCACGGTCGTCGAGACGGTGTCGATCGGCGTCGCCGCGGCCCTTGCGGGCGTGGCGATCGGGACGGCGATGGCGCGCGCTTTTGGCGCATGAAGGTGCTTCCCGACAGCGCGGCGCTTCCGCAGCGCACCCCGCTGCAGCGCGGCTCAGCGCAAGACGCCCTGCGGCGCGCCTCTCGCCGCTTCGGTCAGCGCGGCGACGAGGTAGGGCGCAAAGGAGCGCCAGACCTCGACGTGGAACGCGTCCGCGCCGCGCCGCCACAGCACGATCTCGGCCTTGTCGAAGATCGTGCGCGTCGCCATGCCGACCGGGAACGCGGAGAGATGAAGATCGAGCGGGCAGCCGGCGCTGAGCGCGCGCGCCGCGACCGCGCCTGAGACGAGGAGGCCGACCTGGCGATGCGAGACGTCGACAAGGCTGTGGGCTTCGACTGGCGAGCGCCCTCTCGAGTTCAGCGCCGAGCGAAGCGGCGTCCGCGCCCTCGGCGATCATGAGCCATTCGTCGGGCCCGAGCCACAGCGCCGCGCGACGCGCGCTCTCGCCCGCAAGCCCGAGCCTCGTCGGCAGTTCGGCGCCGAAGGCCGCCGTGCATGCAGCGCGGGCCGCCTCGCCGCCACGAAAGACGAATCGCGCCGCGGTCGGCGCTTCGGCCAGCGCGAACCGCTCGCCGGCAGGGAGGGCGAGACCTTCGAGCGGCGAACGAGGAGCGAGGCGGGCGTCAGACATGGAGGCGCGCTCCCGGCTTGTCGTAGAAGATCGGCGCCGCGACAGTGACAGGGATTGCGCCCTTCGGCATGGGAACGTGCAGCGTTTCGGCCCATCCGCGACCGTCCCGCGGCGACCAGCGCGAGCGCGATCGAGCGGCCGAGCGTCTCGCTGCGATAGGACGAGGTCACATGGCCGAGCGCCGGCGAGCCGACCGCCGGGGTCGCGCTTTCCGTCACCTGCGCGCCCTCTTCAAGGACCACGTTCGGGTCCTCGGTCAGGAGGCCGACGAGCTGCTTGCGGTTCGCCGCGACAATATCGGGGCGGCTCAGCGACCGTTTCCCGACGAAATCCTTCTTCGTCTTGCCGATCGCCCAGTCGAGGCCGAGATCGGCGAGCGTCACCGTGCCGTCCGTCTCCTGGCCGACGATCACGTAGCCCTTCTCGGCCCGCATGACATGCATGGCCTCGGTGCCGTAGGCGCAGCCGCCGTGCTTCTCGACCTCCGCGCCAGACGGCCTCCCAGACGGGACGGCCGTAGCCTGCGGGGACGTTGATCTCGTAGCCGAGTTCGCCGGTGAAGCTGACCCGCATGAGCCGCGCCGGAACGCCGCAAACGCTCGCCTCGCGCACGCTCATGTGCGGAAAGACCTCGCTGGAAAGGTCGACGCCATCGAGCGAGCGGCGCGACCGTCTCGCGCGCCTTCGGCCCCTGCACCGCGATCACCGCCCATTGCTCGGTCGTCGAGGTCAGCCAGACCTGCAGGTCGGTGAATTCGGTCTGGAGATAGTCCTCCATGTGGGCGAGCACGCGCGGCGCGCCGCCGGTGGTGGTCGTGACATGGAAGCGGTCGGGCGAGAGCCGCGCGATGACGCCGTCGTCCATCAGGAAACCTGCCTCGCTCAGCATGAGGCCGTAGCGGCAACGCCCCGGCTCGAGCTTCAGGAAGGCGTTGGCGTACATCCGCTCGAGAAAGGCCGCGGCGTCCGGCCCGACGACCTCGATCTTGCCGAGAGTCGTGGCGTCGAAGAGGCCGACGGAAGCGCGCGTCGTGCGGCATTCGCGCGCGACCGCCTCGTGCATCGACTCCCCCGCCCTCGGGAAATACCAGGCGCGCTTCCATAAGGACACGTCCTCGAATGCGGCGCCCTGTTCCGCCGCCCAGTCATGGATCGGCGTGCGGCGGATCGGGTCGAACAGATCGCCGCGCGCGGGTCCGGCGAAAGCGCCGAACGTCACCGGCGTGTAGGGCGGACGGAAAGTCGTGAGCCCGACTTCCGGGATCGGCTTTTCCTGCACGGCGGCGGCGATCGCCAGCGCATTCATGTTCGACAGCTTGCCCTGATCGGTCGCCATGCCGGTCGTGGTGTAGCGCTTGATGTGCTCGATCGACCGCATGCCCTCCTGCACCGCGAGTTCGACGTCTTTGACGCAGACGTCGTTCTGATAATCGACGAAGGCCTTGGCGCGGCGGTCGCCGAGAATATGCAGCGGCGCCCCGAGCGTTCCGCCGGCGGCGTGCGGCGCGCCCTCGACCGGCATAGGAACGCGCTTGCAGGCGCGGCGAAGCCGGCGGCGGATGCAGCCGCCCGTCCTGCCGCGTCGCCCTCGGCGAGAGCATGCGCGAGACCGAAGGTCGCGTTGCAGGCGCCGGCGGAGCGCTCGCGCTGCACGGACGCTCCGGGCTTGAAGACCTGCAGCGTCTCGTCGAACACCGGCTTGCCGCGCGACTGCGAGAAGAGATGGACCGAGGGCGTCCAGCCGCCCGACATCAGAAGCGCGTCGCAGGCGATCGTCCGCATGCCGCCCGGATGCCCGGAGAGGCGCACGGCCTCGACGCGCTGGCGGCCGCGAACCTCGTGCATCGCGGCTTTCGTCGCCACGCGAAGCCCGGCCGCCCGCGCCGCCTCCGGCAGCGGCCCCGCCGCGTCGTCGCGCAGATCGGCGATCAGTTCGACCTCGGCGCCCGCGTCCTTGAGATCGAGCGCGGCGCGATAGGCGCTGTCATGCGCGGTCACCACGACGACGCGCTCGCCGACCCTGACGCCGTATTGATGGAGATAGCGCCGCGCGGCGTCGGCGAGCATCACGCCCGGCCGATCGTTGTCGGCGAAGACGAGCGGGCGCTCGATCGCGCCGGTCGCCAGCACGACTTCGCGCGCCCGCATCTGCCACAGCCGCTCGCGCGGGAGATCGGGATCCGCGATCAGCTCGGGCTCCGCGATCCGCTCGCTCAAGCGCGACGAAATTCTGCGCGTAGTAGCCGAAGGCTTGCGTGCGCGGCATCAGCCGCACGTTCGGCTGGCGAGCGAAGCGCGGCCAACGTCTCCGCGAGCCAGTCGCGCGCGCTGCTGGTCGCCGATCCGCGCGCGGGTCTCGGCAAGAAGCGAGCCGCCGGGGGCCGGGTTTTCGTCGCAGACGACGACCCGGGCGCCGCTGGCGCTCGCGGCCAGAGCCGCGGCGAGTCCCGCAGGTCCCGCGCCGACGATCAGGACGTCGCAATGATCAAAGTAGCGGACATAAGCGTCGGGATCAGGCTCGCCGGGCGCGTCGCCGAGGCCCGCCGCGAAGCGGATCGACCGGCTCGTAGAGGCGCGTCCACGCCCAGTTCTTGCCGAACCAGTCCGGGCCCATGAAGGTCTTGTAGTAGAAGCCCGCGCCGAAGAGCGGCGCCGCCAGGTCGTTGATCGCGCCGATGTCGAAGGTGAGCGAGGGCCAGCGGTTCTGGCTGGTCGCGACGAGCCCGTCGTAGAGCTCGACCTGGGTCGCGCGCAGGTTCGGCGTGAAGCGGCCGGGGCCGCGCGAAACGCCGACGAGCGCGTTCGGCTCCTCCGCGCCGGCGCTGAGGATTCCGCGCGGCCGGTGATATTTGTATGAGCGTCCGACGAGACGCACGCCGTTGGCGAGCAGAGCCGACGCGAGCGTGTCGCCCTCGTAGCCGCCGTAGGCGACGCCGTCGAAGGTGAAGGAGACGGGGCGCGCGCGGTCGAGCATGGCGCCGCCGGCGACGCGGAAAGACTGGGTCATGTCTGCGGGACTCTCGGCGCCGACGTCGGGTCTGCGGCTCTCCCGCCTTGTAGACCCTGAGGATCGTGTCGCTGACCGTGTCGCGCAGGACGTTGAAGAAGCGCCCGCAACCCGAAACATGGCGCCAGCGCTCGGCCATCACGCCCTTCGGATTCGAGCGGACATAAAGAAACGCCGCCCAGTCGGCGTCGCTGACGGCGCTCGGGTCCAGGGGCCGCGCGATATGCGCTTCGCCGCCGTTGCGGAACTCGAGCTCCGGCCTTTCCATGCCGCAATAGGGACAGGGGATCAGCAGCATCGAAGCCTCAATGCGCGACGGCCGCCGCGGCGGCCTCGTCGATGAGCCGCCCGGTCCGGAACCGGTCAAGCGAAAACGGCGCGGCGAGCGGATGAGGCTCGCCGCGCGCGAGCGTATGGGCGAACACATGGCCAGAGCCCGGCGTCGCCTTGAAGCCGCCGGTGCCCCAGCCGCAATTGACGAAAAGACCCGGAACCGAAGTCGGGCCGATGATCGGCGAGCGGTCGGGCGTGACGTCGACGATGCCGCCCCAGTTGCGCAGCATTCTGAGCCTTCTCACCGGCGGAAACAATTCGCAGATCGCCTCCAGCGTGTGATTGGCGATATGCAGGCCCCCCGTCTGCGAATAGGAAATATAGGCGTCCGTGCCGGCGCCGATGACCATCTCGCCCTTGTCCGACTGCGACATATAGGCGTGGATGGTGTTCGACATCACGACGCAGGGCATCATCGGCTTGACCGGCTCGGAAACCAGCGCCTGCAGCGGATAGCTCTCGAGCGGCATGCGCTGGCCCGCCATCGCCATCAAGACCGAGGTGTGACCGGCCGCGACGACGCCGATCTTTGTGGTCGCGATGGTCCCGCGTGTCGTCTCGACGCCCGAGACGGCGCCGGAGGCGTCGCGGCGAATCGCTGTGACTTCGCAATTCTCGATGATGTCGACGCCCCTCGCCGAGGCGGCGCGCGCATAACCCCAGGCGACCGCGTCGTGGCGCGCCGTGCCGCCGCGCCGCTGCAGCGCCGCGCCGACGATCGGGTAGCGGATGTCGCGCGCGATGTTGAGGATCGGGCAGAAAGCCTTGGCTTCCTCCGGGCGTCAGCCATTCGTTGTCGACGCCGGCAAGGCGATTGGCGTGGACATGGCGCTTGCCGACCTGGACGTCATGGGTGTTGTGCGCGAGCATCATCACGCCGCGCGGCGAATACATGACATTGTAGTTGAGCTCCCGGGAGAGACCCTCCCACAGCTTCAGCGCGTGTTCGTAGAGCGCGGCCGATTCCTCCCAGAGATAGTTGGAGCGCAGGATCGTCGTGTTGCGGCCGGTGTTGCCGCCTCCAAGCCAGCCCTTTTCCACCACCGCGACATTCGCCAGCCCGTGCTCCTTGGCCAGGTAATAGGCGGTCGCGAGGCCATGGCCGCCGGCGCCGACGATGACCACGTCGTAGGCCGTCTTGGGCTCCGGACTGCGCCACTGCGGCGGCCAGCCCTGATTTTGCGACCAGGCCTGCCGAGCCACGTTGAAAAACGAAAACCGCACCTTGACGCTGCGCTCCTGAAATCGCTGACGGACGGGACGATTGCCCCTTCCGGCTCGCGATTGCGAGCACAATTTCGGCGGGCGCAGGACCTTTTCCCGATATGGCGGGACGGCGAGCGCCCGGGCGTGTCGGCCGGCCGACGCGGGTCGAGCCTGACCGCTTCGGACTTGCGCCGGCGAGAGCGGCGAGTTCTCGTTGGTTAATAAGCCGCGCCTTAATTAAGTCTTCGTGCTTACGGCGATCTGCTGTTGTTGATCGCTTGAAAAGGCAAGTCCATGCTGCAACGCATATAAGACAATATGACAGAACCTTGACATCACGCTGCGTCAGCGCATTTTATCGGCAACAATCGAAGAAAGACTTGTCCATATCACGCAATGACACGCTGAGGACAAATTTGTTCGTCAGAGTTTGATATGGCTCTGGCGGGAATTGTCCAAGCGCCAGCGGCGGGAGGGTTGCCGATGATCGTGCGTGAGATCGTGCTCACTTGCTCCAATCCTCATGTCGCTCGTGCGGCCGTCGCGTCGATCGGCGGCGATTTCGCCCGGGCATTCTCGCGCGACGCGGCGACCCGCAAACTCTCGAGCGGACTCTTTGCGGCGCATCTCGTCCGTCATTTCGCCAAGGCGCGCCGGCGACGCCGATTGGGAAGGCGTGGACGAGGCGACGCGTGGCGCTGACCAGCCCATTCTTTCCGGCCTGCGCTACATTCTGGAGCGTGGTCTCGAACTTGACGACGATCACGAGCCGGCTCGAGAAAGGCTGGACGCCGCCCAAGCCGTCGCTCTCCTGCGAAGAGGCGTGGCGCAACTGCGCCTGACCAACCGCGTCTGACTTGTCGGAGCGCCGGGCGCGGCGCATGCTTGAGCCCATGTATCTTGGGCTGGACTGCGGCACATCCGGGCTCAAAGCCCTGCTGACGGATGACGGCGGCGCGCCAGTCGCAACCGCGGCGCGGTCCTATTCGCCCGACCGTCCGAGGCCCGGCTGGTCGGAACAGGATCCCGACGTCTGGCGCACGGCGATGACCGGCGCGATCGCGGACCTCACGAGTTCATCCAGCCGGGCGCTCGGTGGGCTGAAGGCGATCGGTTTTTCCGGCCAGATGCACGGCGCCGTCGTCCTCGACCGGTCGGATCGGCCGGTCCGCCCGGCGATCCTGCATAACGACGGACGGGCCGTCGCGGAAGCCGCGGACCTCGCTCGTGGCCATCCGCGCCTCGCAGGCGTCGTCGGCGTGAAGCCGATGCCGGGCTTCACCGGGCCGAAGCTCTTGTGGCTCGCGAGACATGAGCCGGACAACAGGCGCCGGATCGCAAGCGTGCTCTCCCCGAAGGACTATCTACGTCTCTTTCTCGTCGGCGATCGCGGCACCGACATGAGCGACGCCGCAGGGACCTGGATGCTTGACGAGGCGGCGCGGACGTGGTCGAGCGAGGCGATCGAAGCCTGCGGCGCCGAGGCGGCCTGGGCGCCGCCGCTGTTCGAGGGATCGGCCGCGGTCGGCAGGATCCGCCGCAGCGTCGCCGACGAGCTGGGACTTCCGCGCGGCGATCGTTATAGCGGCCGGCGGCGGCGACGCCGCAGCGGGCGCGGTCGGGCTTGGGGAAAATCGCTTCGGGCGAGGCCTTCATTTCCCTCGGAACCGCCATGCAGCTCATCGTGTCGACGGACCGCTACCTGAGCGCGCCGGACAGGCTCGTCCACAGCTTCGCCCATGCCCTTCCTGGCCGCTGGTACGCGATGGCCGCCATGCTCAACGGCGCCGGCGCGCTCGCCTTCGCAGCGCGACTGCTCGGCAAGACGCCCGACGCGCTCGAACGCGCGGCCGCCGACGGCTATCGGGGCCCAGGAGATCTCGTTTTTCTCCCCTATCTCTCTGGCGAGCGCACGCCGCTCGACGACCCTGATGCGCGCGGCGTTCTCTTCGGCATGAACGAGACGACCTCGCCCGCCGATGTCGCACGCGCGACAATGGAAGGCGTGGCGCTGACGCTGGCCGACGCGCGCGACTGTCTCGAAGCCGCTGGCGCCCGGATCGAACGGGTCGGCCTCATCGGCGGCGGCGCGAAAAGCACATTGTGGACGCGGATGATCGCAGCCGCGACCGGCTTTACGGTCGTGCGGATGCAGAGGCGGCGAATCAGGGCCGGCGCTTGGCGCCGCCCGGCTTGCGCGCATGGCCGCGACCGGCGAGACGGCCGAGACGGTGTGCAGGCAGCCGGAGATCGCAGACGTCACGGACCCGGACCCCGAGCTCGCCGCGATGTTCGCGGCGCAGCGCCGAGAGGTTCAGCGCCCTCTACCAGGCCGTGAAGGCGGAGTTCAAGAAGCCGGCGCCGGCCGTGACAGAGCGCCTTCGATGACCTTGTGTTGCTAAGGATTCAAGGCGCCGCCCTGCTTCCATTCAGTTGAACGTCATCCTTGTCGCCCGTCGCGCGGATCGTCGGCGACGTCCACGGTCCCTCGATGTCGAAGCTCAGGCGGGCGCCGTCTTTCGAGGGCTGGCCGGCCGCGTCGGTCTGCATCGCGTTGGCGTGCAGATCCCAGTTTTGAGCCGGAAGATCGACTTGGCCCTGCAGGTTCGCGGCGACGCCTTGGGCCGCGAGTTCGCCGTTGACGACATGGGCGATCCCGTGGCCGAGCGCGAACTCGAGCGCAAGCGTGTCGAAGGCGGTCCCGCCGATCCGCATGTCGCGAGCGACGTCGATCGACCGCCGCTGGCTCCGGCGAAGCGCTTCCTCCAGATTGAACCCTGTGACCGCGCCCTGGTCCAGTTTGAGCGAGGCCGAGCCGCCGAGGCCGGCGACCACGGCCGCGGGCGAAGCCCCGGTCGTCTCCAGGGCGAACTCGAGCGTTCCCTGCCCTGTCGGGACGAGCCAGCCGAGATCGGAGAACGCCGCGCCGAAATCCGCGGCCGAAAGCCTTGCGCGCGCGTGGATGTTGACGTCCTCGCCCACGCAGGCGACGCGCGTTTCCCCCTGGAGTCGCCCGCCATAGGCGGCCGCGTCGACAAGACTCAGGGTCAAAACGCCGTCCTTGAGGATCGCCGAGGCGGCTGCGCTGGCGAGCTCGCGGCCATAGACGTCGAATTCGTCCGGCGGAGAGGCGCAAGTCGAGATCGAAATTGCGCGGCGGCGCGACCACAAAAGGCCGGACGCTCCAGCTCCCATCGCGGTCGAGCAGGGGCGGCGCGGGCCCGACGAACGGCGCAATCGCCAGCCGGTCGCCGTCAAACGAGCCGGAGACAGAGGGCCGACCGTCAAATCCCGCCACGCGCAGGGCGCCCTGCAGCGTCTGCCGGGCGCTCGTCAGCGTCGCATCGGCAAGCGTCGCTTCATTGGGGGTCGCCTGGAGCTTGCCGATGACCGCGGCGTCGTCGGCGGCGACGAAGGACGGCGGCGTCCGCGCCGACGATGCGGGCGAGCGCCTTGACGGAGGGAACCGAGGCGGAGACGTCGCCCGCTATGCTCGGAGCCTCTCCGCCCGCGAGCGCGCCGCTGAACGACAGATTGGCGATCGGCGAGACGAGCGCCAATTCGAAGGCGCTGGGCTCGCCGCGCCCGGCGCGCTCAAGATTGTCCAGCGAGCCTGAAATCGAGATCGGCGCGTCGCGCCAGAGCGCCGACAGATTGACCCGCATCCGGTCGCCCGCAGCAAGACCGTCGACCCGGCCCTGGACATTCTCGATCACGGTGTCGAGGCCGCGGCTCTTGCTGACGACGCGCAGCACGCCGTTGGTCAGGCTCAGGCCCGCCGAGCGGCGTCAAAGCGCCCGGCGGCCGTCCCTCCCCTTGGGTCTCTCGCCCGCTCCACGGCGGACGGTCGAGATCGAGCGTCACGATCGGCGTAACAAGGGTCGCCCGGACCGGCGCAAATCGGCCCTTGACGAGTTCGCCGGGCGACAGATCCAGTCGCGCCTCGGGCGCCGAAATCAGGTTCGCGCCGAGAGCGTCATCGAGCCGCAGGCCGACGATGCTCAAGCTCGGCCAGGGCAGCGCACGGAAGGCCGCTGCGTCGGGCGCGCCCCAGCGGACGGGCGCGGACGCGCCCGTCGCGCGTTGAGACTCTCGGCCACCCGCTTTGCCGACAACGGCCAGGGCGCGAATCCCAAGACGGCCACGGCGGCCGTCACGACGACGACGCCCGCCCATGCTGCCGGACGACGCATTCTCATTCGTCTCCGCCCGCGCGGCCGAAGCCGGCCCAACGCATCCCCCCGGCGCTTATACCGCCAAATTAGAAGACAACGGGAAATCGCGCCTCGGCTCAGTGGAGGCAGAAGCCGGCGCTGGCCAGAGCCGGAACAGCCACGCTCGCCGCCGCGATCGCGACGATCGCGAGGCCGACCCAAACGCGCGCCTGCCGGACGCGAGCGAGACGCCGGAAGCTCGAAATCCCGAGCGCCACCGCCGTCACCGAGGGCAGCGTGCCGAGCCCGAAACCCGCCATCACCGCGCCGCCGCCAAGCGCGCTTCCCGATAGCATGGCGTAGAACAGCGCGCCGTACACCATGCCGCAGGGCAGGACGCCCCAGATGAGGCCGGAGGCGAAGGCTCCCGGTTCCGCCAGCAAAAGCGGGCGCGGGCGAGAACCGGAGACTCTGGGTGATCGGGGCTGCGAACCGGTCGACGACGGCGAGCGAGGGCGCAAAGCCCGCCACCGAAAGTCCGATCCAGCCAAGCGCGACCGCCGCCGCCCAGCGCATGACGAGATAGGCCGCCGCGTGATCAAAGGCGCCGTAGAATGCCGATCCGGCCGCGCCGAGGACCATTCCGCCCGCGACATACATCATGAGGCGTCCCGCATGCGCCGCCAGGAGCGTGCGAGCGCGCTCGCGCCGGGGCCTCGCCGGGGGAGAAGGCGAACATGAGGCTCGAGGCGATGGCGCCGCACATGCCGGCGCAGTGCAGGCTGCTCGCCAGCCCCATGAGCAGCCCGCCCAGAAACGTCAGGCTATCGGGCGCCATAGGGCGGACCTCAATGGGCGGCAACATGAGCCATCCCTAGTCCCGATCGCCCGGCGAAGCAATCGAAGTCGGAGCGCGTTTGCAAACCGCTAACCACGGCTCACGATGGTGTAGCCCCAGATTGCGGGGGGCGCGTGGCCGGGACAGGGTCCGCGCGCGTCGGGGACGAGTGCTCTCGGGCGGAGGGCGCGCCACCATGGAATGAAATTGGCGCCGGCGCGCTCGAAGGCACGCTCTTGGTCGTATGGCACTACAATTGATGGTTTGAGTTCTCGGGGCAGCATTTTCGCTCGCTTCGCGCTCCTGTTACCTCCCTGATAAGCCTCCTGTTATCGTCCTTTTCCGCGGCGCCCATCAGCTCGGCCAGCAGCCCCGGCAGGTCGCCGATATGTTCGATCACGAAATCGGCATGCGGCTCGAGCGCGGCGCGCTCCGCCGGACCCGACAGAACCGCGACGGCGAGGGCGCCGGCGGCCCTCGCGCAATCGAGATCGTGGCGCGAGTCGCCGACCATGACGATTTGCGACGGCTCGGCCTCGATGAAGCGCGCGAAGGCGAGCGCCATCCCCGGCTCCGGCTTTCCCCCGTGCCCTGAATCGTAACCTGCGATGAATTCGACATGGGCGCCGACGCCGAGCGCCTCGACCTGGCGGCGCGCGCTTTGCTCGGAATCGTTTGTCGCGACGCCAAGCCGGAGACCCAGCGCGCGCAGCGCGGCGAAGACCGCCAGCGGCTCGCCGATCGGCGTGAGCGCCTTGAGCAACTCGACCGCCGACAGCGAATCGATCTCGCGTTTGAGCGTCTCAAGGTCGCTGCGTCCGAGCGCCTCCGCCCAAAGCCATCCATAATCGGCGGTCGAGCCGGCCACAATCGGCGACGTCATCCGAAAGCGCTTGTCTTCAACGGAGAAGTGGAGCGCATCCGCCTGGGCCCGGATCCGAGCGGCGTCGCCCCGTGCGAGCGCGAAGATCATCGCATGAACCGCCGGCCCCCATGTCCGGTCAAAGTCGACGAGGGTCCCGTCCTTGTCGAACAGGACGCCGGCAATCGGTTTCGAATGGGCTCGCCTCAAGGAGTCTCCGGGATTCTCTTGCGGCGATCTTAGTCCGCCGAAAGGGGGACGTTGCGGAAGTCCGCGGTTTCGTCATTAATCCGCTGTTAACGGACCTGACCCAGATTGTGCCGCAGGCGCGAGAAAGACGCCAGACCTTCGAGCGAGGGCAAACGGCAATGCGCGATGATTTCGACGCGATCCCCGAGGCGGACGGCCAGCGACACGGAGCCGGAAGCATGCTGGCTCGCATCTATCACGATATCGGCCTCGCCGCTGTGGCTGAGGCGCTCAATCTGCTGAGGACCGAGTTCGAACCTGACCTGAGCCACTCGATCGAGCGGGGGGAGTTCTACCTGCTTCCCGACCGCGCGCGCGCGCGGTCGGAGATGGTCGCCTGATTTCGTCCTCGCATCCGAGCGTCGAATTCTGCCGGCGATCGCGATGATGGCGCCGGGCGGTGATTTGGCGGTCGTCTGACGGCGCTGACCCGGGTCACTCGAAAAGGACCGGCGCAATCGATGCGACCAGAAGCGCCGCCATTGTGAGATTGAACGCCCGCGTCACGCGCGGACTGGCGAGCAATCGGCGCAGCGAGGAGCCGAACAGCGCCCAGCCGCCGCTGCAAGGAACCGTAATCGCTGCACAGAGCATGGCCATGAGGAGCACGCTGCGGACATAGTCGTCTGTGAGGCCGGCGTAGGCCGTCAGGATGCTCAACGCCATCACCCAGGCTTTGGGGTTGACCCACTGGAAAGCGGCGGCGGCAAAAAATCCAATCGGGCGGCCGCCGTTCTCGACGGCGTGCGTGGGCTTCGCGAGGGCGATCTTGAGCGCTAGCCACATCATGTAAAGCGAACCGACGACGCGCATGACCGGCAGGATCGCAGGAAAGCGCCGGAAAATGACATTGAGCCCGAGTCCGAGGAGCGCGACCATCAGTGCGAAGCCGATGATCACTCCGACGAGATGAGGCAGGGTTCGAGCGAAACCGAACTTCACGCCCGAGGACATCAGCATCAGGTTGTTGGGTCCTGGCGTGATCGCGGCGACAAAGGCGAAGACCGCGAGGGCGGACAGAATATCGAAATGGATGGTCAGCGCTCGGCTCCGCCGGTTGGCGCGCATGGACGCGCTTCCCATGCGCTCGCAAACCGGCGCGCTTTGGTCAACGATCAAATTTCGATCCGTAGAACAAGACATGCGGATCGAGATCGACCGTCGCCGCGGCCGTGGCGGCTCCGACCTTGCGACGTGTCAGAAAGCGCGGCCGGCGCGACGGGACGGACCTGCCCCGCCGGCGCGGGAACGGCTGGCGCCGAGAGATGTCGACGGCGTCGATGTTGACCTCGACGTCGGCCGCTTCGGTTCGCCCGACCAGGGCCGGCAGGCGGAGGAAGCGCACCCATTCGCGCCATTCGCTCTCGATATCGGCGCGATTCTCGCCTTCGGCTAGCGAGACCGAGAGATCGGGATCGCGATGTAGGAGCTTCACCTCATAGTGGAAGCGCCCGTCCCGAAGCTCTTTGACACGCAAGGTCACGCCCCGATAGGCGCTGGAGGCGATCCGGATCGCCATGGAGACGCCCGCAACGGCGCGGCGGATGGTTATGGACTCGCAGGCGACGTCGATGACCCGCCGGCGATTGTCCGACCTTGGATCGGAGGCCTCGATCCGGGCCCATTTCGCTGCCTTCGATGAAGCCGTCACGTCCGGTTCCGCGCATTGACTGACCATGCGGGAACGATGGCCCGGTTTGGCTGGCCGGGACGCTAACCAGATCGCTCAAATCCTATGGAACGTGCGGACCTCGGCGAGCTTCCCCTTCGCTTGGCGAGCGAAGACTCAAGGGAAACGCTCAATTTTGAATTGTCCCCGAGGATGGATCCGACCTTGCGATCGCCCAAGGCGGATCGGCCTCATTGCTCACACGAGAGGCGCTTCGCCGACGTCGGACGCGGGTTCGAAGTCGTCGTTCTTGCGCCCGCGGCGGCGTCCGCGCGTGCGGCGGCCTGCCTCGAACGCGGCGCGCGCAATCGCCCTGAACGGGGACGCGAGTTCGTTCAGGCGATCGACGCCGGCGACGGCGCGCTCGCCGCGCGTCAATTCGCGATCGAGTTCGGCCATGGTTTTCGAAAGTCCGGGATCGTCGTCATCGAGCCAGACGCCGACGATGCGCGCCCAGGCGAACGCGAGCCCCTGAAGCTTGATCGTCCCGGCGGCGCCGCCGTCGACCTCGATGCCCGCCGCCTCGAGCATGAAGCGCATCGAGCCCATGACGGTCTGGTTGATCGCAAGCGCGGATGAGGGGTCGCGCCTCAGCCACGCGCCCGCTTCCCGCAGGCCCTCGCGATAGGGCGTCATCGCCTCGAGCCGGCGCATGAGAATGTCGAAGAGCCGCTCGCGCGGGCTCTCGTCAGCCAGTTCTTCGCTGTCCTGGGCCAGCACCGCGCGATCGATGCGGCGCGAGAAGCTGGCCAGGACTGCGCCCTTGGACGGGAAGGAATCGCGAAAATCGGCGAGCGAAACGCCGGCCTTCTTGCAGATGTCACGGATCGAAATGTCTTCGAAGCGATTCTCGGCCGCGAGCTCAAGGAGCGCGTCGACGATCTTGCTGCGCGGATCAGCCGGTTTAGCTTCGCTTTTCGCTCTGCTCGCCATGGGGCGCTCCTCAACTCGATGGCGGGCAATCTATTCGCTGGCTTCGGGTTCGCCAAGCGCGGAACAGAACCGGCCTCGCGCCCGTAGCGACGATCCCGCGCGGCCTGTCTGGCGCAGTGCGCGTCGCCACAGCGGGGCTACCCTGCCATCTCCGCCGCCCGCGCGCGCGCCGCCGCAGCCGCGCGCGCCATCAGGTCGTCCAGGCCGCCCTCTGACTGGAGCACTGCAAGCGCCGCGGCGGTCGTCCCGCCGGGCGAAGTGACGTTCCGGCGAAGGATCGCGGGCGGCGTTCCACTCTCGCGACGCATCAGTTCGCCCGCACCTTCGACCGTACCGCGCGCGAGACTCATCGAAAGCTCGGGCGGCAAGCCGAGCTTTTCCGCGGCGGCCGCCAGCGCCTCCGTCAACGCGAACACGTAGGCTGGCCCGCCGCCCGAAATCGCGGTCACCGCGTCGATCGCGGGTTCGTCGCCGAGCCAATGAAAACCGCCGACCGCGCCGAACAGACGCTCGGTCCAGCGCCTCTGCTCCGCGTTCACCTGCGGGCTGGCGAAGGCCGCGGTGACGCCCCGTCCGATCGCGGCGGGGGTGTTCGGCATCGCGCGGACGACCGCCCCGACCCGCGGCAGGCGCGCCTTGAGATTGGCGATGGTCTTGCCGGCCAGAATCGAGAGAACGAGCGTCCGCGCGTCGGCGAGGGGCGCGATCTGGGGAGCCGTCGCGTCGAGGCTTTGCGGTTTCACCGCGAGCACAAGCACGTCCGGCGGCGTAGATTTCGCGGGGTTGAGCGCGACGCCGCGCGACGCCGCGAGCGAGGCGATCTCCTCTGACGGATTGGGTTCGATGATCGTCAGCGCCGACGCATCGAGGCCGGCCCGGAGCCAGCCCAGCGCCATCGCGCCGCCCATTTTCCCCGCCCCGACCAGAACGAGGCGCGCCGGCCAATGTGTCATTGTCATCGCTCTTTCGTTTCAGCCACGCCGGAACAATTTGCCTCGTCATCGCTTTTTTGCGTGACGCTGTGTCGCGCCGGCGCCGTAGAAGGCTTTCACATGGGTGGCCCTGGGAACGGCGCGGCGGGGCGACGGCTCGACTTAGCGGCCTTTGTTAGGCTAAAAAAGAGAAAAGTGTGGCCAGTGGGGCTGGTCAAGCCGCGCGGTTTTGGTTAAAGGCGCGTGGGCTCCAGCGGTAACCTTCGTTAAACTGTTAACACTTACGGTAACGGAATTCTTACCGATCGAGACGGGCGGGGTGAATATGAAGACGAAGGGACTTTTTCTGGCGATCGCATTGGCGGTGAGCGCATTGGCGAGCGGCTGCGCGCCGATCGTCCAGTCCGGCTTGCCCGATCCCCAGCTCACCGCGCGCGACAAGCAGATGATGGCGCTCGCCGAGCCAGACGAGTGGCGCATCCCCACCCACCGCAACATCGTCGCGTATCAAACGCCCGAGAAGCCGGGCACCATCATCGTCGATACCGGTCAGAACTACCTCTATTACGTTCTGCCCCATGGCCAGGCGGTGCAATATCGGATCGCGAGCGGGGCCGAATATATGGGATGGACCGGCCGCGCCGAGGTCGGGGCGATGAAGGAATGGCCGACCTGGATGCCGACGGCGTCGATCATGGAGCGCTGGCCGGAATTCAAGGTCTATCTCAGCCATGGACCGCTGGAGGGCCGCTGGGACAATCCGCTAGGGGCGCGCGCCCTCTACCTCTTCCAAAACAACCGTGACACGCTAATTCGTATCCACGGCACCAACGAGCCATCGGAAATCGGAGGGCACGTGTCCTCAGGCTGCATCCGTATGCGCGACATGGATGCGATCGACCTCTATAGTCGAGTGCATGTCGGCACTCCGGTCGTCGTGATCACCTAGCAGCCTCACCGGAACGGCGGCTCGTCGAAGCTGCGGAGCTTGCGCGAATGCAGCGAGGCGTCGATGCTCTGCAGGAGGCCGATCGCCGCGAGGCCGATCTGCAGGTGCTCGCCGATCGCGCGCTCATAGAAAGCGTTGGCGGCGCCTGGCAGCTTGATCTCGCCGTGCAGCGGCTTGTCGGACACGCACAATAGGGTGCCGTAGGGCACGCGCATGCGGAAGCCCTGAGTCGCGATGGTGGCCGACTCCATGTCGACGGCGATGGCGCGCGAAATGTTGATGAGGCGGCGCTCTTTCGACCAGCGCAATTCCCAGTTTCGGTCGTCGTTGGTGACGACGGTGCCGGTGCGCAACCGCCGTTTCAGCGCCTCTCCCCGGTCGCCCGTCACCTTGGCCACGGCTTCCTGAAGCGCGACCTGCACCTCGGCGATGGCCGGGATCGGCATCATCAACGGAACCGCGTCGTCGAGGATGTTGTCGCGCCTGAGATAGGCGTGGGCCAGCACATAGTCGCCAATGAGCTGCGACTGCCTCAAGCCGGCGCAATGGCCGACCATCAGCCAGCAATGCGGGCGCAAAACCGCGATATGATCGGTGATGTTCTTGGCGTTCGCGGGCCCCACGCCGATGTTGACCAGGCTGACGCCGCGCCCGTCGGAGCGCACGAGATGATAGGCCGGCATCTGGAAGCGATGCCACGGCACCGCCATTGCGCGGACTTCCGCCTCCTGGGGCGAAAGCGACCGGTCGATGACGACATTCCCTGGCAGAATGACCTTGTCTACGCCTTCGCCGGAATGAAGCTGCTTCAGTCCCCATTGCACGAACTGGTCGACATAGCGGTGGTAGTTGGTCAGCAGCACCCACGGCTGCATCGCCCGCCAGTCTGACCCGGTATAATGCACGAGCCGCCGCAGCGAATAGTCGACCCGCGGCGCGTCGAAGAGGGCGAGCGGCCGCTCGTCGCCATGCACGAACTCGCCGTCGGCGGTCTCGTCGCCAATCGTGGCGAGCGAGGGGGAGGGAAAGTAGCGCGCAAGCCCGGCCGCGTCGGCGCCCCCGCGGGTCAGCTCATCGCCGCTCTCGATCACGTATGGATATGGAATCTCCTGCCCGCCGACGCCGACCTCGATCCGGGCGCCGTATTCCGAGACGAGCGGCTCAAGCTGCTCGAGCAGATAGGCGCGAAAATCCTCCGGCTGCGTCACCGTCGTCGTATAGAGGCCGGCCTCGCTGAACTTTGCGTATGAGCGCGCGCTCGACGGCGCGGCGCCGTTCGGCTCGTAAGTCAAGCGCAGTTCCGGATAGCGAAACAGGGATCGGGTCGCGGCGGAAGGCGGCTCGCCCTCCTTGAGGAAGCGCTCAACGGCGCCGCGCAGCGCCTGGGTCGCCTCGTCGTAGATCCGCACGAGCCGATCGACGGCTTCGTCGGGAGTGCGAACCCGCTCGAACGGACCCCTGACGGTCTCGCTGGATGGAATCGACGCCACGCTGCTTTCCCCTTGCTCTGAGCCGGCCCGGACGGCGAGCGTTCTCAGGCCCGCGCGGCGATGCAGGCGATCTCGACCGTATATTCGGGGGCCGCGAGTTTCGCCTCGACGGTTGCGCGCGCGGGCGCATGGCCGGCCGTTATCCAGGCGTCCCACTCGGCGTTCATCTCAGCGAATGTCCCGATGTCGGCGAGATAGATCGTGGCCGAGAGGAGTCTTGTCTTGTCGGACCCGGCTTCGGCCAGGAGCCGATCGATCGAAGCCAGAACCTCCCGGGTCTGCTCGCCGACGCTCTTGCCCTTCGCCCGATCGGCGACCTGGCCGGCGAGGTAGATTGTCGCCCCATGGACGACCGCCTGCGACATGCGCGGGCCGGCGTGGAGTCTCGTGATGCTCATATGCGGACCTCCATTCAGGCCGGAGCGACGCCCGGCACGGCGCCCAGGAAATCGCGCTTGCCGATCTCGACGCCGGCCGAGCGAAGGATGTCGTAGGCCGTCGTCAGGTGGAAATAGAAGTTGGGCAGGGCGAAATGCATGAGGTAGTTCGCCCCTGCCGATTTCACCCTGGTGTTGGGACCGATCGGAACAACGACCTCGCGGTCCGCGCCGGCGTCGATCGCCTTGGCGTCGATCGTCTTCAGATGGCCGAGCGTCGCCTCGACGCGTGCGCGCAGCTCGGCGAAGGTCGTCTCTTTGTCCTCAATCACCGGCGGCGTCACGCCGGCGAGCCGGAACGATGCGTTCTTCGCGTGATCGCAAAATGTCTGGATCTGCCGCGTCAGCGGAAACATGTCGGGGGCAAGCCGGATCGAGAGATAGTTCGCCGGATCGAATTTGCGCGCCTTGGCGTGCGTCTCGGCCTTGTCGAGAATGGCGAGGAACGCCGTCAGCGAGCGCTCGAACACCGGCACGCTCGATTGATAAAGCGAAAGCGGCATGGTCCTCGGTCTCCTCCCAAAATCGTTGCGCCTCGGCGCGGGGAGCCCTGCATGCACGACAATTGTGACGATATCAACTTGCGCCGGCCGGCCCTCGACCGGACTGAGGACCTCGCGACGCCTACGGCCCGAGAAAAGGCGCGACGGCGGCCTGGGTGTCCTTGCTCGTCACGACCGGCACGATCTCGAATGTCACGCCCGAGCCCCGCCACTGAAGCACCCATTGCTGGATCAGCCGCAGGTCGTCGCAGCGCATCAGCTGAAAACAGCGGGAGAAGTTCGCCTCGACCCAGCTGTCGATATAGTCGAGCCCGTCGGGCAGCGAACGTCCGCCGCGGCGCAGGCGCTGGTAGACCGGGACGATGTCGTTGTCGCTAAACCGCTCGATGACCATGAACAGCATTGACGTCGCCCTCCGGCCTCCGCGAATACGCTCACACCTTCGGCGGCGGGGGCGGCTGACCTTCCGTCTGCGGCAGGCTCGGATCGAAGCATGCCCAGGCCGGCGCTGACTTCGTCCAGATGGTCCCGCCGGGCCTGGCCAGGTTCGGATCGTCGAGCGCGCCGGCGCGAACGATGATCTGATGCGGGCGCTGCTCGGCCTCGCTGAAGAGGGGCGTGCCGCACTGTGCACAGAAGCGCCGGTGCATGGTCGAGCCGCTGTCTGCCTCGCAGACATAGTCGGTCAGCGGGCCCGAAACCGTCAGCGCGTCTTTGCGGAAGATCGCATTGACGGTGCCGCTCCCGGCGCCGAGATACTGGCAGACGCGGCACCAGCACTGACGCACGCCGAGTGGCGCGTCGGCCTCGATCCTGAACCGCACCGCTCCGCAGAGACACCCGCCGGTGATCGGCATCGCCACCCTCCTCTTGAAACGCCGGCGCGAGAGTAGGACGAAGTGATGAGCCTCGCCAGCGGCCAGCGTTTGCTCGCCAAGCCGGGGCATACTAAAAGACTTGTCGCGCCAACTCGACATTGTCCCGCGGCCGGGCGCGGCTGCAATGAAACGACGCAACCATGCCTACGAAGCGCAGCCCGCAGGAGCAGATCGTCGAGAGCTTGATCCGCCGCAAACTCGAAGCGGCGGGGGTCAGGCCGACGCGCCAGCGGGTCGATCTTGGCCGCACCATCTTCGGCGTCGGCGACCGACACTTCACCGCGGAGATGATTTACCAGGAGACGCGGTCGATCCGCTTCGCCCCGACGCTGGGCACGATCTACAATACGCTCAACGAGTTCGCGCGCTGCGGCCTCTTGCGGGAAATCGCCATCTACGACGCCAAGCTCTGGTACGACACCAAGATCGGGCCGCACTTCCATTTCTATAGCGAGGATTCGGAAGAGCTGTCCGACATTCCCGACGACTGGCTGCCCAAGGTCGAAATCCCTGCTCCGGCGGGCACACGGATCGCGGCGATCGACGTGATCGTCCGGCTGAAGAAGGCCTAGGCCGCCTCAAGGACGCTTCGCTCCCCCGAGCCTTGGTTGGCGCAGTGCAGTTTTGGACGCGACGAAGGGCTTTCAATGGCTTAGGCGCCAAATTCTGTCCCTTTGTCCCTTTTCTCTCTTTGGATTTGCACAACTATTACACTAACCCTTTGAAAACGCTCAAAAAACGGCAGTGGGCGGGCCTTGTAACGGTTGGCGTGAATGCGCCGTCGGCCCCGAATGACGACTGCGGCTCAAAGCGCGAACGCCTCAGCGGCTCGCTCGGGCTGGGGATAATCAGGTTTCACACATAGACCGTCGTTGACGAATTACGTCGCCGCTGGGACTCTCTGCATTGCGACCGACATAAGACGCGTCCTCCCCGCGTCATGCGCGACGCCCCCCGGCCAATCGTGGCTTAGAATGAAGGCCGGGGGACTTTGGGCCCTGCCACCAGCCGGATTGCAAGCGCCTAACCCTTTGAGAATACGCATTACTTCGCGTGGAGCGTGGCGAGATAGGCCGCGATCTCCTCGATCTGCCGGTCAGTGAGCTGGGGGTTGGGCATGGCGCCGGCATGGCCGATGTCGCTGTGTGTCGCGTGGAGGAAGTCACGAAGCGCGTCTGGCGCAGCGCGCGGGCCGTTGGCGATATCGGCGAAAGGGGGGCCGACCGGCTTTGCGACGACGTGACAAGGCGAACAGGCCTGCGCCGCCAACGCCGCACCCGCGCGCGCGCCAGAGGATTCGTCGGCCGAGGCGCCCGCGCAAAGCCCGAGCGTACCGCCAAGCGCGAACGCGGCCATTTGGAGAAGGGCCTGGCTCCTTGAAGTTCGTGTGTCGGCCATCCCAACCTCCTCCACGCCGTCTGGACGCTCTCGGCCTCCAGTACCCAAGTTCGCCGCAACGCCCGAGTGAATGGCGCCGCGGTGAGCAAGATCGATTGAGCGAGATCAAAGCCTCCCGGAACGCACTTGCGCGCCGCGCCGCGCTGAGGCTAAGTGGCGGCGGGAATCGGGCTGCTTCGGCGCAGCCCGGAGGATTTCGAGGCTTGGGGCGTGCGCGGATGCGATATCTCTGCCTGATCGGCTTGCTTCTGACCCTTTCGGGTTGCGCGCTCGAGCGAAACGTCACGTTCGTCTATTATCCCAACGCTCCACACAGCGACACGTTTCCGCCCCCCTCGCAGTTTGCGCGTGACGCGCAGGAGGAATGCGCGAAATACGGGCTCGTCGCCGTTCACAATTGGGACAATTATACGAGCTTCCAGCGGGTCCGCTCGAGCTGGAAGTGCGTCACGCGCTGAGCCAGCGCGGGTCTGCTCACTTGCCGTAGGTCAGTCGCATGGACCGGGGCTGCCAGTTTGGCGGCGCCGGATACGGCGCAGCCTCGGCGATCGCCGTCATGACGGCCATGTCCAGGCTCGGTGAGCCGCTCGCGCTTACCAGCTTGCGCTGGAGCAGATTGCCGCTTTCGTCGACCGTGAAGACGATCGCTCCGCCACGGCTCGGCGGCGCGGCGCTGGGTCCCGACGGCGCGCGCAGATGCGAGCGAATCATTCCGTAGACGATGGTGAAGTACCGCGTGTCGGCGGTCCCGCCTACGACCGGCGACTTGGTCGCAGCATGGGCGAATTTGTACTCCGGCAGCACATCGTCCGTCGGCAACGGGGCGCCGGCCGGCGTCGTCGGGGGCGGTTTGGGCGCCGGCGGGGGCGCGGGCTTGGGCTCGACCTTTGCTGCGGGCGGGGCTGCGGTCGAGTCCGATGGCGATTGGGTCGCGGCGGCGGGATCGTCGGCGTTGGGGGTCGGTTTCTCCTCCACCGGCGGCGGCGCCTGGGCCTTTTGCTCTTCCGCCGCGGGCGGCGTCTCCGATTGCTGGGGCGCCCCCGGTTTTTGCTGCGGCTGGGTCTCGGCGGCCGGCGCCTGCGTTTTCAGGTCGGGTGACTCCCGGTTCGCTTTCTCCTGTGTGGCGGCGCTCGGCGCGTCGTAGGCCGGCCTCTCGTCCTCCGGCTGGGGCGGAGGTTTCGGCTGGTCCTGAGGCTTTTCCTCTTTGGGCGGCGGCGGCTCGACCACGACCTCGATCGGAATTTCCTGCTCGGCCGGCGCCGCGGCCGGCGGCCACACCGCGTAATAGGCTAGGATTCCGAGCGGAATGACGAGATGAAGGACCGCCGCGGCGGCGAGGGCGATCGCCAGCCCCCGGCGTTCCGCCGCGGTCGGAGCCGGTTCAGGCTGATGATCGAGAGGTTCGGCGCTGAGGGGAGCGTCAGACGACGACGGCATGACGTGAAGAATAGGGCTCTATCCCGGAAACGCGAAGGCTCTCCTTGGTCCATTGGCGCCCGCCCGGTCAATGGCTGGTTTTGCCGCGGGCGGCGGTTTGGCGTAAATGGGGATCGGCGGCAACGGCGAGAAAGGCGCGCTGGAAGCTTGCAATCCTTGCCGGAAAATCGCGCCCCTGGGGCGCGAGCGCCCCGTGCGCTCGTGTTCGATTCGGGGCTCGGCGGCCTTTCCGTGCTCGCCGAGATCCGCCGTCTGCGCCCTGACGTCGACATCGTCTATGTCGCCGACGACGCAGCCTTTCCCTACGGCCGGCTCAGCGACGCGGCCCTGATCGCCCGGGTCGAGACGGTGATGGCGAGACTCGTCGTCGACCAGGCGCCTGACATTGTCGTCATCGCTTGCAGCACCGCCTCCACTCTTGCGCTTCCGTGTCTCAGGACCGCCTATCCCCGGCTCCCGTTCGTCGGCACGGTGCCGGCGATCAAGCCGGCCGCGAGCGTTTCACGTTCGGGCCTCGTCAGCGTGCTCGCGACCCGGGGCACCGTCGCGCGCGACTATACGCACGCGCTCGTGCGCGATCACGCCGCTGACTGCGAGGTGACGCTGGTGGGGTCCGCTGAGCTCGCGCCGATCGCAGAGCGCGTGATGCGCGGGGAAACGGTCGAGGATGCGGAGATCGCCCGCGAGATCGCCCCCTGCTTCGTAGAAAAAAAAGGCCGGCGCACGGACTGCGTCGTTCTCGCCTGCACCCACTTTCCTCTGTTGATCGAAGCGCTTGAGCGGCTCGCGCCGTGGCCCGTCGCCTTTATCGATCCCGCGCCGGCGATCGCGCGGCGGCTCGACGTCCTGCTTGGCGAGGCCCCGAATGGCGCCGCCCCGCGCCACACCGGCGCGGTCATTTTCACCAGCGGCGCCCCGCCGAGCCGCGGCTTGCAAAAAACCTTGCTTCGGTACGGATTGACGTTTACGCCGTCGGCGGCGATCGGCCTTGCCATGGCCTGAGCGGAGAGGATCCGACCGAGGCGCCCGTGCGATCATTTGTCTGCGGTTGCGGGCGTCACGTTCTTCATCAATCGGAAAGGCGCGCCCATGCGCACATCGGTCGGTCAGCCCGTTCGTCTCGTCGACTACCGCGTCCCGGATTATCTCATCGACTCGGTCGAACTCGATATTTCCCTCGATCGCCATGCGACCCGCGTCGTGTCGACGCTCGCAATGAGGCCCAATCTCGCGGGCGCGCCGGATGTCGCGCTCACTCTCGACGGCGACGAGCTGGTTTTCGTTTCGGCCGAACTTGACGGCGCGCCGATTGCGCCCTCCGATTTTCAGGCGAGCGCTTCGCAATTCGTGCTCCCGCGCCCGCCCCGAGGACCATTCACGCTGAAGATCGAGACCCGACTCGATCCGGCGGCCAACACCAAGCTGATGGGGCTCTATCGATCTGGCTCCGCCTATTGCACGCAATGCGAGGCCGAGGGCTTCCGCCGCATCGCCTATTTTCTCGATCGCCCCGACGTGCTGTCGACCTATCGGGTGCGGCTCGAGGCCGATCGCGCGGAGGCGCCGGTTCTGCTCGCCAACGGCAATCTCGAAAACTTCGGCGAAGCGAACGACCCCTCGCGGCATTGGGCGATCTGGGTCGATCCGCACAAGAAGCCGTGCTACCTGTTCGCCTTGGTCGCGGGCGATCTCGCGCATATTTCCGATTCGTTCATTACAGCGTCAGGACGAAAAGTCGCGCTCGCGATCTATGTGGAGCCGGGCCGCGAGGAGCGTGCGCACTACGCCATGGATGCTCTGAAGCGCTCGATGTCCTGGGACGAGCGCGCTTACGGACGCGAATACGATCTCGACGTGTTCAACATTGTCGCCGTGTCCGACTTCAATATGGGCGCCATGGAGAACAAGGGGCTCAACGTCTTCAATGACAAATATGTGCTCGCCTCGCCGCAGACCGCGACGGATGACGACTACGCAGGCATCGAGGGCGTGATCGCCCACGAATACTTCCACAATTGGACCGGGAATCGTGTGACGTGCCGTGACTGGTTCCAGCTTTGCCTCAAGGAGGGGCTGACGGTCTTTCGCGACCAGGAATTCTCGGCCGACATGCGTTCGGCTCCGGTCAAGCGCATTTCTGAGGTCCGGGCGCTGCGCTCAGCGCAGTTCCCTGAGGACGCGGGCCCGCTCGCCCACAATGTAAGGCCTGAAATCTACCACGAAATCAGCAACTTCTATACGGCCACCGTCTACCAGAAGGGCGCTGAGGTGATCCGGATGCTCAAGCGTCTGATCGGGCCTGAGGCGTTCCGCGCCGGGATGGACCTCTATTTCGGGCGCTATGACGGCGCGGCTGCGACGGTGGAGCAGTTCATCGGCTGCTTCGCCGAGGTGTCCGGCCGCGATCTCGACCGCTTCATGCGCTGGTACACACAGGCAGGCACACCAAAGATCACGGTCCGCGGCAACTATGACCAGATGGAGCGGACCTATCGTCTCGAGATCGTCCAGTCGCTTGCGCCGACCCCCGGTCAGGCGACGAAACTACCGATGACAATGCCGCTCGCACTCGGCCTCATCGATCCGCAAGGCGGCGATATTCCGCTGGTCTCTCCCGACGCGACGCCGGCCGAACTTGCCGATGGCGTATTCGAGCTGAAGGAATCCGAACGGACGATCGTGTTTCACGACGTGCCGCGTAGGCCTGCGTTGTCCTTCCTGCGCGGCTTCTCGGCGCCTGTCAGGGTGGAGGACGACCTCACGGAGGACGATCTCATCGTTCTTTCGCGGCGAGACGGCGACAATTTCAACCGTTGGCAGGCCTTGCAGAGCCTGGCGACGCGCGTGCTGCTGCGTGGCGTTAAGGCGGTCCGCGCCGGACGCGCGCCCGAGCGCAACGCGGGACTCATCGCGGCCTTCGGCGCATTAATCGAGGACGCGCGCGCCGGCCGCATCGACCCCGCCTTCGCTGCGCTCGCGATGACCCTCCCCAGCGAGTCGGACATCGCTCGCGAGATCGGGGAGGACGTCGATCCGGACGCGATCTACTCGGCGCGCAAGGCGTTGAGGGGCGCGCTCGGCCGCGGCCACGGCGACGCGCTCGTCGAACTGCACAGGCAGCTTGTGGACTCCGGGCCGTTCAACCCGGACGCCGCTGCGGCCGGCCGGCGGGCGCTGCGCAACGGCGCGCTGGCGCTCTTCGTCGACGGCAACGTGATCGACGGTCTTGCGCTCGCGCACGGACAACTCCGCGAAGCCGACAACATGGCCGAGCGCCTCGGCGCCCTGACGGCAATCGCGTTCAAGCCGAGCTCGACGCGCGAGCACACGCTGGATGCGTTCGGCCGGCGCTACGCGATGGAGCCGCTGATCCTCGACAAGTGGTTCGCGCTGCAGGCGCACATCCCCGAGCGCGAGACGCTCGAGCGCGTGCGGGCGTTGATGAGCCACCGCGGTTTCTCGATGTCCAACCCAAATCGGGTGCGCGCGCTGATTGGCGGATTCTCGGCCAATCATACGCAATTCAACCGCGCCGACGGCGCCGGTTTCGCGCTGCTCGAGGAGGTGGTCGTTGCGCTCGACCCTGCGAATCCGCAGATCGCCGCGCGGCTTCTGACGGCCATGCGCTCCTGGCGTTCGCTCGAGGAGTCGCGACGACGGCAGGCCGAGGCGATGCTCAGAAGGATCGCTGCGCAACCGGCGCTTTCGCCGGACACTCGCGACATCGTGACCCGGACGCTCGGGTAGGGAGTCGGCAACCGGCTGCGGAGAATCGCGGCCAAGCGTTCTTCCGCCCGTACTGCCCACTGCCCATTGCGGCGGCTCCCGACCCGCGATTGTCCTCCGCCTTATGCACGTCGCAGAAATTTCGCTGCGACCCCCTGTCAAGGGTCTGGACAAAGATTCGCACAGGGATTCTTATCGTACTGATTCGGCGGGGACGGCGGGTTCCCGAAGGTTAATTTGAGACGAGGTTTGGCCAGGACAATGACGCGTGCAAGCGCGGCAAGCGCGGACGATTGCGCGGACGCACAGGTCCGTGGGCGAAGCGGCGCCGCCGCTTTCCACCCGACTGCGCAGCTTCTGGCGTGGCCTCGCCCGCTCGCGCGCAGACGCTGGTTTCCCTCGACCGCGTCGATAGGCCTCGTTCTCGCGGTCGTAGGCACGATCGCCGTGACGTTTCAGCACCTGCGGTTCGAACGGGATTTCGCGCTGAAATCCGCCGCGCGCGAAGTCGGCCTGCGCGCGACGGTGCTTGCGGACCGCCTCAATGCAGCCTTCGCGGCTGCTCCCAAGGCGCCGCCGGCCGCAGTCTTCCGACAGGTCCTCGAACTCCGATCCCGACGAGCAATTCGCCGAGGCGATCATGCTTGATCGCGACGGGCGGCGAATCGCGATCGATCCGCCGAAGTCCACGGTCGCGGACTGGCTCGCGAATCTCGAGCGGAATTCGGACGACGGCGCCGACCGGCGCACGGTTCTGCGCGTCGACGCGGACGGCGGCGGCGATCGATTTGCAGCAGTGAGGACGCTGCCGGCCGCGACCGCGAAGGTCGCGTTCGCCTCACCCGTCGAAATGCACCTGGCCGCCTGGCGGCGCGCCGCGATCGCGACCGTCAGTCTCCTCGGATGGACGCTCGCGCTCATTGCCACAGCGGGAATCCTCTACGGTCGAGAACTGCGACGCAAGCGCGCGCGCATCCGCGAAGAGCGCGCCCAGCGGTCGCGAATCGACCTCGCGCTCAATCGCGGCCGCTGCGGGCTTTGGACCTGGGATTTGCGGGCGGGGCGCGTAGTCTGGTCACCCTCGATGTTCGACGTTCTCGATCTTGCCGAGCGATCCGGCCCATGGACGATCGCGGATTTGCAGGCGCTGATGCATCCGCAGGACGGGAGCCTCGCGGAAATCGTGCGCCTCGCTGCCGAGCGCCGCGGCGAATGCGTCGAAGTTGAGTTCCGCATGCGCGCTTCCGACGGACGCTGGGTTTGGCTGCGCAAGCGCGCTGAAATCGTCGAGGATGAGGAAAGCGGCGGCTTCAGTCTGGTCGGGATCGCTTTCGACGTGACCGAGCGCAAGCGTGAGGCGGAGGCCTCCGCGACCGCGGACCAGCGATTGCGGGAAGCGATCGAAGCCATTTCCGAGGCTTTCGTCCTGTGGGATTCCGGCAATCGGCTGGTGCTCTGCAATTCGAAATATCAGCGACTGCACAATCTTCCGGGCGAGGCGGTCCGGTCGGGCGCGCATTACGCGGAAGTGGCGGCGCTCGGAGGCTTCGAGAGCGACCCGGAGGGGCAGCCCGTTGCCGCTGGACTGCGTTCGCGCACCTACGAGGCGCGTCTGCCCGATGGGCGTTGGCTTCAGGTCAACGAGCGGCGAACCCGCGACGGCGGCTATGTCTCCGTCGGAACGGACATCACCGCGCTCAAGGAGCACGAGGAGCAGCTGATCAATTCGGAGCGCCTGCTGCTGACGACCGTCGCTCAACTCCGCCAGTCGCGCCACTCGCTCGAGGAGCAGGCCCAGCAGCTGGCCGATCTCGCCGAGCGCTACCATGAGCAGAAGGGGCAGGCCGAGGCGGCCAATCGCGCCAAGGCCGAGTTCCTCGCAAACATGAGCCACGAACTGCGCACGCCGCTCAACGCCATCATCGGCTTCTCGCAGTTGATGGGGAGCCAGACCTTCGGTCCGCTTGGATCGGACAAGTACCGCGACTATTGCGGACATATTCTGACGAGCGGGGAATATCTCCTCCAGGTCGTCAGCGACATCCTCGACATGTCACGACTCGAGGCCGGGCGCGAACGTCTCTGTTACGTGCGCTTTGCCGCTGAGCAGGCGGTCGAGCCGCGCCGTCCAGGATGTCGCGGCAATGGCGCGCGAGAAATGCATAGCGATCGCGGTCGACGTCGTTGCGGACCTGACAATCGAGGCGGACCCGGCTGCGGTCGAAAGGATTCTCACCACACTGATGCGGAACGCCGTGAAATTCGCGCCGGAAGGCGGCGCGGTCGAAATCGGTGCGCAAGTCGTAGGCGGGCAGGTCTGCTTTTATGTCGAGGACAACGGCCCGGGCATCGCCGCCGAAGACATCGCTCGGATCGGACGACCGTTCGAGCAGGGCGACGTCGTCATGGCCAACGGCATGAAGGGTTCAGGACTCGGCCTCGCCATCGCCAATTCGCTCGTCGAACTGCATGGCGGAACGCTCCACCTGGCCTCGCGGGCGGGCGAGGGCGCAGTCGCCGTGGTCGCGCTGCCGCGCGTTCAGCGCGGCGCCCGAGCCTTCGCACTGGCCGAGGTGGCTTGATCTTCCGGCCTTGCGCGGCGCTGCATTTCGGACGACAGTGAAAGCACGGGAGCGCTCCGGAAACACCCAGCGCGGATTTACGGCCTCAGGTGAACCTCCACGCGGGGACTGATCCAACGATCGAGGCCGGCCGCGATCCTGCGAGCGCCCTGTCTACGCGTTGCCTTGACTTGCGCAACCGGCGGTGGGCGCGCGGCCGGCTTAGTGGGCGTTATCTCGCGGATGCCGATCGGCGAACGTCTCGGCGAGCATTTCACCGACCTGACCTTCTCTCCCGGCGTCGCAATTGTCGCGCTCATCGGAGGCTTCGTTCCCAACTCGGCGCTTGTCAGCGGGAGCGGGGATCACGATCTCTACCGCCCGGATGGGGTAGACATGATCCGCTTGCATGTTTCCGACATTGGCCCCGGGCTTGCCGATGATGTAAGGGAGTCGCTGTTCGAACCCCCATGACTTCGACGAAGGCGAACGGCATGGGCAATGGCCTTTCGATATCGAAGTCAATCATAGAGGCCGAGTACGCGCGCATCTGGGCCGAGTCGCACACCGGCGCGACCTTCAGTGTCGCCTTGCCGCTGACGGCGGCGGAGATCGAGGAATGAGCACGCGGACCGTTCACGTGATCGACGACGACGACGCCATTCGTGACTCGGTCCGGCACTTCCTGGTGAACGAGGGCTTCAACGTCAAAACCTACGCCTCAGCCACAGAATTCCTCGCCGCTCTCGACGGCGCCCCGGTGGTGGGCTGCGTTGTGACCGATGTCCGGATGCCCGGCATGAGCGGCATGGAGCTTCTCGAGCATCTTGCGGCGCGCTCGCTGGCCCTGCCCGTCGTAGTCGTCACGGGCCATGCCGACGTTCCGCTCGCCGTTCGCGCTATGAAAAAAGGAGCGGTCGACCTTTTGGAGAAACCGTTTCGCGCCGACGACCTCATCAGCGCCGTTCGCAAGGCCCTCGCTTCCGGCAAAGGCTCACAGACAAACGAGACCGATACAGAGGAAGCGCTGGCGCGATTGGCTACGCTGAGCGTGCGGGAGAACGAGGTGCTCGATCGCCTGATCAGGGGGCAGCCCAACAAGATCATCGCCTACGAAATGGGCATCAGCCCTAGGACCGTCGAAGTGCACCGCGCCAACGTCATGAAGAAAACCCACGCCGGGAGCCTCTCCGAGCTCATCCGGATGTTCCTGAACATCGAGCGAAACTGAGCGGCTTGCGAAGTCGAAGCGGCCGGAGGCGGCCTGCGAACTCCCTCGATCTGCGCCGCGAAAAATGAAGATCATACGGCCTTGTTCTGCGCCCTGAGCCGCTCCGCCAGAACGCGCATCATTTTGAGCGCGAAGTAGGGGGTGTGCCGGACCAGGAAGAGATATTGCCTTTCCGTGATCGGCGCGACGACGACATCCGTTTCCGCTACGACGGTGGCGCTTCTGGGCGAGGCGTCGATAAGCGCCATCTCGCCGAAAATCTCGCTTCCGCCGAGGGTTTCGAGGATCCGGTTGCCGGACAGGATCTGCACGCGCCCCGTCTGAATCACGTAAAATTCCGTTCCGTGCTCTCCCTCGCGAAAGATAATCGCGCCGGCCTTGTATTCGCGGGTCGGGACGTCGGCGCCAAGCAGAAGGCTGAAATCATCGGCGTCGTTCGTCATGTGGCCAAACTCACGCACCGATTCGGCGCGCGCCCTTCCTGTAAGCAAAGAAACGGCAGACTGTTTGCACAATTGTGACACGCCGTCGAAGGCGACGATGTCAAGTCTGGCGCATCGACGGTTGCGGCGTCGACTTCGGTCTCTTAGTGGACGCGCATCGTCTGCTCAAGACGCGATACGCGAGAGTCGTTGGGCGCATGCGAAAAACGCCTAGCCGATCGCCACCACCAGCCGCCCGCGCGTCTCGCCCTTCAAAATCCTCCGGCCAGCGTCGAACGCCTCGTCGAACGGGATCGTCTGCGTCATCGCACCCAGCTTCTTCCGGTCCAGATCGCGCGCCAGGCGGCGCCAGGCCTCGAGCCGGCGCTCCATCGGACAATTGACGCTGTCGATGCCGATCAACGTGACCGCGCGCAGGATAAACGGAGCGACTGTCGCGGGCAGGTCCATCCCGCCCGCGAGCCCGCAGGCGGCGACAGCGCCGCCGTAGCGCGTCTGGGCCAGCACATTGGCGAGCGTCTGCGAGCCGACGCTGTCGACGGCGGCCGACCATTGTTCCTTGCCAAGCGGCTTGCCGGGCGTTGCGAGCGAGGCGCGCTCGATGATCTCTGACGCGCCAAGCCGCCTGAGATAGTCCGATTCGCTCGTGCGGCCCGTTGAGGCGATCACCTTCCACCCCTTGTCGGCGAGCAGCGATATGGCGGTCGAGCCGACGCCCCCTGCGGCGCCGGTCACCAGCGCCGGTCCCGACGAGGGCGTCAACCCCTGTCGCTCGAGCGCCAGCACCGCCAGCATCGCGGTATAGCCCGCCGTGCCGATCGCCATCGCCTCGGCGCGGGTGAGGCCCGCGGGCAGCTTGACGAGCCAGTCGCCCTTCACCCTGGCTTTGCCGGCGTAGCCGCCGAAATGGGTCTCGCTCAGTCCGTAGCCGTTCAGGATCACTTCCTCGCCCGGAGCAAAATCGGCTCGTGCGGATGTCTCGACGACGCCGGCCAGATCGATGCCCAGCACCATCGGGAACCGCCGGATGACCGCCGACTTGCCGGACAGCGCGAGCCCATCCTTGTAGTTGACGGTCGAATGGGTGACGCGAACGGTCACGTCGCCGTCCATAAGCTCGGAGTCTTCCATGTCGACGAAACGAACATCCTGTCCGGCGTCGGTCTTGTCTGCTCGTATCGCGCGAAACGGCATGCAGGTTCCCTCGTGGGGAGCAACGCGACGCCTGAAACGAGGCGCCGATGGACCTCCCGGGGTTGAGTGTATTGGCCCGGCCGACTGACGGTCAAACGCGGGGCAAAGAAACGCCTATTGCCGTCTCGAAACGGAGAACTCGCCCGCCGCCGCGCGGACCGCCAGGCGGCCGGCGATGAGCGCGGCGCCGTCTTCGCCGTGGACCGCGACCAGCTCGCACATCGCGGCGCAAAGGGCCGCTTCGGCAAAAGCGTCGACGTCGATTCCATCGAGGGCGGCGAGGGCGAACGCCTCCCCCACATAGGTCAAGGCCGCCTCGCGCGCGTCTGCGTCGCAGCGATCCTCGAGCGGGATTTGCGTGGAGGTCGACATCGCCGGCATACTAGAATTCGCGCCGGGCGACGCGACGGAAGTCCTTCGTAAAGGTTAATCGGCGCCGCGGTCTCGGCATCGGCGCGGGTCGCCCGGTCGGCACGGTCCGTGGGCCCTCGCCATTTGGAACAGCGCCATGTGCGGACGGTATGCGATCACCTTGCCCCCGGAAGCGGTGCGCGCCTATTTCGCCTATGGCGAGACCCCCAATTTTCCGCCCCGCTACAACATCGCGCCGACCCAGCCAATTCCCGTGGTGGCGGCCGACCCCCACAGCGCCGGCGCCGTCCGGCATTTCAGGCTCATGCGCTGGGGCTTCCTGCCGGGCTTCGTCAAGGACCCGAAAGGCTTTCCGCTCATCATCAACGCCCGCGCTGAGACCATAGCCGAGAAAGCGAGCTTCGGCGCCGCCCTGAAGCGGCGACGATGCCTCGTCATCGCCGACGGTTTCTACGAATGGCGGAAGGAGGGGCGTGCGGGAGGACGCGGCGCGGTCAGGCGTCCCTATCTCATCCGGCGCGTCAGCGGAGAGCCGATGGGGTTTGCCGGCCTCTATGAAACCTGGTGCGATCCGAGCGGCGGCGAGATCGACACGGCCTGCATCGTCACGACTTCGGCCAATTCGCTGGCGGCGCGGGTGCATGATCGCATGCCTGCAATCCTCGAGCCGCGTGACTTCGCCGCCTGGCTTGACGTCGACGGCGCCGGGACTGTGAAGGCGCTCGCGCTCCTGAAGCCGGCGCCAAGCGAGGCTCTCGAACTCGTCGAGATCGGCTCCGGCGTCAACCGGGTCGCCAACGACAGCAAGAGCCTGCAACAGCCGGTCGCCGCGCCGATCCGCGCGAGCGCCGGCGAGACGCTTTTCTGATCTTGCCGGCCGGCGCGCGGCGCGCCATGAGGGCAAGGCGAAGACGAGAAACGGATTCGAAGAGGACGTCATGGCCGAGCGAGAAAAGCCGCCGCGAGCCGTCGCCGCGGTCCCTGGCGCCGATGGCCTCAAGCGCTGCCCGTGGCCCGGCGCCGACCCGCTCTATGTGAGCTATCATGACGAGGAATGGGGAACGCCCGAGTACGACGACAAGGCGCTCTTCGAGAAGCTCGTTCTCGATGGCTTCCAGGCGGGGCTTTCGTGGATCACGATCCTGAGGAAGCGGCCGGCCTTCCGGAGCGCCTTCGACGGGTTCGACCCGAAAAAGATCGCGCGCTGGGACGGAGCCAAGAAGGAGGCGCTGATGCTCGATTCCGGCATCGTGCGCAACCGCGCCAAGATCGAGGCGACGGTCGCGCTCGCGCGCATTTATCTGGACCTCGCTGGCAAAGGCGGCTTCGCCCGCCACATCTGGAGCTTCGTCGACGGACGGCCGATCCAGAACGCGCGCCGGAGCCTCACCGAGATCCCCGCCGAGACCGAGATCTCGCGCGCCATCGCCAAGGACCTGCGCGCGCGGGGCGGCAACTTCGTCGGCCCCACGATCATCTACGCCTTCATGCAGGCGACTGGCATGGTCAACGATCACCTCGTCGACTGCTGCCGCCACGACGCGTGCCGGGCGCTGGCGCGCGATTTCGGACCGTGAGCGAATCGCCAAGGCGCCGCGCCTGGCAGCGCATGCTGTCGGGGCGGCGGCTCGACCTGATCGACCCCTCGCCGGTCGACGTCGAGATCGCCGACATCGCCCACGGGCTTGCGCGCGTCGCCCGCTGGAACGGCCAGACCCAAGGACCGGAGATCTTCTCCGTCGCGCAACATTCGCTCCTCGTCGAGGCGCTGTTCGCCGCGGTCGCCGTCTCGCCGTCGCCGAAGGCGCGCCTCGCCGCATTGCTGCATGACGCGCCCGAATATGTGATCGGCGACATGATCTCGCCGTTCAAGGCGGCGATCGGCGGCGACTACAGGCGGATCGAAGGGCGTCTGCAGCAGGCGATCCATATCCGCTTCGGCCTGCCCGCCGAGCTGCCGACGGATCTCGCGAAACAGATCAAAGTCGTCGACCGCGTCTCCGCCTATATCGAGGCGACGGCGCTTGCCGGGTTCACGATCGCCGAAGCGCGCAAGCTTTTCGGCGAGCCCGAGGCGCCGGTCCAGGACTTCGCCGCGTTTGTCGAACCGATGCGGCCGCAGGAGGCCGAGCGGCGGTTTCTCGATCGTTTCGCGGAACTCGACGACGCTGCGGCGAAGTCCTAAGAAATCGCTTTCGCCAGGAGACGCCTGCCGTGCCGCGCCTTCATGTCTGCTCGCTCGCGCTGATCGAAGAGACCGTCGCGCGCACCGGCGCGCGGTCCCTCGTCACGCTGCTAAGTCCCGGGACGGCCGTCGCGCGCCCCGACGGGATCGCGCCGGAGCGACACCTCTACCTTGCCGTATCCGACATCGTCGCGCCCGCGCCCGGCCAGGTTCTGCCCGAGACCGGGCACCTCAAGTCCTTCCTCGGCTTCGTCCACGCGTGGGACCGCGCCGAGCCGATGGTGATCCATTGCTACGCCGGCGTCAGCCGCTCGACCGCCGCGGCCTATATCGCCGCCTGCGCGCTTACCCCCAGCGCGACGAGTTCGCCATCGCCCGGTCGTTGAGGGCCGCATCGCCGACCGCGACCCCCAACGGGCGGCTGGTGGCGCTCGCCGACATGGCGCTCGGCCGCAAAGGCCGCATGACCGGGGCGATCGCGGCGATCGGCCGGGGCGAGGAGTGCTTCGAGGGGACTCCGTTCACGCTGGAGCTGGCTTGAGGGCTCGCCGGCCGGAATTTTGGAATCTCTTTCGATTCCCCGGATTCTCGCGGTTTTCGAGGAAATTTGGGCCTTGGAATTCCTTGGATTTTCTTGGAATTTCTCGTCCAAATCCCGGACTTCTCAATGGGTTACGGGCGTTGAGCGGCGAAAAATAATTTGCTTGCTGCTCTCCCCAGATTAGCTACGGCTATCTGTCAAAATCCGCCTCCTCGCCCTTTTGACCCACGGGGTCTCTCGTCCGGGGGTCTCATAGACGACATTGTCGCCGGTATTCTGGTTTTCAGCAAGGTATTGTTCGCGCCCCACACTCCGTCATTCGGCGCGCCTCTTGGGACTGCGTCAGCCCTTCACCGCCTTGGCCATCGCGTCCTGCTCGGCTGGCGAGG
>CAVZJZ010000030.1:0-60368 GCA_963775665.1 uncultured Alphaproteobacteria bacterium | reverse complement strand
CGCCCTGTCCGGCGAGCTCGGAGATCAGTCTGAAATCTCGGCCTTCGCCCGACGTCGATGCCGCGCGTCGGCTCGTCGAGGATGAGAATGCGCGGCTTCGTCATCAGCCAGCGGGCGATCAGAACCTTCTGCTGGTTGCCGCCGGAGAGATTGAGCACCGGCTCCTCGAGGTCGGGCGTGCGGACCCTCAGCCGCGCTTTCTGCTGCTGGCAGAGCGCCTCGATCTCGCGCTCCTTGACAAAGCCGGCGACCGAATGGCCGTGGCGCAGAAGCGCGATCTGCATGTTGGCCATCACATCGAGGAGGAGAAGCAGCCGCTCTCCTTGCGGTCCTCGGTCAGGAACGCCATGCCGGAGTCCATCGCCACCCCAGGGCTCCTGATCGCGATCTCCCTGCCGTCGATGGCGATCGTGCCCGAAGTCGCCGGCGTCACCCCGAACAGGGTCTCGGCGACGTTGCTGCGTCCCGAGCCGACGAGGCCTGCGAAGCCCAGAATCTCGCCCTTGCGCAGATCGAAGGAGATGTCGCGAAAGCGTCCCTCGAGGGAGAGGTTCCTGACCGAGAGCGCGACGTCGCCGATCGGCACCGTCTGCTTGGGAACATCTGGGTGATCTCGCGGCCGACCATGAGGTGGATGATCTGGTCGCGGGTGACGTCGGCGGCGGCGTGCTCGCCGACAAAGTGGCCGTCGCGGAACACCGACACCTCGTCGGCGATCTCGAAGAGCTCGTTCATCTTGTGGGTGATGTAGACGATGCCCTTGCCCTGGGCTTTCAGCGTCCGGATGATCTTGAAGAGATGCTCGACCTCGCGGTCGGTCAGGGCCGAGGTCGGCTCGTCCATGATCAGAATGTCGGAATCATAGCTGACCGCCTTGGCGATCTCGACCATCTGGCGGCTGGCGACAGAGAGGTCGCGCACTTCCGTCTCGGGATCGATGCCGATGTCGAGCCGCTCGAACAGGGCCCTGGTCTGCCTGCGCATCTCGTCATGACGGACGAAGCCCAGCGCGTTCAGGGGCTCGCGGCGGATCCAGATGTTTTCGGCGACCGTCATATAGGCCATCAGGTTGAGCTCCTGATGGATCATGGCGATGCCGTAGCGCAAAGCGTCGAGCGGGGAAGCGAGCTTGATTTCCTGGCCCTTCAGCTTGAAGGAGCCGGAATCGGGCGTGTAGATGCCGGAAATGATCTTCATAAGCGTCGATTTGCCGGCGCCGTTCTCGCCCATCAGCGCATGGACATGGCCGCGCTTGAGGCGGAAAGACACGTCGTCGAGCGCGAGCACTCCGGGAAAGGCTTTGCGGACATTGGCGACTTCGAGCAGATATTCGGCGCCCGGAACGGCGCCGCTCTGCCGGACGATCTCCGCGGTCGACGGGCTTATGGTCGCCATGGCGCTCCGTCCCGATTCTGGCGCGGCCCTTCTCAGGAGGCCGCGCGATTCCTATCACAAAACAAGCCGGAGGCGCGCCTGGAAGGAGGGTCGCCTCCGGCAGGCCTGATTCTCGCCAGGGCGAGTAGCGAGAAGCGGCCGATCAGTTCTTCTTGATGAACTGGTCCATGTTGGCCGGGGTCACGAGCTGGAATGGGATATAGACCTTCTTCTCGACTGTTTTGCCTCCGGCAAGCGCGAGAGCCGCGTCGACCGCGCCCTTGCCCTGGCCGGCGGCGTCCTGGAACACGGTGACCTTGAGGTCCCCCGCTTTCATCGAGGCGAGCGCGTCCTGCGTCGCATCGACCCCGCCGACGATCGCCGTCTTGGTGTCGACGCCGGCCGCTTTCATCGCCTGGATCGCGCCGATCGCCATTTCGTCGTTGTTGGAGACGACGGCGTCGAACTTCATTCCCTTCGACAGCCAGTTGGTCATCAGGTTCTGGCCCTTGGTGCGGTCCCATTCCCCGGTCTGCTCGGCGATGATCTTGATGCCGCTGCAGTCGGGCGTCGCAATGACCTCATGAATGTCCTTGGTGCGCTGGACCGCGGCCTGGTTCGAGAGCTGGCCTTCGATGACGAGAATGTTGCCCTTGCCGCCGAGCAGCTTGCAGATCGCCTTGGTCTCGAGCGTCCCGGACTCGGCCTCGTTCGAGGCGACGAAGGCGGCCTTCGGCCCCAGCTTCTCGACGTCGGCGGGCTCGCGGTTGACATAGACCAGGGGCACGCCGGCGTCGGCGGCGGCCTTGGTGATGGCTGCGGTCGCCGAGGTGTCGACGGGATTGACGATGATTGCGTCGACGCCGTTGGCGATGAAGTTCTGAACCTGGCTCAACTGCTTCGAGACGTCGTCCTTGGCGTCCTCGATCTGGACCGACACGCCGGGCAGCGTCTTGGCGTAATCGGCCATGCCGTTGCGCAGAACGGTGAGAAAGTTGTCGTCGAACTTGTCCATCGACACGCCGATCTTGGCGGCGAAAGCGGGGCTCGACAGCACGGTGGCGGCGGCGAGCGCAATAAGAATGCGTTTCATGTCGGTATTCCTCCCTTAAGGCGGCGTCCGGCGACGCGCGCTGGCTTGATCCATAACCCGCCGTCAATGGCCGGTATACGGCCAACGTGTAACAAACGTTCCAAAATTTATCAAGATCAGAATATTCATTCCAGAATTTTTTTTGTCCTTCTCCCGGCTCGGTCATGGCAAAACCGGTCACGTTTCCTCCCGGCAGAAAGCTACGATCTTGTTTCGGATCTCCGCCAACGATTTAGATATTGGTCGGCAGGTAGAGCTCAAAAGGCACGTAGACCGGGCTCGCAATCGCCTCCTGCGGCGCTTCGATCGCCGCGGCCATCGAAACGGCGGCGCGCTCGGCGAGCAGCGCCGTCGGCGTCGAGATAACGGCCGTCAGCACGCCGTCGATGAGTTCCAGCCCGAGCTTCAGCCGTCAGTTCGTTGCAGACGATGGCGAGGCCCTTGGACCGCGGTTCGTCGCGGGCGCCAGCGATGACGCCCTCCTTCCCGCCGCTGCAAATATAAAGTCCGACAAGATCGGGATGGGTCGCAATGAGGTCCTGCGTCGCGGCGTAGGCGATCCGAGGCTCCTCAAGATTGACGAGCGGCTCGAGCGGGGTGAACTCGGGCGCGTTTTCGCGCAAATAGGCGCGGAACGAGATCTCGGCCGTCTCCTGGCACAGGAAACGGTGGCTGCCGACGATGATGCCCACCTTGCCCGGCCGCCGGGCGGCCTTGGCGATGATCCAGGCGGCAGTGCGCCCCTCCTTGCGGTTGTCCCGGCCGACATAGGGAGCCGCCGCCTCCGCGCCGAGCTCGGTTAGAATTGCGAAGGTGGGCACGCCGCGCTCTCTCAGCCTGGCGATCGCGTCGCTGACGCGCGGGTGGTCAACGGACACGATCGCCGCCGCATCCGCCGTCTCGCCGAGCTTGATGAGACGCTCGGCGACGACCCCCGCCGAAAGGTCGGGCAGGAAGTCGACGACGGGTCGCGCGCGGATTTGCGTGAGCGCACGGGTGGCCGCGGCGAGGTCGGCGCCGAACTGCATGTAGAACGCGTCCGGGCGCTGGAGCAGGAACGCGAAAACCCGCTCCGGAACGCCCGGCCTGAGGCGGCTCTTGAGAAGCGGGGCGGCATGGAACCCGATTGTCTCGGCGGCGCGCAGCACCCGCTCGGCCGTCGACTCGCGCACTGGATGGCGCGCGTTGAGCACGCGGTCGACGGTCGCAACGCTGACGCCTGCCGCGTTGGCGAGATCGGCGATGGTCGGGCGGCGGGCCAATCGGCTTCCGGTCTGAGAGGATTGCAAGAATTGTAGCCGGTAGATTGATGGATTATGATAGAAATTGAAAGCGGGACATTGAGTCGCGCCGGACTTGCCGGTAGCCATGGCGCGCGATCCTTCGCCGTGACGGCGGAAGATTGCCTCAAGGAGGAAACGGATGTCGGCCTTCGTTGCGCGCGATTACAGTCTCGTCGGTCCGGAAAACGAGAAGGCGGTCGAGGCCGGTCTCGCCTCGGCGAAATGGTACGCCCCGCAGATCCCGCGCGCCGAACTCAGGGCGCTGATGGAGCGCAAGGACGGCCCGGCCATCCGCGACACGCTCATCTGGTTCGGGGCGCTCATCATCACCGGCGGCCTCGGCGTTTATTTTTGGGGAAGCTGGGCCGCCGTTCCGTTCTTCATCATCTATGGCGCGATCTACGGCGGCTCCTCCGACAGCCGCTGGCATGAATGCGGCCATCGCACGGCCTTCAAGACGAAATGGATGAACGACGCGGTCTACGAGATCGCCTGCTTCATGGTCATGCGCGAGCCGGAAATCTGGCGCTGGAGCCACACCCGCCACCACACCGACACGATCATCGTCGGCCGCGATCCCGAGATTATCACGCCGCGCCCGCCCGACGTCGCCTCGCTGCTCTTGAACATCTTTGCGCTGAAAGGCGGCCCGGCCTTCTTCCGCAAGCTCTTCCTGCATGCGGGCGGCCGCCTCGACCCCGAGGAACAAACCTACGTTCCCGAGAGCGAGCGGCCCAAGGTCTATCGCAAGGCGCGCATCTATCTGGCGATCTACGCGGCCGTCATCGTCGCCTGCGTCTGGTCCCGCTCGATCCTGCCCGCCATGTTGATCGGCCTCCCGTCCTTCTACGGCGCCTGGCTTGTGCTGTTCTTCGGCGCGACCCAGCATCTGGGTCTCGCCGAGGACGTGCTCGACCACCGGCTCAATTCGCGCACTGTCTACATGAATCCCATCTTCCGGTTCCTCTACTGGAACATGAACTATCACGTCGAGCATCACATATTTCCCCTGATCCCGTATCACGCGCTCCCGGCGCTGCACGAGAAGATCAAGTCGCAGTGCCCGACGCCCTATCCGAACACGATCACCGCGTATCGCGAGATCATCCCGACGGTGATCCGTCAGCTTCGGGAGCCGACCTATTTCGTAAAGCGCGAGCTTCCGGCCGCGGCGAAGCCTCTGCCCGACCGCCGCGCACGGGCGCCGGCCTCAGCGGCGGCGAAAGCGTGACTGGAGGATCAGGGATGAGCGACAATTGGGTGGACGCCGGTCCCGTCGACAGCGTTGCGCCCGAAGACGTCGCGCCATTCGAGCACGACGGCCGTTCCTATGCGCTCTACCGCACCGAGGACGGGCGCTACTTCGCCACCGACGGCCATTGCACGCACGAACAGGTTGAGCTTGCCGACGGTTTCGTTCAGGGCACGATCATCGAGTGCCCGATGCACAACGGCCGCTTCGATTTCACCACCGGCGAAGCCAAGGGCGCGCCCGCCTGCGTCAATCTGGAGACTTTTCCAGTGAAGGTCGAGAACGGGCGGATCTTGCTGAAGGTTGGCTGAAGCCGCCGCTCGGCCGCCCCGCGCCGACGCGTCGCTCCTGATCCTTTGAGGGAAGCTGCCGGCGTTCCGAGCCGCGCGCGCCTCCCAGACTGGCGCGGCGAGCCCGCCATTGCTATGGGCAGACGAATCTCTTTCGAACACGGGGAGCGGGGCGCGATGAAAATTTCGGGAGCGGCGGCGATTGTGACGGGCGGCGGGTCGGGTCTCGGCCGGGCGACCGCGGAGGCGCTCGCGGCGAAGGGCGCTCGCGTCGCCGTCTTCGACCTCAACCCCGGCGCGGCTGAGGAAGCCGCCAAACTGGTCGGCGGCCTCGCGCTCGTCGGCGACGTCGCGGACGAGGCGTCTGCGAGCGCCGCGATCGCCAAGGCGGAAGCCGCTCACGGGGCCGCCCGCATCCTCGTCAATTGCGCGGGCATCGGGACGGCGACCCGCGTCGCCGGCCGCGACGGTCCGCATCCGCTCGGTGTTTTCGAGAGGGTGATCCGGGTCAATCTCGTCGGCTCGTTCAACATGATCCGCCTTGTTGCGGGCGCGATGGAGAAGCTCGAGCCTATCGATGGCGAACGCGGGGTCGTCATCTCGACCGCCTCGGTCGCGGCCTACGAAGGCCAGATCGGCCAGGCCGCCTATTCGGCCTCGAAGGGCGGCGTCGTCGCGATGACGCTGCCGATCGCTCGCGAGCTCGCCCGGATGGGGGTGCGCGTCAACGCCATCGCGCCGGGCATTTTCATGACGCCGATGCTGTTCGGCCTGCCGCAGGCGGCGCAGGATTCGCTCGGCGCCGCAGTGCCGTTTCCCTCTCGCCTCGGCCAACCCGCCGAATATGCGGCGCTCGCCGTGCATATCGTCGAGAACGGCTACATCAACGGCGAGACGATCCGAATCGACGGCGCCTTGCGTATGCAGCCGAAATAGCGCGCTTCGGATCGAGGACGGGAGGAGACGATGCAGGGTGCAAGACCCGGCCGGTTGGCCGGCAAGACGGCGCTCATCACCGGCGCGGCGTCCGGCATCGGGCGCGCGACGGTCATGCTCTTTCATGCCGAGGGGGCGAAGGTCGCCGCGACCGACCGCAACGAGGCGGGCCTCGCCGAGGTGAAGGCTTTCGCCGATCTCGTGCTGCCGCAGGACGTGACCGACGAAGCGCGCTGGCGGCAGGTCGTCGACAGCGCTGTCGCCGCTTTCGGCCGGCTCGACATTCTCGTCAACAGCGCCGGCATCGGCACCAAGGGCAACGTCGAGACGGCGACGCTGGCCGACTGGCGACAGGACCCAGGCGGTCAACGTCGAGGGCACCTTCCTCGGCTGCCGCGAGGCGGTGCGGGTCATGAAGGAGACCGGCGGCGGCTCGATCGTCAACCTCTCCTCCGTCGCCGGCGTCATCGGCGACGCGCAACGATCGCCTATTGCGCCAGCAAAGGCGCCGTGAGGCTGCTGACCAAGTCCGCCGCGCTCCATTGCGGGCGCGCGGCTACAAGATCCGGGTGAACTCCGTCCATCCCTCGTTCGCCGACACGCCGATGGTGCAGGAGCCATAGCGCGAGCTCGAAGCAATCCGGAGCGGACGCGCGAGGGTCTCGATGCGCGCCGCCCCGCTCGGGCGCCTCGGCCGCGCCGAAGAGGTCGCCGCCGCGATCCTCTATCTCGCCAGTGACGAGTCGGCGTTCACGACCGGTGCGGAGATCGTCGTCGACGGAGGCCTGACGGCGCAGTGAAGTCCCTGGCGTCCGGACGCCCGTCTCTTTACGGGCTATGCGCGAGAAGGCGGCCCGACGGGCGGATGAAGGCGCTGCTTTGGCGGGCGCGCTGGCGGCCGCGCTTCCAGCGCGCTAGCAGCTCACTCGTATCCAACGGCGAATTTCGAGTGCGCTCACAAGGCAGCCGGCGGCGTGGCGATTTGCTCCATCGTGCATTGCCAAGGAAGCTTGTCCGGCCGCCAGCGCAATAGCCGCGTCCCGTGGCGGAAGCGCTCGCCGGTCACGTGGTCGAACCGCACCTCGACGACCAGCTCCGGCCTCAGCGGCTCCCATTGCCCGCTGCGTTCCGTACTCCAACGGCTCGGGCCGCCGGGCGCTCTGCCGGTGAAGCCGGGCGGCTCGCGCAAAGCTTCGAGGCGTCGGGTGAGCGAATGCCGGTCGCTGTCCGGGATGTTCGACGTAAAGCCGACATGATCGAGTCGCCCGTCGGGGGCGTAGAGCCCGAGCAGCAGCGAGCCGACTTCGCGACTGTGGCTTTCGTAGCGAAATCCGCCCACGACGCAATCGGCGGTCCTCAGACGCTTGACCTTGATCATCGCCCGCTCGCCGCTCTCATAAGGACCGTCGAGCCGCTTGGCGACGACGCCGTCCGTTCCGCTGTAGCCGGCGAGCCATTGTATGGCCTCGGCCGGAAGGTGCGTGGACGGGGTAATAAGAAGGCGCCCTCGCCTGGCTGCGGTCTTGCCGAACGCCTCGAGCGCCCGGCGTCGCTCGGCGAATGGCGCGCAGGTCATGTCTGCGCCGTCCGCAGACATGAGCATGTCGAACAGCACAAGCCGCGCCGGCGTCTCAGCCGCAAGTTTGCGGATGCGGCTTTCCGCCGGATGGAGGCGCATCTGAAGCGCGTCGAAGGAGAGCCGCCCGTCGATCTCGATGACCAGTTCGCCGTCTGCGACGAAGCGATCATGCGGCAGCTCGTTCAGGAGAGCGACGACCTCGGGGAAAAATCGTCCCAAGGATTTGCCGGATTTGCCGCGAATCTCGACCGCGTCGCCCTCTTTGAACACGAGGCAGCGAAATCCGTCCCATTTCGGCTCGAACTGCCACTTGCCCGGCTCGGCCGGCAAGAGCCTCGGCAAGCCGAAGGGTTTCATCCGGCGTTCAGGCTCCTTTGGGTCACAGCAAAGCGACAACCTCTGTGCGCGCCCGGTGGTTCCCGAAGAGCAGAAGGCCGGAGGTTGGGATCGCTTTGGCCGCCTTGCGGGCGCGGGGCGCCGATTCGCCCGGCCAATTCGGAACATCTTCAAGTCCGCAGAGTTTTTGCCGTAGGCGCGCGGGATCGCGGCGGCGCGTCAAGAGCGGGGACGGTTTCGGCTGACCTTGCCGCGGGAGAAAGGCGCTCGGTGCGCAAGCAGGAGAAGCCAGCATGGGCGAAACGGTCGGTGATTAACCGAGCCTCGGATTGCACTCGGCGGGAGGCGAGATCAAAACATTCCCCGATCCCGCGCGACCGCGATACCGTATTAGTCGCCCACAATATCGGGGAACGCCTTGTTGAGCAGCCGTTGACGGCAAGCTCCATCGGACCGCCCAATTCTGCGCGCGTGAAACGAAGAGGTCTTATCTTCGAAAAGTGGCGATCCGCGTCCAGAGAGGCGAGTCAATCACCCGGGCGTTGGTCGGATCGACGGCGGCCAGGACCTGCAACGCTCCCTCCTACGCCGATCGAGGCCTGTTGCGGACCGCCTCATCGAGACCGCTCTCGATCAAGAGGAAATCCGGCGTAAGTCTTCCCTCACCAAATTGTGTCCACACGATCGGTTTGGCTTCGTGGCCTCGCGTTGACTTCGCCCGGCCTCGTCGACTAGCCGTATCCGACGCCGAATCTTCCCGATCGCGACAACCGGTCGAGAACCGCCCTTCGGCGCTCATCCCGCCTGCCGAGATCGACGCGCGCTTGGGCCGCAGCAACGAGGCCGCTTTGACAAGGGACCCCGACCGCTCGGCCTTCTTCATCGCGCTTGTCGTCGTCGACGTGCTCGTCGCACTCGCAGACGCCATCTCCGGCCCCTACGCCGTACTCTTTCTCGTCGATCAGGCGGGCCTTGGCCCCCTTTCCCTGAGCGCGGTCCTGACGGTGAGGGCGCTCGGCGGAATAGTCTTCGCTACGGCCTTCGGAGCATGGGTTGACAGAAGGACGAGCATCAGACCGCTGCTTCTCGCGCTCACGGGGACCTCCGTCGGCTACGTTCTCCTCGCCTTCACAACGAATTTTGCGAGCCTCCTCTTCATCGCCGCAGGTCCGATCGCGCTTGGCGCGGCCGCCTTTTCCCAATCGATCGCGCTCGCCAAACGGCAATTCGAGCTCGAGAGCCTGTACACGACCAACCGCGCCATCGGCGTCCTGCGCGCGAGCTGGTCGCTCGCCTGGGCTGTCGGCCCCGCCATTGGGGCGCTCGTCGTCGGCCTGTTCGGCTTTCGCGGCGTGTTTCTTACGAGCGCGGCCTCGGGCGCGATCGCCCTTTTGACGCTGGCGCTCGTGCGGGCGAGGCCTGTCTCCCGAGCAGCGGGGCACAGCCCTCCAGCCAAGCCCGCGAACGGAGGTCCAGCGATTGCGCTCGCCTTCGCGGCGCTCTTCCTGTTTCACACCGCGATGTTCATGGGATCAATCCCGCTGCCGATCGTGCTGACCGGGGCTCTCGGCGGAACCGAGACGGACGTCGGCCTCGCGTTCAGCCTTTGCGCCGCGCTCGAGATCGTCGTCATGGGCGCACTCATCTGGCGGCCGCTCAAGCGCGGCGAGCGCCCGGCGATCGTCGTCGGCTTCGCCGCATTTGCGGCGTATTTCATTGCGCTCGCGCTGGCGCGATCGGTCAGCGCGGTCCTGTGGGCCCAGATCCTCCGGGCGGTGGGAATCGCGCTCGTCTCCTATCTCGGGATCAGCTTCCTGCAATCGCTCATGCCGCATCGCGCGGGCGCGGCGGCGGCGCTCTTTTCCAACGCGGGGCAAATCGGTTCGGTGGCCGCCGCCCTCGGCGCGGGCGCGCTCGCGCAAGCGTTCGGCTGGACATCGGTCTTCGTCGCCTGCGCCGTTCTCAACGTCGCAGGGCTCGTTCTGGTTCGGCTGGTTGAAGCGGAAGCCAATTGACCGGAGCAACCCGGTCCGCAGATATGCGCTGGGCTCAACGGCTTGAGAGATTTGGTGATCTGACTATCTTGGCGGCACGTCGACGTACGAATTCAGGGCGGCCGCGTCAGTGTAGCGGGAACCGAGCCTCGGATTCCGCTCAGCCGAGAGGCGAGATCACAAGAACATGCCCCGGTCCCGCGCCACCGCCTTCGCCAGATGTTCCGTCACCGCGCGGATGCGGCCGAGTCCCCGCGTATCCTCGTGGGTGACGAGCCAGTAGGCGCGGCTCGCGCGTCGCTCGGGCATGACGCGCACGAGGTCCTTGAAGCGGCGGGCGATGAAGTCGTGCACGACCCCGAGGCCGACGCCCGCCCGCAGGGCCTCGATCTGGGTGACCGTGCTCGCGCATTCGAAGCTGGTCGGCGCGCCGTCGAAGAGTTCGCGCACATAGTCGAGCGCGGTCGAAAAGGCGTGCTCCTCGACATAGCCGATCAACCGGTGCGCTTTGAGCGCCCCGACGGTCTCCGGCGCGCCGTGGTGTTTCACATAGGCCGCGCTGGCGTAGATCCCGAGCGTGTAGTCGGTGAGCTTGCGCGCGACGAAGCGGCCGGCTTCCGGCTCGTCGAGGCCGACGACGACGTCGATCTCGCGGCGCGCGAGCGGGGTCAGCTGCGGCAGCGGCATGAGCTGCAGCCTCACGCCCGGGTGGCGCTCGGCGAAGTCGCGCAGCGTCCCCGTCAGGTAGTAGGTCGAGAACCCGTCCGGTGCGCCGATCCTCACATCGCCCACGAGTTCGAGATCGACGCCGGACATCTCACCCTGCGCATGCAGGAAGGCGCTCTCCATCTGCTCGGCTGCGGCGAGGAAACGCTCGCCGGCGCTGGTGAGCTTCGCGCCAGTCGTGCGCCGGTCGAAGAGTTTTGCGCCGAGCGCCGCCTCGAGCGCTGCGATCCGGCGGCTGACGGTCGCGTGATCGAGCTTGAGGCGCTTGGCCGCGGCGACGAACTGCCCGGCGCGGGCGACGGCGAGAAAGACCCTGACGTTGTCCCAATCCATCCCGCGATCCTTGTGAAGCCGCTTGAGCGCCGGAGATGATGTATGCTAATGTCATACGCATGAGCAAGACGAGAGCCGCTACCTCCATCCTGAGCGTCAGAGTGAGCCCGGACGAACGGGAATTGCTCGATGCGGCTGCGGCGCAAACGCGAACCTCGATCAGCGATTTCGTCCGGCGCGCCGCGATCGAGGCGGCGGAGATGGAAATCCTCAACCGGTCGAACGTTACGATCCCGGCGGAGTCGTGGGAAGCTTTCGAGGCCTGGGCGGCGCGGCCAGCCGAAGATATTCCCGGGCTCGTAGAGTTGTTTCGTCGTAAGCCCACCTGGGAACGATAGGTGCAGGCGGTTTCTGTACCGCGCCCGCTCGCCCGAAGCGATGACCGGACGAGTTTCGACTGCGGTCGCGCCTCCTTGAATGAATGGTTCACCCGTTATGCATGGAACAATCATGCGAGCGGCGCCTCCCGCGTCAACGTGATCGCAGACATCGCATCGGGTCGGATTGTCGGCTACGTGACGCTGAGCGCGTCGCAGATCGAGCGCTCATTCCTTCCAAAATCGCGGCAGCGCAACCAGCCCGATCCTGTTCCCGTGACGCTGCTCGGACAACTCGCGGTCGACCGGACGTGGCAGCGGCAGGGGCACGCATTTTCTCTGCTTCAATTCGCATTGAGGACAGCCCTGAAGGCATCTGACAGCGTGGGAAGCACAGCAGTTATTACCCACCCGCTCGACGAGGACTTGCGGGGGTTCTACTCGCTTTGGGGTTTCTCCGACCTCCCGTTCGACCCTCGACGCGCAATGATCTTGCGCATGGTGGACATTCGGCGCCGATTGGAAGCGTAGGGTCGCCGAAACTCTAGCCAATCCTCGCACAGCCGATGCGCGAACTCCGACATTGCTGTGCGCAAAAGCCTACGGCATAAGGGTCCCAACCACGCATGCGCCAAGGGAGCGAAACATGATCAGTTATGGGCATTTCATCGGCGGCAAGCATGTCGCCGGCAAGTCGGGCCGCACGGCGGAAGTCTTCCAGCCGATGGACGGCACGGTGCGCGCGCATGTGGCGCTCGCCTCCAAGGCCGAGGTCCGCGCCGCGGTCGAGAACGCGGCCAAAGCGCAACTGGGATGGGGCGCGGTCAATCCGCAGCGCCGCGCCCGGGTGCTGATGAAATTCCTCGATCTCATCGCCAGGAACAATGACGAGCTCGCCGACATCCTCGCCCGCGAGCACGGCAAGACGATCGCCGACGCCAAGGGCGACATCCAGCGCGGCGTCGAAGTCGTCGAATTCGCGCTCGGCGTCCCGCATCTGATGAAGGGCGAATATACCGACGGCGCCGGCCCCGGCATCGATCTCTATTCGATGCGCCAGCCGCTCGGCGTCGTCGCCGGCATCACCCCGTTCAACTTCCCGGCGATGATCCCCTTATGGAAGCTCGCGCCGGCGATCGCCTGCGGCAACGCCTTCATTTTGAAGCCGTCCGAGCGGGATCCCGGCGTCCCCATGCGGCTCGGCGAACTCTTTGTCGAGGCGGGCGGCCCTCCGGGCATTCTCAATGTCGTCAACGGCGACAAGGAGGCGGTCGACGCCATTCTCGACGATCCCGACATCCAGGCGATCGGCTTTGTCGGCTCGACTCCGATCGCGCATTATATCTATTCGCGCGGCACGGCGAGCGGCAAACGGGTGCAATGTTTCGGGGGCGCCAAGAACCATATGGTGGTGATGCCCGACGCCGACATGGACCAGACAGTCGACGCCCTGATCGGCGCCGGCTACGGCTCGGCGGGCGAGCGCTGCATGGCGATTTCGGTCGCGGTGCCGGTCGGCCAGAAAACGGCGGACGAACTCGTCAAGCGACTCATTCCCCGCGTCGAGGCGCTGAAGGTCGGCCCCTCGACCGACGCCTCCGCCGACTACGGGCCGCTCGTCACCAAGGCGGCGCTGGAGAAGGTGCGCGGCTATGTCGATGTCGGCGTCAACGAAGGCGCCAAGCTCGTGGTCGACGGACGCGGCTTCAAGATGCAGGGCTACGAGAACGGCTTCTACCTGGGCGGCTGCCTGTTTGATCACGTCACCAAGGACATGCGCATCTACAAGGAAGAGATTTTCGGTCCGGTCCTGTCGGTCGTGCGCGCGCACGACTATCCGGAAGCCCTGGCCCTCTGCAACGACCACGAATACGGCAACGGCGTCGCGATCTTCACCCGAGACGGCGACGCGGCGCGGGACTTCGCCAGCCGGGTCAAGGTCGGCATGGTCGGGGTCAACGTGCCGATCCCGGTGCCGGTCGCCTATTACACGTTCGGCGGCTGGAAGCGCTCCGGCTTCGGCGACCTCAATCAGCACGGGCCCGATTCGATCCGCTTCTACACCCGCACCAAGACGGTCACCGCCCGCTGGCCCTCGGGCATCAAGGACGGCGCGCAGTTCAGCATTCCCACGATGAACTGAGGGCCTTCAAGACAAGGATCGCGGGGCGGCGTATAGTGCCTCTCCGCTTTCGGGCCATCTATTCTTGATTACCTCAATGTCCACCCCGCTGAAGAATCGGATGACCGCCGACGAATTCCTTCGCTGGGCCGAGGGGAAGGAAGGTCGCTGGGAACTGCACGACGGCGCGCCTGTCATGATGTCGCCGGAACGAATGGCGCATATCCGCGCGAAGGCGCGGGCTGTCGCTGCGCTGGAAGGCGCTGTCAGGAATGCCAACTTGCCGTGCGAGGTTTTCGCCGACGGGCTGTCCGTCCAGGTCGAACTCTGGGGCGATTTTCGATCCCGACGCTTCGGTGGTCTGCGGACCCCGTCGGTCCGACGACACGATCGTGATCACGGATCCGACAATCGTCGTGGAAGTCCTCTCGCCGAGCACGGCGGCGATCGATCACGGACGCAAGCTCAGCGGCTATTTTTCGTTGACGAGCGTCGAGCACTATCTCATTCTCGACCCCGAGCGCCGAGTTGCGATCCATCACAAGCGCGGGCAGGGCGAAGCGATCGAGACGAGGGTGCTGGCGAGCGGCGCGGCACGGCTCGACCCGCCGGGTTTCGAGGTCGCGGTCGAGGCGCTGTTTCCCGCGGCCTCCGACTAGAGCGTCCTGCTTTTGGGATGAATTTGGGGGGGGATTCCCGAATTGGCGAGATTTTGATTTAACCTGCTGGCTGGGCGGAGGCCAGCAGGAGATGGCAAAGCCGTATTCGCAAGACTTGCGCAATCGGGTGATCGATGCGGTGAGGACGGGCAAGATGAGCCGGCGGGCTGCCGGTCGTCATTACGCGGTGAGCGAATCCGCGGCGGTCAAGTGGGTCGAACGGGTTGAACGCGAGGGCTCGCGAGAACCTGTTGGACATGGCGGCCATCGCGCCTCCAAGCTCATGCCGCATCGGGAGTTCCTCGAGGCGGCGCGGGCCGAGAAGTCGGATGTCACGCTTCAGGCTCTCTGCGATCGCCTTTCGGCCGAGCGAGGCGTCGAAGCCGACACCTCGATGATGAGCCGTTTCTTCCGCAAGATCGGGGTGACGTTAAAAAAAAGACGCTCGTCGCGCGCGAGCAGGATCGCCGGGACATAAGCCGCCATCGAGCGCGCTGGCGGACCTATCAGGGGCTCATCGACCCCAGGCGTCTTATCTTCCTCGATGAGACCTGGACGAAAACCAACATGACAAGGCTTCGCGGCTGGGCGCCGAAGGGAGAGCGCCTCATCGACAAGGTCCCGCAGGGACGCTGGAAGACGGCTACGTTCCTCGCCGCTCTTCGCCAGGATCGGATTGACGCGCCCTGCCTGTTCGACGGTCCAATCAACGGCGAGCGCTTTCGCGCCTATATCGAGCAGTTTCTTGTCCCGACCCTCAAGCCAGGCGACGTCGTGATCCTCGACAATCTCGGCTCACACAAGGGAAAGGCCGTACGAAGAGCGATCCGCGATGTCGGCGCACGGCTGGTGTTTCTGCCGAAATACTCCCCTGACCTCAACCCAATCGAGCAGGTCTTCGCCAAGTTCAAAACCCTGCTGCGAAAAGTCGGAGCGCGAACTTACGAAGCCATCTCAGACGCCAGCGCCGAAATCCTTGCCCAATACCAACCAGCCGAATGCGCCGCCTACCTCAAGAACGCAGGCTATGCGTAGACCCAAAAGCAGGACGCTCTAGAAGCGGAATAGCGCCGCGCCGGGAACGCCGAACTGGTTGATCTGCTCGCGCCCGCGATAGCCGGCGAAGGTGCCCGCGATCGGGGAGGGCTGATCGAAAGTGTCGAGCACATAATTGTTGCCCGCGCCGACCTCCGCCGCGCCCGGCCCGAGCGTCAGATAGGACGGCGTCGCCTTGTGCACGGTGATCTGGCGGCCCTCGGCGACTTCCTTGGGTTTCCGGTGTTTCGCGTGGTGGTAATCCGGGTGTTTCGCGTGGGTCGTAGCCGTCTGGGCGCTCGCCGGGGCCGACGCTGCGACAACGAGAGCAAGCGACGCTGCGCCCAACAAAACCGAACGAACCATGATCCCTGCCTCTGCCCGCCGACGGCGCGAGCCCCCGCATTGCGCCGATCCGGGGTGAAAATCAATCCAGCGACTTCCGGAACCTGAGAACGCTCATGGCCAACAGCGCGACCCCGAGCGCGGCGAGGGCCAGCATCTGCGGCCACAGCACGGCGAGGCCGACGCCCTTCAGGAAGGTTCCCCGGATGACGACGAGATAGTAGGTCATCGGATTGATGATCGACAGCCATTGCATGAAGGCGGGCATGCTGGAGATCGGAAAGCTGAAGCCCGAGAGCGTGAACAGCGGATTGATGACGAAGAAGTTGGTCGCGAACGCCTGCTGCTGGGTCGAGCAGACGGTCGAAATGAGGAGGCCGATGCCGAGCACGCTCAAGAGATAGAGCGAGGTTCCGAGCAGAAGCACGAACGGATTGCCGACGAACGGAATCTGGAACCACAGCGTTCCGGCGCCCGCGACCAGAGCCGTCAGCGCAAGACCGACGCAAAAGAACGGGATCGTCTTGCCGAGAATGAACTCGAGCGGGCGGATTGGCGTGACCATGATCTGTTCGAGCGTGCCGACCTCGCGCTCGCGCACAACCGCGAACGAGGTCAGGTTGACGACCATCACCAGGGTCAGCGTCGCGATGACGCCGGGCACGAAAAACCAGCGGCTGTTGTAATCCGGATTGTACCACGGACGCGGCTCGATCGAGACCTGCGGCGGGGGCGGCTGGCCAGCGTAAAGGCGCCGCGCAAGATCCTGACCCATGTCCTGGGCATAGGTCGCGACGATCTCGTCGACGTAACCGAGCGCGATCAGGGCGGTGTTGGAGTTCGTCCCGTCGACGATGATCTGCGCCGGCGCCGACTGGCCCTTGCGCAACTCCTCCGCGAATCCGGCCTGAATGACGATCGCGACCGTCGCCTCCGATCGATCGATCGCAGCCCGGACCTCGTCGGGATTCCTGGCGATGCTCACGATGCGAAAGCGTCCGTTGGAGGCGAAACGCGAAACGAGCTCGCGGCTCTCCTGGGAGTGATCGAGATCGAGCACCGTGGTCGAGACGTTGAACACTTCGAACGTCGCCGCATAGCCGAAGATGATCATCTGGATGAGCGGAGGAACGGTCAGGCGGAAGCGGGCGTAAGTGTCGCGCCGCATCTGCAGGAACTCCTTGAGGACGAGATTGTAGATCCGGCCGAACATCGCTCACCCCAGCGTCTTGCGGAACGCGCGCGACGCCAGGATCCCGACGACGAGCGCGTAGATGGCGAGCGCGGCGATCGGCCAGACGAGGTCCGAAAGGCCGCTGCCTTTGAGGAAGATCGCCTTCAGGATCGTCACGTAATAGCGCGAATGGACGAGATAGGTGACCGCCTGGACCGGCGGCGGCATCTGGTCGATCGGAAAGGCGAAGCCGGACAGAAGCGTCGTCGGCAGCATGGTCACGAGGAGCGCGATCTGGCTCGCGCCGACCTGGCTGCGGATGCTCGCCGAAATGAAATAGCCGACGCCGAGCACGACGACGAGGAAGAGCGACGTCGTGACGAACAGCGTCAGGACCGCGCCGCGGAAGGGCGCCTCGAACCAGAAGACCGCAATCGTCAGGCAGAGCGCGGCGTCGAGCATGCCGATGAAGAAATAGGGCAGGATCTTGCCCGTCATCAGCTCTATGCGGGTGACCGGCGTCGACACCAGCACCTCCATGGTGCCGCGCTCCCATTCGCGCGAGATCGTCAGCGACGTCAGCTGCGCCCCGACGAGCGCGAGCACCATCGCGACGATGCCGGGGATGACGAAGTCCCGGCTCTCGAGGTCCTCGTTGAACCACACGCGATATTCCGCCACCGCCGGCGGGTTCGGCTGCTGCTGCCCCATGCTTTGCAGCCTTTGCGCCTGAACGTCGCTCGAGAAGGTCGCGACGACCGCCTGGGCGTAGCCGCGCGCGATATTGGCGGTGTTGTCGTCGGTGGCGTCGAGGATTGTCTGCACCGAGGCGGAATTGGTGGCGGCGAGGTCTTGCGAGAAGTCGGGCGGGACGACGACGGCCATCTTGCACCGACCGCCGTCGATTGCGCGCTTGACCGCGTCGTAATCGCGGTCCGCCTCGACGATCTTGAAATAGGGCGAGGCCTGGAAGGCCTTCATCAGCGACTGGCTCTGCTGGCTGCCCTCGCGGTCGAAGACGCAGATCGGCACATGCTTGATGTCGAGATTGACGCCATAGCCGAGCAGCGCCATCTGCATCAACGGCATCAGGAGCACGATCATCAGGCTGCGCGGGTCGCGCCAGACCTGAATCATCTCCTTCCTGGCGATCGCCCTGACGCGGCGCAGGTTCATCGGCCCGCCCCGCGCGCGCCGTCGCCGGCGACGAGCTGCACGAACACGTCCTCGAGCGTCGGCTTGATCGGCTCGATCAGCGACCAGCCGAGCCCGCGTTCGGCGAGCAGCGCCTTGATGGCCGGGAGGTCTCGCGCTGCGTCGTCGACGACGATGTGGAGCGACGAGCCGAACGGTGCGACGTCGCGCACTGCCGGCGCGCCTTCGAGCGCCTCCAGCATCGCGCCCGGGTCATCGCCCTCGACGAGAAGGATCTGGCCATGGATAGCGCTGCGCTTGAGCTCGCCCGGACTGCCGAGGGCGGCGAGCCGGCCCCCGTTGATGAGGGCGATGCGATTGCAATATTCGGCCTCGTCCATGTAGTGCGTGGTGATGACCACGCAGACGCCCTCGTCGGCGAGCGCGTAGATGAGGTCCCAGAAGCGGCGGCGCGACTCGGGATCGACCCCCGATGTCGGCTCGTCGAGGAAGAGAATCGCAGGCTCGTGCAGCACTGCGCAGCCGAGCGCAAGACGCTGCTTCCAGCCCCCCGAGAGGTCCGCGACCAGCGTGTCCGACCGGCCCTCGAGCCCCGCCATCTCGATGGCGAACTTGAGCCGCTCGGCGAGGCGAGCCCCTTTCACCCCGTAGACGCCGCCGAAGAAGCGCAGGTTCTCCATCACCGAGAGGTCGCCATAGAGCGAGAACTTCTGCGACATGTAGCCGATGTTCTCGCGCACCCGCTCGGGGTGTCGCCCGACATCGAAGCCGGCGACTTCCGCCCGCCCACTGCTCGGCCGCAGGAGGCCGCAGAGAATCCGGATTGTCGTCGACTTGCCCGCGCCGTTCGGGCCGAGAAACCCGATGATCTCCCCGCGCCGCGCCTCGAAGCTCACTTCGTTCACCGCGACGAAGTCGCCGAAGCGCTTGGTGAGACGATCGGCGACGATCCTGATTTCGCCCGCCGGCGCGTCGCTCATTGGCTCTTCTCGCCCGTCAGCAGCGAGACGAACAGGTCCTCGATCGAGGGAGCGATCCGCTCGACCTCGTCGAAGGAGACGCCGGCTTTCCTGAGCGCTTCGGTGAGCTCGGGTCCCCGGCGCGCCGCATCGTCGACGACGACATTCACGCTGTCGCCCATCAGCATTGCGCTCCTCACCCCGTCGCGTCCGGCGACGACGTCCCGGGCACGACGCGCCTCGCTGGTCGCGATCGCCAGGATTTCGCCCGGCATGAGGGCCTTCAAGGCCGCCGGGGTGTCGCAATAGAGCATCCGGCCGGAGCGCAGGAGCCCGAGCCGGGTGCAGCGCTCCGCTTCGTCGAGATAGGAGGTGGCGACGACGATGGAGACGCCCTCGCCGCGCAGCCCGTAGAGGATGCGCCAGAAGTCGCGCCGCGACACCGGATCGACGCCGGCGGTCGGTTCGTCGAGCAGCAGGACCTTGGGCGTGTGGATTAGCGAGCAGGTGAGCCCCAGCTTCTGCTTCATGCCGCCCGACAACTGGCCAGCGCGGCGATCGCGGAACGGCGTCATGCCGGAGGCCGCGAGCAGTCGCGCCGCCCGTTCGTCGCGGTCGCGGCGATCGATCCCGAAGAGTTCGGCGAAGAACTCGATATTCTCGTCGACCGTCAGGTCTTCGTAGAGCCCGAAGCGCTGCGGCATGTAGCTGATGTGCGACCGTGCAAGCTCCGGGTTTGCGACCACGTCGAGCCCCTCGATCAGGATCGATCCCTCGTCCGGCGTCATCACCGCGGCGAGCAGGCGCATGATCGTCGTCTTGCCCGCTCCGTCGGGACCGACGAAACCGAACACTTCGCCCCTGGCGCAGTCGAGCGTGACGCCGCTGACCGCCGGAACGCCGCCGAACCGCTTCGTCAAATTGCGGACTTCGATGGCGGCTCTCGACGCTTCGCTCATGGCTGAGCTTTGCTCATGACTGACCCGGCGCCCGTACCGGGATCCTGGCGTCCGCCGGCAGGCCGGGGACCAGTTCGTGCGAGGGATTGTCGATGTCGATGCGGATCCGATAGACGAGCGTCACCCGCTCGGCGTGCGTCTCGACGCTCTTCGGGGTGAATTCCGCCGACTCCGAAATGAAGGAGATGCGGCCGGGATAGTCCTTGCCGGGGTAGGAATCGGTGGTGACGGTCACGGCCTCGCCGAGACGGATCTTGCCGACGTCGGTCTCGTTCACATAGGCGCGAAGCCAGACGTGACCGATGTCGGCGAGGGTCACGATCGCCGCGCCCGGCGAGACGACTTCGCCGAGTTCCGCCTGCCGCACCAGAATGACCCCGTCGAACGGCGCCTTCAGCGTTGTGTAGTCGACCACGATCTTCGCCAGCTCGAGCGCCGCCTTGGCGCTCTCGATATTGGCGAGGGCGAGCGCGACGCTCTTCTCCGCGGACGCCTCGAGCGCGTTGTCGCGGTCGAGGGCCGCTCTCGACTGTCTGACCGCCGTGTCGGCGACGTCGCGCGCGTCGGTTGTCCCGGCGCCTTTGGTCAGCAGGGTCTGGGCGCGGTCGAATTCGAGCTGCTTGAGCGCGACATCCGCCTCGTCGCTGACGATCGTGCGGCGCGACGCGATCACGTTCTGCTGGGCGACGTCGAGCTGGCGCATCTGCGCGTTGAGCGCGGCTTCGGCGATTGCGACCTGCTGCTTGTAGTCGGCCGCGTCGACCCGCGCGAGCAGCGTGCCCGCCTTGACCGCCTGGCCCTCGTCGAACGGGAGCTCGACGATGCGCGACTGCACCGTCTTGAAGCTGACCACGCTCTCGTGGGCTTCGATGTTGCCCGAAACGAGGATGGTTTCGGCGCTCGGCTTCCCGTCGATCCATCGAATCAGGACGTCCTGATAGCGATAGGCGATGAGAGCGCCCAATCCGACGATCAACGCCGCCCCGATGAAGACTCGCCGCATGGCCGACACAAAACTTTCGCCGCCGCTGCCGGCGCCTGGCGCTCGCTGTTAAGGATCGACCGTTACGCCGCTTTTGACACAGGTCAACAGGTGACCCATCGTCGCAGGCCAGGCTTGCCGCACATGGCGCCTTCGGGCAATCTCGTTGAATTCGGTCCGCCGGAAATTATTGAAAGCCAACTATCGCGATGTTCGCCCTCACCTCCGATCATCTTGCCGTCCGCGACATGGCGAAGGCCTTCGCCGACGAGCGGATCGCCCCCAACGCCCTCAAATGGGACGAGACCGAGCATTTTCCCGTCGATGTGTTGCGCGAGGCGGCGGCGCTGGGCATGGCGACGATCTACGTGCGCGAGGAGAATGGCGGCAGCGGCATGACGCGGCTCGACGCGGCGCTCATCTTCGAGGCGCTGTCGACTGGCTGTCCATGCATCGCGTCGTTCCTGTCCATTCACAATATGGTGTCCTGGGTGGTCGATCGCTTCGGCTCGGTCGAGTTGCAGAAGCGCTACCTGCCGCGGCTTGCGAGCATGGAGCTCATCGCCAGCTATTGCCTGACGGAGCCCGGCGCGGGCTCGGACGCGGCGGCGCTGACGAGCCGCGCCAGGCGTGATGGCGATACTTACGTCCTCGACGGCGTCAAGCAGTTCATCTCCGGCGCCGGCGCGAGCGACGTCTATCTCGTCATGGCGCGCACCGGCGAAGGCGGCGCGAGCGGGGTTTCCGCCTTCATGGTCGAAAAGGGGACGCCGGGCTTAAGCTTTGGCGCCAACGAGAAGAAGATGGGCTGGCGCGCCCAGCCGACGCGCCAGGTGATCATGGAGAGCGTGCGCGTGCCCGCCGGCAATCTGGTCGGCGCGGAAGGCGACGGCTTCAAGATCGCGATGGCGGGGCTCGATGGCGGACGGCTCAACATCGGCGCCTGTTCGATCGGCGGCGGCCAGTCAGCGCTCGACAAGGCGATCCACTACATGCGGGAGCGCACGGCCTTCGGGCGGCGCATCGCCGACTTCCAGGCGCTGCAGTTCCGCGTCGCCGACATCGCGACGTCTCTCGAGGCGGCGCGTTCGATGCTCTGGCGCGCCGCGAGCGCGCTGGACGAGAAATCGCCCGAGGCGACGCGGCTTTGCGCCATGGCCAAGCGCGTCGCCACCGACGCCGGGTTCGACGCCGCCAATGACGCGCTGCAACTGCTCGGCGGCTACGGCTATCTGGCCGACTATGGGGTCGAGAAGCTGGTGCGCGACCTTCGCGTGCACCAGATTCTGGAGGGTACGAACGAGATCATGCGCGTCATCGTGGCGCGCGGGCTGATCGAGAACTGACGATGGCGGTGATGCTTCGAGACGCAGCATGAGGGCCGGGAAGCGGAAGTCTTCTTCCTGAGGAGCCCGCGCAGCGGGCGACTCGAAGGATTTCAGCGCGGGGAGACCAATGTCCAAAATCGCATTCCTTGGCCTCGGCAACATGGGCGGGCCGATGGCCGCCAATCTCGTCAAGGCCGGCCACTCGGTCGCGGGCTTCGACCTTGTCGAGGGGGCGAGGACGGCCGCCGCCGCCTCCGGCGTGACCATCGCGGCCAACGCGCGCGAGGCCGTGGCTCAGGCGCGAGGCGGTCGTCACCATGCTGCCGGCTGGCCGCCACGTGCTGGCGGCGCATGCGGATTTCCTGCCCGCCGCGCCGAAGGGCGCGCTCGTCATCGACTCTTCGACCATCGATGTCGAGAGCGCCAAGCGCGCGCATGAAGCGGGCGCGGCGGCAGGCGCGCTCACCCTCGATGCACCGGTGTCGGGCGGCGTCGGCGGAGCCACCGCCGGCACGCTGACCTTCATGTGCGGCGGCTCGGACGAGGCTTTCGCCAGCGCCAAGCCGATTCTGGAAGCGATGGGCAAGCGCATCGTCCATTGCGGCGGCCCGGGCGCGGGCCAGGCGGCCAAGATCTGCAACAACATGATTCTCGGCGCCACGATGATCGCGACCTGCGAAGCCTTCGCGCTCGCCGAAAAGCTCGGCCTCTCGCATCAGGCGCTCTACGACGTCGCCTCGACCTCGTCCGGCCAGTCCTGGTCGCTGACGAGCTATTGTCCGGTTCCGGGGCCGGTGCCCGCCTCCCCCGCCAATCGCGACTATAAGCCCGGCTTCGCTGCGAGCCTGATGCTCAAGGACCTTCGGCTGGCGCAGGAAGCAGCGGCGAGCGTCGGGGCCGTCACGCCTCTGGGGGCCGAGGCCGCGCAGCTCTATGCGCTCTTCGTAGCGGCTGGGCACGGGGGCGACGACTTTTCCGGCGTCATCAATTTCTTGCGCGGCGGCGGCAAGGCCTAGAACTTTGCTTATTCGGCTATATTTGTAGAAGGGAAGGCGGCGCAAACCCGACCGGTCGAAGGTTCCGGTCGGCGGTGAGGAGGTACAATCCATGGGCGTTTCCATCAGGAAGACCGTGGTCGCGGCTTTTGCCGCGCTCGGCATGGCGGCTGCGGTCGCGACGATTTCGACGCCGGCCGAGGCCCAATGGCGGCACGGCGGCGGAGGTTGGGGCGGCGGCGGCTGGCACGGCGGAGGTTGGGGCGGCGGCTGGCACGGCGGAGGCTGGGGCGGCGGGGGCTGGCGCGGCGGCTGGGTTGCGCGCCCCGGCTGGGGAGGCGGTTGGGGTTATCGTCGCGCCGCCTGGGGTTGGGGTCCCGGTTGGGGCGGCGGCTGCTGGAATTGCGGCTGGGGCTGGGGTTGGGATCCGGGCTGGGCCATCGCAGCCGCGACCGTGCCCGTCGGTGTCGCAATCGCCAATAGCGGCCCTGTCTACGCTGACAATGGCTGCTGGGTCCGTCGCAGGGTCTGGGACGCTCGCGGCCGTTACCTCGGCCGGCGTCTGGTGAACCTTTGCATGTGAACTTGGGGCGCGCCCGGCGCTCGCGTTTGCCGCCCGGCGAATGCGGGCGAGCGGCGGGCGCGTCCCGTCGGCTCTACAGCTCGATTGGGTTGCCGGAGAGATTCCTGCAGGTTCACTTTCCCGTGAACAACGAAGGGATCCCTCAAGAAAAATGAACGTATATTCATAGATAAGCAAGAAGACGAGAGCCTAGCATAAAGAATTCGCGGTTCGGCGCCAAGATGCCGCTTTTCCATCAAATTGCGACCGAACTGGGGTGTAAGGTTCACGACGAAGCGCTGAGAGGGATTCTCGGCGCAAGCGTCTATTCCGGTCCGCGTGAATCAGGGCCGGTTGTTGGAGGGTGAAATGCGAAACACGATTTCCAAGGCGATTGTCGCAGGCGTGGCGGCTCTGTCGCTCGCGACGGCGGTTGTCGCCACGGCCGAGCCGGCGTCCGCCCAACAGTGGCATGGCGGCGGCGGCGGATGGCACGGGGGTGGCGGATGGCACGGCGGCGGCTGGGGCGGCGGCGGATGGCACGGCGGCGGATGGCATGGCGGCGGCGGCGGGGTTTGGCACCCGGGCTACTGGCGCAACGGCGGCTGGTACGGCGGCTGGTGGGGCCCCGCGGTTGTGGCCGGCCTCGCGGCCGGCGCGATCACCGCCCCTTACTGGGGAGGCTGGGGTGGCGGCGGCTGCTGGCAGGTTCGGCCTGTGTACAGCATGGACGGCGTGTACCTCGGTAACCAGCAGGTCAACGTCTGCCAGTAATCAGATCGGTCCAGCGGATCGGATAGGGCCTCGCGCAAAGCGGGGCCCTTGCTTTTTGGCCGCCGGCCAGAGGCGTCCGCCGGTCATGGGCGCCGGCGCGCCCGTCGTCGTCGGGAACGAGATCGGCGCGCCGCGCCGGGAGCGCAGCGCGAGATAGGCGAAACACTGCGCTTCGATGGCGTCGCCGTCGAAGCCGATCGCCTCGACCGGCTCGACCGCGACGCCGAGCCGTTCGCCGAGCCGGCGCATGAGGAACGGATTTCGCCGGCCCCCGCCCCCGACCAGCCAGCGCAAAGGCGGCTCGGGAACACGTCTCAGCGCAGCGGCGGTCGCCTCCACCGTGAAGGCGCTCAAAGTCGCCGCGCCGTCGGCGTCGCCGAGCGCCTCGACCATCCCGGCCGCGGCGGCGAAATGGTTGCGGTCGAGCGACTTCGGCGCTTCGCGGTCGAAATAGGGGTCGCGCATCATCGCCCTGACGAGGCGCGCATCGACCCGCCCCTCCGCGGCCAGCGCGCCGTTCTCGTCGAAGGCGACGCCGCGCCGGCGCAGGAGAAAATCGTCGATCAGCGCATTGGCGGGCCCGGTGTCGAAGGCGATGATCTCGCCTGCCGCGCCGAGATAGGTGACGTTGCCGACCCCGCCCCAGTTGAGGACCATCAGCGGACGCTCGAGGCCCGCCGCCATCGCCGCATGATAGATCGGCGCGAGCGGCGCGCCTTCGCCGCCGGCCGCGACATCGGCGGAGCGGAAGTCGCAAACGACGTCGATTCCGAGCAAAGCGGCGGCGCGCCTTCCGTCGCAGAGCTGGCGCGTGAGCCGCGCGCGCGGCCGATGCAGAATGGTCTGGCCGTGCATGCCGACAAGCGCGACGCTCGTCGCGGTCGACGCCGAAGCGGTCGAGAAAGGCCTCGACCGCCGCGACATGGGCGTCGGTGACGGCGCGCTCGAGTTCGGCCTGCGGCTTTTCCGCTTCGCTCGGGTCGGCGACCACGGCGCGCAGCGCCCGCGCGACGGGCTCCGGATAGGGGAAGGTCGCGGCCGGACCGGTCTCGACCCGCGTCTCGCCGTCGCTGCACGATCAGCGCCACGTCGATTCCGTCCATCGACGTCCCGCTGATGACGCCGATCGCGGTCGGGAGGTCCCCCTCGCTCATCTGCCCTCGCTCTGGCTCGCCCCGGGAACCCACAGCACGTCGGCCCTGCCGTCGTCATTGGCCGCGCGCGCGGCGACAAAGAGATAGTCGGACAGCCGGTTGACATAGGCGAGAGCCGCTTCGCCGACGGTTTCGCCTTCGATCGCCGCCAGGGCGACAAGGCTGCGCTCCGCCCGCCGGCAGACCGCGCGCGCCTGATGCAGCGCGGCGGCGGCCGCCGACCCGCCCGGCAGCACGAAGGAGCGCAACGGCTCGAGCTTTTCGTTCAGCGCGTCGATGGCGCGTTCGAGCGCCTCGACCTGCGAAGGCGCGACGCGCAGCGCCGCGCCGTGCGCCTCGTCCGGGCGTCGCGGCAGGGAGAGATCCGCGCCGAGATCGAAGAGGTCGTTCTGGATCCGCGCCAGCGTCGGCTCGATCGCCGCCAGCGTCGGATCGGCCGCGCCCCGGGTCGAGAGGCGCGCAAGGCCGACGGCGCAATTGGCCTCGTCGACGTCGCCCATGGCGACGACCCGCGCGTCGGTCTTCGGCCGGCGCGACCCATCGCCAAGTCCCGTTTCGCCGCCGTCGCCGGTGCGGGTGTAGATGACGTTCAGTCGAACCATGTCCGCCTCGGGGGGAAGGAATTGCACGCCTCGCCTGGCCCGGCCCAATGCCCGCTTCCACTGGATCCCTCCCTTCTCCGCGAAGCGGGGAAGGTGGCCCGAAGGGCCGGATGGGGTATGGCCCGCTGTAGAGACCTCAGTCCGATTGCACGAACGTCGCCCGAACCCTTCATCGACGCTCCCCATCGGCGCCGCCTGCCGCGCTTCGCGCAAGAAGAGTTCATGTCGCGCGCAGCGCCGCGCGAATGCGCTCGATGACGATCGGCAGTCCGCCGACGATGAGTTCGTCGGGAAATCGGAGAACGCGAAATCCCGCGCGTCGAAACCAAGCATCCCTCTCGGCGTCCTTGATCTTCGCATCCGCCGTCTCGTGCGTGCGTCCGTCCGCTTCGACAACGATCTTTCGCGCAAGACAAACGAAATCCGCGAAATAGGGTCCGATCGGGGTTTGTCTGCGAAAGCCGTGTCCGTCGATCTGATGATTCCGCACAGCGCGCCAAAGCATGGTCTCCGCCCGAGTCATATTCTGACGCTGCACCCGAGCGAACTTGCGCGAGGACTGACGGAAACGCGGCGGCTCGCCCATCTTGTTTACTTATCACAAGCGTGACCCCTTCCCCATTGCCTACGAGATTCACACAAGACATCGAGTTGGCGGTCGGCGAGTCCCCCCCCTTGTCCGCGAAGCGGCGGATGGGGTGTGGAAAGCAAGTCTGGATCGAGGCAGATTCGCAGCGACAGTCGTGCAATCCGACTTGCGTCGAAGCAGCGGGCCACACCCCATCCGTCGCCTTCGGCGACACCTTCCCCGCTTCGCGGAGAAGGGGACGCCCGGCAGGCGCCTGCAGGCTTGATGACTCGTGTGATCGCCGCAGCCTTTGACCGCTCCCTGTTAGCAGGGAGTAACAGGGAGCGCGGCCTCCAAAAAAGCCGGCCCTTCACTCGTGCTTCATCAGCCGTTCGAGATAGTCGCGCTCCTCGATCGGGCGGTTCGGATCGGCGAGGCGGCGGCGCAGCTCCTCGAGCACCCGGCGGGCGCGCTCGGCCCCGCCGCCCGTTTCCCTGAGCGAGCCTTCCTCGCGGCCTAAATTCCCGTCGCGTCCGCGGCCGAGCGGGTCGTCGCCCGGGCGCTGGCCGGGCCTTCCCCGGCGCGCCGTATATCCGCCCTTGCCGTTCTGGCCCTGGCCCTGGCCCATCTGCTTCTGCATCCCCTGCGCTCCCTCGCGCAGCGCCTCGAGCGCCCGGCCCTGCGCGTCGACCGCCGCGCCCTTGCCGGATTTCCCTCGCGGCTTCGGCGCGCCGCCCTGACCGCCCTGATCGCCTTTGAGGTCGCCCTCGGCCTCCTGCATGTCCTTCTGGGCTTCGTCGAAGCCCTTCTCGCCCTTCATGCCGAGGCTTTTGAGCATGCGCTGCAATTCGGCCAGCCGATCCTTGAGCGCCTGCTGACGTCGCCCAAGCTCGGCGTCCGCGGCATTGCCGTCGCCCTGATCGGGCTTGGACGACGGGTTCTGATCGTTCTCGCCCTGGTCCTGGCCCTCGTCCGGCTGCGCCTGATCGTTCTGCCCGGACGGCTGGCCGGACTTGCGCTTCTGCCCGCGGTCGCGCTGATCGCTGCGGAAGGTGTCGTCGCGCAAAGCCTGCTGCTCGCGCAGGATCTTCTCGAGCTCGCCGATCTGCTTGCGCATCGCCCGCTCCGCCGGGCTCTCCTCGGCCTCGCGGCCGCTGCGCATGTTCTCGAACATCTCCTGCAACTGGTCGAGCATCGCCTGGGCGTCTTCGCGGGCGCCGTTGCGCGCGGCGTCCTCCATGCGATCCATCAGCTTGTCGAGATCCTGCGCCTGCTCCTGCGAATCCTGCGGACTCTGCTCGGCGTCCTTCGCCATCTCGTTGGCGAAGCGCTGCGCCGCCTCGCGCAAGGTCCTGCATCAGCTTCTTGATTTCCTCCTCGCTTGCGCCGCGCTGGAGCGCCTCGCGCAGCGCCTGTTCCGCGGCGCGCAGGTCGCGCTCGGCCTGGGTGGCGTCGCCGTCCTCGATCTGCTGGGCCATCGCCCACAGCAGCGCGGCGACATCGAGGAGATCGGCGTCGCTATGCGCATGGTCGAGCGACGTCCGCGCCTGCTTCAGGCCGAGATAGACGTTGGCTGGCGTATCGAAGAGTTCCGGCGCGACGCTCAGGCCATCGAGCGCCGCCTCGACGCGCTTTGGCGCATGGTCAGGGTCGAGGATCAGGTCGCGGCGCTCTTCGACGAGGGCGCGCGCCAGCGGGTTGCGGAACGGCCTTTGCGGCAGCGTGACCTCGACCGGCGCGCTCGCGCCGCTCTTGCCCGATACGCTCTGCGCGCTCAGCGTCATGACGACTCGCGCGCCCGCCCAGGGGTGCTCCGAAAGATCGGCGGTCGTGCGGGCGTCGCCGACGCCGTTCGCCGTCGGCGGCGTTTCGAGGGCGGCCTGCGGCGGCTGCGCCAGGCTTCGCGGCGCCGGCTTCGACGGATCGTGCGGAAGCGCGAAGTCGGCGCGCGCGCCTGCGACCCCGTAGCGATCGTCGAGATGGTAGGCCAGCGTCAGCGAGCCGCTGACATTGGCGCGCGGCTCCTCGGTCAGCTTGACGGTCGGGATTCCGGTCGGCGTGACCGCGAAGGCGACGTCGCCGGCCTTCGAGCCGCCGCGCAGGATCGTCGCCTGGCCGTCGCCGTGGATGGTCCAGCGGCGTTCCTGCGAGGGGCCCTGGGGCGCATCCGCCTTCGGTTCGACCGGGCTGATGGGCCCCTCGACGCGCGTCTCGACCACCCCGGGTTCGCCTCTGACGACGAGCGTCGAATCCTCGAACACCGTCAGCGTCTGCGCGTTCGCGGCCTTGAAATCGATGACCACGGGCGCGCGGCCGGCATAGGGCGGAGGGTCGATCCAGGCGTCGATGCGGCTTCCGGCCGCTGCGGCTCGGGCGTCGCCCCCGCGCCAGTCGAAAGCGGAGGCGAGGCCGTTGTAAAGCTCGGGGCCGGCTGCGACCGCAGCCGCGAAGGCGAGCAGCCCGGCGGCGAAACGCAGCGCATAGGGGTCGCGCTCGGCCATCCGCGGGGCGGGCGGGGCGACGCGGATCGCCTCGACCGCACGGGCGAGCCGCGCCTGGTGTTCGGCCCAGAGGGCGCGGGCGACCGGGTCCTGGTCGTTGGCGAGGCTGTCGGCGAGCGACGTCGCCGGACGATGCTCGGCGCCGGCGTCGCGGTCGAGACGGGCGGTGATGTCGCGCGCCGCCGGCCAGCGAAGCCGCAGGAGCGGCGACAGCGCCGCCAGCAGGGCGAGCGCGAACAGGGCGACCCCGCCGATGCGCAGCAGGCGGAGGCGCAGCCAGCCAGAGGCCGAGCCACGAAACGGCCAGGAACAGAACGCCGACACCGCGAGCGCCCAGACGAGCGGCGGCCAGGCGCGCTCGACGAGCAGCGCGCGTCCCGCCCGCGCCGAGAGCGCCGCGAGCCGCCCTGTGCGCCTGGCGCGCGGCGATTCGGTCCGTTTCGATTCGTCGTCTGTCGCCAAACTCACGCTCAATCGGCTCATCAAGCAGAAGACAACGCTTCAACCACGGCGGAAGTGTGTCGAGGGCGATCAATTCCTCGTAGGTCGGCCGCGGCCTGATCACTGCAAAATCGGCGCCTTTGACCAGAACCTCCGGAACGAGGAGGCGGGAATTGTAGGTCCCCGCCTGCACCGCGCCATAAGCGCCCGCGCTCATGACCGCGATGAGGTCGCCCGCGGCGACCTCGGCGATGTCGCGGTCGAGGGCGAGGATAGTCGCCGCTTTCGCAGACCGGGCCGACCACGTCGGCGCGGATCATCCGTGCGGCGTGGGGCGCCGGCGCCTGGACGGGCAGGATGTCGTGATGGGCGTCGTAGAGCGTCGGGCGCACGAGATCGTTCATCGCCGCATCGACGATGACGAAGCTCTTGCCTTCGCCGTCTCTTGACGAAAATGACCGAGGCCACCAGCACGCCGGCGTTGCCGACGATGAGCCGCCCCGGCTCGAGGTAGATCCTGCAGTCGAGCCCCTTTGTGTGGCGGGCGACGATCTCGGCATAGGCTTCGGGGAAGGGCGGCGGGTTGTTGTCGGCGCGGTAGGGGATGCCGAGGCCGCCGCCGAGATCGACGTGGTCGATTCGCGTGCCCGTCGGCGCGCAGGACCCTGACGAAATCGGCCAGAAGCGCGAACGCGTTGTCGAACGGCTCGAGGTCGGTGATCTGCGAGCCGATATGCATGTCGACGCCGCGGATCGAAAGGCCGGGCAGGGCGCGGGCGCGGGCATAGACCTCGCGGGCGCGCGAGATCGGCACGCCGAACTTGTTCTCCGACTTGCCGGTGGCGATCTTGGCGTGGGTGCGCGCGTCGACGTCGGGGTTGACGCGGATGGCGATCGGAGCGATCGCGCCGCGGGCGGAGGCGACGGCCGAGAGCGCTTCGAGCTCGGGCTCCAACTCGACGTTGAAGCAGAGGATCGCCTCATCGAGCCCGAGCGTCCATTTCGGCCTCGGTCTTGCCGACGCCGGAAAAGATGATCCGGCTCGCTCGGAACGCCGGCTGCGCGCGCGCGCCTCAGTTCCCCCTCGCTGACGACGTCCATGCCCGCGCCGAGGCGCGCCAGGGTCGCGATCACCGCCTGGTTGGAATTGGCCTTCATGGCGTAGCAGACGAGCGAGTCCTGCCCGGCGAAGGCGGAGCGGAACACCTCGAAATGCCGCTCGATGGTTGCGCTCGAATAGCAGTAGAAAGGCGTGCCGACCGCCCGCGCGATCGCCGGCAGGGGGACGTCCTCGGCGCAAAGGACGCCGTCGCGATAGGAAAAATGATGCATCGCGGCGTTTATTTCAGCAGCGGATCGAGAATGAAAGGCTGTTTGGGCGCCACGATCGGCGGGATTTTGGGCTTGCCGATCGCTGAGCCGGCGCTTTCCTCCGGCGTTGTCGCGGCCGGCTTCGGCGGGGCGTTGGCGTCCGGAGGCGGCTCGAGCGGGCCGATGCGGCCGCAAGCAGCGGCGCCGAACGCGACAAGGGCCGCCAGCGCCGCCGCCCGGCAGCGGGGAGCGAAGATCAACAAGGTCTGGGCGGGCAAGAGGCGACTCCGAATGGCCCGAGCACTATACAGAAAGCGCAGGCGGAGGCGAGCGCGACGGGCGCCAGCAAGCCGCGCCGGGATTTTGGCGGACTGAAGGCCGGCGCGCCGGCGGGGTCGCGGGGGCGGCTTCTTCGAATCAGGCGGCCGGAATCGCCAGCGCCGACGCCTTCGCCCGGGGAGATCGGCGTCACATTCCCGCCGGCGACCGATAAGACGCGCTCAGCTTTTCTTTCGCGTGCGAAAGAACGCCGGCAGGCGCTGAGCTTAGCCCGATACGGTTGCAACCGCGGTTGTGACAAATTTGCACCGCCCTGTCGAAAATAGTCTGTGGCGTCATTGGGCCATTTACCGCGCCTTTTCTTTGCGACAATGTGGCCGACGAGTCGGATTCCGCTCGGGTGGAGACGCATTGATGGCGATGCACCAAAGCGATTCGCAACGGGTTTGGCTTCGAGCGGCTTCGAAGCCTTGCGCGACGGCGGAGCACACGCCGGTCGCACCGGGCGCTGCTGTCGACCAGCGCGCTCGCCGGGGGCGTGTTGCGCGGCCTAGTGCTGGCCTCGGGCGCCGCAGCAGGCCTTGCGGGGATGGCCGCGCCGGCGGACGCGTTCACCTGTGGCACTTCAACAACCGGCACGGGCTTCGGGGCGGGTGACGCAGTCGCGGCCACCAACTTAATCAGATGGGCGCGAGCCCGCTACAACGGCAACGGCTCCGCTACGGCGCTTCGGCGCCTACGCCAACGCCAATGGACAATTTGCGACCGCGACCGGGTCTTTCAGCGTCTCGAACGGAGACTTTTCCACGGCGACCGGCTCGGGCGCCGTCGCCAACGGCCTTGAGGCGACGGCGACCGGTGTCAACTCCCTCGCCAACGGCGACCATGCCACGGCCACCGGCGTTCACGCTAACGCCACTGGCGACGCAGGCGACGGCGACGGGCATCCAGTCGACCGCCATCGGCAACAACGCAACAGCGACCGGCTTCAACGCCAACGCCAGCGGCGACAGCGCCACGGCCACCGGCCACGGAGCCGTCGCCAACGGCGACCAAGCCTCGTCCTACGGAGACGGGTCCAACGCGACTGGCGTCAGCGCTTCCGCCTATGGCGCTTTCTCCACCGCGGCGGCCCGGCGTCGGTCGCCATCGGCGGCAGTGACGGCACGGTCGCGAGCGCCAATGCGAGCGCCACGAACACGATCGCCATCGGCGGCGGCTCCGGCCTCGGCGCCGGGGCGGCGGCGAGCAACACCGATGCGATCGCGATCGGCGGCGGCGACGCCAACCACGGCGCGACCGCGTCGGGCGCGGCCTCGCTGGCGATCGGCAGCGGCGCCGGTCTATATTTCGGCGCCAACGCCGCCGGCGACTATTCGGTCGCCCTCGGAACCAACTCTGCTGCCGCCAACACCGGCGACGTGGCGATCGGCGGCTCGTTCGCGAACGGCACGGGCGTCGCCAACAGCGCTGTCGCCATCGGCACGAACACCAACGCCATGGGCGGGGGCGCGGTCGCGATCGGCTCGATCGGAACTGCGCTGTCGAGCAACAGCATGATCGCCAACGGAGACGGCGCCGTGGCGCTCGGCCTGGGCCTGAACGCCACCGGAACCGGCGCCGTGGCGCTTGGCTCGGTGGGCTCCGCCGTCGGAACCGGAACGGCGACCGGCAACGGCGCGGTGACGATCGGCGACGGCGGGACCGCCACCGGCGACGGCGCGGTCGCGATCGGCGATCCCAATGTCGCGACCGGCACGGGCGCGGTCGCGATCGGCGCCAACAACACCGCCAACGGCAACGGCGCCGTGGCGCTCGGCGACTTCAACGCCGCGACCGGCGACGCCTCGGTCGCGATCGGCGAGAATTCGGCGGCCGATGGGGCCGGCGGGGTCGCCATCGGCAACGCCGCCAACGCGATGACCTCGACGGCCATCGCCCTCGGCAGCTTCTCCACCGCGAATGGCCCGAACGCCTCCGCGACAGGCGTACAAAGCTTCGCAAACGGCGGCAACGCCACCGCGACCGGCGGCCACAGCAACGCCAGCGGCGATAGCGCCACCGCTACCGGCGCCAACGGTATCGCCAACGGCGCCTTCGCCACCGCGCTCGGCGCGAGCAGCTTCGCCAACGGCGCCAACGCCACCGCGACCGGCGCGGGCAGCATCGCCAATGGCGCTATCGCCACGGCGACCGGCGCGGGCAGCGTCGCCAATGGCGCCACCGCCACGGCGTACGGCGCCGGCGCGAACGCGGGCGCCAACATGGCGACTGCGATCGGCCAGGGGGCTCTCGCCAGCCAGACCGGCGCCACCGCGCTCGGCCAGGGCGCTATGGCCACCGGCGCCAATTCGACCGCCCTGGGCGCCGGGGCTTCGACCGGCGGCTACGCCGGTTCGACGGCGATCGGCGCGGGCGCGAAGAATACAGCGGCCAACCAGGTGGCGATCGGCACGACAGCGGCCACCTATATGCTGCCTGGCGTCACGTCCGCGGCGAGCCTTGCTGCGCAGAGCGGCTCGACGTCTTTCGTCACCACCAACTCGGCCGGCCACCTCGCGGCCAGCTCGGGCTTTGGTCCCCAGGACATCAGCAATCTCTACAATTCAGTCAACAACCTCAATGCCAACGTCGCTGGCCTCAACGCCAGCGTCGCGACCTTGAACAACAACATGATCAAGGCTTACGAGGGCTCGGCGGTCGCCATCGCCTTGGGCGGCGGCACGTTGCCGGACAACAAACACTACGCCATCAGCGCCAACTGGGGCGGCTATCACGGCACCAACGCCTTCGGCGCGACGGCGCTCGTGCGCGTCAGCGACAACATTGTCCTGAATGCCGGGATCGGCGTAGGCTTGACCAAGGGCGACGTGGGCGGACGCGTGGGCGCGACGTTCGCCTGGTGAGACGGCGATGCGATTGAGGGTCTGGGCGCTCGCGGCGCTGTTGGCAGCGGGCGCAATCGGCGCTGGGCTTGCCCAGGACGCCAAGCCGGCGCAGGAGCCGAAGCCTGCTCAGATCGACCGCAACGGCGTGCTGATCCTGATCCGCTCGGCCCTCCTTGCGCTCGACCAGGCGAACAAGACCGGCAATTACACGGTTCTGCGCGATCTCGGCGCGCCCGGCTTCCAGGCGACCAACACCGCGGCGCGGCTCGGCGAAATCTTCGCCAACCTCCGCCGCGATAAGCTCGACCTTTCCGGGGTCGCCGTCCTGGATCCGCAGTTGACCCTGCTGCCCCAGATCGAGAGCAGCGGCATGATGCACATGTCGGGGTTCTTTCCGTCCGTGCCGGCGCAGGTCAAATTCGAGCTTCTTTATGCGCCGGTGGAGGGGCAGTGGAAGCTCTTCGGCATGTCGGTCGGGCTCGGCCAGAGCGGCCCCGTCGCGCCGCAGCCAGCGCCGACCGCCGCCGCGCCGCCGCCCGCGCCGGCCGCCTCCGCCGCGCCGGCCGCGTCCGCCAAGAAGCCCGCCAAGCCCAAGGAATGAGCCGAGACCTTCGGGCGTACTTGCCGGCAGCCGCTCCCTTCTTCACGCTCCACGGCGTTCGACAGACCCTTAAGCCGGCGCTCTTCCGATAAGGCCAATGCTTCCCGATTCCGCGCTCAAATCCATGAAGGTCATGTTCGCGACCCCCTGCTACATCTCGGCGGTCAGCATGAACTACGTGACCAGCATCTTCGACCTCACCCACCACGCCAACCGCTTCGGGCTCGACTGCATCCTGCACATGCATTCCGAAAGCCTCATCACGCGCGGGCGCAACAAGATGGTGATCAGGTTCCTCGAGGACGAGTCGCTGACCCATCTCTTCTGGATCGATTCGGACATCGCCTTCCGGCCGCAGTCGGTCTGCCGGCTCCTGCTGGCGGACCGCGACGTCTGCGCCGCCGTCTATCCGATGAAGAGCTTCAACTGGCCGCCTGGCGGCCTCCCGCAGGGGATGACGCGCGACGAATTCGAGAAGCGTTTCGGCGAATTTCCCTACAATCCGATCGATCACGGCAAAGCCGCCAGCAAGTTCGTCGACAGCGACGGTTTCGTCGAAGTCGCGGAGGCGCCGACCGGCTTCATGTGCATCAAGCGGCAGGTGCTCTATGACATGATGAAGCGCTACCCCAAGCTCAACTATGTGCCCGACGGCCCGCCGAGCCATCCGCAGGCGCATCTGCACTGGCTGTTCTTCGACTGCATGGTCGATCCCGATTCCGGGCGGTATCTGTCAGAGGATTACGCCTTCTGCCGGCGCTGGCGCGACATCGGCGGCAAGGTCTTTGTCGACGTCGACACCCCCCTGCAGCATCTCGGCCAGATGGCCTATCACGGCAATCTTTTCGAAAGCCTGCGCGCGCAGGGCCGATGGTGAGGCGGAGCGGGCGACTCGGGCTTCAGTCGCCGCTGGCGCCGGCCATCGGGCGACGCGGGTAGCCGGCGACGCCCGGGTCAGCCGCGCTCCCGCGTTGCGGGGTCTGCCGGGCGAAAGGGTGCGGCGGGGCCATGCGTTCCGCCGCGCCGGGAGCCGCCCGGTCTGGCGCATGAAGCGCCGAGGGCGCCGACGGCGGTCCCAATGTCCCGTCCGGCCCGACAATCTGCGCGCTCGCGAGCGGCGCGACAACGAGGGTCAAGGCGAAGCCCGCGGCGATCACTTTGAACATGGCGTCCTCCTGCCAGCATCACCGAACCGGGCGTAACGGCCGCCGATCAACAGCAGCCGTCGCCCCGGCCGGTGAAAGGGACAAACCGAGCGGAGAGGAGGGATGTTCCGAAGTCTTGAGATGACAATGGCGTGAGGCCGGCGCCGAAGGAGACCGCCTGAGGGCGGTCAGGCTCCGACCGCGAACGGCAGGACCGGGCCAGCCTAAGTTATACCTATCGATTTATGTATATTTACCAGAGATACTTGCAAGAGCTGCAACGGGACGGGACAGTTTTTGGCGCCTAAGACCTTGAAAAAATTGACGCACGTCCAGAACTGCAGGCGGCCCGGGCGCTCGATCGGGTCCGCGACGCGGCTCGACGGATTCGGCGCAGGCGGACACCGCGGCGGCCGTCGCTGCGACTTGGTCAGATCGCCTCGGCCACCATGTCGATCGCCCCGCACGGGCATTCGGCGGCGCAAAGGCCGCAGCCTTTGCAATAATCGTAGTCGAACCTGAACCGCTTGCCGGGGCCGAGCTTGATGACGGCGTTGTCGGGGCAGACGCCGTAGCAATTGTCGCATTCGAAGCAGTTGCCGCAGCTAAGGCACCGGCGCGCCTCGTAGAGCGCGTTGGTCTCGTCGAGCCCGCCGACGACCTCCTCGAAATTCTCGACCCGCCGCACGGCCTCGATCATCGGCCGGACGGTCGCGGGCGCATCCTCGTAGTACCAGGCGTTGAGCCGGTCGAAGCTCGCCGCCGCATGCTTCGGCGGCGGCGCAAAGGTCCGCCCGTCGAGATAGGCGTCGACGCAGCGCGCAGCCTTCTTGCCGTGGCCGACCGCAACCGTCACGGTGCGCTCCGAGGGCGCCATGTCGCCGCCGGCGAACACGCCCTCGCGGCCCGTCATCATGTCAGGCCCGACCCTGACGACGCCGTTCTCGATCACAACGCCCGGCGCCCGTTCGAGCAAGGACATATCGACGTCCTGGCCGAGCGCCAGCACCAGCGAGTCGGCCTCCAGCGTCTCGAACTCGCCGGTCGGTTGCGGGAAGCCCTTGTCGTCGAGCTTCATCTTCTCGATCGTCATCGAGCCGCCGTCGACCGACTTGATGGTCGAGAGCCACTTCATCGAGACGCCTTCCTGCAGCGCCTCCTCGAGCTCGAAATCATGCGCCGGCATTTTCTCGCGCGTGCGGCGATAGACGATGATCGCCTCGGAGGCGCCGAGCCGTCGCGCGGTGCGGGCGGCGTCGAGCGCGGTGTTGCCGCCGCCGTAGATGACGACTTTGCGGCCGAGCAGCGGCGCCCCTTCGCCCTCCATCGAGTGCAGGAGGCTGACCGCGTCGAGGATCTTGGCCGCCCCGCCGGCCGGGATATAGGCGCGCCTGGCGATATGGGCGCCGACGGCGAGGAACGACGCATCGAAGCCGCCCTCCCGCATGGCGGCCTCGATGTCGTCGACCTTGGAATTGAGGACGATCTCGACGCCCGTGTCGGCGATGCGCCTGACCTCGGCGTCGAGCACGTCGCGCGGCAGGCGGTATTTCGGGATGCCGAAGCGCATCATGCCGCCGCCCAGCGGCCCCGCCTCGCGGATCGTGACGGCGTGGCCCAGGCGGCGCAGATGATAGGCTGCCGAGAGGCCCGCCGGCCCCGCGCCGACGACGAGCACGCGCTTGCCCGTTTCGCTCTTCGGCTTGTCGAAGGCCCAGCCCCTGGCGATGGCGACGTCGCCGAGGAACCGCTCGACCGAATTGATGCCGACCGCCTCGTCGATCTCGGCGCGGTTGCACGCGGTTTCGCAGGGGTGATAGCAGACGCGGCCCATGACGGCGGGCAGCGGATTGTTTGCAGTGAGAGCCCGCCACGCGTCCTCGTAGTCGCCGGCCTCCGCATGAGCGAGCCAGCCCTGAATGTCCTCGCCGGCGGGACAGGCGGCGTTGCACGGCGGCAGGCGGTCGACATACTCGGGCCGCTGGGTGCGCCAGGACCCGGTATGGTTGAGCTTGCTCGTGCCGACGTCGAGCGCGATAGCGTAGGGGTGTTTCATGTCCTCGCCTCAGGCTCGAGCAGCTCGTAATCCCTGATGTGCCGGTCTGCGATCGCCTGCAGCTGGGCCACGCGCGGGTCGACCTCTCCGCCGCGGAAGAGATGCGCGAAGCGGCGCTGGAGCTTCAGATAGTCGACGACCGGCGTCAGCCGCCTGATCTTGCGCACATGGGTGACGTAGCCGTTCTCGGCCTCGAAGATCGGAAAGAGCCCGGTCTCGATCGCGAGCCGCGCCAGCTTGATCGTGTCCTGCGACGCCGCGCCCCAGCCGAGCGGGCAGGGCACGTTGATCTGGATGTAGCGTGCGCCATGGAAGCCCATGGCCCTGGTGACCTTGGCTTCGAGGTCGTGCAGATCGGCGACGCTCGCGGTCGCGACATAGGGAATCTCGTGCGCGACCGCGATCTTCGGCGTGAATTTTCCGGTGCCGAACACATTGCCCGGCTCCTTGCCCATGGCCGGCGTCGTCGCGGTGCGGGCGGCGGGCGGCGTCGCCGACGAGCGCTGGACGCCGGTGTTCATGTAGCCTTCGTTGTCGTAGCAGATGTAGAGCACGTCGTCGTTGCGCTCGAACATGCCCGAGAGGCAGCCGAAGCCGATGTCGGTGGTGCCGCCGTCGCCCCCTTGCGCGACCACGCGCGTCTCGTTGCGGCCGAGCACCCGCTGCGCCGCCGCGACGCCCGTCGCGACCGCCGCCGCGTTGCCGAACAGCGAATGCATCCACGGGATCTGCCACGAGGTCTCCGGATAGGGCGTCGTGAACACCTCGAGGCAGCCGGTGGCGTTGACGGCGATGAGGTTGCGTTGGCTGGCGCGCATCGCCGCGTCGATCGCGTAGCGCGCGCCGAGCGCCTCGCCGCAGCCCTGGCAGGCGCGATGGCCCGAGGTCAGGGAGTTGGAGCGGTCGAGGCTCGCCTGGACGTTGCGCTCGCGCTCGTCGATCAGCCGGTTGCCGACCGTCAGCGTGCCCTTCTGGTAGAACTTGAGTTTCTGCACCTCGTTCATGACGTCCGCTCCGCCTGTCTCGCAACGCGCTCTTTTTCGAGCTGCCTGAGGACGCCCTCGGCGGCCGGGCCGACACGCCGCGTCTTGCCGCGGCGGTGAAGTTCGCGCGCGACGACCCGTTCGTTGAGGTCGAGGAAATGCGGGCCATCCCAGGGCTGGATCGCCGCCTGGCGAAAGAGCCGGTGCAGCGACGCCTTGGGGGTCGGGCGGCCGCCGAGGCCCACAATCGCCGAATGCATCGCCGGCGGGTCGGGAAGGTCGCGCAGCGCAATGGCGATGTTGCTCGCGAGCGGCCCGCCCATGCCGACGTCGACAGCCCGGTCGATGACGACGACGTCGCGCGCCCGTGCGAGCGCCTCGCGCAAGCGCCTCAGCCGGGAACGGCCGGAAGGCGACGAGGGTGACAAGGCCGATCGCGATCCCGTCGGCGCGCATCTCGTCGATCACGTCCTTGATCGTGCCGTTGATCGAGCCCATCGCGACGACCAGCGTCTCGGCGTCCCCGGCTTGGTAGGTCCTGAGGAGCCCGCCTGCCTGGCGGCCGAAGCGCTGCTCGAATTCGACCGCGAGCCTTTCGATGAGGGCAAGCGCGGTGTGCTGCTTGAAATATTGGAGGTATCGCACTTCGGTGAAGGCGTCCGGCCCGACCATCGCGCCGATGGAGATTGGGTCCGCGGGATCGAGGCTCTGCATCGGCTCATATGGCGGCAGGAAGGCGTCGACCAGGGCCTGGTCGGGAATGTCGATGCGCTCGACCGCGTGGGTGAGAATGAAGCCGTCGACGCAGACCATCGTCGGGACCGACAGTTCCTCGGCGAGGCGGAAGGCGACGATGTGGAGATCGGCCGCCTCCTGGTTCGATTCGGCGAAGAGCTGGATCCAGCCGGATTCGCGCATCGCCATCGCGTCGGAATGATCGTTCCAGATGTTGATCGGGGCGCCGATGGCGCGGTTTCCGAGCGTCATCACGATCGGCAGGCCGAGGCCGGCCGCGTTGTAGACCGCCTCCGCCATGAACAGCAGCCCCTGGCTCGCGGTCGCGGTATAGGCGCGCGCGCCGGCGGCCGAGGCGCCGATGGCGACCGAGAGCGCCGCGAATTCGCTCTCGACGTTGATGAACTCGCAATTGTCGAGCTCGCCGAGCCGGATGAGCTCGCCGAGGCCCTCGACGATATGGGTCTGCGGCGTGATCGGATAGGCGCAGACGACCTGCGGCCGGCAGAGCGCGATCGCGCGCGCCATGGCCTTCGAGCCTTCGATCTGGTGCAGCATCGGCGGATCGTCTCCCGTTGCTCTTCAGGCGGCGGCCTTGGCCGCGACGAGCGCATGCGCCGCCTTCGCGGCCTCGACATTGGCTTCGCCGACTTTGCCCGGAAAGGCGCGCCGGATCGCCTCCGAGACACTTTCCAGCGAGACGACGCCGACAAGGGCCGCGAAGGCGCCGAGGAGCGCTGTGTTCGGCGCCGGGCGGTTGATGTGCTTCATCGCGAGTTCGGTCGCGGGAACGGCGAGCGCGCGATCGCCCCGCAGCCGCGCGACGATGGCGCCGAGATTCATCTCGGCGAGGCTCATGCGCCGTGTTGACGATGAGATAGCCGTCGCTCTTTAAACCTTCGGTCACGTCGAGCGCCTTGAACAGCGTCGGGTCCTGGACGATCAGCGCGTCGGGATTCTGGATCGGCTCGCGGAGGCGAATCTCCCTGTCCGAGATGCGGCAGAAGGCGACGACCGGCGCGCCGGTGCGCTCCGAGCCGAAGCTCGGGAACGCCTGGGCATGCTTGCCTTCGAGAAAGGCGGCGACCGACAACATTTCTGCGGCCGTGACGACGCCCTGGCCGCCACGGCCGTGAATTCTCACCTCAAACATCCGCGTTCCCCGGCGGCGCCGTCGTTCGGCTCGGGGGAACCCGTGAGCCGACACGCGCCCCAAGTCAATGCGACGGCGGCGCGCGCGACGAGAAGTCGCGGCGTGAACCGGTGGCGGGCGTGGAGCGAGGCGCGGCCGACGCCGGCAAACGAGAGGGTGCGAGCGAAGGCGCAATCAACGCGCATTGCGCGGTTGGCGCAAGAAGGCAAACATTCGGCGGCCGCCAACAAGATTTCAAACCGTCGGCGATCCAAGATTTCCTGGCCCGTTTGCGGCCGACAAGGTCAGAAAGCGGGGTATGCCGCCCGTCGGTCTCCCGCTCGGTTTGCGAGGAGAGCGGCGGAACAAAAGCCCCGCCGGCTCCATCCCCTAGGCCGGCGGGGCCGTTCGCGGTCAGAGCCGCCCGCTGTCTGGGCGCCGCAACGAACAGCCTGCCGGACTTCAGACCGATTCTTTGCAGTGGCAATCGTTGCAATCCACTGTAAACTTCCCTCGTCAGCTCAGTCGTCGTCTGGCGACTGCCGCTTGGACGCAGGGGAACGTTGGGTGACCGGAGGCGCTAGTCAGCGGCCGCTGACCGTGACGGGATTCGCCGTCAACTGTGCGATCGCCGCTCTCGGGAAGCGCAACTTTGCGACGGGACCGTTGCTCAATCGCGCCGGTCTCGCGGACTATGACTTCGGCGACCCGAAGGTCCGCGTTCCCGCAACCGCCCAGGGCGAGTTTCTCGAATACGCCGCCGAAGCGATCGGCGACGCCGCCTTCGGACTTCACCTCGCCGAGCAGGCGGATCCGCGCGAGGCGGGGTTGCTCTTTTACGCAGCGTCATCGGCCGGAACGCTCGGAGAGACCCTGTCGCTTGTTCTGCGCTACTCCCATCTCGTCAACCAGAGCCTGCGCCTGAATTCGCATTCCGGGCCTGAAAGCATCGTCCTCGAGTTCGACCTGGTCGGCGTCTCCCGGCAGCGCGTGAAGCACAACACGGAGTTTTGGGTCGCAACGATCTTGAAGGCGTCGCGAGGAATCACCGGACGCGAAATCCGACCGATCCGGGTCGCCTTCCCGCATGTTCGCAATTCGGAGCTGCGGGAATTCGAACGCGTCTTGCGCTGCCCGGTCGAATTCGGCGCGCGGACCGGGCGGATAGCGTTCTCGAAGGAGACGATGGCCCTTCCGCTCATCACCCATGACCCTCACCTCCTGGAGACGTTGCGGCCGTTCTGCGAGGAGGCGGCGCGATCGCGCCATATCCCCATGGGCTCGGTCCGGCAGGCGGTCGAGAACGAGGTTGAGCGACAGCTTCCTTACGGGCGGGCGAGCGCGGCCTCGGTCGCCCGGGCTCTGGCGCTCAGCGCCAGAACGCTGTCGCGCCGGCTGTCGGCGGAAGGCACGACTTTCGCCGAGGTCGTTGACGAATTGCGATACAGCCTCGCCCTTCAGTATCTGAAAGAGCCGGGCTTCACCTCGGCCCAGATCGCCTGGTTTCTCGGTTACGAGAAGTCCGACCTCGTTCAATCACGCCTTCAGGCGCTGGACCGGCCGTTCGCCGACCGCCGCCCGAAACGAGAAGCGGCTGACCGCGCCGACGTGACGGGTCGCGGCTGGCGCGGGGCCATCGCCGGCTACCTTGCGGAGAGCGCGCCGATCGCCGCCCAGTCCAGTTTCTCGCCACCCTGCGAGATCAGGGCTGCAAACCGTTCGCGCAGGAGGTCGGCCACCGGCATTGTCACGCCCAGATGCTCCGCCGCCGCCAGCGCCAGGCGGATGTCCTTCTGTCCCAGGGGCGCGGCGAAGCCGGCGGGCTCGAAGCGCCGCTCGGCGATCAGGTCGCCGTAAATGCGGTAGACCGGCGCGCTGAACAGGGTCGAGGTCAGGAGGTCGAGATAGGCTTTCAGGTCGACCCCTCCCTTGCCGACCAGCGCCATCGCCTCGCCCAGCAATTCGATGACCGAAGCGATGAGGAAGTTGCCGCTCAATTTGACCAGGTTGGCCGCTTCCGGCTGTCGCGACATCACGAATGTCCGCTGTCCGATGGCGTCCAGCAAAGGCGTGACGCTCGCCACTGCGTCCGGCTCTCCGGCCGCCAGGACGATGAGCTTCGCCGCCGCGGCCGCCTCGGGTCGGCCAAACACGGGCGCCGCGACGTAGCGCTGGCCGGCGGCTGCGTGCGCCCGGGCGAGAAGCTCCGACGTCGCGACGCCGATGGTGCTGGATGAGACATGCACCGCGCCTTTCGGGAGCGTGGATACAATCCCGCCGTCGCCAAACGCGACGTCTTCGACGGCGTGGTCGTCCGCCAGCATCGTGATGACGGCGTCGCCGCGGCAGGCGTCCGCGACCCTGGCGGCCGACTTCGCGCCAAGGGCGACAAGCGGCGCCGCCTTCTCCGGGCTGCGGTTGTAGACGACGACGTCATGTCCGGCCTTGACCGAGATTCGCCGCCATCCCGGCGCCCATTTGGCCCAGTCCGATAAAGCCCACCTTCATGGCGATCTCCTTGCGGGTTGGCGCGTCGGCCCGACGCGGCGATGGGTTTCAGGATAGCCCATGTCCGCGAGAGGGATAGCCCATGTTCGCGCGCCCGGCGTGAAGCCGAACCTGGATTTGATCGTGCCGGCGCCGGCAGGTCTGACATGGCCCCGGTCAACAATCATGAGAGAATTTGGCGACCGGCCGCAATCCAGGATCCGACCTTCGCATTCACGAAAGATTGTTTTCGGCGCCATGAAGTTTGCGCAATCGACCATCAGGTTCACGGGCGTCGGCTCGCGGGCTTTGCTGCCGGCGCGCCGTCCTCACGCCCTGCCGAATCCCGGCGCCCCGCGGTCGGAGGACCTGAAGAATCCAAAGGGCGAGCGCAGGTTCGACGATCAAGATCAGAGGCGCGGACGATGGCCTATACGATCGAGGTGAACGGCCTGAAGCGAACCGTCGATGTCGACGGGGATACGCCCCTGCTTTGGGTCCTGCGCGACGAACTGGACCTGAAGGGCAGCAAGTTCGGCTGCGGCGTCGGGCTCTGCGGCGCCTGCACCGTCCATCTCGACGGCGAGGCGGCGCGCTCCTGCCTGACGCCGGTCTCGACCGTCGGCGAGGCCGCCGTCGCGACCATCGAAGGCATGGCCGCCCATCCCGTCGGACAGAAGGCTGCAGGCCGCCTGGATCGCGCTCGACGTGCCCCAGTGCGGCTATTGTCAGGCGGGCCAGATCATGTCGGCGACCGCGCTGCTGACGAAGACCCCGCATCCGACCGATCGCGAGATCGACGAGGCGATGACCGGCAACGTCTGCCGCTGCTGCGCCTACTTGCGCATCCGCGCGGCGATCAAGAGCGCGGCGCTCGCGCAGGCGTCCGCCGCGGAGGCGAAGTGATCATGACGACCATCACCGCGCCAGGCTCCCGGCAGCGCGCCGCCGTCGGGTCATTCACCCCAATTCCCTCGCGCCGCGCCTTCCTGAAGGCCAGCGCCGCAGCGGGCGGCGGCCTGCTGCTGCAGGCGATCCTGCCGCCGCTGGCGCGCGATGGCGGAAACGTCGGCGAAGACGCCGGCGGAGCCGGCGCGCTCAACGCCTTCATCCGCATCGCGCCCGACGGCATCGTGACGATCATGTCGAAGAATCCCGAGATCGGCCAGGGCATCAAGACGATGCTGCCGATGGTGATCGCCGAGGAGCTCGACGTCGACTGGAAGAATGTGCAGGATCGAACAGGCGCCGCTCGACGCAGCCAAGTACGGCGAGCAATTTGCCGGCGGCAGCATGGCGACGCCGCTCAACTACGATCCGCTGCGCCGCGTCGGCGCCGCCGGGCGGCAGATGCTGGTGGCCGCCGCCGCGCAAAGCTGGAACGTGCCGCCGTCCGAATGCGTCACCGAGGCGGGCGTCGTCCATCATCACGACGAGCGGCCGTTCGCTTGGCTACGGCGAGCTGGCCTCGAAGGCCGCTCTGCTGCCGGCGCCGGATCTCGCCAGCGTGACGCTCAAGGACCCGAAGAGCTTCAAGATCATCGGCCAGCCGATGCCCGGCGTCGACAACGCGAAGATCGTGACCGGCCAGCCGCTGTTCGGCATCGATGTCGTCGTTCCCGGCATGCTCTACGCCGTCTTCCAGAAGTGCCCGGTCTTCGGCGGCAAGGTGGTCAGCGCCAACATCGACGCCATCAAGGCGCTGCCCGGCGTCCGCGACGCCTTCGTCGTCCGCGCGCGCGAGGCCAACCCGGGCGGCGACTCCGGAGGGCGTCAGCGACGGCGTCGCCATCGTCGCGACGAGCTGGTGGGCCGCGAGCCGGGCTCGCGAGAAGCTCGAGATCGCCTGGGACGAGGGCCCGACCGCAGCCCAGAGCAGCGAGCGGCTTCGCCCAGACGCGCCGCTGAGCTCGCTCGCGAGGCGCCCGGCGGCTTACCTGCGCCGCGACGGCGATGTCGCATCCGCGCTTCAGGGCGCGGCGCAAGTCGTGGAAGCGGCCTACGCCTATCCGTTCCTCGCCCATATCAGCCTCGAGCCGCAGAACTGCACCGCGCATGTTTCCGGACGGCAAGGTCGAGCTCTGGGCGCCGACGCAGATCCCGGACCAGGCGCAAAGCTGGTCGCGGCGACGCTCGGGATCCCCGAGCGGAACGTCACCGTCCACATGACGCGCGTCGGCGGCGGCTTCGGCCGGCGCCTGCGCAACGACTTCATGGCCGAGGCCGCCTGGATTGCCAGGCGCGCGGGCACGCCGGTCAAGCTCCTCTGGAGCCGCGAGGACGACATCCAGCACGACTTCTATCGACCCGCCGGCTTCCACTTCTTCAAGGGCGGCCTCGACGCTGCGGGCGAGCTGGTCGCCTTCAGCGATCATTTCGTGACCTTCGGCAGGAACGGCAGGCCGGCCGACTCGGCGGCGATGGACGCCAACGAATTCCCGGCGCAGCTCGTGCCGCATCTCGAATACGGCCAGTCGATGATCGCGCTCGGCGTGCCCACCGGCCCGTTGCGCGCGCCGCGCTCCAACGCGCTGGGCTTCGTCTTCCAATCCTTCATCGACGAGCTTGCCCATCACGCCGGCAAGGATCCGGTCGCCTTCCGCCTCGCCTTGCTCGGCGAGCCGCGCGTGCTCGTCAATTCGACCGGCAGGCCCAACCCGTTGCGCGACTTCAACACCGGGCGCATGCGCGACGTTCTTGCTCGCGTCGCGGAGATTTCCGACTGGGCGCATCGCGACGCGCTTCCGAAACGCACCGGCAAGGGCGTCGCCTTCTACTTCAGCCACCTCGGCTATTTCGCCGAGGTGGTGCAGGCGACGGTCGCGGAATCGGGCGACGTCAAGCTCGACCAGGTCTGGATCGTCGGCGACGTCGGCAGCCAGATCGTCAATCCGAGCGGCGCCGAGAACCAGGTGCAGGGCGCGGCGCTCGACGGGCTCGGCGCCGCGCTCGGCCAGGCGATCACCATCGACCGCGGCCGCGTCGTGCAGGCGAACTTCGACAGCGTGAGGCCGCTGCGCATGGATCAGGCGCCGCCGGTCGAGGTGCATTTCATCACGACCGACCATCCAGCCGACCGGTCTCGGCGAGCCGGCTTTGCCGCCGGTCATTCCGGCCCTCTGCAACGCCATCTTCGCCGCGACCGGCAAGCGCATCCGCAGCCTGCCGATCGAGGCGGAGGGGCTGAAGGCCTAGCGCTCACTGGATGTGGATAGCGCCGCTCTCGGGACTCTTGCGGCGGTGGTGGGGTCATCCCCCATTGCGCCAGTGGTCCTCGCGCCTCGCCACGGCTTTGGCGGCTTCGTTCTCGGCCTCGCGCCGGGTCGCATAGGAGTGCGGCGACCGGACATGAACTTGACTGCCCTCGCAGACCGTCCAGCGGTACCGCAACTCCCGCAGCGGGTCCGGTTCAATCCTGAACGTGAACGGGTGAGTTTCGACCATGATCGCATTATGCGGCAAAGGCGGCTTGGCCGCCAGAACGAAATTCGGGCGTCTTGTTGCGGCGGGGCGGGCTCCTCGCAATTGGCCCCACAGGTCTTGGCCAGGCATAGCGAGGGACGGGCGGCTCTCGACGGGCTAAGCCCGGCCAGACAGCATTCGGTCTGGGGGACCTTCGGCGACTCGCACTCACCGAGATTTGCGCTGTCGAATCCGTCGCGCGAAAAAAGCGCGCGTCGCGGCGGAGCGCCGCCAAATGTCCCGCGACAGCGACGCATCACGTCAGGTCTCTGGTCAGCCAGAAAACCAGCGCTTGCACGAGCTGCGACACGCGATCGTGGCTGACCTGTTCGATCGCCACGTGGTCGACCGGCGCCGGCTGATAGCTGGTTGTGGCCTGCAACGGCGTCTGCACGCCGCCGATGATTGCGACGCCGCCGATTCTGTCGCGGGACGCGCCGCAATCGACGATCCCGCTGCTCAACGTGAGATAGTCGATTCGCAGGGTGACCGGGGCGCCGTTGGAGGCGATGCGGCCGGCCAGCGCCTCAGCGAGTTGAACCGAGAGATCGTGCTGCACCCACGCAGCCGTCTGCTCGCCGGCCGTCGCCCGCAATGGCGACACGTCGACATGAATATTGCGAAGCGGCGCTCCGGGCTGGGCAATCGCAGTTTGAGCCGCAATCGCTGTGACAATGCCGAAGGCTCCGGCGACGATCGCCGTCAAAGTGGAGTTGCGCATTCACGCCTCCAGGACCGACGCGCGCCTCGTTCGGGCGTCAAAGCAAGCCTACATTCGACCGCGAGCACTTGCCATCACTCTTTTCAACTCGATGCCGAACCGGCCTGCTCTGGAAGCGAAAAGGCCGCCCGGAGGCGGCCTCTCGAAGTTCCTATTGGCTGGATTTATCGGACCACGATTTATGCGAGCCGCGCCGATCGCACCTTGCGGTAGCCGGCGAACCCAAGGCCGGCGAAGCCGATGACCATCATCGCCCAGCTCGCGGGTTCGGGAATGCTGGCGACCACGTCGCCGCTGAGGAGGTAGCGAACGGGCGTGCCCGGGGACCCCCACGAATACGTCTCCCAGGAATTGAGGAGGTCAAACGGGTCCGTGCCAGAGGACGGCAACGGGTTCACGAAAGCGAGTTGCAGGGATCCAAAATATATCGGCGCCCTGCCGAATATGAAACAGGGGCTCGTGACGCAGCCGCCGCTCAGTAAGGTGGTGCTCGGTGTGTATTCGAAACCCGGAACAGTGCCGGTGACCGTCGTCAAATCCCAGCTTGCGAGCTGGTCGTATTGATTGAGGATAAAATAGCCGGTCACGGACGTGCCGTCATCGAACGTCGCGTTTTCGACGGTATACTTCACGTTCGCCTGACCGCTGGAGCTGGACGCGCCGAGCGCAGCGATCGCCAAAGTGGCAGCCGCGAAGATCTGCGATAGTTTCATAGTAATCCCCTAAGTCTTGCCGCTCCGGGCCAGACGGCCCGAAACGGCGCCTTTGCGGCCGCAGCCCGATTTGCCCCATGGCGCGCGTAAACATACTCTTGGATCCGCCAAGACGCAAACTCAGCTTCGACTGGACGCAGCGGAACTTGCCCGATATCAGACGGGACAATCCGAATGAATGCTAAAAGGCGAGCACATAAGACTGAAGTCGAACTCTGTTGGCCGCGGACAAACAACACGAAAGTTGCGCTCATCGGATTACGTGTTGGTGCCCCTAGCCGGCACCGTACTTAGTGTTTTCCGGTGTCCGTCGTTGATCACATTAGCTGAATGAAAACAGAGGAATAGAGAGCAATCCGTCTTTAGTTGTCTCCGCCTGTGTGCCACAATCCGCGTCATTGTGTGGGGCCAGATGTGGGACGGGTTTATGGCGCGGCTAACGGATCGGGCGGTGAAGACGGCGGGTGCAGGACGATATGGCGATGGCGACGGGCTACAACTGATCGTCTCGAATTCCGGCCGCCGGAGTTGGGTGTTGCGATATCAGATGAATGGCGCGCGCCACGACATGGGCTTGGGCTCGTACCCTGCCGTGACTTTGGCAGAGGCGCGGATTGCCGCCGCCGACGCCCGGAAGCTGATCGCGCAGGATGTCGACCCCCTCAGCGCTCGCGTAGCGTCTCGCAAGGCTGCGAAGCCGATTCCGACGTTCCAGGAGATGGCCCAGGTGGTGATCGCTGAGGCGCAGCGAAAATCGACGAACGCCAAGGTCCGGTATCAGTGGGAACGCCACCTCGGTTCCGACTATTGCGGACCTCTGCTGACGCGTCCGGTGCATGAGATCACGACCCTCGACATCGCCGCCATCCTGAAGCCGGTTTGGACCGCGAAGCCCGAGGTCGCGCGCAAACTCTATCCGGCGATCCGGCGCGTGTTCGAGTACGCCCGCATACGCCTGCGAGACGACCATGGCGTATCGATGCCTGACAATCCCGCCCGCTGGGACGACCTGAAGGCGATGGGCTTCGAGGCCCCGGTCAAGCTCAGCCGTGGTAGCCATCCGTCGCTTCCGCACGAACGGATGCGTCCGTTCATGACCGATCTCCGCGCACGCGACGCCGTCGCCGCCCGAGCGCTCGAGTTTCTGATCCTGACGAACGTGCGCACCGACGCCGTGCTGAAGGCGCGGTGGGAGGACTTCGACCTCAATCAGGCCTTATGGACGGTCCCGGTCGCCAATCTGAAAGATCGGAAATACCGCAGGGAAGGCTTTCGAGTTCCTCTACCGCCGCGCGCGGTCGAGATCGTGCAGCGAGATGGAGAAGATCAGGATCTCGGACTACGTCTTCCCAGGTCAGGCGTCGATGAAGCCGCTCTCGAACATGGCGCTCCTGACGCTTCTCAAACGGATGAATTCGGTCGCCAGCGAGAAGTGGGTCGACACCGCGGATGGCCGTCCGATCACGGCTCACGGCTTCCGCGCGACCTTTCGCACCTGGGCCGAGGAAGTGACCGGCTTCCCCCATGCCGTGATCGAGGAGGCCATGGGGCACCAGGTCGGCACTCAGGTCGAGCGCGCCTACCGACGGACGGACGTTCTCGAAAAGCGCCGAGAGCTCATGGCCGCTTGGGCGGATTATTGCGAGCCCAGACGCTTCATTCGTTCTCCACTCGAGCGATGAGCTGGGACGGCAGCGAATTGATCTGGCAGCGTCCAGTGCGGGGCGAACTGGAAGCAGGAGGCGCTGATCCAATCGAAGCCGGCCGGGGCGGACGCCAACTCACGCTCTGCAACGTCTCGAGAGGAGTGATATTCGCCTTGACAATCCCATTCGGAACTCCATTCTAGTAAGGTCTCTGGATCGGCTATGGGTCCGGGGGTCGGTCGTCTCGCAGACATATCGACCGTTCTACGCACGTAGCCAGCGTGAGATTCGCGACGTTGAAACCGCAGGTGACGCCCCCGGCGCCCTGCTATCGCGGGTTGGCACGTTGAGCGAACGTCGACAGCGCCACGGACAACTGACCGTTATTGGTTTGCCACGTGCTGGCGAACCAAACGTGCTGTCACCGGCTGCGGAAGATCGCGCTCAGCCGGTCCTAGCCGCCGCGCTTGCAGGTAGCGCCGCCCTCTCGCGCGCAACTGGCGCAAACCCAATTCCCGACTGCGGCCCAAAGTCTGCCGCGACAAATAAGTCACCCCGACCACCGAGGCTGCGGCCGGACGTGTCGGCTATGCGGCGCGCGTACACGATCAACGAAACGGCTCGGGTGCTGTCCGTCAGTCGCAGCACAATCTACAAGCTCATGAAGAATAATTCATTGAAGACGATTAAGCTGTGCGGTCGACGCGTTGTCACGCGCGATTCCATCGAAGATCTCCTCGCCGGTCACCAATGAGCATCGCGTCGAAAGCAGTTGGCGGGGGCCTCATCCGCCACTTGGACCCTCCGCACAACGAAAGAATGAAACGCCATGAAGCGCGCCACGGCATTTACGGGGAGGCCTCAGCTCGAGACGCTGGCAGAAGCCCAGGAACGAAATCTGCAGCGGATCGAAGCTCTGACCGACCGCGCCCCCGACATCGCGGCCGCTCTCGAGGAATGCGACGAGGACGCCCTTTGCTGCTTGGTAATTTGCGCGATTTGTTCACGCCGCTACCGGTTCCGATTTATTCGCAGGCTGCTCGCCATCGCGAGGTCGCGTCCCGGCCAGCACGAAATTGCGACGTTGTATCTCGCAACAATTCCCGCCGGAATGCTGGCCACCGCGAACATCAAGCGGGAGCACGACCGGCTCCGGAAGCGCTTGCAGCGGAGCGGCTTTGCCGGATCGCTTCTGATTGGCGGAACGGAGGTTGAGTGGGATAGCGCCCTTCGAACGTGGATTTGCACGTTCACCTGCTCGCCATTGGCGTCCCCCCCGCCGCATGGACCAGGCTGCGCCAGGTGATGCGCGGTGTCGGGCCAAAGTTTCCCGTGAAGGTCCAGCTCCTCCGCAACCCGGAGCGGCAGATCTCCTATGTAGTCGAATTCCCTACCTACTTCCGGCCAAAATCGCGGATTGGCGGTGTCCGATCTCCGGCAGTTCCGCTGCCGCCAGATCGCCTGGCGGAGCTGGCGGAATGGTGGGCCGGCTACCGCGTCGACGATTTCATATTTTTGATCGGGGCGAAGAGGCGAAGCGGCCAAGTCGTCGTTGGCGCGGCACCCAATTCCTCAACCTCCCTCAAGCGCCCATTCCTGCGTAAACGCAGGTTTCAGACAGGCAGAAAAACACAATGACATCGAAAAACGCGCCGCCACCGCCGCCCAAATCGTCTGTGACGAGCAAAACACGCGACCCGCTTGAACTTGCGCGGACGCTCGCCGAGCAATTCTCAGCGCTGTCAGCCGAGTTCGAGTTAGCTCGAGGAATCCGCGACCGTTTGTACGCCTTCCTGCAGGGTAATTACCTGCTTGGGACATTCTACAAAGAGCGTCCCGACGACTATCGACGCTTCTCGAACGAAGAATACTGGCGCCAAGTCCGACAGAAGCCGAATGAACGCAACGTCATGCGTTCGGTCCTGGCCTTTACCATGCGCACCAGGGAACCTGGACGAGAGGCGCTGCAGAATCGAATTATCAAGTACGCAAAGGTGCTGGAATACTTCTATCAGATCGAGGCCATCTCGGAAGAGATCCCGCAACGCCTCAAGGCCGGAGGCGGCATCGACGTGATCTACGCGGCCCTCTGCCGCGATGCCCGGCCGCCCGAGGGACGAGGCGGCGGTAGGGAAGAGGCTACCGCCGAGTTGCCGCTGGCGCGGACGGGGGCAGGGACGACCGACGCGCCCGCCCCCGCGTCTGAAGGCCCATTGGGTGAGGGCGAGATCGATGGCGACGGGCACCCCCGCGACGACGATCGCGGGCGGCTGGCCGTCGAAGGCCGGCGCAAATCGGTTTCACCGGCGACCGCCGCGAACGATGCAACAGACATGTTGCGGGGCAAAGTCCAAGCGGCAGGAAGGTCAAAGCGAGGTCAGCTTCCTGGCACCCTCCGGAGGGTTATTTTGCAGGTCGAGATGTTCGAGTTCGAACTCGAAGAATATATTGCAGGCAAGACGCGCAACGATCTGCGTGAATGTTGAGCCTCCAAATAATCGTGGCCGAAAGCCGGTGTTGGCGCAGCTTTATTCACATCCTATCACACTGATGGACCTTGGCCTGGATTGCCTACCAAGAAGAGCGACGACGATGAAGAAGCGTGAAGATCATTGTGCTCATGATTACGTACTTCTCTGCCCGCGACACTCCTCTTTATCCGCCTACGCGCCTACAGCGCCTACACCGCCTACATTGAAAATGGGATGTCCATGCGAATGTTGAGGCAAGATAAAAATAGAGTAGTACAGAGTGTTGCACAAAAACATGGCATTTCCCATGATCCCAAATTCCCGTTCATCCTCTTTTCCCGCAATTATCCATGCTTATCCAAGTCACCCAATTCAATCCGTGCGGACAACCGAACCAACAACTTCAGCTTAACTTCCATTTCTTCTGCCTACCTCGACCCGTCACGTAGGCAGTCGTCTATCCCGGGACGACGACCATGCAATTGTTATGGGGACCGCCAACCCCAAACCCCCAATACCCAACGGAGAGCGACCATGATGAAGAAGAAACGACCCGCGAGGGCAAAGGCACCCTGAAGGCGAAGCCCGCAGAGGTGGTTAGCCCGGCGGTAAGCACCAAGGGCGGTCCGAAGAAGACGTCCCCCGATACGCGAGGGATTGAGTTTCTCGCCGTAGGCGTCAGCAAGAAGGGCGGAAAGTTTCTATTGGTCGCGAAGAATGACAAGCACGTCGTGTTGAGCGTCAGGAATCTCGGGCGTGATCCCAGCGCCGAGCTTCAGCGGTTGGAGGCGCTCGATGTTCACCTCCTGGTTCCACAAGCGCGCAGTGCTTTCCTTCGCCTCGCCCAAGAAGCTGCGAAGATGGAGCCGACGTTCAACGTCGCGACGCAGATCGGATGGTTCGACGATGTCTTCGTCCTCCCGGATCGCGTCTACCCGCCTCAGCCTCCGATCGCGGGTATGCCGCGGGGCTGGTCGCGGATCCTCGTGCATCTCGACGCCAAGGACGAGGATATTCATTCCCGCTTTCATTGCAGCGGTTCGTCGAAGAAGTCTCAGGAGATATTTCAACTCTGCCGTGGCAATTCCCGTTTGATGTTCGCCGCCGCCCTGCAGCTTCGTCGGGCCTTGCTGCAAACCCTTTGGTCTCCGTGCTCCCGGCGTCCAGTTCGTGGGTGGCCCAGATACTGGCAAGACCGTTGCCGCTGTCATTGCGGGCGCGACTTTCGGCGGCGTTCCTGACAGCAGTCTCGGTTTTGGCTCGGCTTGGAACGGGACCCCCAACGGACTCGAGGAGTATGGCCCCGCGCACAACGACACGCTGATGGTTCTCGACGAGACCTCGCTCTTGCCGACCGATCAGAAGGGGCGACCGTTGGCGTTTGGCGAAGCCCTGATGCGGTTGATGCAGGGGCAGGGCAAGAAGCGCCACGGGCTGTCCGTTGACCGCTGGTCCGCCCCTCTTGTCAGCACTTCGAATGTGTCCGTGTACGCCCTCCTCGATCCGAAACGGAGGGAGAATTATGCGGCCTACACGGATCGCCTCATGGACATCCCGACGCCGTAAGGGCAGGACGTCGCATTTCGAGAACCTGCACGGGCGCAAGGACGCCGCGGCGTTTGGCAAAGAGCTGTTCGACCTCGCGACGCACAACTTCGGCTATCCCATTCGCGTGTTCCTCGCTCGCTTGACTTCGGCGCTTGCAAGAGATCGCGCTGGTCTCGCCGCCGTGGTCGCGAAGAATGTCGCCAAATACGAGGCCGCAGCGGCAGCGAATAGCGTCGCCGAGGCGTAGCGTGCTACGCGTGCGGGGATATTTCGCGACCGTCTATGCCGTCGGCTGTTTGGCGATCCGGCTCAAGCGTCCTGCCGTTCACCGAAGCCGAGCTGCTCGCCGCCATTCTGTCCTGCCATCGCGATCACGTCGCCTTCGTCGACAATGAAGTTGCGGGCGGACCGAGCATGGACGGTCGATGCCGTTGGCGCTCAAGAGGTCGTTGCCGCGGCGTCGGCGCAGAAGCCGATTGCTGGCGCGGTCGTTCCCGCTGCGACCCCCTTCGACCGACTGCGGCGCTTCATCGATCACAACCATCGGCGCGGCTTCATCGACCTGCGCTCGCCCCGCTTCGGCAAGCTTCTCTTCAAACTTGGCATCAGGCGATCGCGGGGCGCGCCTGTCCTCGGCTATGTCGCCGACGGGGAATACTGGCTTCCCGATGAGCGGTTCGAGCAAGTCGTCGGCGGGCCCCGCGAAGCAGCGGCCCTGAAGCAGGACCTCTTGCGGCGGGGAATCCTGGTGACGGACCGGCGGGGCCAGGGGCTCAGTTTTGTCGTCAAGCGGGCCGCTCCCGGATGGCAGTCGGCGGTTCTTCGTCGTTCTCCGGCGCCAGCCCCAGAGGCCACCGGCGCGGATGCAAGCGCTCGCGGCGGCGGCGCCAGTGTAGTTGGAACCAGGGCGTCGTCGTGCCTCGCTGGCGACAGGCCAACTGGACAACCTGATGGCGGGCTCGCGCGAATGTCGCGGGGACGCCGAAGTCGGCCGCGGCCGGCCAGCCCTCATTCCGGTGAAAATCACGCAACTGTCAATATGGGGGGCGACCGATCATCGACGCGCGCTGTTTTTCGGGTCGGGCCGCGAGCGGATGATCCCGTCGCGACTGAAGCCTGAATCGCTGACGCGGGTTGGGGTGGCGATCGAGCGGCGCTCTCCCCGAAGTTTTTTCACACGCCCGGGTCCCCGGACCCAGAGCGTCGCTCCCATGAAATCGTGCATGCACGCTTTCGCCGAATGAGAGGAACTACCCATGGCCATGACGACGAAGAAAGTTGCGACAGCGCAGAAGGTTCCCCGGCCGCGCCCGATGCCCCTCCCGCCGCCCAGCACTCTGCCGGACGCGCTCCCGCCGTTGCCCCTCTGCACGATTGACCTTCTCGAGGTGGATCCCGACCCCGAGGAATCCTGGCCCCCGGCGGAGGACTTCGTCTCCGCGTCCCTCGCTAAGGCGCCGTCGAAGCGCGCAAAGAAGTCGACCAAACTGAAGGGCGCTGCGTCCTGGAGACTCGTTCGCCCGAAGCCTGGGCGCAACTCCTAACCTAGCCGCCTGATGCGCTGAGGGTCACCTGGCCCTCAGCATCCTTCGCGTTCGATCCACTCAGAGCAAATCAGGCGTCGGATCGGTCGATGCGGCGCTGAGCGAAGACCCGAGGCCGGGCGATAGTGCCTGACCACACAACGAGAAGGACAGCGATCATGCATATCCAAGGCCGAATTCGACGAGATGAAACTCTGGCTAGACGAGTTTGCAGCGGCCTGCGAGATCCGCGACCCCGACAAGGCGGCCAAGGCCATCCTCATCGCGACAACGAAACTACAACTGCGCCTTGCGCAGCATGCCGCATCGGTGGTCGAAGGAGTCTGGGGAGACCCCCCGGCGGAGGACAACGAGGGCGAGCCCGATGAATGAGCTTTGCGACGACCAGCGGCGAACGGCGCCCTCCTGATGGCGCTGGTCAAGGTGCTGAAGCAGGCGGGTGGTCGAACTCGAGGGCCGGGCCAATGAGCCAGCCGACGGCGACGTAACGACCATCAGGGGCGCCGCGTTCACGACCGGCCGCAGCCAGACGGCGATCAGGAAGCAGATCACGACCGGCGAGATCGCCGCGCGGAAGCTCGGCGGCTGATGTTAGTGGTCGAACCACGGACAAGCCGCTATGAAGCGCGCTCCTTGAATGCGGCGACAGGCTCACAATTTCGAGCCTGTCGCCGTGTTTCAATTGTCAGTAGTCCATCCCGCCCATGCCACCGCCTGGCATCGCGGGTGGCGCGTCTTTCTTCGGCCTATCAGTGACCATGGCCTCGGTCGTAATCAAGAGGCCGGCAACCGACGCCGCATCCTGGAGGGCGACCCGCCAACGCCGCGATTTGCGGCGGTGCGTTCTTGAGATCGGCGGGCCGAATCCTGTGGATCCTGATAGCCTCGGGGTCGATTGGCCCATCCGGGTTGACCCTGGATCGCCACGTCTCGCCCTTGCGCCAGCCCTCGCCTTCGCGCAACATTTCCACGAAACCGACTTCGATGATGATACCAGGGGCTCTCCAGGCAAAGGGCTGCTTGCGAATGAACTCGGCGTCTGGTGTATGCTTGCCAGTCGTCTCCGCGTCGAATGCGACGAGCCGGTCGAAACCGTCGAGGAAATTCGGCGAGTACATCGCGGCGCTCCGAAGCAGCGCCAATTCCTACGCGTTTCGATAATCGGCGTCACGGCGTCCGACCGAATGACTCTCAGGTTTCGAATAACGGACTGAAGGCCGACCGCGCGAGGCCGCGGATTTTCTAGCGAGCCAGGACCAAATAGTGCGATCGACAATGCCGGCGCTACGGATCAGGTTCGTGCTCGGTTCAGGGTATTATCCGATTGAGGGGCATCCTTGTCGCGATGTTGGCAACCACGATGAGATGCGGGGCGAAGGCTGGCGAAGCGTCTCGGCTCTACTTGGTTGCGCAGTAACAACGTAATCGAAATTTCTAATTGAACGTTCGCGCCTTTCGCGTCTGTAGCAATACGGGAGAGCGATGTGAATTTATATCGAGTTTGGGATCGGAGTTCCAAAGAGGTCTTCTTGACTTTAGAGCGATCACCGGCGCAAGCGGTTGAACTGGTTTCATCGATGTTTTCAATCGACCCGGCCGAATTGGATGCTTCGCTTGAAAGCGATGCTCCACACAATATCGCGAAGGGAATGATCCTCGACGGCAGTGGAGCAGTCGTTTCGTTTGTTTGGGGCTAGCCATGAGCGGGCATTTCTATGCTAGCGCCGCCGCCGTCATGGGCAGTGACGTCTATGTCGGCCGTGTGGAAACGGAGCCATGGTCGAGCCACTTATTAGGCACCGCCACGCGAAAGCGGCGGCACGCAGACATGCCCGACCTAAAGCCACCGCGCCACACTCCTACTCTACCGACACAGGCCGTCCGTGGCGCGAGGATGGGCTGTTAGTGCAGATGGCCACAAACGCACCATCGCGGCCCGGGGTCTCGGCGGCGTCCCGCGAGGCCGCCCCGATGGTGGACCTCCCGCTGTCCAAAAGGTTGCGGCGAAAGATGCAACTACCGGTCGCTCGGCCCCTCAGCGGAGCGCGGATGTTTCGGCGAGGGGGCCAGCGTCGACCGGCACTATCAGCTATTGACTCCGTTCATGCAGGCGGGGCGCTTTGTGACGCCATACGTCCCAGGAGTTGGCGCTCCGCCAAAACCGGCGCCAGCGTCGGCGGAAACATGGTCGGCCCATGTGACGAGGGCGACGCGACCGGACGAGGTCAGCCCGTAAAGCCCCCGTTCGATCCGCTCGAACCAACCGTAGACATTGCCCTGAAGGATTTTGGCGGCGTCCGGAGCAAGTGTCCGAAGGTCGCGCGGGCGACATGGCGTGCCGGCAAGCGCGTGGGCCACGGCGAGCGCCTGCTGACGATAGGCGGTCATTTGGGGCGTCCGGGTCGAACCGCCCACGACGGGATCCCCCTTGCGGCGACGATGCTCCTCGACGATGCGCGAACGCCGTTTGGCGTCGCGCCTCGGCTTCCATGGCGCTGGCTCCGCCACGACGTCGACCCGGCCGTCGGCGGTGACGGCGAGAAGGCCGAAGCCCAGGAATCGACAGAGCTTCTTCACGCGCGCGATCGTTCTCCCGCCCGCGCCCCCGCTTGGAGGCGCGGACGGCGAGCCAGACCTCGTCGCAGGCGGATGTGCGATCAACCGCCTGAAGCACCAATTCGAGCGTGAAGCTTTGCTTCATCTCGCCGATCACGACGAGTTCGGGTGAGCCATCGGAAAGGGCGACGAGATCGCAGCCGCACACCTCGCCCTTGACCTCCAGGCCGAGCCTCTCCAGATGGCGCTTTATCGGTGGATAGAGGTCGGTTTCCAAGGTCGATGCCCTTCGATGCGGACTTACATCAACTTGGCAAGACCTCGTTAACGTAGCGTGGATGGCGCTCCGCGAGCGGCAGCTGCGCGTGTGGTGAGCGAAATGCGCGCGCATTCTGGAGGCGTGCCGCCCCAACGACTGTCGCGTCTTGTTGTGCGGCACGGTTTTGAGACACTTGGCTGCGCTTGCTCAGGCGACCAAGAGTAAAGCGGGTTCGCGGCTTCGTTCATTTGGGCGCCGGGAGCTTGGCTGGCGAACGACGAGTTCGACAGCTCGTCCGCGGGACCTTTGCGCCACAAGACGAGCCTTCGCACCCTCCATCTTGGCGTAGACGTGCTGCCTCGCTACCGAGCGGATCACGATTTGATGCGTTCTGGCATTGTGCTAGTTTTCGCAAGTTCGTGCACGGGCAGTCAGCATGCCGAAACCGCCGGACGGCCGCCATCGCAGTAGACAGACGATGGCCTCGCCGCTAGCCGTTCTGCAGCCCAAGGTTTGACGTCCAATGATCGAACGCCATCTCTCCTCTCTAGGCCCGTCAGGCTTTCACCGGATCGTCTACAGCGATTGGCTTGGGTCGGCTGATGCGCCAACGCTCGTCTGCGTCCATGGTCTGACGCGCAACGGCAAGGATTTCGATGCTCTCGCCCAGGCCCTTTCGGCGCGCTACCGGGTGATCTGCCCCGACATGCCCGGACGCGGGCGTAGCGGAAACCTGAAGCTTGCGGCGGAGTACAATTATTCGACCTACGTTGCCGACGCAGTGGCGCTCATCGCGCGGCTCGACGTCGACAAAGTCGACTGGGTTGGCACGTCGATGGGCGGCCTGGTCGGCATGATGCTGGCGGCGCAGCCGGGCAATCCGATCCGCAAGCTCGTGCTCAACGACATCGGCCCGTTTCTGTCGAAGGTCGGGCTCGAGCGCATCCGGGATTATGTCGGGCGTGACCCGACGTTTCCCTCGCTTGAGGCGCTCGAGACGACGCTGCGCGCAGCCTACGCCGCATTCGGCCCGCTAACGGACGCGCAATGGCGAAAGATGGCCCGCGACAGCGCGCGCGAAAAGCCAGACGGCGGCTGGAGCTTCGCCTACGATCCGCGCATTGGCGAGGCGTTCCCGGCCGGGCCGCTCGAGGATTTCGATATCTGGCCGACATGGGACGCGATCCAATGTCCGACGTTGCTTCTGCGCGGCGCGCAGTCAGATCTCGTCACGCGCGAAACCGCCGAGGCGATGACCCGGCGGGGTCCGAAGGCCAAGCTTATCGAGGTCCCGGGCGTCGGCCACGCGCCAGCGCTCTTGGAGGAGGACCAGATCGGCACCGTGCGCGACTTCCTGCTCGCGTGAGCGCGAGGCGGCCCGAGGTCCCAGGCCCCGGTGTCGTCGCCGCCAGCGTCGCCCAATCAACGGGAGCGAGGGCGACGACGATCCATCAGTTCGCCGACGCGGCCGTCATGATGACATCGTAGGTTTCGAAGACGAGGATTGAGAGTCAGTTGCCGCGCAGGAACTGCCAGATGGTTCAGCTCCCGCCGCGCGGGACGGCAGGAAGATCGGGGTGATGTTGCTTGGCACGTCGGGCTTGGCAGTGGGTGCCATCCAGCGCGGTCGAGCAACAGGGCGGCGGGGGCATCTTCGAGTTCAATCGCCTCGAACTTGTCTCCAAACTCCCGCCGATAAGTCTCGAAGCGCGCGTCTGGAACTGAGCGGTCGCTCTTGAAGCGGAGTCCGATCATCGAGAGGTTCTCCCTCTCGAACCGCCTTCTTGCGCAGGCGACCTCTTCTGGCGCAGCGTCGATTCCTGTTTCGGCATCTTTCGCTGCGGCTTCCGACACAATCACCTCGCCGCCTCGACACTCATGTTCTAGCGTCGCCGCCGGATTTGGAACGTGCGTGCGAGTGCGCTCGTGCGTCCCCAGGGTTTATGCCGGTCCCGGCCCAGAGCCCGTCTCCCGGACGCGGGCAGCCCGCCACGCAGTCCACC
>CAVZJZ010000029.1:0-77209 GCA_963775665.1 uncultured Alphaproteobacteria bacterium | reverse complement strand
AATGTCATTGCTCGCTATGCGGCAGGCAATCTGGATCCTCATCCAATGCCGCAGCGATCATTTCTGCCGAGAGATTTCGTTGGCTGAGCGGTGCTGAGTTCATCTCTTCCTGGAACAAGGACACCGGTTTTCGCTCTGACTTTTGCTCGCGTTGTGGGTCGCCCCTTCCAAATCCTCTTCGGAACTTGCCTTATGTCTGGGTCCCGGCAGGCCTCCTTGAGAATGGCGGCGAACTCGAAATCGTGGTCCATCTCTGTGTCGCGTCGAAAGCGGCGTGGGACTTAATTTCGCCTGAGGGGCTGCACTATGATGCCGCGCCTGACTTGGCGGAGTTGATCGCGACGCTGAGCAACGAGTGTATGGGCTGACCCAGGGCGCCCGCCCGGGCGCCACGGAGGCCGCGAGCAGGAGCAGAATTCCGTGACCGAGAGAGCAAAACCAGGCGAAGCCAGGCGCCAGCGCGTGCTTGTCGTCGGCCTCGGCACGATGGGGACGAGCCACGCCCGCGCCTATAAGAGCATCGACGGTTTCGAGCTCGTGGGCCTCTGCACGCGCAACGCCGCCGGACGAAAGGATCTCGAGGAAGAGTTCCCGGGACTGCCGCGCTTCGAGCATCTCGGCGAGGCGCTCAGCGTCCTGAAGCCCGACGCGGTCGCGATTTGCGCCTATACCGAGCATCACGCGCCGATGGCGCTTGCGGCGCTCGCGGCGGGCGCGCACGTCTTCTGCGAGAAGCCGCTCGCCGACAATCTCGAAGCGGCGGAAGCGATCGTCGCCGCCGCGCGCAAGGCGAACAGGGCGCTGCTCGTCGGCTATATCCTGCGGGTTCATCCGTCGTGGACGCGCTTCGTCGAGATCGGGCGCACGCTCGGCAAGCCGCTCGTCATGCGCATGAACCTCAACCAGCAGTCGTCGGGCTCGTTCTGGGAGGTGCACAAGGCGCTCATGCGTTCGACCTCGCCGATCGTCGACTGTGGCGTCCATTATGTCGACGTCATGTGCCAGGCGACGCGGTCGAAGCCCGTCGCCGTGCATGCGGTCGGCGCGCGGCTCACCGGCGAGATCGCGCCGACGATGGTCAACTACGGCCATCTCCACATCGTCTTCGACGACGGCTCGGTCGGCTGGTACGAGGCCGGCTGGGGCCCGATGATGAGCGAGACCGCCTTCTTCGTGAAGGACATGATCGGGCCGAAGGGCTCGGTGTCGATTGTCGCCAAAGAAGCCGCAGGCGCGGGCGTCAAATCGTCCGACCACGACGCGCACACCAAAACCAATGCGTTGCGCATCCATCACGCCAAGCTCGACGCGGCCGGCGCCTTCGCTATGCCCGACACGATCGAATCGACCGAGGACGAGCCCGGGCACCAGGAGCTCTGCGAGCGCGAGCAGCGGCTCTTTCTCAAGGCGATCCGCGGAGAGGTCGACCTCAGAGATCATTGGGCCGACGCGATCAATTCGCTGCGCATTGTCTTCGCCGCCGACGAAAGCATGCGGACCGGCGAGGTCGTGCGGCTTTAGCAGACCGGCAAATGCGATCGTGTTTTGAGTCTTTCCAATGGCTTAGACGCGAAATTCTGATACTTTCAGCGATCGGCTTCGCCACGGCGCCGCCGTTCGGGGCGGGTTCGGACAAGCGCGCGTCACCCGCGCCAGCGGCGGCGTCTGGCGCACTTCGATTAAACCACAGACCTGGCTGTTTGGCAAGAAAACGTCGGTTTTCCGGAAGGGCCGCCAAGAAGCTTCCAAGCTTGGGGCCCGCCGTTGGTCCTGACGCCTAGCCGGGATGCTGGCCCAGCGCGCGTCGACGGGCGACCAGCATGATCGACCCGTCGCGTTGAGGACGAGAAGCGCGTCGCGTCGCGGGCGGATGGCGCTATTGCGCCGAACGCATTGAACCAGCCGTTTGTCCTGCTCCCGCCTTTCGCGTAAGGAGGCGGACCGACCTGATTTGGCGGCGGGTTCGCTCGGTCAGGCGGTGTGGGGGGATTCCGTGCGCTCGAAGCGGCGTCGATCGCCTTGCAACACAGTCGACGGGCGCGAACGCCCAAGCTTGGAGCTCAAGAGATGAAATTCGTAATTCCGTTTTGCGCGACCATGATTTGCGCCGGCGCGGCGCAAGCGCAGACCGACCTGACCGCCTATGCCGACGCCAACGGGAATATCGACGTTCAGAAGCTGACCTGCAAGCAGCTGGCTGGGACCTGGCAGGAAGACGCGGACTTCCTGACCGTCTGGTACAGCGGCTGGTACAACGGCCTCGCGGACTACAGCAAGATGAAGGTCGATCGCGCCAAGGAGCTGGAGCATCGGGTCATCGTCTATTGCAAGGCCCACCAGGACAAGAAGGTCATCACGGCGATGGACATCAACATCAAGCAAATGCGCAAGGAAGCCGGCATCAAGGTCATCGACGAAAAATAATCGTCGCGCTATTGGCCGCTGCTCTACGATCCTCTGGATTGCTTCGCTTCGCTCGCAATGACGAGTTTCAATTTTTGGAAAGAAGGAAAGACATGCACACCTCTATCACGACTTGCGCCAAACTCTTTGCTGCGCTCCGGCGCGCGGACTGGCGTGTTGCGCTTCTCGCGTCGGGGACTCTGGCCGCGTCGGCTTCAGCATCTCAGGCCCAGGTCGATTTGAAGACTTACGCGGATGAAAAAGGCTATCTCAATGTCAGGGCGTTGACCTGCGCGCAGCTTGCCAACACGACCCAGGACGACGCCAATTTTCTCGGGGTCTGGTACAGCGGATGGTTCAACGGCCACATGAAGCGGCACGCCATCAACGTCGCCCGTACGAAAGAAGGCATCCACCAGGTCATCGAGTATTGCAAGGCGAACCCGGACACGAAAGTCGTCGACGCCGTCGAAGCCTATGTGAAGAAAGTGCAGGCAGGCGGCCAGTAGGTCAAACGCGCAGGTTTTTCCTCTCCCGCTTCGCGGGGGAGGATAGCGCGCGCCTACACCGTGCGCGTCACCTTCATCAGATGCGGCGGCTGGTCGGGGTCGCGGCCGCGGCGGCGCGCGACCGCCTCGGCCAGGCGATAGAAGGCGTGCAGGGCGGCGATCGGCGTGAGCAGCGGATGGCCCCCGTCAGGCGCGACCAGCGTCGGCCAGCGCGGATGCGGCGCGACGTCGACGACGAGCGGGGCGGCGCCGAAGGACGCGAGGCGGTCGACGGTGTCGAAGAAGCCCTCGCGCGCGGCGTCGGCCGGCGCGAAGCCGAGGACCGGGAAGCCCAGGCCGATGACGCCGGCCGGTCCATGCAGCACTTCGGCCGACGAGAACGCCTCGGCGTGGATCGCCGAGGTCTCCTTGAGCTTGAGCGCGGCCTCGGCGGCGACCGCGTAGGTCGCGCCCGCGGCCGATCACGAACAGCGACGAGGCCTCGCGCCAGCGTCTCGACGGCCGCATCCGGCGGGGCGGCGGACGAGGCGTCGAGGATCGACGGCAGCCGGTCGAGCGCCGCGGCAAGCGCCGCGTCCTCGGCCCAATGCGCGACCAGCGAGACGCCGGCGACGAGCGAGGCGATCATCGACTTGGTCGCGGCGACGGAGCGCTCTTCGCCCGCGTAGCAGCGGCAGGAGCGCGTCCGCCTCGCGCGCGACCGGCGAGCGCGCGTCGTTGACCAGCGCGACCGTCGTCGCGCCGCCTCGCTTCGCGGCGCGCTGCATCGCGACGATATCGGGGCTGCGGCCCGACTGGGAAATGGCCACGGCGACCGCGCCGCCGAGACGCATGCGGCGCGCGATAGAGCGAAGCGATCGAGGGTCCGAGCGAGGCGCAGGCGAGCCCGAGTCTGATCTCGACCACATACTTGAGAAAGAGCGCCGCATGATCCGAGCTTCCGCGGGCGATCGTCACGACGAAGGAGGCGTCGTTTCGCGCGCAGCCTTGCCGCGAGTTCGTGCGTCGCGCTGCGCGTTGGCGGCGAGCTGGCGTCGCACAGCGGCGCCGGCCTCGGCGATCTCCGCGGCCATGAAGGTTTCGGTCATCGGAGCAGTCTCCTCCGCCCGCGCGCGCGCGTTCGACGGCAGCGTCAGTTCAGCCACGAAATCGTAGGTGTCCGACCGATAGAACGAGCGGGTGAATTCGACCCGCCGGCCGTCGGCGACATAGGCGACGCGGTGGATGTCGAGCGCGGGCGAGCCCTCCGCGATCTCGAGCATCGCCGCCTCGGACGCCCCGATCACCACCGCGCGCAGGCGCTGAAGCGCGCGCACCGGCCGGAAGCCGGCCGTTTGCGAGCGCGGCGTAGAGCGAATCCGCGACCGGCTCCTCGCCGCCGAGGAAGCGAAGCGGCACCGTGGCGCGCTCGATCGCCATCGGCACGCCGTCGGCGAGCCGCAGCCGGGCGAGGCGAAACACCGTCTCGCTGAGGCGATATCGAGCATCATCGATTCCTCGGGCGTCGGCAGGAACGTTCCCGCGCTCGATGACCCGCGACGAGGCGATCAGCCCCCGAAGCCGCATGTCCTCGGTGAAGCTGGTCAGGCGCGAGAGCGGCTGCTCGACATGCGGGGGGCTGCGCCGCACGAACGGTGCCCGCGCCATGGCGATGGACGAGCACGCCTTCCTCGACGAGGGCGGCGATCGCGCGCCGCAAGGTCGTGCGCGACACCTCCAGCATGTCCGACAATTCCCGCTCGCCGGGCAGCACGTCCGCCACCGCGAAGCGGCCGCTGGCGATCTCGCGCTTCAGCGCTTGGCCGACGCTTTCGAAGAGCGGCATGCGTTCGGCTCCGCCCGCCCGGCGCCCCTCCATTTTCGTCTCCGACCTCGCTGAGACCGCTAGACAAGTGGTATACACTTGGCCCATAATGAAACACAAGAGGGCCTCAACTGGTATGGCTCCGGGATCGGGAGAATGCGTTGCCGGCGACTGAGCGCCAGTCCGCAGACAGCACGAGGAGGGGGGGCCAGCCGCTGCTCGCCGCGCTCATCGCCGGCCAACGGCGAGCCATCGAGCGGGTTGCCGCTGCAGGCGTGGCGCTCGAAGGCGCGGCGAAACTTGTCGCCGCCGCGCTCGGCGGCGGGGGGCGTCTTGTCTATCTCGGCGCAGGATCCTCGGGCCTGCTTGCGATGCAGGACGGGCTCGAATTGCCCGGCACTTTCGGCCTCGACGCCGACCGTATCCGTTTCGTCACCCCCGAAGGCGAACGACGCTTCACGATCGACAGCTCCGGCGAAGACGACGCTCGCGCCGCCGTTCAGGCCATCGAGGCGCTGTCGCTCGGACCCGACGACATCGTGATCGCCGTGTCGGCGAGCGGCGCGACGCCGTTCACCCTCGCTGCGGCGCGCCGCGCGAAGGAGAAGCGCGCCGGCGTTGTCGCGATCGTCTGCCGCCTGGGCTCGCCGCTCGCCGCCGTCGCCGATGTCGCCGCCGTCTTCGACACCGGCGCGGAAGCCGTCGAAGGCTCGACCCGGCTTGCGGCGGGAACGGCGCAGAAAGCGGCGCTCGGCGTCATTTCGACTCTCGCCGCGGCCGAACTCGGGCTTGTCTACGACGGCCTGATGATTAACGTGCGCCCCGAGAACGCCAAGCTGAAGGTCCGCGCAAGGACCATCGTCGAGCGCCTGGCTGGTGTCGGCGGCGAGGCCGCGGAGGCCGCGCTCGTTGAAGCCGGCAGCGAGGTTGCGACGGCAGTCGTCGTTGCAGCCGGGCCGCTCGACGCGGCGGCAGCCCGGAGACTTCTCACCGAATGCGGCGGCGGCCTCGCCGAATCGCTGTCGCGCCTTCGGGCGCAAGTACGAACGTCAACGCAAGCGCGGGCATGAGGCCCGTCTGATCAGGAGGATAGGATGAACAAAAGTATCGCATGGATGCGCGGCGGCGTCGCCCTGGCTGCGCTCTTTACCGGGCTCGCGGCGGCTCAGGCCGGCTCGCTCAAGATCGAGAGCTGGCGCAACGACGACGCCGACATCTGGAACAACACGATCATCCCCGCCTTCCAGAAGCACTATCCCGACATCAAGGTCGAGTTCTCGGCCACCCAGCCGGCGGACTACAACGCGGCGCTGAACGCCAAGCTCGACGGCGGCACCGCCGGCGACCTCATCACCTGCCGGCCGTTCGACTCCTCGCTCCAGCTCTACCAGAAGCACCAGCTCGACGGCCTCAACGACCTCAAGGGACTCGACAACTTCCCCGACGTCGCCAAGGCCGCCTGGTCGACCGACGACGGCAAGACGACCTTCTGCGTGCCGATGGCCTCGGTCATCCACGGCTTCATCTACAACGAGGACGCCTTCAAGAAGATCGGCGCCAAGCCGCCGAAGACGATGGCCGAGTTCCACGACATTCTCGACAAGCTCAAGAAGGACGGAACCTACACGCCGATCGACATGGGCACCGCCGACCAGTGGGAGGCGGCGACCATGGGCTTCCAGAACATCGGCCCCGACTACTGGAAAGGCGAGGCGGGACGGCAGGCGCTGATCGCGCGCAAGGAGAAGTTCACCGACCCGCAATATGTCGCGGTGTTCAAGGAGCTCGCCTCCTGGGCGCCCTACATGGGCAACGGCTTCCAGGCGCAGAAATATCCCGACAGCCAGAACCTGTTCTCGCTCGGCAAGGCCGCGATCTATCCCGCCGGCTCGTGGGACATCTCGACCTTCCGCAAGGACGCGCAGTTCCCGATCGGTGCCTTCCCGCCGCCGCTGCCAGAAGGCGACACGACTGCTACATCTCCGACCACACCGACATCGGCATGGGCGTGAACGCGGCGTCGAAGAACAAGGAGGACGCCAAGAAATTCCTCGAATGGCTGGCGACGCCGGAATTCGCGGAACTCTACGCCAACGCGCTGCCGGGCTTCTTCCCGCTGAGCAAGGCGCCGGTCACGATCAAGGATCCGCTCGCGGCCGAGATGGTCGGCTGGCGCAAGGACTGCAAGTCGACGATCCGCAACTCCTACCAGATTCTGAACCGCGGCACGCCGAACCTCGAGAACGAGCTTTGGAACGTCTCGGCGCAGGTCATCAACGGCACGCTGACCCCGGACGCCGCCGGCAAGCAGGTGCAGGCCGACGTCGACAAGTGGCCGGCCGCGAAGTGACGGTTCGAACCGGCGCCCTGTAAGGCGCGCTCGTCGAGCGCGCCGGGGGCGGGGTTAGCGACCCCGCCCTACAGAGCGCGGCCTAGGCCCGCTTGACGGCGAGGCTGCGGCCCGCGAGGTTCGGGCAAGACCTCTTTTCGGCGAAACGAACGATGGCCGAACCACTGTCCCAAGTCGTCGCCTCGATGCCGCGCGGACGCTTCCTCGGCGCTGATGGCGCTGTTTCTCGGGCCGGCGGTCGCGATCTACACGCTCTTCTCGATCTATCCGCTGATCGCGACGATGGGGCTCGCGACCTACACGACCGACAGCGCGGGCGCATATTCCTTCGTCGGGCTCGCCAATTTCGTCACGCTGCTCACCGACGCCGTCTGGTCGAAGCCGTTCTGGAACGCGGCCTGGAACAACCTGGTCTTCTTCGCCGTCCACATGGCGGTGCAGAACCCGATCGGCATCGCGCTCGCGGGGCTCCTGAGCCTGCCGGGCCTCAAGCTCAAGTCGCTCTATCGCACGCATCATCTTCCTGCCGACCATGCTGTCGGTCGTCATCGTCGGCTTCTCCTGGAACCTGATCCTGTCGCCGCTCTGGGGCGTCGCCGAAGGCGCGCTGAAGGCGGTGGGCCTCGGAAGCTGGTTCGCGCCCTGGCTCGGCCTGCCCTCGACCGCGCTGGTGACGCTTGCGCTGATCTCGGTCTGGCAGTTCGTCGGCATCCCGATGATGCTGATCTATGCGGCGCTGCTCAACATTCCCGAGGAGCTCGTCGACGCCGCCCGCGTCGACGGCCTCGGCCAGTTCCGCATCTTCTGGCACATCAAGCTGCCGCTGGTGCTGCCGACCATCGGCCTCGTCTCGATCCTGACCTTCGTCGGCAATTTCAACGCCTTCGACCTCATCTACTCGGTCAAGGGCGCGCTCGCCGGGCCGAACTTCGCCTCCGACATTCTCGGCACCTTCTTCTACCGCACCTTCTTCGGCTTCCAGCTGCAGCTCGGCAATCCGACCATGGGCGCGGCGGTCGCGACGGTGATGTTCTTCATCATCCTCGTCGGCGTCTGCTTCTACCTGTTCGTCATCCAGCGCCGCATGCGGCGCTACGCGTTCTAGGGGGCGCCATGTTCAAGCAGCGCGCGCAGGTCGCTCGGCGTCCACGTCGATCCTGATCGCCTACTAGCGCTGCTCGCGATCGGGCCGATCCTGCTCGTGGTGATGAACTCGTTCAAGGCGCGCAAGGCCATCTTCGGCGCGCCGCTCGCGCCGCCGAACGCCGACGACCTTCTCGCTCGATCGGCTACAACAAGGTGTTCAGCGCCTCGCATATCGGGACCTATTTCATGAACTCGCTGATCGTCACGCTCGTCAGCATGGTGCTCGTGCTGCTGTTCGGCGCGATGGCGGCCTGGGCGCTGACCGAATACCGGTTCCGCGGCTCGACCGCGCTCGCGCTCTTCCTGTCGATCGGCATCATGGTGCCGATCCGGCTCGGCTCGGTCGCGATCCTCAAGATGATGCGCGAGGCCGGCCTCAACGACACGCTGACCGCGCTGATCCTCGTCTATATCGCGCAAGGGCTGCCGATGTGCGATCTTCATCCTGAGCGAATTCGTCCAGCAGATCCCGAAGGACCTGCGCGACGCCGCGCGCTGCGACGGCGTGCCGGAGACGCGCATCTTCTTCGAGGTGATCGCGCCGCTGCTGCGGCCGGCGATCGCGACCGTCGCCGTCTTCACCATCGTGCCGATCTGGAACGACCTGTGGTTCCCGCTGATCCTCACGTCGTCCGACTCGACCCACACGATCACGCTCGGCGTGCAGCAGTTCCTCGGGCAGTACATCACCGACTGGAACTCGGTGCTGGCGGCGCTGTCGATGGCGATCCTGCCGGTCGTCGCGATCTATGTCATCTTCTCGCGCCAACTGATCAGCGGCCTCACCGCCGGCGCGGTCAAATAGGCGCGCTCGCCCATGGCCGGACTTCACATCAAGAACATCAACAAGAGCTACGGCTCCGCGCAGGTGCTCGCCGACATCGATCTCGACATCAAGGACGGCGAATTCCTGGTGCTGGTCGGCCCGTCCGGCTGCGGCAAGTCGACGCTTCTCAGGATGATCGCGGGACTCGACGCGCCGACCTCGGGCGACATCTATATCGGCGACCGGCTCGTCAACGCGCTCGCGCCGGCCGAGCGCAAGATCGCCATGGTGTTCCAGTCCTACGCGCTCTATCCGCATATGGACGTGCGCAAGAACATGACCTTCGGCCTCAAGTTCACCGGCGTCGCGCCGGCCGAGCGCGACCGCCGCGTCGCCGAGGCCGCGCGCATGCTGCGGCTCGACGAGCTGCTCGGCCGCTATCCGCGCGATCTCTCCGGCGGCCAGCGCCAGCGGGTCGCGATCGGCCGCGCGATCGTGCGCGAGCCCGACGTGTTCCTGTTCGACGAGCCGCTGTCGAATCTCGACGCGGCGCTGCGCGTGTCGACCCGAGTCGAGATCGCGCGCCTGCACCGGCTGCTGACCGCGACGATGGTCTATGTGACCCATGACCAGATCGAGGCGATGACGCTCGCCGACCGCATCGTGGTGATGAACCAGGGCCGGATCGAGCAGGTCGGCAAGCCGCTCGAACTCTACTACACGCCCGCGAACCTCTTCGTCGCCGGCTTCATCGGCTCGCCGGCGATGAATTTCTTTCCGGCCGTCGTCGAGGGAGTCGAGGGCGGGCGGGCGCGGGTCAAGGGCGACGCGATCGGCCCCGTCATCCTGCCGGCGGCCGGGCTGACCCCGGGCGCCAAGCTGACCCTCGGCGTCCGGCCCGAACATCTCGGCTCCGGCGCTCAGGGCGGCTTCACCGTGACGGGAATTGTCGAGCTGGTCGAGCGGCTCGGCGAATCATCCTACGCCCATGTTCGGCGCGCCGACGACAAGCTGATGATCGCCGAAATCCGCGGGCCGCGACACGCCCTCCCCGGGCGCGGCCGCAACCTTCTCGGCGCCGGCCGAGGACATTCACGTGTTCGACGACTCCGGCCGCCGACTCTGACCGGCGCGCCCGCGGAGGAAGTGCCGCTCGCGCCGCGGAGTTTCTTTTGCCGCACGTTTGCAGCAATTTAACTCAAATGACGGATTCTGGCCGAATCGGACCCGGAAACGTTGCGCGGCCGCCTTCCCTTCGCCATAATCGGGGACGGACGCATGGCGGCGCGGCGGGAATAGTGCCTCCGCGCGCTGGCGTTCTTCATGTGTTCGGGGACTGACTTCAAGAGGGAATCCATGCGCCGCATCCTATTCAGCGCCGCCGTCCTGGCGGGGCTTGCCTTAAGCGCCGGCACGGCGCCGGTGTTCGCCAACGCTCTCGATTCGCAGCTGCAGCCGGTCGCGTCAGCCGATTCCGCGCGAGACGGTTTCGTTCTACGGCAACGAAGCGCCCGGAACGATCATCGTCCGCACCGGCGAGCGGCGGCTCTATTACGTCCTGCCGGACCATCAGGCGCTCCGCTATGGCGTCGGCGTCGGACGCCCCGGCTTCACCTGGGCGGGCGTCACGCCATATCGCCAACAAGCGCGAGTGGCCCGACTGGACGCCGCCGGCGCAGATGCTCAGGCGCCGTCCTGACCTTCCGCGTCATATGGAAGGCGGCATCGACAATCCGCTCGGCGCGCGTGCGATGTATATCGCCGGCACGCTCTACCGCATTCACGGCTCGAACGAGCCCGACACGATCGGCCAGGCGGTGTCGTCCGGCTGCATCCGCATGACCAACGACGACGTGGTCGATCTCTACAGCCGCGCCAAGGTCGGCGCCCGGGTCATCGTCACCCGCTGAAGACCGCCGGCGCCGCCCGCCTCCGTCAGCGGCGGGCGCCTTTCTTTAGCGCCATCCTGCATCTATGTTGATGCGGATGAATGCGCATTCGCCCGCCGCCTCGCCTCCGCTGATCGATCCGTTCGGCCGCAAGATCGCCTATGTGCGCGTCTCGGTGACCGACCGGTGCGACTATCGCTGCGTCTATTGCATGTCGGAGGACATGAACTTCCTGCCCAAGCGCGACGTTCTGTCGCTCGAGGAGCTGGATCGGCTGTGCTCGGCCTTCGTCGGCCTCGGCGCGCGCAAGATCCGGATCACCGGCGGCGAGCCGCTGGTGCGCCGCAACGTGATGTCGCTGTTCGGCGGCCTCAAGCGGCATCTCGCGAGCGGCGCGCTCGACGAAGTGACGCTGACGACGAACGGCTCGCAGCTCGCGCGCTTCGCCGGCGAACTCGCGGATTGCGGCGTCAGGAGGATCAACGTCTCGCTCGACAGCCTCGACCCGGCCAAGTTCCGCGCCGTGACGCGCTGGGGCGATCTCGGCGTGGTGCTGAAGGGCCTCGACGCCGCGGCCGAGGCGGGGCTCAAGGTCAAGATCAACGCGGTCGCCCTGAAGGGCTTCAACGATTCCGAAGCGCTCGGCCTGATCGACTGGGCGCACGGACGCGGCTTCGACCTCACCTTCATCGAGGTGATGCCGCTCGGCGCCATGGAGCGCGATCGCGCCGACCAGTTCCTGCCCCTGACGGAGCTCAAGCGCGATCTCGAGCGCAGCCTTACCCTCACCCCGTCGGCCTACGCGACCGGCGGCCCGGCCCGCTACTACGACGTGAAGGAGACCGGCGGACGTCTCGGCTTCATCACGCCGCTCACCCATAATTTCTGCGAGAGCTGCAACCGCGTTCGCGTCACCTGCACCGGCACGCTCTACATGTGCCTCGGCCAGGAGGACGCGGCGGACCTGCGCGAGCCGCTGCGCCGCTCGGAATCCGACGAACCGCTGGTCGCCGCCATCCGCGGGGCGATCGCGAGGAAGCCCAAGGGCCACGACTTCGTCATCGCCAGAGCCGCGGCGCCGGCTGTCCAGCCGCCATATGAGCGCAACCGGCGGCTGACTCTTTTTTGACGCGCAGCCCGCTGGCGGCCGGGCGCGGTTGCGCTTTATATCAGCGTAGCGAAGGGGCGGGACCTTGACTCTCCGCTCCGGAAAAGGACCGATCGCCATGTCGAATGCCCGTGAACGTATCGAGAAGGTCATTTCGGAAAATCCGGTTGTTCTCTTCATGAAGGGGACGCCTCAGTTCCCGCAATGCGGGTTCTCCGGTCAGGTGATTCAGATTCTGGACTATCTCGGCGCGCCGGTTCACGGCGTCAACGTGCTTGAGGACGCGGACATCCGTGAGGGCGTCAAGCAATATGCGAACTGGCCGACGATTCCGCAGCTCTACATCAAGGGCGAGTTCGTCGGCGGCTGCGACATCACCCGCGAGATGTTCCAGTCCGGCGAACTGGCCGCGATGCTGGCCGATGCCGGCGTGCCGGTGAAGGCCCAAGCCAAGGTCTGATGCGTCTCGGCGAGAGACCTCGTCGCCGACTTCCACCACAGATCGACCCGCGATCGCCAACGCGGCCAACGCCGCGCTGGCGGGCGGGGGGCATTGCGCAACGCTTGAGCCTGACTGTGGTAAAAGGACGCACTAGACCTAAAGCTTGATTGAAAAGCAGTCATTCGGCCGCTAATCTGACATGCTAGGCGCAATTGGCGCCCGTGCGGTGAGCATCGGGTCTTTGCATGTTTCAAAGCTATTCCTACCAGTTTTACGAAATGGCGCATGCGGTTCTGGCGCCGGCGCGCGCCGTGTCCGACGCGGCCCATTTTGCTTTCCGCAATCCCTGGAACCCGCTCGCCAATACGACTCTCGGAAAGAACATTTCGGCGGGCGCGGAACTGTTCGAGCGGATGACCCGGCGATACGGCAAGCCGACCTTCGGGCTTGACGAGATCGAGGTCGACGGCGTCGTCTATCCGATCCTCGAAGACGTCGTCTGGACCCGGCCCTTCTGCAATCTCCTGCGCTTCGTCCGCCCTGATTTTCCGCACGCGGAGGACCAGCCGAAGCTTTTGATCGTCGCCCCGATGTCGGGGCATTACGCGACCCTGCTGCGCGGAACGGTCGAAGCGTTCCTGCCGCATTACGACGTCTACATCACCGACTGGGCGGACGCGCGCATGGTTCCGCTGGCGGTCGGCGCCTTCGACCTCGACGACTACATCGACTACCTGCGCGAGATGCTTCACCATCTGGGGCCGGGCGTGCATACGCTCGGTGTTTGCCAGCCCTCGGTGCCGCTGCTCGCCGCAGTTGCTCTGATGGAGGCGGACGGAGACGCCGACGCGCCCGCGAGCATGACGCTCATGGGCGGACCGATCGACACCCGCCGAAGCCCGACCGAGGTCAACAAGCTCGCAGAGCGGCGCGGGGTCGAATGGTTCCGCCGCAACTGCCTGCAAACCGTGCCCTTCCCCTATCCGGGCTTCGGCCGGGAAGTCTATCCGGGCTTCCTCCAGCTTTCCGGCTTCATGGCGATGAATCTCGACCGCCACGTCAACGCGCATTTCGAGATGTTCAACCATCTCGTGGCGGGCGACGGCGACTCGGCCGAGAAGCACCGCGACTTCTACGACGAATATATGGCGGTGATGGACCTCGACGCCGCCTATTACATGCAGACGGTCGAGACGGTGTTCGTGCGTCACGCCCTGCCGAAAGGCGACATGGCGCATCGCGGCCAGCCGGTCGATCTCAAGGCGATCCGCAAGTGCGGGCTGCTCACCGTCGAGGGCGAGAAGGACGACATATCCGGCGTCGGCCAGACCTATGCGGCCAACGAATTGTGCGTCAACATTCCCGAGACTAGGAAGCTGCATCACCTGCAGCTGGAGGTCGGCCATTACGGCGTCTTCAACGGCTCCCGTTTTCGCAACGAGATCGCTCCGCTCATGCGGCGGTTCATCGCGATGATTGACGAGAAGCCGGCGAAGTCGAATGGCGCAGGAAAGACGAACGGCGCCGGCAAAGCGAACGGCGCGGGCAAGACGAAGGCCGTGGCCGAGGTCTAGTCTTAATGTAAGTATCCGCCGGCAAAGCCGGGGGCTTTAGGATTGGAGCCGCTCGAAGCGGCAGAAGGGGTCGCTGACGCGGCCCCTCGAATTTGGAGCCGCCCAAAGGCGGCCTGTCAGCGCCAGAGATTTATCTGCTCCCGTCTCTGATCTTCCTTCTCTTGATTGCGGATGTGATGAACGGGGCCGTGAAGAGCGATCGCGCAAGCCGCCTATCCCTTCCGCACGCAAATATTGCATGGGCGTCCTCCCGCATTTGGCCGGCGCCCGGCTCTGCGATGTCCGCCTCCGGGCGCATCATCGTGACAGCAATCGCGCCTCGCAGCCAAGCGCGGCGCTCAGGGCTGCATAACCGGAAGGTCGATTTAGGCTCGGCAAGTCCGCCCGGCGGTATCCTTCCCCCCTTGCGGGCGCGAGGGGAGAAGGGGGCCCGCCGCGGCCGAAAAGTGCGAATGCCAGATTGAGTGCGTCAAGTTCTGCAAAAGGCGGTCATGGGTTGGCTGGGTTAGGCGGCTTTGCGGAGGTAGGTTTTCTTGTGCTCCCTGAGGTCGTTCATGTTGAGGTAACGGTGGGCTTCGAGCCAGTTTTCATGGGTTTCGACGGCTAAGGCGCGGACCAGCCTCTGGCAGGCCTCGGCATTGGGGAAGATGCGCACGACATGGGTTCGGCGCTTGATCTCCTCGTTGAGGCGTTCGAGCATGTTTGTGCTTTTGAGATGCTTATGATGCTGGCGCGGCAGGCGATAGAAGGTGAAGGTGTCCTCGATCGTTTCCTCGACCCAATCGACGAGCTTTTGATAACGGTCGCCCCATTTGGCGATCCAGGAGGCAAGATCGCGTCGGGCCTCCTCGACGTTTCGTCGGTCATAGAGCCAGCGCAGCTCCTGCAGGCAGTCGTCGTCGGCCTTGCGCGGGAGATGGTCCAGGGCGTTGCGGAGGAAGTGCACGTAGCACCTCTGGGCGGCGGCCTCCGGGAGAACCTCGCGGATGGCGGCGCAAAGGCCGGCGTGGTCGTCGGCGACGACGAACTCGACCCCGTCGAGGCCGCGGCGGCGCAATCCGAGCAGGAAGTCCTTCCAGGAGGAGCCGCTCTCGCGGTTGGCCATTTCGACGGCCAGGATCTGGCGACGGCCGTCCCAGTCGATCCCGACCGCAATCAGCACGGCCTGGCTCGCGACCACGCCGCCCTCGCGCACCTTTTCATAGCGCGCGTCGAGGATGAGGTAGGGGAAGGGCTCGGCAAGGGGGCGCGTGGCGAAGGCGTCGAGGCTTTCGTCCAGGCGCTTGTTGATGGCGGAGACGGCGGAGGCCGAAAAGGCGTGGCCGCAGAGCTCCTCGGTGATCGCCTTGACCTTGCGGGTCGAAACGCCCTGCACGTACATCTCGGCCAACGTCGCCACCAATGCCTGTTCGGAGCGCTGATAGCGCTCGAAGAGCTCGGTCGAGAACCGGCCGTCCCGATCCTGCGGCACGCGCAACTCGAGCTTGCCAACCCGGGTGACGAGCGTGCGGGTGTAGTAGCCGGAGCGGTAGCCGAGCCGGGCGGCCGTGCGCGCGCCCTTCTCGGCCCCGAGCGCGTCGGTCATCTCGACTTCCAGCATCTCCTGCATCACCGCGCGCACGATCTCGCGCAGCCCGTCCGGGCTCCTGGCGAAAAGCTCGTTGACGGCGACCATCGCTGGCCTAGCTTCACTCTTGGTCATGGCGGGGTTCCTCATCGGGAATCGGTGACTTCGACATCACCAGCCTGCCATGACCGCCTCTTGCCTTCAGCGATTTTGCAGAACTTTCAGCACGCTACTGAATGCCATAGCTCTCCCCGACGGGAGAGGGATTTCCTCGCCTCAATACCCTCTACGTTGATCCACCACATTCCGCAGCGGCTCGCCGCGCTCGAAGGCCTCGATCTGGCGGGCGATGGCGGCGACGATGGCGTCGGGCGCGGAGATCGCGGCGTTGTGGGGGCTCACATAGACGGCCGGATGGGCCCAGAGGCGCGAGGAGGCCGGCAGCGGCTCGCGCTCGAACACGTCGAGCGAGGCGCCTTTGAGGACGCCGGAGTCGAGCGCGGCGAGGATGTCGGCCTCGACCTGAAGGCCGCCGCGGCCGGCGTTGATCAGCACCGGGCCGCCGAGCGGTCCGCCCTGCTTGAGCCTTGAGAACAGCGAGGCGTTGAGCATGCCCCGCGTCTCCGGCGTCAACGGCAGCAGGACGACGAGCATGTCGGTTTGCGCCAGCAGGGCGTCGAGGCCGTCGGCGCCGCTGAAGCAGGGAAAGCCGGTGCCCTGATTTCGGCGTCGCGCTCCAGCCGGCGACCTTGAAGCCGAGCGCCTTGAGTTTCGCCGCCGCGTCCATGCCGAGCACGCCGAGGCCGAGCACGCCGACCTGGACGTCGCCGGCCTTCGGCTGATCGTCGTCGTCCGCCCAGACGCGTTCCGCGCTGCTGGCGCTCGTAGCGGCGGAGCTGGCGCAGATGGATCAGCGCATGCATGACGACCCATTCGCTCATCCGGTCGCGCAGATCGGGATCGACGACGCGCACGATCGGCCGGTCCGGCAAAGCGGGATCGGCGAAGAGATGATCGACGCCGGCGCCGAGCGAGAAGATGACTTTGAGGTTCGGCAGATCCGCGAGCGCGCCCGGCGGATGGCGCCAGCTCAGCGCATAGCGGATCGCGGCCCGGTCGAACGGCTCGCCGAGCGATCGCGACCGGATGCGAGGGCAGCAGCGCCTCGAGCCGCGCGCGCCAGGGCGCGGCGTCCCAGCCGGAAACCGCGAGCAGAATGCTCACGCGGACGCGGCGATGCGGGCGACGACGGGATCGGTCGGCGCCGGCGGCGCGTCGCCGAGGCGATAGGCGGCGCGAAGCCGCCGCGCGGCGGCTTCGGCCTCGTCGGCGCTCCGGGCATGAACCCGCGCCAGCGGCGCGTCCGGGCCGACTTCCGCGCCGATCGGCTGAAGTTCGGTGAGGCCGACCGACGGGTCGATCGTGTCGGCGGCGCGCGCCCGTCCGCCGCCGAGCTCGACCACCGCAAGCCCGACCGCGCGCGAGTTGATGGCGACGACGAAGCCGCTCCGCTCCGGCATGGCGTCGAGGAGGACCGGCGCGCGGGGCAGAACGCTATGGGCCTTGGACAGAAAATCCTTCGGGCCGCCGAGGCCTGCGACCATGCGCTCGAACCGCTCCGCCGCCGCGCCCGAGTCGAGCGTGCGTTGCAGCGTTGCGGCGGCCGCCTCGACGTCCTTTGCGAGCCCGCAGAGCGCGAGGAGTTCGGCGCCGAGCGCGAGCGTGACCCGGTGCAGGCGCGGGTCGCGCTTCGCTGCGGTCAGATAGTCGACGGCGTTGCGGACTTCGACCGCATTGCCGGCGGCGCTGGCGAGCGGCTCGTTCATGTCGGTGATGAGCGAGACGGTCGGCAGCCCGGCGCCGCTGGCCACGGTCGCGATGCTCTCCGCGAGCTCGCGCGAGCCCTCGAGCGTCGCCATGAAGGCGCCGGAGCCGGTCTTCACGTCCATGACGAGCCCCTGAAGCCCGGCGGCGAGCTTCTTCGACAGGATCGAGGCGGTGATGAGCGCGACCGATTCGACCGTCGCGGTCACGTCGCGGATGGCGTAGAGGCGCCGGTCGGCGGGGGCGAGATCGGCCGTCTGGCCGATGATGGCGCAGCCCGCCTCCTTCACCACGCGCCGGAAGAGCGCGAGGTCGGGCTGGGAGACGTAGCCCGGAATCGAATCGAGCTTGTCGAGCGTGCCGCCGGTGTGGCCGAGGCCGCGGCCGGAGATCATCGGCACGAAGGCGCCGGAGGCCGCCAGCATCGGCGCCAGCATCAGCGACACGTTGTCGCCGACGCCGCCGGTCGAATGCTTGTCGAGGATCGGGCCGGAAAGATTCGCCTCGCGCCAGTCGAGCGTCGCGCCGGAGCGGGTCATGGCGCGGGTGAGCGCGACGCGCTCGTCGAGGGTCATGCCGCGGAAGAACACCGCCATGGCGAAGGCGGCGGCCTGCCCCTCGGTGACGTCGCCGCTGGTGAGGCCGGCGATGAACTCGCCGATCTCGGCTTCGCTCAGCGCTCCGCCCGTCGCGCTTGGCGCGGATGATCTCCTGCGGCAGGCTCATGGCTTCAGGCCGGTCGAGCGCGGATGAAGCCGCGCAGCAGGCGCTTGAACTGGTCCGCGGCCCTGGCCGCGACCTCCTGCGTCTCCTCGTGGCTCGGATCGCCGCCCGCAAGACCCGCGGCGTAATTGGTGACGACCGAGACGGCGGCGCAGCGAAGGCCCGCGCGGCGCGCGAGAATCACTTCGGGCACGGTCGACATGCCGACGAGGTCGGCCCCGAGCACCCGGGCGGCGCGGATCTCGGCCGGCGTCTCGAAGCTCGGACCCGAGAACCACATGTAGACGCCCTCATGGAGCTCGATGTCCGACGCCCTCGCCGCCTCATGGAGCTCGGCGATGAGGCCCGGATCGTAGGCCTGGGTCAGCGGCACGAAACGGTCGGGCCCCGAATAGCCGATCAGCGGATTGGCGCCGGCGAAGTTGATGTGGTCGGTGATCGCGACCAGCGCCGGCGGCACGCCATTCCTTGTTGAGCCCGCCGGCGGCGTTGGTGAGGAGCAGCGTCTCGCCGCCGAGCCGCCGGAACGTCTCGATCGCGACGCGCATCGCGTTGGCGTCGCCGCGCTCGTAGTAATGGCCGCGTCCCTGGAAGAGCGCGACCGCTGCGACCCTCGATCGCTCCGACCACAAGGCGCCCCGCGTGGCCCTCGACGCTCGGAACGGGAAAGCCCGGAATGTCGGCGTAGGAGACCGCCGTCGCGTCGCTCGCCTCGTCGGCGAAGGGGCCGAGGCCGGAGCCGAGCACGATCGCCAAGCGGAGGGAGGGAATCGAGCCCCTGGCCCTTCAGCGCAGCGACCGCTGCATCCACGCTCTGGTTCATGCTCTGCTCCTGGCTCCGCCACTCAATGGCAGCGGCTCAAGCCGGCAGATGCCCCGGGCCGAACGACTCCGGCAGAAGGTCGGCCAGCTTGAACGTCCTGCGCACGCCCTCGGGGCCGGCGACATGGACCAGGGTCGCCGCGTCGGCGAATTCGCGAATCCGCTGCCGGCAGCCGCCGCAGGGCGTGCACAGGGCCTCGCCGTCGCCGACGACGCAAATCTCGGCGATGCGCCGCTCGCCCGCTTGCATCATGGCGGAGATGGCGCTCGTCTCGGCGCAGACCCCTTCGGGATAGGCGGCGTTCTCGACATTGCCGCCGGCGAAGACCGCGCCGGCCGGGGTCTTGAGCGCCGCGCCGACCCTGAAGCGCGAATAGGGCGCGTAGGCGTTCGCCTGTGCGGCCCTCGCCGCCGCGAACAGGGCCTCGAGCGGTTCAGCGCTCCTTGACATAGGGAATCCCCGAAGCTCTCGGCGGGATCGCCTTGCCGATGAATCCGGCAAGCAGCACGACCGTCAGGACATAGGGCAGCGCCTCGATCGCCTGCACCGGAACCGGGCCGATGACCGGGAGTTCGACGCCCTGCAGGCGGATCGCGACCGCGTCGAGAAAGCCGAACAGGAGGCAGGTCGCGAGCGCCGGCCAGGGCCGCCATTTGGCGAAGACGAGCGCGGCGAGCGCGATGAAGCCGCGCCCCGCCGACATGTGCGGCTGGAAATAGCCGGTCTGCCCGAGCGCGAGATAGACGCCGGCGAGCCCGACGAGGACGCCGCAGATGACGACGGCGCTGTAGCGCAGGGCCCGGACCGAGATGCCGGCGGTGTCGACCGCCGCCGGGTTCTCCCCGACCGCGCGCAGGCGCAAGCCGAAGCGGGTGCTGTAGAGCGCCCAATAGGTCAACGGGACCATCAGGAAGGCGACATAGGTGATGACGTCGTTGCCGGAGATCAGGCGATCGTAGATCGATCCGACGATCGGGATCCGGCCGATCTCCTGCTCGAACGGCCACTGGATGGCGTGGAACTGAGCCTGCGCCGGGAGTTGCGGCGAGCGCCCGCCCTGCTGCCAGATGGCGTTGCCGATCAGCGCGGTCAGACCGTCGGCGACCATGTTGATCGCCGTGCCGGAGACGATCTGGTTGGCGCGCTGGTCGATCGAGGCGTAGCCGTGGATGAGCGAGAAGACGATGGTCGACAGCGACGCCGAGCGCCAGCCCGATCCAGGCGCTGCCGGTGAAGGTCGCCCCCGCGGCCGAGGCGAATGCTCCCACGAGGATCTTGCCTTCGAGGCCGATGTCGACCACGCCGGAGCGCTCCGACCAAAGGCCCGCGAGACAGGCGAGGATGAGCGGGATGGCGAGCCGCATCCCCGAGGCGAAGACGACGATGAAGGCGTCGAACGCTTCCATGGACGCGGCCCTCAGATCGGCGGCTGCGTCGTGCGGCGCGCGAGCAACGTCGCCACCGGGCGGCGGAACATGTGCTCGAGCGCGCCGGCGAACAGCACGACGAGGCCCTGGATGACAACGATCATGTCGCGGCTGATCTTCGGGTTCTCGAAGGCGAGCTCGGCCCCGCCCTGATAGAGCATGCCGAACAGGATCGCGGCGAGGATGATGCCGACCGGATGGGCGCGGCCCATGAGCGCGACCGCGATGCCGACGAAGCCGAAGCCGCCGACGAAGTCGAGGATGAGCCGGTGCTGGTCGCCGAGGATGACGTTGACGGCGAGGCCGCCGGCGAGCGCGCCCGAAAGGAGCGTCGTGATCACGGTCACACGGGCGGGCGAGACGCCGCCGTAGACCGCCGCGGTCGGGTTGGCGCCGACGGTGCGGATCTCGTAACCGAGTCGGGTGCGCCAAATGAGCAGCCAGAACCCCAAGCAACAGAGGAGCGCAAGCAGGAACGACAGGTTGAAGGGGGTGACCGGCCATGTGATCCCAAAGTGGGCGAGGAACTCGTGGAACTGCGGCACAAGGGCGGTATCGCGGAACGGCTCCGTCTCGGCGTTCATCTGCCCGGGCTTGCTCATCACTTTGACGAGCAGGTAACCCATGATCGCCGAGGCGATGTAGTTGAACATGATCGTCGTGATGACGATGTGGCTGTCGCGATAGGCCTGCAGATAGCCCGGTATCGCGGCGAAAGCCGCGCCGAACACGGCCGCGCCGATGATGGCCGCGATGGCGAGCGTGTAACCCGGCAGGACGCCGAAGTGCAGCGCCACCAGCGTCGCGCCGAGACCGGCGATATAGGCCTGCCCCTCCGTGCCGATGTTGAACAGGCCGGCGTGGAAGCAGATCGCCACCGAAAGCCCGGCAAAGATGAAACTGGTTGCAAAAAACAGCGTGAATCCGATGCCCTCGAGATCACCGAGCGCGCCGGTGACCAGGATCTGCACCGCTTCGAGCGGGTTCTCGCCGATCGCCAGCACGACGAAACCGGAAATGACGAAAGCGGCCGTGACGTTGATGAGCGGAATCAGCGCAACGTCGGCCCACTGGGGCAGGGGCTTGAGTGGCGAACTCATGCGGCGCGCTCGCTGACGCCCGGCCATCAGGAGGCCGAGGTCCTGGGCGTTTGTCTCCTCAGGCCGTCTCTCGCCGGTGATGCGGCCGCCGCAGAGCACGATGATCCGGTCGGAAAGGGCGAAGATCTCGTCGAGCTCGACCGAAACGAGCAGCAGCGCCTTGCCGGCGTCGCGCTGGGCGACGATGCGCTTGTGAATGAACTCGATCGCGCCGATGTCGACGCCTCGCGTCGGCTGGCCGACGAGCAGAATTCTCGGGTTTCGCTCGATCTCGCGCGCCAGCACCAGCTTCTGCTGGTTGCCGCCGGAGAAGTTGGCGGTCTTGAGCAGCGGCGCGCGCGGCCTCACGTCGAAGGCTTCCATCTTGCGCTCGGCGTCGGCGATGATCGCCTTGCGGTCATAGAGCAGGCCCTTGCCGTAGACCGGCTCGTAGTGGAAGCCGAGCATGGCGCTCTCGCAGGCCTCGAACGGCATGACGAGGCCGACGCGATGGCGGTCCTCCGGCACGTGGCCGATGCCAATGAGGCGCTCCGCATGCGGATTGTGCTCCGCGGCCGGAAGCGGTTGGCCGTCGATAAGAATTTCGCCGCCGCTCAAGGGACGGATGCCAGCGAGCGCCTCGAGAAGCTCCGACTGGCCGTTGCCGGCGACGCCGGCGACGCCGAGGATCTCTCCTTCCCTCAAAACGAAGGACACGCCGTCGACGCGCACGACGCCCCGGTCGTCGCGCACGACGAGGTTGCGCGCTTCGAGCGCGACCCGGCCCGGATGCGCCTCGCCCTTGTCGATCTTGAGGATCACCTTGCGTCCGACCATGGCGTCGGCAAGCTCGGGCGGCGAGGTCTTCGCCGTGTCGAAGGTCGCAACCATTTCGCCGCGCCGCATCACCGAGACGCGGTCGGTCAGGCTCATGATCTCGCGCAGCTTGTGGGTGATGAAGATGATGGTCTTGTTCTCGCCCTTGAGCACCCGCAGCATCTCGAAAAGCTGATCGGCCTCAGCCGGCGTCAGGACCGCGGTCGGCTCGTCGAGCACCAGGATTTCTGCGCCGCGGATCAGCGCCTTCAGGATCTCGACCCGCTGCTGCAGCCCGACCGACAATTCGCCGACGATGGCGTCGGGATCGACTTCGAGGCCGTAGGCCTTCCCGAGTTCGGCGAGCCGTTTGCGGATCGCGCTCGCGCCCTTGGCGAGCAGGGGGCCGCCCTCCGCGCCGAGCATCACGTTGTCGAGCACGCTCAAAGGGTAGACCAGCATGAAATGCTGATGCACCATGCCGATGCCGTGGCTGATCGCCTCGCGCGACGAGCGGATTCGGACCGGCTTGCCGTTGACGCGGATTTCGCCAGCGTCGGCCTCGTAGAAGCCGTAGAGAATCGACATCAGCGTCGACTTGCCGGCCCCGTTCTCGCCGACGATGCCGTGGATGACCCCGCGCTCGACGACGAGATTGACGTTATTGTTGGCGTGGACCGGGCCGAAGCTCTTGTCGATGCCGATCAGCTCGATCGCGGGAGGGGCTCTGGCCGGCCTCGGTGGTCACGCCGCGCTCCCCGGCGATGCAGTTCGTCCATGCCCCTCGTGCTTCGAGACGCGCCGCTCTCGCGGCGCTCGTCAGCATGAGCGGTCAGGTTGGCTCCTCTGTCGCGAGTCCTCATCCTGAGAAGCGATGCGGAGGCATCGTGTCTCCAAGGATGAGGGCGCGCGCCTCACACCGGGCACTTGTTGTCGGACTGATAGTCGTGGACCTGGATCTTGCCGGAGATGATGTCGGCCTTGGCCGCCTCGGCCTTGGCCTTGGCCTCCGGCGAGAGGATCGCCTTGTTGTTCTCGTCGACGGCGTAGCCGACGCCGTCGTTCTTGAGGTCGAACATCTGGTTGCCGGCCTTCCAGGTGCCGTTCTTGGCGGCCATGAAGGAATTGTAGGTCGCGACGTCCACGCGCTTGAGCATCGAGGTCAGCACATGGCCCGGGAAGAGGCCGTTCTGATTCGAATCGACGCCGATGCCGAACTTGCCGGCGTCGGCGGCCGCCTTGAGCACGCCCTGGCCGGTCGCGCCCGCGGCCGCGTAGACGATGTCGGCGCCGCGGTCGATCTGCGACTTGGCGAGTTCGCCGCCCTTGACCGGATCGTTCCACGCGGCCGGCGTCGTGCCGGTCATGTTGGCGAGGACCTCGCCCTTGCCGCCGGTGGCGTATTTGACGCCCTGCGCGTAGCCGCACTCGAAGGCGGAGATGAGCGGAATGTCCATGCCGCCGACGAAGCCGACCTTGCCGGTCTTCGAAGTCTCGGCCGCGATCACGCCGACCAGGAACGAGCCTTCATCGGCCCTGAAATTCATCGACTGCACGTTGGGCTTGTCGACGACCGTGTCAATGATGCCGAACTTGGTGTTGGGGAACTCGTCAGCGACCTTGCCGAGCGCCGTCGCCCAGGCGAAGCCCGGCATGATGATCGGCGAGAAGCCGTCCTTGGCGAACTTGCGCAGGACCTGCTCGCGCTGCGATTCGTTCTGGATCTCGAGGTCGCGGAACGCGACGCCAGTCTCCTTGGAGAACTTGGTCGCCCCGTTGAACACGCCCTCGTTGAAGGATTTGTCGAACTTGCCGCCGAGGTCGTAGACGACGGCGGGCTTGATGTCGGCCGCGTAGGCGGCGGTGGCGAGACCGCCGGCAAAGAGCGCCGTCGTCAGCAGATAGAACTTGCGACCGAACATTCCAGACCTCCCAGTGATGGCGAGCGCCGCGCGGCGCTACGCCCGATATCCTCAAGAAACTGACCAATTGGTCAAGACAAGTCAAACGCCGCGCGGCCGTCAAGCATTCCGGGGCCTCCGCTCAAAGACTTCGGTCCGATCGTTCGACGCCGGCGCGGGTTCGACCGCCTGCCAACGAACGTGTTGACACTATGCGGGGGATTTTGAGAGGGCAAGCCGGGACCGGGAAATTGCCGCCCGAATTTCTCGTTCGGCCAGCCGCGCGGCCCCTCAGTTGAACAGCGACGAGACGCTTTCTTCCTTGGCGATGCGCGCGATCGCCTCGCCGATCAGCGGCGCGATCGAAATGACGCGGATGTTGCGCGCGACCCGCACGGCCTCAGTCGGGGCGATCGTGTCGGTGAGCACGAGCTCGGACAGCTTGGAGGCCGCAATGCGCGCGACCGCGCCGCCCGACAGCACGCCGTGGGTGATATAGGCCGAAACGCCGGCCGCGCCGGCGTCGAGAAGCGCGTCGGCGGCGTTGCAGAGCGTTCCGCCCGAAGTCGACGATGTCGTCGAGCAGCACGCATTGGCGGCCCTCGACGTCGCCGATGATGTTCATGACCTCCGATTCGCCCGCCCGCTCGCGCCGCTTGTCGACGATGGCGAGCGGGGCGTCGAGACGTTTGGCGAGGGCGCGGGCGCGCACGACGCCGCCGACATCGGGCGAGACGACCATGACGGCCTTGGGGTCGTGGCCGCGCGACTGGATGTCGCGCACCATCGTCGGCGCGGCGAACAGGTTGTCGGTCGGGATGTCGAAGAAGCCCTGGATCTGGCCTGCGTGCAGATCGACGGTGAGCACCCGGTCGGCGCCGGCGCGGGTGATGAGATTGGCGACGAGCTTCGCAGAGATCGGCGAGCGCGGTCCGGGCTTCCGGTCCTGGCGGGCGTAGCCGAAATAGGGGATGACCGCCGTGATGCGCTGCGCCGAGGCGCGCCGCAAGGCGTCGATCATGATCAGGAGCTCCATCAGATTGTCGTTGGCCGGATAGGACGTCGACTGGATGATGAATGCGTCCCGGCCGCGCACGTTCTCAAGAATTTCGACGAAAATCTCGAGATCCGCGAAGCGCCGCACGTGGCAGCCGGTCAGCGGCTCGCCGAGATAGGCGGCGATGGCTTCGGCCAGCGGGGCATTCGAATTGCCGGCCAAAATTTTCATCTTGCCGAGCACGGGGCGATCTCCGAAGCCGCATGGCGCCCTGCGCGAAGGCGGACGCGCCGGGTCATAGCAGCCGCTCCGCGCGCAAACAACATGACAAACGGATCACAATCCCGGGGACGCGCCCGCCTGCCCACAGACAAGGCGATCAGTCACTGGGCGTAGCTCAGCGCCGCGCCGCCGGGCGCGGCTTCCGGCGTGTTCGACAGATACGCGGCGAGGTCGTCGGCGCATTTTGCGGCGATGCTGTCGAGCGCCGCCTGGCTAACCATCGCCCAGGGGTCGTCGCCCGAGCCCCGAACGACGATCGCATCGCTGAGCCGCTGCGCGCGTTGCTTGTCGGGGGTGAATACGTCCCAGACGAAGTCGACCTCCGCTCCGTCCTGCACCAGCGAGGCGCTCAAATAGCCGCGCACCAGGTAACGAGCCGAGGTCGGCGGCGCCGTCGGCGACCTGTCGCTGGGCGGCGGCGCGATCGAGGGCTCTGGCTGAATTCGGCCGTCAGTTCGGCCGGAGCGCCATCGACCGACATGATCGCCATCGTCGCGCCAGCCATGCTGGCGTCCTGGCGGCGCACGAACTGCTCGCTCGCGGCGCCGGGTGCGATGTCGCCGGCGCTCTCGACGCAGCCGCCGAGCCCGACCGCAGCCAGAAGGAACAGAAGGCCCGACGCGAACGTCTTGCGCGGCGCAAACGCGCGCCCGAATTGCAGCCTCACGCAGAACAACTCCCCGCCCCCGAGACGGCCCCGGCCGCTCAAAAGGTTAACGAACTCCTAACGCGACGAGCTGAGTGCTAACCCTATTCCCGCGCGAGGTCCAGTCGGGCGCGCGGGTCGAAGGATCAAGGGGATGGCGGGCGGCCGAGCTTTGCAATGCGGCGGCCCCGGCCTAGATAGGCGCCATGACCGGCGCGGCCAAATATCCTCCAGGCGAAGCGCCCGAAGCCGAGGCCCGGGCCGAGGCGGCGCTCGAGCGGGAGCTTCGCGCCGACGCCGCTCCGCTCGACATCGGCCTCGACGAGCCGCCGGCGGAGCCCGGCAGCCTCGCGCGCGGCGCCGAGGCGATCAAGGATTTCTGGCGCCACGCGCCGCTCGGGCCCGGCGTCTACCGCATGATCGGGGCCGAGGGCGAGGTGCTCTATGTCGGCAAGGCGCGCTCGATCAAGAAGCGCGTCGCCGCCTATACGACGCCGGAGCGTCAGCCGACCCGCATTGCCCGGATGATCGCCCAGACGCGCTCGATGGTGTTCGTCACCACCGAGTCGGAAGCCGAGGCGCTGCTGCTCGAGGCCAATCTCGTCAGGCAGCTGAGGCCGCGCTACAACGTGGTGCTGCGCGACGACAAGAGCTTTCCCTATATCCTTATCTGCACCGGCCATCCGGCGGCCCGGCTCGTCAAGCACCGCGGCGCGCGCAACGCGCCCGGCGACTATTTCGGCCCCTTCGCCAGCGCGGGCGCCGTGTTCCGCACCCTCAACGCGTTGCAGCGCGCGTTCCTGCTGCGCACCTGCTCCGACAGCTATTACGAGAACCGCACGCGCCCCTGCCTGCTCTACCAGATCAAGCGCTGCTCGGGCCCCTGCACCGGCGAGATCGCGCTCGGCGACTACGCCGCGCTGGTGGCCCAGGCGCGCGACTTCCTGTCCGGGCGCAGCCGCGCCATCCGCCAGCGGCTCGCCGAGGAGATGGCCGAGGCCTCCGCCGCGCTCGAATTCGAGAAGGCGGCGCGCCTGCGCGACCGGATCAGCGCGCTCTCGGCGATCCAGGGCGAGCAGAGCGTCAATCCGCGCTCGATTCCGGAGGCGGACGTGTTCGCGATCACCGAGGAGGCTGGGCAATACTGCGTCGAGGCGTTCTTCTTCCGCACCTACCAGAACTGGGGCAATCGCGCCTACTTTCCCCGCGCCGACCGGGCGCTCGGACCCGAAGAGGTGCTCGACGCCTTTCTGGCGCAGTTCTACCTCGAGCGCCCGGCGCCGCGGCTCGTGCTGCTGAGCCACGCGGCGCCCAGCGCCGAGACGCTCTGCGAGGTCTTGAGCGCGCGCGCCGGCCATCGCATCGGGATCGGCGTCCCCCGCCGCGGCGAGAAGAAGGACCTGGTCGACGCCGCGATGCGCAACGCGCGCGAGGCGCTGTCGCGCAAGCTCGCCGAAGCCGCGAGCCAGGAGAAGCTGCTCGCTGCGCTTCAGGCCGCCTTCGGCGTCGGCCATCCGATCCGCCGGGTCGAGGTCTACGACAATTCCCACATCATGGGGACGAACGCGATCGGGGCGATGGTCGTCGCCGGGCCGGACGGCTTCGTCAAGAACCAGTACCGCACCTTCAACATCAGGAGCGCGGACCTCACGCCTGGCGACGACTACGCGATGATGCGCGAGGTGCTGACCCGCCGCTTCGCGCGGCTCATGCGGCAGGGCGAGACGGCGGAGGCGGGCGCCTTCCCCGATACGCCCGACCTCGTCGTCATCGACGGCGGCAGGGGCCAGTTCGAGGCCGCGCGCGAGGTCATGGCCGCGCTTGGCGTATCAGGCGTCACGCTCGCCTCGATCGCCAAGGGGCCCGACCGCAATGCGGGCCGCGAGACCTTCTTCGTCGAGGGGCGCGAGCCGTTCCGCCTGAGCCCGCGCGATCCGGCGCTCTTCTTCGTCCAGCGGCTGCGCGACGAGGCGCACCGCTTCGCCATCGGAACGCATCGGGCGCGGCGCAAGCGCGAGTTCGTCAAGAACCCGCTCGACGAAATCCCCGGCATCGGGCCCTCGCGCAAGCGTGCGCTTCTGAACGCCTTCGGCTCGGCCAAGCAGGTCGCCCGAGCGGGCCTGGCCGACCTCGAGAAGACGCCGGGCTTGAACGCCGCGACGGCGAAGCTGGTCTACGACTTTTTCCACGACGCTGGCCGCGGGTGAGTTCAGAGCGATGCGATGATGGTACTCCCTCCTGCCGGCGTCGGTATTGAGCGCATTGTGGATGGAGAACAAATATAGAATAAAAATCCGCGCTCGCCAACAATTTTCGCTCCGGATCCGGACTCGACGGACTCGGCGCCGCCAGGGCGGCGTGGCAGCGCCCGCACGATGCTGACGGCGCCTCACGGTCGTCGTGGACCGCCGATCCGGTCAGCGAAACAGGGAGCTTGGTTTCGAGGAACAGGAGACTTTTGCGAAGAACAGGGAGTTTTTTCCCGAGAGCAGGAGACTTTTGCGCAACACGCTGAGGGCGCGCCTCGATCTGGGGCGCCAACTCTTCCGTGAGGCTGGCCGGAACCGAGTGGGCGTGATAGGCGGCGGCTTTTCTTCTCCCGCAGTCGGGAAAGGTTTGCCGAGGTCCCATGCTCGAAGGCCTGCCGCCCAATAACGCCGCCCATCGCCTGACGCTGGTCAGCGACGAAAAGCGCGCCCGCGCTGTCGCCGACCTCATCGTCGAGAGCTTCGAGCCGGCTCAAGTCGCGTCGACCGCCTTTGAGAGCGAAGATCAATGGCGCGGCGGCGGCAAGGCGTGGCTGGTGGAGGCCTATTTCGGCTTTGCGCCCGACGAGGACACGGTTCGCGCGCTGATCGTGGCCGCCGCCGACGAGGAGACCGCGCGCGCTGCGACCTTCGGCGTCACCGAGAAGCGCGACTGGGTCGCCAATGCGCTGGCCGGCCTTCAGCCGGTGCGCGCCGGGCGGTTTCTGGTCCACGGCGCCCACGACCGTTCGCGGGTCCGCGCCAACGACGTCGGCATCGAGATCGAGGCGGGGCTCGCCTTCGGCACCGGCCATCACGGCACGACGCGGGGCTGCCTTCTCCATTTCGACCGCCTGCTGAAGCGGCGCCGGCCCCGTCGTGTCCTCGACGTCGGCTGCGGCGCAGGGGTGCTGGCGATCGCCGCTGCGAAGGTCCTGCGCCGAAAAGTGTGGCTCGGCGACATCGATCCCGTCGCGGTCGAAGTCGCCAACGCCAATGCGAAGCTCAACGGCGTCGGCGAGCTCTGCAAGGCGGTCGTCTCGCGCGGCGTCGAGAGCCGGACTTTGCGCGACGGCGCGCCCTACGATGTCGTCTTCGCCAACATTCTGGCCCGGCCGCTCAAGCTGCTCGCGCCCTCGCTCGCGGCGGTCATGGGCGCGGACGGCGAGGCGATCGTCTCCGGCCTTCTCATCGCCGACGTTCCGGGTGTGCTCGCGTCCTGGCGGGCGCAGGGTTTTTTCCTCGCCGAGCGGATCGATCTCGAGGGCTGGGCGAGCCTCAGGCTGCGGCGCTGAAGCCGAGGCGTGATGCGACGAGGTCGAAAGGCGGGCGTCCTTCCGGACGCCTTGGACCGCGTTGGCCGCGATCCATTGGGCGGCCGGACGGGCTTGTCTTTCAACGGACTGCAGATCGCGGCTAGAGTACCGCCTGTCGCACGACTGTCGCCGAATCCGCGGCATTAGTCTTGCTGGTGGCCCAGATCGGCGATCGACGGGAGTGGCGCTATGGCGAAGATACCGGCAGGGGTCGGGCCGAAGCTGCCGCAGATTGTCATTCTGTTCGGCGCGACCGGCGATCTCTCGCAGCGCAAGCTGCTTCCCGGCCTCTTTCATCTCGCCCGGGCGGGCTTCCTTCCGAATTGCTTTGTCATCGGCGTCTCGCTGGAAGACTTCGCCGTCGACGGGTTTCGCGCGCTTGCCCGTCAGGCGATCGATCGACATCACAATCGCAATCCGGGCATGGAAGGCTGGCCGGCGTTCGAGGCCTCGCTCGACTACGTGCCGCTCTCGGCCGGCGCGGGCGAACTGAAGGCCGCGGTCGAAAAAGCGGCTTTGGCCTGCAACGGGCAAAGTCAGCTCGTCCATTATCTGAGCGTGCCGCCGAGCGCAGCCATGTCGGCGGTCCGCATGCTCGACGACGCCGGCCTCGCCAAAGGGTCGCGCATCATCATGGAGAAGCCGTTCGGCACCGATCTCGAAAGCGCGATTTCGCTCAACGCCAAGCTGCACGCCGTCTTCTCCGAGGATCAGATCTTCCGCATCGATCACTTCCTCGGCAAGGAGCCGGCGCAAAACATCCTGGCGTTCCGGTTCGGCAACGGCCTGTTCGAGCCGATCTGGAACCGCAATTTCATCGACCACGTCCAGATCGACGTGCCGGAGACGCTGGATCTGGGCAAGCGCATCGGCTTCTACGAGCAGACCGGCGCCTATCGCGACATGGTGGTCACCCACCTCTTCCAGATCCTCGCCTTCATGGCGATGGAGCCGCCGACCTCGCTGGCGCCGGGACCGATCGGCGAGGAAAAGAACAAGGTGTTCCGCTCGCTGATGCCGATCGATCCGGCCGAGGTCGTGCGCGGCCAGTACATCGGCTATCGCAAGGAGCATGGCGTCGATCCGGAATCCGACACCGAGACCTTCATCGCGCTCAAATGCGGCATCGACAACTGGCGCTGGGCGGGCGTGCCCTTCTATCTTCGCACCGGCAAGCGGATGGCCGAGGGCCAGCGCATCATCTCGATCGCCTTCCGCGAGCCGCCGCGCAGCATGTTTCCCGACAATTCCGGCATCGGCTCGCAGGGACCCGACCATCTCACCTTCGATCTCGCCGACCAGTCGAAAGTGTCGCTTTCTTTCTACGGCAAGAAGCCCGGGCCGGGCATGCGGCTCCTGAAGCAGAGCCTCCAGTTCGCCATGCACGAGACCGGGCTTGGCGGCGACGTGCTCGAGGCCTACGAGCGGCTGATCCTCGACGCGATGCGCGGCGACCACACGCTCTTCTGCACCGCCGACGGCATCGAGCGCCTGTGGGAGGTTTCGACCCGGCTTCTCGACAATCCGCCGGCCGTGCGGGTCTACGCGCCCGGCACGTGGGGGCCGCAGTCGATCTACCAACTGATCGCGCCCCATTCCTGGCGCCTGCCGTTCGAGCGCGGCTGGCGCGATCCCAATCTTGTCGGCGCTTAGGCCCCGGAGATTTGGGATGATCGCGGGCGCTTCCGCGTCCTCGACCGCGTGTGGTAGAGCGCACCCATGTCCGATCTTCCCCTCGTCATCGAACTCGAGACGCCCGACGACGCCGCGGCGATCCAGCATCTCAACGAGCGCGTGTTCGGACCGGGCCGGTTCGCCCGCACCGCCTACCGCATCCGCGAGCGGGCCGAACCCGATCCGTCGCTGAGCTTCGTCGCCCGCGTCGGCACGCTGATGGTCGGCGCCAACGCCATGACGCCGATCGTGATCGGCAAGACGAAGGCGCTCCTCCTCGGCCCGCTCATCGTCGAGCCGGTCTTTCGCAGCCAGGGCATCGGCGAGGCGCTGGTCGGCCGGTCGCTCGAGGCGGCGAAGGCGGCCGGCTGGACGCTCGTCATCCTGGTCGGCGACGAGCCCTATTATGCGCGCGTCGGGTTCCAGCGCGTTCCCGCGGGGCGCATCGTCCTGCCGGGACCGGTCGATCCCGCGCGGCTGCTCTACTGCGAGCTCGAGCCCGGGGCGCTCGATGCGGCCGAGGGCGAAGCGCGGGCCGCCTGAGAAAACGCAACGGATGTTGACTTCGCGACAAGAAAATATTTTCTGGCGCCGCCTTTTTGTCATATTGCCGATTTCTCGAAACAGTGATTGTCTGTAGCCGATTCGGGGACGACAACAAGAAATCCCGCGAATTCGGGGAGATGGGGTGGAGATCGTAGAGCTGCCGCCGCTCGGGCGGCGGATCGAGTGGCCGACAATCGGGCTGGCGTTTGTCATCTATGCGATGTGGTTCGCGACGACCTTCTTCTGGCGCGACCTGCCTTGGCCGGCGCTGGTCGTGCTGGGCGCCTGGACCATCGCCTGGCAGATGAACCTGCAGCATGAGGTCATCCACGGCCATCCGACGCCGAGCCGCTTGCGTCAACGCGGCGATCGGCGTCTGGCCGCTGTCGTTGTGGCTGCCCTTCTCGACCTACCGCTCCACCCATTTGCGCCACCATCAGGACGCGAATCTGACCGATCCGTTCGAGGATCCGGAAAGCTACTACTGGACCGCGGCGGGATGGCGGGACCTCGGGCCCTTCGGGCGCGGTCTGGCGAAGGCGCAGTCGACCCTGCTCGGGCGCCTTGTCCTCGGTCCCGCCTGGATGATCGCGCGAGGCATCCGCGGGGAGTTGCGCGACGCCTGGCGCGGCAAGCCCGGCGCCCGGGCCGTTGCTCGTCTCGCACCTCGTCCAGTGCGCGCCGGTGCTGATCTGGGTCATCGGCGTCTGCGGCATGCCGCTCTGGATCTATGTCGCCGCCTTCGTCTATCCCGGCATGAGTCTGGCGATGGTGCGCTCCTTCGCCGAGCATCGGGCGGCGGAGGAGACGAACGAGCGCACCGCGATCGTGGAGAACGCGACCATTCTCGGGCCGCTCTTCCTGTTCAACAATCTGCACGTCGTCCATCACATGCGCGGCGGGCTGCCCTGGTACCAGATCCCGGCCTTCTACCGTCTCAACCGGGCGACGCTCATCGAGCGCAACGGCGGCCTCGTCTACAACTCCTATGTCGACGTCGTGCGGCGCTATCTGCTCAAGCCTCACGACGGCCCGCTCCATCCCGACTGGAGCCGGCGCGCGGCATGACCGGCGGCGCCCTGATCGCGGCGCTGCCGATGTACGACGGTCCCGGGACGGCGCAGGCGAACGACGCCATCTGGGCGGCGATCGCCGTGAGCTTGCGCGACAGAGGCGTCGCGGCGCCTGAGAGGCTGACGCGCGGCGGCGATCTCGCCGTCGCTGTGGCGGAGCCCGAGCCTCGTCTTCGGCCAGACCTGCGGCTATCCTTATGTCAAAGACTTGCGTGACTCGGTCGCCTTGATCGCCACGCCCGAATATGACTTTCCCGGCTGCGATGGCGTGGCCCACCGGAGCTTTCTGGTGCGCCGGGCGGGCGATCCGCGCCGCAGCCTCGAGGCCTTCCGCGGCGGCGTCGCTGCGCTCAACGCGTGGGACAGCAACAGCGGCATGAACCTCTTTCGCGCCGCGATCGCGCCGCTTGCGCGGCGGCCGGACGTTCTTCGGCGCGGTAGTCGCCATGGGGTCGCATCAGCGAAGCGTCGAGGCGGTCGCCGAGGGACGCGCCGACCTCGCGGCCATCGACTGCGTGAGCTTCGGGCTGATGAAGCGGCTTCCGGCCCAACCTTGTCGCCCGCGTCACAGTCGTCGCCGAGAGCCCTTTGTCGCCTGGCCTGCCCTTCATCGCGAGCGCCCGCCTGCCGGAAGCGACGCGTCGCAGCCGTGCGCGAAGCGCTGTTCGAGGCCCTCGCGGATCCGGACCTCGCCGAGGCGCGCGCCGCGCTCGGCCTCAAGGCGGCGCGCGCGTGACGACGCCGGCCGACTACGAGCGGGTCCTCGAGATCGAGCGCGGCGCCGAGGCGGCGGGCTACCCGAGGCTTGCCTGACGGTTCGACGGGGATTGTCGCCGCGCTCGCCGAGCGCGGTCCACGCGATGCGCCTTGGGCGCCGATGAAACCCTGACGGTCGGGCCGCGCTCAGCGAGCGCCGCTACAGCGCGGCTCCGCCTTCTGCCTCACACGCGCCCTGTCCTCAGCGCCCTCAGCGTCATCGCCAGCACCGCCTCGAACCGGCTCGCGACGGCGCCCGCGGCGGCGTCGCGGTCGAGACGCAGCGCCACCGGGTGGATGAAGCGATGCGCAGCGTCGAAGATCAGCGACATCGCACGGCGGCGGTCGGTCATCGCGAAGGCGCCCGACGCAACGCCTTCCTCCAGCACGCGCTGGATCTCCGACTGCACCCGCGCGCGGTGCTTGCGCGCGCTCGGGCGGTTTTTGGCCAGCGCCTCGATCAAGAGATCGAACAGGGCCGGATCCTCCTCGAGCTTGGCGCGATAGTCGCGGTGAACCGCGATCAGCATGCGCTCGAGCTTGTCGTGCGCCGGATCGGCGCCGTCGGCCGCCTCGCGCAGCCGCGCTTCGAGCGGCCTCAGCCCGCTCGCCACGACCTCATCCAGGAGCGCCGCCTTCGACGGAAAATAGCGGTAGACATTGGCGTGGGTCATGCCCGCGTCCGCGGCGACGCCGACGACCGTCGTTCGCGCATGTCCGAACTTGCGCACATGCGCTCTGGCGATGTCGACGAGACGGGCTTCGTTCGGCTCGGCGGGCGCGGGCGTCGGCATTCAGGTCTCGGCGATGCCGCCGAGATCGCCCGCCTGCGATCCGGTCTCGCTGCCATGCGGCAGCGCGAGATAGTCGGCCGAACGCATCTCGAAGAGGCGCGAGGCGGCGCGCGCGAACTCGAACCCTTCCGTCCCGTCGGCCCCGGCGAACAGGGCCTCCGGCTCGGCCGCCGCCGATACGATGAGCTTGACCCGCATGTCGTAAAGCGCGTCGATCAGCGTGATGAAGCGCCTGGCCTCGTTGCGTTCGCTCGGGCCCATCGTACCGGGATCCGGTCGATGAGGACCGTGTGGAACCGGTCGGCGATCTCGAGATAATCGGCCGAGCCGAGCGGACGCCGGCAGAGCTCGTCGAAGCCGAAGCGCGCGACGCCGCCCGCCGCCTGCGGCACGCGAAGACAGCGGCCGAGCAGCTCGATCTCGGTCGGTTCGCCGCGCTCATCCCCGGTCAGCGCGAGGAAGGCGGCGTCGAGCGCTCCGTCGGCCTTGGGCCCGAGCGGCGTATAATAGACCGGCGCGCGGACGAGTTTCTCCAGCCGGTAGTCGGTCCGCGCGTCGAGTCTCGACGATGTCGAGGCGCTCGCGCAGCAGCGCCACGAACGGCAGGAAGAGCGCGCGATTGAGTCCGTCCTTGTAAAGGTCGTCCGGCGCCACGTTCGACGTCGCCACGACGACGACGCCGGCCTCGAACAGCGCCGTGAACAAGCGCCCGAGGATCATCGCGTCGGCGATGTCGCGCACCGCGAACTCGTCGAAGCAGAGGAGCGAGGCCTCGCGCGCCAGCTCCGCGGCGACGGGGCGAATCGGATCCTCGCCCGCGACTTCGCCCTTCTTGCGCGCCTGCCGCCATCGGTGCAGGCGCGCGTGCACGTCGGCCATGAAGCCGTGGAAATGCGCGCGCCGCTTGGCGCCCGACCTCGACCGCGTCGAAGAAGATGTCCATCAGCATCGTCTTGCCGCGCCCGACCGCGCCATAGACATAGAGACCGCGCGGCGGCTCGACCGGCTTCATCCCCATGAATCGGGCGAAGGCGCTGGGCTTCGCGTCGGCGCGATAACCCTGCAGCCGGAGGCGGAGCGCGTCGAGCCTGTCGGCGAGGCTCGCCTGGGCGGGGTCGTATTCGAAGCGGTGATCGTGGACGAGCGCGCGGTAACGCTCGCGATGGACTCATGCTCGGCAGCCCTCGCCCCGGCCACCGCAGGAGACGGCGCTCATTGCGAGGAGCGCGGGCGACGAAGCAATCCAGAGCCTCGCTGAGCGCCCGGCTCGCGATTGCTTCGCCGCGCTCGCAATGACGGGTGATGCGCCGTCACTGCACGCTAATGCGCCTCTTCCCAGTTCTGCGCCGCGCGCGCGTCGACCTGCAGCGGGACATGCAGCCTGAGCGCCGGCTCCGGCGCCTCGACCATCACTTTCGCCACGACCGGCAGCGTGGCCTCGATCTCGTCGTCCGGCGCCTCGAACACGAGTTCGTCGTGCACCTGCAGCAGCATGCGGGCGCTCAGGCCCGCCTTCGCCAGCGCGTCGTCCATGCGCGCCATCGCGCGGCGGATGATGTCGGCGGCCGAGCCCTGGAGCGGCGCGTTGATCGCCGCCCGCTCGTTGAACGCGCGCTCCGAGACGTTGGAGGCGTTGATGCGCGGATAGTGGCACTTGCGGCCGAAGATCGTCGTCACGTAGCCCTTGGCGCGCGCCGTCTACTTGGTCGCGTCCATGTAGGCGCGAATGCCCGGAAAGCGCTCGAAATATTTCCGGATATAGGCGCCCGCCTCCTCGCGCGGGATGCCGAGCTGGTTGGCGAGGCCGAAGGCCGAGATGCCGTAGATGATGCCGAAGTTGATCGCCTTGGCGCGGCGCCGGATTTCGCCGGGCATGCCCTCGATCGGGACGCCGAACATTTCGGAGGCGGTCATCGCGTGAATGTCGAGACCCTCGGCGAAGGCCTTCTTCAGCGCCGGAATGTCGGCCACATGGGCGAGCAGGCGCAGCTCGATCTGGCTGTAGTCGGCCGAGATCAGCTTGTGGCCGGGCGGGGCGACGAAGGCGCGGCGGATCTTGCGGCCCTCCTCCGTGCGGACGGGAATGTTCTGCAGATTGGGCTCCGACGACGACAGCCGCCCGGTCGTCGTGGCGGCGAGCGCGTAGGACGTGTGCACCCGGCCGGTGCGCGGGTTGACGAAGCCCGGCAGCGCGTCGGCGTAGGTCGATTTGAGCTTCGAGACCTGCCGCCACTCGAGAATCCGCGCCGGCAGCTGCGTGGCCCTCTTCCGCGAGGTCCTCGAGCACGCTGGCCGTCGTCGACCAGGCGCCGGTCGCGGTTCGCTTGCCGCCCGGCAGTCCCATCTGGCCGAACAGGATGTCGCCGAGCTGCTTCGGCGAGCCCGGATTGAACGGCGCGCCGACCATTTTCGCGATCTCGTCCTCGAGCCGCGCCATGGTCTGGGCGAAATCGCCGGCGAGCCGCGACAGCATGTCGCCGGTCGATCGCGACGCCGCGCCGCTCCATGCGCGACAGCACCGGGACCAGCGGCCGCTCGAGCGTCTCGTAGACCGTCGTCACATGCTCGGCGGCGAGACGCGGCTTCAGCGCCCGCCAGAGGCGCATCGTCACGTCGGCGTTCTCGGCGGCGTATTCCGTCGCCTTGTCGACCGCGACGCGGGCGAAGCCGACGAAGTTGCGGCCGGAGCCGGTGACTTCGCTTGAGCGCGATCGGCTTGTGGCCGAGGGTCTTCTCCGACAGTTCGTCCAGGCCGTGGACGCCCGCCAGGCCTCCGTCGAGCGCGTAGGAGATCAGCATCGTGTCGTCGATCGGCGCGACGGTCACGCCGCGATGCGCGAGCGCCTGCATGCCGAACTTCACGTCGTGGCCGATCTTGAGAACGCCCGGCGCCTCCATCAGCGGCTTCAGCAGCGCGAGCGCGTCCTCCTCCCGGATCTGGTCCGGCGCCGAGGCCGCCGCCGCCGAAGAGGTCGTCGGCGCCGACGCGATGTCCGAGCGGGATGTAGCAGGCTTCGCCGGGATTGACGGCGAGCGACACGCCGACGAGATCGGCCTGAAGCGCGTCGGGCGAGGACGTCCGCGCGTCGAAAGCGACATGGCCCGCCTCGTGCGCGAGCGCCACCCAGGCCTGAAGCTGTTCGAGGGTTCGCACCGTGCTGATACGCCGCGCGGTCGACCGGCGCCTTCGCTTCGCTGGCGCGCACCCGCGCCAGATCCGCGGGCGTCGCGGCGCCTGGCGCGGCGGGCGGCGCCGCTGAAGGCGCTGGCGCCGCAGCCGCCGCCTCCTGCGCCTGCGCGAGCGCCGCTTCGCCGTTGCGGCCCTGCCACCCGGCCGGCCCGACGAAGCGCGGGTCGGGTTCGATCGCGGAGACGTCGAGCCCGCAGATCTCGCCGACCCGGCGGGTGATCGTCGTGAGCTCCATCGCCTTCAAGAACGCGACCAGCTCCTTGCCTTCGAGCTTCGGGAGCGCGAGGTCGTCGAGCGGCGTCTCGACGGCGACGTCGCGCACCAGCGTCACCAGGCTCTTCGAGATCCGGATGCGCTCGACGTTCTCCGGCGCGGTCAGCGCCTCGCGGCGCTTGGGCTGCTTGATCTCGCCGGCGCGGGCGAGCAGCGATTCGAGGTCGCCGTAAGCATCGATGAGCTCCGCCGCTGTCTTGACGCCGATGCCGGGCGCGCCAGGAACGTTGTCGGTCGAATCGCCGGCCAGCGCCTGGATGTCGACCACCTTGTCGGGCCCGACGCCGAAGTATTCCACCACCTCGGCGAAGCCGATCTTCCGCTCCTCGCGGGAGCCTTTCGCGCCCGCCTCGCCCGACGCCGGATCGTACATCGCGACGCCTGGCTCGATCAGCTGCATGAGGTCCTTGTCGGCCGAGACGATCAGCACGTCGGCGCCCCGCTCGCGCGCCTGACGGGCGTAGGTCGCGATGAGGTCGTCGGCCTCGTATCGGTCCCTGCTCGATCGGGATCATTCCGAAGGCGCGCACGGTTGCGCGCATGAGCGGGAAACTGCGGCACAAGATCGGCGGGAGGGTCCTTCCGATGGCTCTTGTAGGCGGGGTACAGGTCGCGGCGAAACGAGTTCTCGGTCTTGTCGAAGATCATCGCCAGATGGGTGGGCTTGATTCCGGCCGCGCCGTCGCGAACGAACTGCAGCAGCTTGGTCGAAAACAGACGCACGGCGCCGATCGGCAGCCGGTCCGAACGATAATTGTACTTCTGATCCTGCCGGATCGACTGGTAATAGGCGCGGAAAACGAAGGACGAGCCGTCGACGAGAAAGACATGGTCGCCGGGGCCGACCGGACGGTGGGGCTGGGTCATGGGTTCGAGAATAGGCGATCGGCGGAGAGGGCGCCATCGGCGCGGCCAAGGGCGGCGACCGAGACCAATTGATGAAGCGTCGTCAATGTCATAAGGCTCCCGTTCATCGGCCAGTCATCGACGGCTGGCGCATGAATGAGGTTGAGTCGCGGGCCGAATCGGCCGGCGGGCTCGTGGCGGCAGGGCGGCATGAAGCATTTGCGCGGGTGGATCGGCGCGTCGGCTTTGGCGATCTCGGCCTTCGTCGCCTCCGATTCGGGCGTCGAGACGGCGCAGTCGCTGACCATTCCGACCGTCTGCGCGGACCCCGCGCAATGCGCCGCCTTCTGCCACGGCGTCGCCGAGCAGGGCCGGAGGGAGGGCGACTTCATCGCGCTCGCCGCCTACCAGCTCGGCCCTGCAGAAGGCGATCGATCTGCCGCCGGCCAACCTGTCGATGCCCGCCCCGGTCGATCCGAAGAACGTCTATGCGGGCACGGGCGCCGGCATGTTCAGCCCCGCGGTCGCCGGGCAACTGTCGCGCGTCTATTCGCCCAACCTCATCACCGGCAAGGTCGACGTGATCGACCCCGAGACCTTCACGGTGGTCGACAGCCTCGACGCCATTCCGAGCCCGCAGCACATCGTGCCGTCCTGGGACCTGCAGACGCTGTGGGTGTCGGGCGACATCAGCTATCGCGGCGGCCACGCCGACGTGATGCCGATCGACCCGAAGACGGGCAAGCTCGGCAAGGCGATCGACGTGCCCGATTCCTACAACATGTATTTCACCCCCGACGGCAAGTCGGCGATCCTGGTCGCCGAGGCGATGCGGCGGCTCGAATTCCGCGATCCGCACACGATGGCGCTCCAGGGCTACATCGACACGCCGAAATGTTCGGGAATCAACCACGCCGATTTCGCGCCCGACGGCTCCTACGCGATCTTCACCTGCGAATACAACAACTCGCTCGCCAAGATCGATCTCGTCCATCACACGCTCGTCGAGACGCTCGCCCTGTCGCCCGGCCATATCCCGCAGGACATCCGCGTCGCCCCTGACGGCTCGGCCTTCTTCGTCGCCGACATGCTCAAGGACGGGCTCGTCGTCATCGACGGCAATATGTTCGGCGAGCTCGGCTTCATTCCGACCGGCGTCGGCGCGCACGGCCTCTATCCGAGCCGCGACGGAACCAAGCTCTATGTGACGAACCGCGGCACGCACAACATCGATGGCGTCAAGAACGGCGAGGGCAGCGTCTCGGTGATCGACTTCGCCACCCGCAAGGTCATCGCGAACTGGACGATTCCCGGCGGCGGCAGCCCGGACATGGGCAACCTCAGCGCCGACGGCAAATGGCTCTGGCTCTCGGGCCGCTACGACGGCGTCATCTACGCCTTCAACACCGACGACGGCTCGGTGAAGACCATCCCGGTCGGCGGCATGCCGCACGGCCTCACCGTCTGGCCGCAGCCCGGCCGCTACTCGCTCGGCCATACGGGCAACATGCGGTAGGTTCAGACCAGCCGAGACGCATTGCCGGTGCTGACGCCCGAATGGTCCAGTTTCTTCACCGCCGAGCTTGGCGCGCTCGCGTCGCTGGCCGGCTTCGTCGTCGTCGCGATCTCAATCAATCTCCCGCGCATCCTTGCCTTCGCAAGTCTGCCGGGCCGCGCGGCCGAGGCGCTGATCGCGCCGGTCGGCGCCATCACGGCGACGGGCCTGATCCTCGTGCCCGACCAAAGCTCGATAATTGCGGCGGCGGCGATTCTCGCGACCGGGCTGGCGATGGTCGCTGCGCCGACGGCGATTCAGCTCCGGACCTGGAGCGCCCGGAAGGGCGTCACCGCGGTCGAGCGGATCGTGCGGTTTGGAGCAAGCGCCGGATTCAGCCTGACGTTCGTCATCGGCGGCGCGCTGCTGATGGCGGGCGCGCCTTCCGGACTCGTCTGGCTCGCCGCCGGCGACATCGCCTGCATCATTGCCGTCGTGCTCAGCGCCTGGGTGCTGATGATCGAGATTCTTCGCTAGGCTCGCCTACTTGATCTGCCCCAGAATATGTTCCGCGCCCGACACGTCCGCCTTGCCGGCTTCGGGTTCGATGTTGAGCTCCTTCACCACGCCGTCGACGACCAGCATCGAATAGCGCTTCGAGCGCAGGCCCAGTCCCCCGGCCGAGAGGTCGAGGTCAAGGCCGACCGCCTTGGCGAAATTGGCGCTCCCGTCCGCGAGGAAGTCGATGTGGCCCGTGGCCCCCGTCGCCTCCGACCAGGCCCGAAGCACGTGATGGTCGTTGACCGCCGTCATGGCGATCGCGTCGACGCCCTTGGCCTTGAACTTCGCCTCGTTGACGATGAATCCCGGCAGGTGGTTCTTGTGGCAGGTCGGGGTGAAAGCGCCCGGCAGGCCGAACAGCACGGCTGTCTTGCCGGCGAAATAGTCCTTCGTCTCGACCGGCTTCGGGCCGTCCGCGGTGACGAGCGTGAGCTTCACGTTGGGCAGATGTTCGCCGACTTTGATGGTCATGGGGCTTCCCCTGGGATGGCGCTGCACTCGCGCAGGTTCGGGACGAGACTATGCGAAGGGACCGCGGGGCGTAAAGGCGCCTGCCAAATGCGGCTCACGCGACGGCGCGCTCCCGCGCCTCGACTGTCTGGATGAACGCGCCGATCGCCTTCAGATAGACCGGCACGAGCAGATTCCCGGAGATCGTGGGCCGCGCCGGGAACGATAAGGAGTTCGGCGCCGGGGATGCTTCGCGCCGTGTCCTCGCCTGCGGACGCCGGAATGAGCGGATCGTCCGCGCCGTGGATGACGAGCGCCGGAATTTTGAGCGCCTTCAGCCGGTCGTTGCGCGGCCGCGCCGCAAGCACGGCCGCCATCTGGCGCGCATTCCCGACAGGATCGTAAGGGGTGCGGTCGACGCCGCGCGCGACCGTTTCGCGCAGCTCCGCTTCGCTCGCAGGAAAGCCCGGGCTGCCGATCACGCGCATGACCTCGACCCCCCGCTTGATCCGGTCTTCGCGGCCGAGACTCGCCGGCGGGGTCATGATCGCAGCGAAGGCCTCGGGCTTGGCGGGCGGCAGGTCGGGCCGTCCGGTGGTCGACATGATCGAGACGAGGCTTTTCGTCTTCGCCAGGTGATTGATCGCGACCAGTTGGGCGATCATGCCGCCCATTGAGGCGCCGACGACATGGGCGCGGGGGATTCCGAGCGCATCGAGGAGACACGCGGCGTCGGCGGCCATGTCGTCGAGCGAATAGGGCGCGGCGGGCCACCCGCCTGCCTCCCGCGCCGCGATCATGGCCGGCAGGTCTGGCGCACCGAGTTGGGCCAGATGGGTCGACTTGCCGATGTCGCGGTTGTCAAACCGGATGACGCGAAAGCCTTTCCCCGCCAGTCCGTTGCAAAGTGATTCCGGCCAGGCGACGAGCTGGGTGGCGAAACCCATGACGAGCAGCACGGCCGGATCGCCGTCGCGCCCGAAGCTCTCATATTCAATGTCGATGCCGTTGGCGCGGACCTGAGGCATGATGGCGATTCTCCGGGGAATGGTTGGCGGGCGACCATATAGACGAGATAAGCGCCGGAACAAGGATGTCGGCGGGGCCGTCGTCGCGACTTCAGCGCGCGGCGGGCGATCGGCGGAAGTTCCCTGTTTTCCAGGAAATGCGCGATCTCAAATCCCTGTTCGGCCGAATTAATCCCGGGAATTTTACACATAAACCTTTGACATAACTATTATTTAGGGAGGAGACGTTGGCCCAGAAGCGGAAGAGGCCGGGCGGGTTCCCCGTTCTTTTCCTGTAAGCAGGGAATTGCGCCGGCGATAACGACCTCGCCCTACCTCAACGCGGCCGCCTGCACCGTCGACTCGACCGGCCCCGCGCCTCCCGTCATCGTCAGCCGCAGTGCCACCGGCAAGGCCACGTCCTTTGGCTTGTCGCGTAAGCTCAGCCGGAAGCAGTCGCGCCCCGCCTCTGCCGGCGCCGCGGCGACCGAGATCCACCAGCCGGTCGGTGGCTCGACGAAGAGATCGCGCGCCGGTCCAGCTTCGGCGGGGGCGCAGAGGCGCCAGCCGTCGGCGCCGTCGGGCCTGAGCTCGCCGAAGGCCTTCGCCTCGACCACGCGCGGCGCGGCGGCGAGCGCCGCTTCGACAAGAGCGCGCGTAAGTCGAATGGGCGCCGGGCAGCGTCAGCGAAAGGCGCGCCTCCGCCGGCAGGCAGATTTTCTCGCAGACGGCGAAACTGGCGTGCAATTTCAGCGTGACCGGCTTTGCCGGGTCGTTCGCCTCGATCTTCAAAGGGAAGACGACATCGCTGTCGTAGCCGAACGCCTCGCTCCCGTCGGACTCCCTGATCCGCGTGGGGGCCGGAAACACCGGCTCAACCTTGGCGACATTGTCGGAGCCGGCGAAATCGAAGACCGGCGGCACGCCGGCGTCGCCGGGATCGCGCCAGTAGGTGATCGCGCCGGGCGCGAGCCTGACCTCGAAGCCGGCGAGGCTCCCGCCCGCCGCGATGAGGCGCGCCTGCGACTTCGCGCCCGCGACCCAGTCGGTCGAAAAGGCGTCCGCGGCAATCGCCGGAGCAGACAGCCCGGCGATCGCGAGCGCCACCCACCCGTTTCGCCGCCGAGGTTCGAGGGAACTCTTGCCCGCGCGGCGCATTGTCCACAAGCAAAAGCCCGGCCTTCTCCCAACCCCTTCACGATTTGGCGCCGATCCTTTGTTTGATCCGACTGCGACATCATCCTTCTCTATACGCTCGCCGCGGTTTCGACTAACATCCGAAGACCGTCGTGGGATTCGAATCCCGGAGGCGATTATGAAACGGGCAGACCCTCCGCCCCCCACCAGTCTCGAGGGGCAGTTCCTGATCGCGATGCCCTCGCTTCGGGAGGGGCCGTTCGCCCGCTCGGTCGTCTATCTCTGCGCCCATCGCGAAGACGGCGCGATGGGTCTCATCATCAACCAGCGCGCCGACGAGATCGACTTCGCCGAGCTCCTGGTCCAGCTCGACATCGTCCCGGGCGGCAAGGAGATTCGCCTCCCCTCGCGCGCCGAGGCGGTCAAGGTGCTGCGCGGCGGCCCGGTCGAGACCGGGCGCGGCTTCGTGCTCCATTCCGCCGACTATGGCGGAGTCGATTCGACGGTCAAGATCGCCGACGATGTCTGCCTGACGGCGACGATCGACATCCTGCGCGCCATCGCCAAGGGCGCGGGCCCGACGCACGCGGTGCTGGCGCTCGGCTACGCCGGCTGGAGCTCGGGCCAGCTCGAGAGCGAAATTCTCGCCAACGGCTGGCTCACCTGCCCGGCCGATCGCCGATCTCATCTTCGACGCGGATTTCGCCCACAAATACGACAGGGCGCTGGCGATGCTCGGCGTCCACGAGGGCATGCTGTCGTCGGACGCCGGCCACGCCTGACCGACGTTCGCAGGTTGCGCGCCTGCTGCGGCTCGCTACCTCTTCGCCTGCACTCCCGTTTCGGCCGAAACCTCAAACATCTCGGCCCTTCCCTGCAGCGAATTCGAAAGCCGCCGGGTCCGCCCCGGTGAGGAACGCCTGGCCGCCGAGGCGGGTCAGCGCCTCGAACAGCGCCGCGCGGCGCTTCGGGTCGAAATGCGCGGCGATCTCGTCGAGCAGCGCCAGCGGCGCCATGCCCGACATCTCGGCGACGAGTCGCGCATGCGCGAGCACGAGCCCGACCAGCAGCGCCTTCTGCTCGCCGGTCGAGGCGCTGCCCGCCGGCGCGTCCTTCGGCCCGTGCCGGACGGCGAGGTCGCCGACATGCGGGCCGATGAGCGTCCGCCCGGCGGCCGCGTCGCGGGCGCGACTGTCGCGCAGCATCCGCGCGATAGCGGTCCTCGGCCTCGAGCGCCGGGCCCGCTGGCCGCGAGCGCCTCGACCTCGCCCTGAAGCGCGAGCCGCGCCCAGGGAAACGGCGAAGCGTCGTCGCGCCCGGCCGCGATCAGCGCCTCGAGCAGGCTAACGCACTCGAGCCTCGCCGCGGCGACCGCGACGCCGAGCTCCGCCGCCTCGCGCTCGATCGCGTCGAGCCAGGACGATGTTGCGCGAACCTTCCTCGAGCAGCCGGTTGCGGCCGCGCAACGCGCGCTCGAACTGGCCGACTCGCGCGCCATGGCGCAGGATCGATCGCCAGCACGAACCGGTCGAGAAAGCGGCGCCGCTCGCTCGCGGGCCCGGAAAAGAGCGAGTCCATCGCGGGCGTCAGCCAGACGACCCGCACATGGTCGGAGAAGGCGCGCGACGACGGGACGGGGGCGCGGTCGATCCGGTTCGCCCGTTCGGCCCCGCCCTCGCCGTCCCCCGGCGACCAGCCCGTGCCGAGCTGATGCGTCTCGCCCGCCTCGTCGACTTCGACCGAGAGCGCAAAGCCGCCGGCGCCGCCTCTGCGTGCGCATTCGGCGAGCTCCGCCCGGCGCAGGCCCCGCCCCGGCGCGAGCAGCGACAGCGCCTCGAGGAGATTGGTCTTGCCGGCGCCGTTCTCGCCGCATAGGACGACGAGGCGGCCCTCGATCGCAAGATCGAGCGCCGCATAGGATCGGAAATCCCGCAGCATCAGACGCCGCACGAGAGGGCGCCGTCGCGCGGCATGGGCGCCGTTCGGGTTGGGCATGGGCGTCGCGTGTGCCATGTCCGGCGGCGGCGCGAAAGTGGGAGGAGTTCGCCGATGAAGCCCCTCGATGTTCTGATGCCCGGCGCCGGCATGGGCCTGGTCGCCGACCTCATCGCCGAAAAGCTGCCGCTGCATCGCCTGTGGCTCGAGGCCGAGCCCCGACGCCGTGGCTCGCCGAATGGGCGCCGAAGCTCCGCGCCGTCTCCACGAGCACGCACCTTTTCCCGGTCGATGCGGCCTTCATGCGCCGGCTGCCGCGGCTCGAAATCGTCGCGAGCTTCGGCGTCGGCTACGAGCATATCGACGCGAAATGGGCGGGCGAGCACGGCGTCGTCGTCACCCACACGCCGGGCGTGCTCGACGACGAGGTCGCCGACATCGCCATGGCGCTGACGATCATGGCGGTGCGCCAGCTGCCGCAGGCCGAGCGTTACCTGCGCGCCGGCGAATGGCTGCGGGCGCCGTTCCCGCTCACCGCGTCGCTGCGCGGCCGGACGATGGGAATTCTGGGGCTCGGGCGGATCGGCAAGGCGATCGCCAGGCGCGCGCAAAGCTTCGGGCTCGACATCGTCTACCACGGCCGCCGCGCGCAGACGGACGCTCCCTACCCGTTCTATCCGTCGCTGATCGAGATGGCGAAGGCCTCGGACATTCTCATGGTCGCCGCGCCCGGCGGTCCCGCGACGCGCCGCATCGTCGGCGCCGAGGTCTTGCGCGCGCTCGGGCCCGACGGCGTGCTGGTCAACATCGCGCGGGGAACGCTGGTCGACGAGCAGGCCTTGATCGAGGCGCTGAGGACGGGCGCGATTCTCGCCGCCGGGCTCGACGTGTTCGAGAACGAGCCGCAAGTGCCCGCGGAACTCATCGCGCTCGACAATGCGGTGCTCCTGCCGCATGTCGGCTCGGCCTCGGTCACGACCCGTCGCGCGATGGCCGACTGCGTCGTCGCCAATCTCCTCACATGGTCTAAAGACGAACCGCCCCTGACCCCGGTGCCCGAGACGCCGTGGCGCGGGGCCTGGGGCAGGGGGGCGTAGAGCCGCGGGAACAATACACGACTGGAGCCTTCAGGCTCCAGTCGCCGACCCGCCTGGCCGTTGCCGTCAGGCGACGGGGTGGTAATCCGGTCGGGGCGTCCGGACGAGAATCTCACTCGCCAGACCTCTGGCGCTCGTCTCGGGCACGAGGCCGTCGATGAACAGCGACGACAGGCCATGAACCAGGCCCCAGGCCGCCATCCCCGCCGAATTATCCTCATGTGACCGCTGATCGGCGCTGACCGCGATGCGCTGAAGCAGATTGAAGACCGAGTTCGCCGCCGCATTCAGCCCCGGGTATTTCGCCCGCTCGACCAGGATGGGCCCGAACATCAGGCGAAAGAGGCCGCGCTTCTGCAGGGCGAAGTCGACATAGGCGAGACCGACGCCGCGGAGCGGATCGCTCTCCTGCCGCCGCCGCCTCCATCGCCGCGGCGAGCTCTCTGAAGCCTTCCGCGGCGACCGACGCAAGGAGATCCTCCTTGTTGTTGAAATGGCGATACGCGGCTGTCGCGGACACCCCGACGCGGCGGGCGGTCTCCCGCAAGCCCACGACGTCCGGGCCGTCTTCGTCGAGAATGGCCCGCGCCGCCGCGCGCAGGGCGTTGGGCAGATTGTTATGACGATAGCTGCGTCGCGGCGTATCCATCACGCTTTCCATTTTCAAACCCCTTGCAGACAAAATGGCCCGAAGACTTGACGGTTCTCGTACTCCTTCGGCGAGACCAATTCCGGCTCGGAAGGCGGCTCTTTCCCGTCGGGAAAATGGCCCTTTTGCGACTCCGTGCGAGCCCGAACAGAAAGAGCGCAGGTGTGTCCTAAAGGTAACGGTGCGATCTCGTTTCGATGACGGATCGATGACCGTCAAGGACGCGACCAGCCGGAGGGGGCTTGAAGGGTTTTCAGGTGCGAGAGGCCCCCGAACGTGCGCCAATGCCCAGCGCGCCGTGCGTCGGCGCAATTAGGTGGCAAATTCTACGCTCTTGTGCTCTACTTAGTCTAGACGGGCGTGGGGGCGCCAATGGTTGGATATATTGAGCAACTAGCGGTCCGACGGGCCGCCGTTATCCTGAGAATCGCAGATCACTACTCCCGCGAGGAGTTCGACGCCGCGCTTTCCGCAGCCCGCCGGGCCGTCCTGAGGAGTCTTCAGGAGACTGGCGCCGATGTCGATGCGGGACACCCGCTCGTCCAGGCGCTCGACGTCGCGATCTCGCAGAACCGCAACTGACAACCACTGGGTTCGAGTCACGAAGTCGGTGCGTGGGCGCACAGGATTGCGCAGATCATCCGGCCGCCCTGGGTCAGCCAACCCCATCGTCGCCGACGCGGCGCAGAGTCCAGAGATCGCCGCTCATTTCGACGAGATAAAACCCATTCCTCGACAGTTCGCTCAAGGTTTCCAAATCACCGAAGAGCACCGTCGCCCATGTGCCCGGCTTCGTGTCCCTGATTTCGTGACGGTTTTGCCGACTGAAGTGCTGCATGGGATCTCCATCATGCTTGGGGCCCGAGCGATGCTTCCCTGGACCGGCGACGCTGTCTAGCACAGGATATTGCGACGCACAAGACTGATGCTGCGATGCAGCAAAGCGCGACGGTTTTGGATCTCCAGTCTCGCTCTGGTTGCGACCGACAGCAAAGCCGCCGCATTCTCTAGGCAAATTCAGAAACCCGTGCTATCCTCGGCCTTTCCCTGAATGTCGCGAGGCGGCGGACAATGAGGCAGACATGGGAACGGGCACGGAACCGAGATCGACCGCGGCGCCGAAGCGTTGGCCAACGGGTCACGCCAAAGAACTGCACCCTTTTTGCATCCTGACAAAGGCGTCCAAGGCCGACCACGCTCGCGGGCGCGCCCAAGGCCGCGAGATACTTGGCCGTAATGGCGTCCCCCGCATTAGCTGCGAAATTTGCCGCGCTCTGTTGATCGGGATTCGCCGCGTTGATCGTGACGTTGTGGACACCGATACGGCTGTCCGGCGCGGCTGACTTCACTGAGCCGTTCGCCCATGCAAGCACGCAAGCCGACACGCATAAGCCATTCGCCGCGACGCCATTGTTGGCGTGCCCCCTAGCGATGAAACGGGCTATCTCGATCGCGCCAACAACGCTTCCGCCAGGAGAGTTGAAGACCCATCCGACGGTCTTTCTATTTTGGATATCGAGTGGAAGAGTATACCACCAATCGACAAAGATGGAGCGTTCGTCAGACTCGATTTTGCCCACAGCGTCAATGACAATGGAGCGCGCGCCGTAGAGGCGGTAGGCATAACTCATCGCGTGCGCCGGAGTGCCCGACTCGACCCCCAAAGCGCCGATCGCCACCAAAGCAGCGACCCTGAACACGCGAACACTGCCTTGGCTCCTTGGCGTCATTTTCACCCTGACGAAATTGTGTTACCACATGTCCTGGCGAGTGCCAAAATTGGCTGTGGGAGAATGATCTCATGTCGACTTTCGCGGGGCTCGGCCTGGGGGTGCTGGCGTTTATGTTCCTACCGGTGCTGATCGCCCTGCTGCGAGGCCGAATTCTCGTTGCTTTTGTCGTCTTCATCTTCGTGATCGCATCGATCCCTGCCCTTGTTTGGAGAAAGAGTCAGGTTATTTGAATTTATTCAAGCGCATCTGCTCCGCATTTCGAATGATGACGTTAAAGAAGTGTTCGATTATTTAATACTCAAGAATTTTACAACGTATCCTGACATGGAGCTCAAATTTCGGAATGTAAGCGACCAGCTAAGTGCTGATAGAATGCTCGAGCAATTCGAGAAACTCAACCCCAATATATCTTTGAAATTTTGATAATCCAAACTAAGGAGCAGAGGATGCAAAGTCGAACGATTTTGTGTCCCGTACGCCCCCCTTTCCCCGAAATCCAAGGTATTCAAAGGCGCAAATTTCAGCGAAAGACAGCCAAATCCGACGGAATCCAAGAATATCAAAGCTGAAGCCATTCCGAGACGGCCGTCAGCGACCGCGCCTGAGATCGCTTCGCCCGTGCACGACGCCGGGCGCGCGACGGCGCATGGCCAAAAGTCCCTTTCAGCGCTTGCGCGCGATCGAGGCCGCCGGGCGAAAAGTGCGTGGTCGAGTGTATTCGACCACGACTGCCCGGGTGCGCCCGGCGACGAGGCTCGCGCGTCCGCGCGTCTTGGCCGCATGCTTCGCCGCGAGGACCTGCACCTCTTCGACCGGCAAGCCCATCAGAGACGCCGCAATCTGCGCGCGTTGCGCCGGATCGTCGGCCAGGCTCTCGGCCGCGACCAGCGCCTCCTCGATCGTCGGGTTGTCGCGCCGCACACGCCGCACGCCCCACTTCGTCTTCCAGGTGGCTGCCATTGGCCCCTCCAAGATCCTTCTGAATGCCAATGATAACAGAAATGTTGCACCGCAACAAACGAATTCACGCCGACGCCATTCAATTTGTCGCGATGTCTTTACGCAGTCTTGGCTACGCTGGATCTCATCCGCCGCTCTCCAGCCAGGCGCGCGCGGCGGCTTCCCCAGACCGGACGGCGCTCTCGACGCCATCCGGCAGCGGTCCCTCCACATATCCGCCGGCGAGGAAAAGGTTCCGCCATTCTGTACGGCACGGCGGCCGGCGGGCCGCCTCTTCCGCCGTCCAGACATGGTTGGCGCGCCGTGAACGGATGACGCGCCATGGGGGCAGAGTGTCGGAGTGCCCGGTCAAGGCGGCGACGCCGCGCCAGCACTCCAGTGCGAGCGCCTCGTTTGGCTGGTCGGCAGGGGCGGCGGCGTCCTTTACCGTGACTGACATCCGGTCGCGATAGGTGAAGAGCCACTGGAAGGCGCCCCCCAGAGCCCCAAGGACTATCGGCGCGGCCCGAGCGGCCGGAGCGGCGAAATGCACGGTCAGGGCGGTTGAGAGGCTGCGGGGCGGCTCGAGTCCCGGAACGAGCGAGGCTGCGACGGGCCATGACGCGGCAAGGATCAGCGCGTCGCCCGCGTGAAGCTTGACCCGGTCGTGTTCGAACTCAAGTCCCGTAACGCGCTCCCCGCCGCAGGCAAGGCCGAGCAGCCGGCGTTCGAAGCGCAGCGCCGCGCCGTCGCGTTGAATCCGCCGCGCCAATGGCTCGACGAAAGCGCGCCCAAAACTCTCGACGGGCGTGAGAAGACGCATGCCTTTGCCGCCGGACCGTACGAGCTCGGTGAGCGCGGCCGCCGCCAGACTTGCCGAAGCCGTCTCGGGCGGGCAGTTGAGCGCTGCGACGCACAGGGGTCGCCAAAGCCGCTCCATCGCCGCCCCGCCTTTCGGCGCCAGGCTTGCGACGGTCGTCGTCTTCGAGGCGGAACGCAGGCGTCGCAGAGCCCAGTAGTCCGAAACCTCCAAACGCGGCCCGCGCCGTTCGGGGTCGAGCAGCCACCAAGGCGCGCGGCCGGGGTTGGGCCGAAGCCGCCAGCGCTCGCCGCTCGAAAAGTCGGCGAAGGCGACGCCGGGGTCCGCCTCCTCGCGCCATTCGCCGCGCGCGCCGACGGACTCGATCAGCGACAGCGAGGACGACCAGCACGACAGCAGCGGGACATTGCCGATGTCGATCTCGAGTCCGAGCGTCTCGTCGTAGAAGGAGCGTCGCTTTCCCCCAGCCTGCGGCCTCGCCTCGTGCACGACGACCTCGCATCGCCGGCTCGCGGCGAGCGCCCGCGCCGCCGACAGACCAGCCACGCCCGCCCCGACGATGTGGACAACGGCTCGTTTCATGCCCTGCTTGAGTCTGGCCCGCCGCGTCCGGCGCGCAGATCGAATCGCTCCTCAAAGCTAAGACGCTTCTGCGGCAAAGAGAAACCTCGAACGATGCGCCGGGCTTGACAGACGCCGTTCGCCCGCGCGAACGTTGACCAAACGGTCAAGAATGTGCCGTTCGCAACATGCTATCCAGGGAGACGCGATGACGATCGCCGCCCACCCGCCAGGAATTTCAGACGTCGCGCCGGGCCGGCTCAGCGAGGGCGCAATCGAAGCGAACTTTGCCGATTTGCACCCGCCGCTCACCCGCCACGAAGCCAGGGTCGAGGCGGAGCGTTGCTACTTCTGTTTCGACGCGCCCTGCCAGAAGGCCTGTCCGACCTCGATCGACATTCCGCTCTTCATTCGTCAGATCGCGGCGGATAATCGCGACGGAGCGGCCAGGACAATTTTCGACGCCAATATCATGGGCGGCATGTGCGCCCGCGTCTGCCCGACCGAGACGCTGTGCGAGGAGGCCTGCGTGCGCGAGGCCGCCGAAGGCAAGCCCGTCACGATCGGCCTCCTGCAGCGCTACGCGACGGACCCGATGATCGCCGACAGGCAAATCGCCCTATGCGCGCGGCGCGCCGACCGGCAAACGGGTCGCCATTATCGGCGCCGGGCCTGCCGGCCTCGCCTGCGCGCATGCGCTCGCCATCGCCGGCGTCGAGGCGACCATCTTCGAGGCGCGGCCGAAAGCCGGCGGCCTGAACGAATACGGTATCGCCGCCTACAAGGCGGTCGACGGCTTCGCCGCGAAGGAAGCCGCCTTCATCCTGTCGATCGGCGGCATCGAGGTTCGGCACGGGGTCGCGCTCGGTAAGGACGTCAAACTCGAGGACCTGCGCCGCGAATACGACGCTGTCTTTCTCGGCATGGGCCTCGGCTCGACCAACAAGCTCGGCCTTCCGAGAGAAGGCGAACTCGAAAACGTGGTCGACGCGGTCGAGTATATCGCGCGGCTCAGGCAGGCGGAGGATCTGGCCGCGCTGCCGGTCGGCCGGCGCGTGGTCGTCATCGGCGGCGGCATGACGGCGATCGATATCGCGGTCCAGTCGAAACGGCTAGGCGCCCAAAACGTGACGATCGTCTATCGCCGCGGCGCCGACAAGATGAAGGCGAGCCGGTTCGAACGGGAGCTGGCGCAAACGAGCGGCGTCGTCGTCCGCACCTGGGCGCGTCCCGTCTCGCTCGAGGGCCACGCCGACGCGCTGAGCGGCGCCATTTTCGAGGACACGCATGAGCACGAGGGCGTGCTCGCCTCGCCCGGCTCGGTGTTCCGCATCGAAGCCGACATGCTGTTCACCGCGATTGGACAGCGCGGAACGCCGGAAGCGCTGGACGGAGCGCATATCGACGTGAAGGACGGCCGCATCGTCGTCGACGCCGAACGGCGCACCAGCCTCAAAGGCGTTTGGGCGGGCGGCGACTGCGTTCTCGGCGGCGAAGACCTGACCGTCAGCGCGGTCGAGGACGGCAAGCAGGCGGCGCGATCGATCGCCGCTGCGCTTGGCGTCGCGAGCGCTTAAGATAAGGAGGCGGGTCCCATGGCCGATCTGCGCACCGATTTCCTCGGCGTCAAATCGCCGAACCCGTTCTGGCTCGCATCCGCGCCGCCGACCGACCGCAAAGTCAATGTCGAGCGCGCCTTTCGCGCCGGGTGGGGCGGCGTCGTGTGGAAGACGCTCGGAGAAGCCGGGCCGCCGGTCGTCAACGTGTCGGGCGCGCGCTACGGCGCGATCCACGGGCCGGACCGGCGCGTGATCGCGCTGAACAACATCGAGCTCATCACCGACCGCGACCTCGAGATCAATCTGCAAGAGATCAAGGAGGTCAAGCGAGCCTGGCGCGACCGGGCGCTGATCGTCTCGCTGATGGTGCCTTGCGACGAAGAATTCGTGGAAGGCGATCCTCGCCCGCGTCGAGGAAACGGATTGCGACGGGGTCGAGCTCAATTTCGGCTGCCCGCACGGCATGTCGGAGCGGGGCATGGGCTCGGCGGTCGGCCAGGTGCCCGAGTATGTCGAAATGGTCGCTCGCTGGTGCAAGGCGCATACGCGCATGCCGGTCATCGTCAAGCTGACGCCCAACATCACCGACATCAAGCAGCCGGCGCGGGCGGCGAAGAACGGCGGCGCCGACGCGGTCTCGCTCATCAACACGATCAATTCGATCATGGGCATCGATCTCGACGCGATGGCGCCGGCCGACGCGATCGACGGCAAGGGCACGCATGGGGGCATGTGCGGTCCGGCCGTGAAGCCCATCGCGCTCGCAATGGTGGCCGAAATCGCGCGCGACCCCGCCTGCGCGGCCCTGCCGATTTCGGCCATCGGCGGGATCACGACCTGGCGCGACGCGGCCGAGTACATCGCGCTTGGCGCCGGAACGGTGCAGGTCTGCACCGCGGCCATGACTTACGGATTCAAGGTCGTCGAGGAGATGACCTCAGGCCTCGCCTCCTACATGGACGCGAAAGGCTTCGGACGATCGAGGACTTCCGCGGCCGCGCGACGCCGACGATCACGGACTGGCAGCATCTCAATCTCAATTATGTCGTCAAGGCCGAGATCGATCAGGACCTCTGCATTCAATGCGGCCGGTGTCATATTGTCTGCGAGGACACGTCGCACCAGGCGATTTTCGCGCATGTGAACGGGAAGCGGCGCTTCGTCGTCAACGACGCCGAATGCGTCGGCTGCAATCTCTGCGCGCTCGTCTGCCCTGTCGAGGGTTGCATAACGCTCGTCCACAAGACGGCTGGCGTTGATCCCCGAACAGGTCTTGACTATGCGCGCCCTCCCGCCGCCTGGACTGCGCATCCGAACAATCCAAACGTCGCGAAAGCGGCGGAATAGCCCTTATTCTTCGCCGCGCGGCTCTTTCAGTTTGCTGAAAACCGCGTTGACGTCGATGCGCTCCTCGCTCGGCTTTGCCTTCGGAACGCCGAACACTTCGAGCTGGCTCGAGGGTGCGGGCTTGGCTGTGGTGATCTCCGCCGAAACGAGGGTCTGGCTGCGGTCCTCCTCGGTCTTGGGCTTGTCCTTGGCGGCGCGGTTGACTTCGAAATCGAGGTCGATCTGCGAGGAGAGGCCAAGCGTGACTGGATCCATCGGCTGAAGGTTGGCGGAATTCCAGTGCGTGCGCTCGCGGATCGCCTGCAACGTGTGCTTGGTCGTGCCGACGAGGCGCATGATCTGGGCGTCTTTGAGCTCCGGATGATTGCGCAATAGCCAGAGGACCGCGTTGGGGCGATCCTGCCGGCGCGAGAGCGGGGTATAGCGTGCGCCGCGTGGCTTCTTGAACTCGGGCGTGCGCACTTTCGAGGTCGCCAGATGCAGCCGGTGGTTGGGGTCCTGCTCAGCGGCGGCGATCTCCTCGCGGGTCAGCTGCCCGGTCGAAATCGGGTCATAGCCTTTGATGCCGGTCGCGACTTCTCCATCGGCGATGCCCTTCACCTCGAGCGGATGCAGTTTGCAGAACTCTGCGATCTGGTCGAACGTCAACGAGGTGTTCTCGACCAACCAGACCGCGGTCGCCTTCGGCATCAACGGCGTGTCGCTCATTTTGGCATGCTCCTCACGGATGATGAGGCGCGCGACGCCTCCGGTTCCCGGCCCGGAGGAGGCGCAGCCTCAAAACAACAAAACTCTAGGGGAATGGCGCTTTATAGGCGCCCGAAGGCCGAATTGCAATCGCTTCCGCCGAATTGACCGTGCGAAGCGCAAAATAGCTGGCCGTGGCCTTGCCGAATAGGGATCACGACCCCAGATCGCGGCGTTCAGAGGGAGGCGCTCGCGCGATCAGGCAGCTCGTCGGCGTCGCCAGAAGCGCTCAGGAAAGGAATTCGATCATGAAGTCCGCACTCGTCATGGCCGCCGCGCTCGGATTGGCGTTCCTCGCCCCCCTGTCGTCTGGACCCGCCGAAGCCAAGGGCTGCCTCAAAGGCGCGCTTGTCGGCGGCGTCGCCGGCCATATGGCCCATCACGGCGTCCTTGGCGCGGTCGGCGGCTGCGTCGTTGGCCATCACATGGCCAACGAAAAGGGCAAGGATCCGGCCGAAAGCGCGGCGCAGAACCCTCATCCCCCGGCTTCTCCGCCGGCTGCGCAGTGAACGACGACTAGGCCTTGTTGTTGAGCGCGCGCTCGGCCTTCGGGTCGAGCGGCCAGCGTGGCCGGGCGGACGCGTCGAGCCGGTCGGTCAGGCCGAGGCGCAGTCGCTCGATGCCGGCCCACGCGATCATGGCGCCATTGTCGGTGCAAAGCTTCTGCGGCGGAGCGACCATCGGCAGGCCCGCTTCGCCGCACAAGCGTTCGAGCGCGTGGCGCAGCGCCGAATTGGCGGCGACCCCGCCTGCTGCGACCACGGCCCGCGGGGCGGTCCCGATGCGTTCGCGGAAGAGTTTGAGCCCCATCCGCATACGATCCTCGACCACATCGACGATCGCGGCCTGGAACGAGGCGCAAAGGTCGTCGACGTCGCGCGGACGCAAAGGGGCGGCCGATTTCGGCGGCAAGCCGAACCGCAGTTTTGAGGCCTGACAGCGAGAAATCGGCATTCGGACGCCCGAGGAGCGGCCGCGGAAGAGCGAAGCGCTCGGGATCGCCGCGCCGGGCGGCCGCTTCGACCGCCGGTCCGCCCGGAAATGCGAGGCCGAGGAGCTTACCGGTCTTGTCGAAGGCCTCGCCAAGGGCGTCGTCCATCGTCGCGCCGAGGCGCAGATAGTCGCCGACCCCCTTGACGGCGAGGATTTGCGTATGGCCGCCAGACGCCAGCAGGATGAGATAGGGAAAGACGACATTGGCGGTGAGCCGCGCGGTCAGGGCGTGCGCCTCCAGGTGATTGACCGCGACAAACGGCTTTCCCGTCGCGAGGGCGACCCCTTTTCCAGCCATCAATCCGACCAGGACCCCACCGATCAGGCCCGGCCCCGCGGCCGCTGCGACGCCGTCAAGCTCTTTCGCCGCGACGCCCGCTTTGGACAAAGCGCGGCCGATCAGCGTATCGACGATCTCGACATGGGCGCGCGCAGCGATCTCCGGCACGACGCCGCCGAAGGCGGCATGCGCGGCGATCTGGCTCATCACTTCGTCGGAGAGAATTTCGCCTGAGCCGTCCGGCCGCAGCCGCACAACAGCGGCCGCTGTCTCGTCACAGGTCGTCTCGATTCCCAGAACGCGCATCCAGCTGAAATCTCCGACCCGCGCACGGCCCGCGCGCGGGTTTTCAAGGCCATAGCGTGAAGGGGGCGGGGAGGGAACCGGCGCCCGCCGAGGCAAGCGTCACATTCATCGTCGTTGTCCCCGCGATTTGGCGATCTCGGCCTCGATGACCGGCGCGAGGATCGTCTTCACCGCGAAGATCGAGCCATTGACGCTGTAGTGGCCGTAGTCGACGGCAAGCATGTCCTCGGGAAGGTTCGGACCGACGCGGCGCCGGCAGCCGTCGTCGCCGCAGAGCTTTCCGCCTGCGAGACGTAGACGACGCCCTCGCCCCAATCCTTGCCGGCGAGCGCCCTGTCGGTTTCGAGGGAATCCGGCCGGACGCCGACGCGGGAGAACTCCGGCGCGCTCGCCTGTCTCGAGGAGGTCGCGCCCGACGAGAATCGGAAGAACCGGAGCCCAGGTCGGCACCTCGCCCGCGACCACGATCGAGCGAACGCCGTCCCGATGCAAGCGCCGCGCGCCTTCGACCAGCGCGTCGAGATAGCCGGGATAGCGCCAGTTCGCCTCGTGGTCGTATTGCGAAAAATAGCCCGCGACCAGGAGGACGTCCGGCTTGATCGCCCGGATGTGTTCGAAGACATAGTCGTTGATGGCGCGGCAGCGCGGCGTCCCGGCGACGCCCGCGTCCATGTGCGACATGCTCGACCAGGGGCGCGCAGAAGACGGACGACAGCGTCAGGATGTTCGCCTTGCCGCCGAACGCCTCCGTGAGGCCGGCGAAAAGATGCGCGGCATGCGAATCGCCGACGACAAGGATCGTCGGCTTCGCTGGGATCGTCCGGCTCGCCGCAGCGACCGTCCTCGAAGAAGCGGGCCGCCCGCTCGCGCTCCTCTTCGAGCGGATAGGCGCGGTCGTCGCGCTGATAGAAGCATTGCATCAGACGTTTGCCCTGCGCGCCGTTGACGTCGTAGTCGAAGATGCGCGCGACCAGCGGCGGAAAGCGGCCGGGAAAGCCCTTTGGCGTCATAGGTGATGCGCCCGACGATCCCGGTCGCCGCCAGCGCCGCCGACGAGCGCCAGCGCGATTCGCGAAGGGCGCGCGTGGCGAAACGCCGCCGCGACCGGCGCCTCGACCAGGAGCATAGGTGAGCGTCGCGAGCCGACCGCGACTCGCGGCCGAGCGCGAACATCACCGCGGGCGTCGGAATGACGCCCGGCCAGATATGGGCGAAGGCGAACAGGGGCCAGTGCCAGAGATAGAGCGGATAGGAGATGACGCCGAAGAAGCCGGCGATCCGGTTGCCGAGCGCGACGTCGCCGATCAAGCGAACGGGGATGGGCGATGACGAGCGCGCAGCCCGCGTCGGAATCGCCGCGCGCCAGCCGGGAAAGGGCTCGACCTCGCTCATCAAGAAGATACGCGCCGAGCGATCAGGGCGACGCCAAGTCGCCGCGCCGATATTTGCGACGCTTGCTGGCGGGATAGGGCAACGCGTCGCAGGAGAAAGACCTCGCGATAGGCGAGGAGCGCGCCGAGCGCGAGCTCCCATGCCCGCGTCCAGGGCAGATAGAATGCGCCGATCGGATCGATCGGCGTCAGGACGACGCAATAGGCGAAGGAAGCAAGAAAGATGCCCGAGGATGACGGCCGGCAGCAGGCGATCCGTCTCAGCCCGAAGACCGCCAACAAGAGGACCGACCAGACGAGATAGAACTGCTCCTCGATGCTGAGCGACCAGAGGTGCAGCAGAGGCTTTGTCGGACGAATCCGCGCCGAAATAGCCGCCGACGCCGGCAAGTCGCAGGAGCCAGAAGTTGACGGTGAAGTACGAATTGCCGAGCAGGCCGCCGCCGATATCGCGGAACTGGATCGGCGCCGCGCGGAACCAGCCGACGATCCAGACGCAGCTCACGACGACGAGCAGCGCGGGCAGGATGCGCCTGGCGCGCTTGGCGTAGAACATCGGCAGCGAAAAGCGGCCGACGGCGCATTCGGACGAGAATGATGCGCGAAATGAGAAAACCCGATATGACGAAGAACACGTCGACGCCGGCGAAGCCGCCCGGGAGCGAGCGCGCGATCGGCGTGGAAGGCGACGACGCCGAGCACCGCGAGCGCGCGCAGTCCGTTGATGTCCTTCCTGAAACTCGAGGCCGCGGCCGGCGCGCGCGGCGGCGATGTCGGGAGTGTCGAGCGGCTTTGTCCAATAAGGGTCCTGTTCGCCGCCGCGCGAAGGTGGGCCCCGGGGTAAAGCGCCGCGCGCCGATCGGCAAGCGGCGCCTTGTCCGCCGCGCTCGCGCTGCCGCATAATGGGCCTGATGAACAATCGGGCGGCTCGATGACGGCTAGGGTCGCGCTGTTTCGGGCGCGCGAGGACGCGGCGCGCAGCGCCGCGCGGCTGCGGCGGCTCGGTTTCGCCGTCGCCTATGCTGCCGGTGATCGAGATCGCGCCGCGGCCGTTCGCGCCGTTCGAGGACGCGCTACGACGCCGTCGTCGCCACCAGCGCCAAGGCCTTCCTCAGCGATGCGTCCGGTCGACAAGGCTTCGCCGCTCTTCGTCGTCGGCGCTCGGACCGCGCGGGCGGCCGAATCTCGCGGCTGGCGGCTCGCCGCTCCGCCGGCGCCCGACGCCGCCCGGCTCGATCGAGACGCTCAGGCGCCTGACCGCGCCGGGCGCGAGCGTGCTCTATCTCGCCGGCCGCGACCGCAAGGGCGCGCTCGAGGCGGCGCTCGGCGCGACGTTGCGCGCTCGAAGTTGTCGAGGCCTATGCGGCGGAAGCGCGGGACGGCTTGGCAGTCGGGCCGAGGTCCGGGCGCTCGCCTCCTGCGCGGCGGCCCTGCACTATTCCGCGCGATCGGCCGCGCTTGCGGCGCGACTGGCGGAAGACGGCCGGGCTCTCCGGGCCGCTTTGCGGCGATGGCGCACGTCTGTCTGTCGGAGGACGTCGCCGAGCCGCTGCAGGGCGATTGGGGCCGCCCGCGTCTTCGTCGCCGAGGCGCCGGACGAGGCGGCGCTGCTTGCGACTTTGAGCCATGCCGCGCGCGTATTTCCTTCGGATGGGCGCTACCCTATATAGAGCGCGAAATCTCACGGGCGCAGCAGCGATGGTCGACGAGGAAAGCCAGGACGTTGCGTCCGCAGCCGGCGGGGGGCGCTCCGGTCAATCGCGACAGACTGCGCGATCCGGACGTCATCGATGGGGAGGCCATCCGCGTCGAGCCCGACACGCAGGCGACGTTCGCGGCTGAAGCCACGGGCGCCGAGACGCCGCTTGGCTCGCCCCCGCCGGACAGGCGGGCGCCGGGAGCTTTGCGCCCGCTCGCTTTCGGCGCGCTTGGCGGCATGATCGTTTCCGCGCTGGCTGCTGGCCGGCGGTTATTACGCCTTGGCGCCGAAGGCCGATCTGGCGCAAGCGGAGGCCGGGCGTCTTGGCGCGATCGAGGCCGAGGCGCAGCGCGAGGGCGAGGAGGCTCAGCGACAGGGCCCTCGATCGCCGGGTCTCGACAAGCGCATCGGCGCTCTGGAAGCGGCGAGCGCCAGGATCGCCGCCGCGGCGCAGGCCGCGCAGAGCGCCAGCGGCCGACGTGAAGAGCCTGAAGCCGGACATGGACGGCGGCGAAAGAGCGACGATTGCCGCGCTCGCCGCTCGCCTTGCGAAACTGGAATCCGGCGCGCCGCAAGCGGCGCCTCCGCCGACACCGCGGCTCTCGCGGCAAGGGTCGACAAGATCGAGGCGGCGCTCGCCGCGCCCAAGGCGGAAACCCGCGCCGCTCCGGAGACGCCGGCGGCCGGCGGCAATCCGGCCGCTGTCGCGATCGTGGCTGCGGCGCTGAGGGACAAGCTCGCCGCCGGGATCCCGTTCGCAGCCGAGCTGACCGCTCTGCAGAGCCTCGGCGTCGAGCCGGACAAGCTGACGGCCGCTGCAGGCGCTCGTCGGCGGCGGCCCGACCGATCGCGCGCTCGCCGCGTCATTTGACGCCGTCGCGCCCAAAGTGCTCGCGGCCGCATCGTCTCCGGCGGGCGGCGGGGTCATCGACCGTTTTCTTGCGCATCTCCGCGGGCTGGTTCAGGTCCGCGTCCTGAACGAGACCCAGGGGGACGATCCGGCGGCGCTCGTGTCGCAGATCGAGGCCGACATCCGGCGCGGAGACGTGAGCGGCGCGCTCGCCGCCTTCGCCAAGCTGCCGGAGCCCGCCCGCCAGGCGGCGAGCGGCTGGGCGGCGCAGGCCGGCGCGAAAGAGGCGGCGGACGCGGCGCTCCAGGTCGATACGGCGAAGCGGCGATCGGAAAACTTGCGGCTGGCGCCAAGCCTTGAGCGCCAGGCCTTGAGACAGACGAATTCCGGGTCGCGCCCCCCGTGCCGGGTCCGCGAGCCGGCGTTGGAGAAGCGGTGAGGATATGTTTCGTCTCTTGATGTTTCTCGCTGCGCTGGCCCTGGCTGCCTGGGGCCTCATGTGGCTCTCCGACAATCCGGGCGTCGTGACGGTCGACGTGGCGCGGCGTCGAATACCAAGTCTCGCTGATGCTGGCGCTCGGCGCCGTCGCCGTGCTGGCGGTCGCGGTTTCGATCGTCTGGGGCGTCCTGCGTTTCGTCTTCAACATTCCCTCCTTCGTGACCCTGGCGCAGGCGCGCGCGCAGACGCGAGAAGGGTCTTCTCGCGCTGTCGCGCGGCATGATCGCGGTCGGCGCGGGCGACGCGCGAGCGGCGGCCAGACACGCCGCCGACGCGGGACGGCTTCTCCAGCATGAGCCGATGACCAAGCTCCTTCGCGCTCAGGCCGCGCAGCTGGCGGGCGACCGCGAGAGCGCCGTCGCCGCCTACAACGCGATGCTCGAGCATCATGAGACGCATGGGCTTGGCCTGCGCGGCCTGCACGTCGAGGCGCGACGCGGCGGCGATCATGAGGCCGCGTTGCAATACGCGATGCGCGCCAACGCGCACGCGCCGGCGGCCTGGGCGGGGCAGGCGGTCCTGGACGACCGCGCCCGGCGCGGCGATTGGGCCGGGGCGCTGGCGACGGTCGATTCCAACGCCGTCTGCGCGGCTGATCGACAAGCCGACCGCCAACCGCTGGCGCGCCGTCATCAAGACGGCGATGGCGGAAGAGAAGATGGAGCGCGATCCGAAGGGCGCGCTCGCGCTCGCGCAGCAGGCCTTCCGTCTTGCGCCGACGCTCGTTCCGGCGGCGGCGATCTGCGGGCGGCTGACGGCAGGCGTCGGCGACTATCGCCGCGCGAGCGAAGGTTCTCGAAAGCGCCTACGCGCAGACGCCGCATCCCGACCTGGCCGCCGCCTATCTCAGGGTCCGGCACGGCGATTCGACCGCCGACCGGCTCGCGCGCGCCCGGACGCTCGCCCGCATCGCGCCGAACGATCCCGAATCGATGCTGACGGTCGGCCGCGCGGCGCTCGAGGCGCACGACCGGGAAGCGGCTCGCGCCGCCGTCGCCCCGCTGATCGCGTCCGATTCGCCTCACGGGCGGCCGACCCGCCGCGTCTGCCTGTTGATGGCGGACATCGAAGAGGTCGGAGGGCCATCTCGGCGCGGTGCGCGAATGGCTCGCCCGCGCCGCCCGCGCGCCTCGCGACAAGGCCTGGGTGGCCGACGGCGTCATCAGCGATCGCTGGTCGCCGGTCTCGCCGTCGGGGACGCTCGACGCCTTCGTCTGGCGCACGCCCGACGAGCGCCTGGCGCCCTATGTCGAGCCGCCGCGGGTCGAGCCGGAACCCACTGCGGAGCCGCCGGAGATCGTCGCGCCCTCGCTCGCCGCGAGCTGAGCCGCAAGCGCTCGCAGCCGCCGGTCGAGCCGGCTGCGCCGCGTCCCGTTCGGCGCCCGCTCCGTCGCCGCGTTCCGGCGTGATCATCGACCCGGCCACCATGGCGCCGGACGATCCCGGCCCGGGCGAGCCGCCGGCCGAACGCCGCGACTTCTCGCTCTACGCCAGCGAATGAGCGCGTCGGCGGACGGCTCGCGATCCAGGGACAAACCTGACGATGTCATCGTCTTCGGTCGTCATTGTCGGGGCGGGTCACGCCGGCGTTCAGGCCGCTGCGAGCCTGCGCGAGGATGGATTTCAGGAGCCGATCGTCCTCCTCTCCGATGAGCCGGACCTTCCCTATCAGCGCCCGCCGCTGTCGAAAGCCTTTCTCAAAGGCGAGATGGACATGCACGGGCTGCCGCTGAGGGCGGAAGCGTTCTTCCGCGACCAGCGGGATCGATCTCAGGCTCGGCGTGCGCGCGGCGCGAATCGACCGCGCTTCGCAGCGCGTCGAGACAAGCGACGGGAACGCGCTGGAATACGGCCATCTGATCCTGGCGACCGGAGCGCGGCAACGGCGTCTCGCGGCGCCGGGCGTCGACCTGCCCGGAGTCTTCAGCCTGCGCACGATCGCCGACGCGACGGCGATCCGCGAACGAGCTCGCGCCCGGGAACGAAGCTCGTCATCGTCGGCGCTGGCTTCATCGGCCTCGAGATCGCGGCGACCGCGCTGGGGCTCGGCGCCAAGCCGACGGTCGTCGAGATCGCGCGGCCGATGGGGCGAGCCGTCTCGCCGATCCTGTCCGATTTCTACCTCAAGGCCCACGCCGCCGCCGGCGTGCAGTTTCGCATCGGGCGGGGCGTGACGGAGATCCGGGGCGCGGAGAAGGCCGAAGCCGTCGTCCTGACGGACGGCGAGGTTCTGCCCGCCGATTTCGTCGTCGTCGGCGTCGGCGTGACTGCGGAGGACACGCTGGCCAGAGAGAGCGGACTCGAATGCGCCAACGGCGTCGTCGTCGACGCGCATTTGCGGACGTCCGACCTCGCGATTTCGGCGATCGGCGACTGCGCGGACTTTCCCAATGCGGCGCTCGGATTCCGCACCCGGCTCGAATTGGTTCAGAACGCCGTCGATCAGGCCAAATGCGTCGCCGCGCGCCTGACCGGAAAGCCGGCGCCCTATGACGCGCTCGCCTGGTTCTGGAGCGACCAGGGCGATCTCAAGCTGATGATCGCCGGCCTCTCGCACGGCGTCGACACATGGGTCCTGCGCGGCGAGCCCGAAGCGCGCGCCTTCTCGGCCTTCGGCTTCCGCGACGGCAGGCTCGCGGTGGTCGAATTGGTCAATCGCGCCGGCGATCACGCGGCGGCGAAGCGCATCATCGGCACGACGAAGACGCTGACGCCCGAGGACGCCGCCAACCCCGCCTTCGACCTGAGGGCGCTCGCGAAACGGTGAGCAGATCATCGCGGCGGGCCTCGCCTGCGGCATGACGGTCGACGCGCTGCAGGAGCTCTACAGAAACATCGGCGCGAGCGTCTTCCAACCCGGCGGCTTGGCGAAGTTCCTCCCGGGTTGTTCCAAGGAGAAGCTCGCGCCCAAGTTCCCCGCCGAGCCGCTGCAACGGGAACTCGACAGGCAGCTCGGCGCGGACACGACGCTGGACAGCGACAAAATCCGCACCGGACTGATGATCATGGCCAAGCGCCTGGATACCGGCAGCCCTTGGCCCTTGAACAACGGCGGACGCGGGAAATACGCGGCGCAGGACGGCGCGCTTCGTCTGACGCAGATCGTCCGAGCGAGCACCGCAGCGCCCACCTATTTCGCCCCGGAGGAGATCGTCATCCATTCCCGCGACGGAACCCACGTCGACGGGGCCTTCGTCGACGGGGCGTCACGCCGTTCAACGACCCGGCGCTGCAGCTCCTGATGCTGGCGGCGCTGCAGGGCCATGGCTTCTGCTGGCCGACGGGCCGGGAGCGGTTGCTCATCCTCTCGGTCGGCACCGGCCGCTACCAGCAATCGCGCCCGCGCAGGCGATCATCGCCGACGCGGCGGCCCTGCAAGGCCTCGCCGCGCTTCAGTCGCTGATGGATGATTGCGAGCGGATGAACCGCGCGACCCTGCAATGGCTGACGGACTGCCTGACGCCCTGGCTCGTCGACCGCGCGGTCGGCGACATGAAGCTTGACAGTCAAGCGGGCCCCCAGCTCGCCACCTACGTCCGCTACAACGTGCTGTTGGAGCACGATTGGCTGAAGAGCGAGCTCGGCGTCGATCTCACCCCAGACAAGATCGAGCAGATCCGCAAGATGGACGATCCGTCGAACTTGTCCGATCTCGCCGAGCTCGGGCGCCTCGCCGCGGCGAAGCAAGTCAAGCCGGAGCATCTGCCTGCCGCCTTCGACCTGCCGCCTAAGGCGCAAGGCATAAGAACGGAGCGGAGCGCGAGCCCATGCCCGACACGAGCCCGGAACCGCCCCGCAAGGTCGCGCTGTTCAGCGGCCACATGATCGACGCGCCCGACCGCGAAAAGCCGCGCTTTCCGCCCGACAAGGAACCGATCGCCGCCAGCGCGATCGCGCAAGCCCTGGACGATCTCGAGGTCGGCCCCGCGGACCTTGCGATCTGCGGCGGCGCCTGCGGCGGCGATCTCCTGTTCGCGGAGGCGGCGCTCGCCCGCGGCGCGCGCCTCGAGCTCTACATTCCTTTCGACGAGGAGACGTTTCTCGAAAAGTCGGTCGATTTCGCCGATCGCGATTGGCGCGCTCGATATTTCGCGGCCAAGACTTCCGCCGTCCTTCATGTCGCCCTGAGCGAGCTTGGTCCGATCCAGGAGGGGGAGGATGCTTACGAGCGCAACAACCGCTGGATGCTCGAATTGGCGCTTCGCTTCGGAGCCGACAAGGTCGATTTCGTCTGCCTGTGGAACGGCGAGGGCGGCGACGGGCCGGGCGGCACGCGCGACATGATGCACGAGGTACAGAACCGCGGCGGCCGGACGCGGCTGGCTCGATACGACCAAGCTTTGGGGCTGAGACGGCGGCAGGGCAAGCGTCGCGTCGTTGGAGGGACGCCGGGATGAAGCCGATCTGCTTCATGATCATGCCATATGGAAAGAAGGCGACGCAGGCCGAGGCCGGCCAGGGCGTCGCGACCATCGATTTCAACGCGCTGTGGGACCGCGCCTATGCCCCGGTGATCAAGGAGCTCGGCTACGACCCGGTCCGCGCCGATCAGGACGTGGGCGCGCTGATCATCACCCAGATGATCGAGCGGCTTTATTTCGCCGATCTCGTCCTGGCAGAAATGACCATCCCGAACGGCAACGTCTATTACGAGGTGGGGGTTCGCCACGCCGCGCGGGAAAAGGGTTGCGTCCTGCTGGCGGCCGAGTGGTCGAAACAGCTCTTCGACGTCGCTCAAATGCGCGCTATCCGCTATCCGCTTGCCGACGGGGACGTCGGCGAGGCCGCGGCGCAAGCGATCCGCGAGGCGATCAAGCCGAAGATCGAGGCTTTGGCGAAAGGCGGGTCGCCCGTCTTCCAATCGATCAAGGGCTACCCGTCCGACGTGGATGAAGCCGACGCTTCGACCATGAAAGATGTCATGGCCGACATGGCTGCGTTCCAGGGGCGAATCCGCGCGGTCCGCGCGCTGCCTCTCTCCCAGCGGGCGCCGGCGGCGAAGGCCTTGGCGGACGAGGCCTGCCAGCCGCCGGTGACGGCTTCGACCGCGCTCGCCGTCATCCGGCTCCTGAAGGAATTCGGCCGACACGGCGGACGACTGGACGTGGCTCACCAATTTTGTCGCCCGCCTTCCGGCGGATGTCGCGAGCCTGGAGGAGGTTCGGGAGACGAACGCCTTCGCCCTTGCCAACGCCGGCCAGCCGATTGAGGCGATCGCCAAGCTCGAGGAGTTGATGACCCTGTCGGGGCCGACGCCCGAGCGGCTCGGGCTGCTCGGCGGCCGCTACAAGCGGCTCGGACCAGCTTACCAACCTTTCATGCCGCAGCCACAGGAGGGTAACGGCGGCTCGGCCATAGATGCTCCATCGCGCCGGGCCAATTTTGCGCCGGCGGCATTTTCGACAATGGAGCAGTCAAAGTGGCCAATCTTCTATCGCGGACGAATGAGCGGAGACCGCTCCGTGCGGCGTTGCTTGGAGCCGCGGCAATCGCCGTCGCCGGCGTTCTGACGGTCGAGGCTTTGCCGGTCGCGAGCCATCCCGCGCTCGCCGCTGCGAGCACGCTGTCGGCGGGACCGGCGTCGTTCGCGGACGTGGTCGACCGCGTCAAGGGCGCGGTCGTGTCCGTCAAGGTCAAGATCGACCAGTCGAACGTGGCGTTCGACGAAGATTTGCAGCCGATGCCGACGCCGAACTTTCCCAAGGGCGGCCCGCTGGAGAAGTTCTTCCGCCAGTTCGGCGAGCGCGGCGGGCAGGAGCGCGGCGGACAGGAGCATCAGCAGCCCCACATGGGCATGGCTCAGGGCTCCGGCTTCTTCATTTCCGCTGACGGCTACATCGTCACCAACAACCATGTCGTCGATCACGCCAAGGACGTGACGGTCACCACCGTCGATGGCAAGACCGTGGCCGCGCGCGTCGTCGGCACGGACCCGAAGACGGATCTCGCGCTCCTCAAGGTCAAGGAAGGCGGAGACTATCCGTTCGTGTCCTTCGCTTCGCAGGCGCCCCGGGTCGGCGATTGGGTGGTTGCGGTCGGCAATCCCTTCGGCCTCGGCGGCACTGTGACGGCCGGGATCGTGTCGGCGCGCGGACGCGACATCGGCGCGGGCCCCTATGACGACTTCCTGCAGATCGACGCGCCGGTCAATCATGGCAACTCGGGCGGCCCGACCTTCAACGCCAACGGCGAAGTGGTCGGGGTCAACACCGCGATCTTCTCGCCGTCGGGCGGCAGCGTCGGCATCGGCTTCGCCATTGCAAGCGATGTCGCCAAGAGCGTTGTCCAGTCGCTGAAGGACGACGGCAAGGTCGAGCGCGGCTGGCTCGGAGTCCAGATCCAGCCGGTGACGCAAGACATTGCCGACAGCCTCAGCCTGAAGGACGCCAAGGGCGCGCTGGTTTCGAAGATCGAGAAGGATTCGCCCGCCGCCGCCGCCGGTCTCAAGGATGGCGACGTGATCGCCACGGTCAACGGCGAGCCGGTCGCCGATTCGCACGATCTGGCGCGCAAGATCGCAGCGCTCGGGCCGAAGAAGGCCGCTGATCTGGCGGTCATCCGCAATGGCTCGCCGCAGACGATCAAGGTGACGCTTGGCGCGCTGCCTGACGACAAGCAGGCCAAGGCCGACGCGCCAGAGCAGCATGCGAAAGACGCCATGGCGAAATACGGCATGGCCCTCGAGCCGGCGACCGCGGTCGACGGCGCAGGCAAGGCCGGCGTCGTCGTCGCCGAAGTCGATCCGGACGGGGTTGCGGCGCAGAAGGGCATCCAGACCGGCGACGTCATCCTGGAAGTCGCAGGCAAGCCGGTCTCGAAGCCGTCCGACGTGACGGCCGCGATCGACGCGGCCAAGACCGACGGCAAGAAGTCCGTGCTGATGCACGTCAAGACCGAAGACAGCATGCGTTTTGTTGCGCTGTCGACGGAAGCCGTCTCGTAATCCGAGCGGCTGGATCAGGCGAGGAGGGCGCTCCCCTTCCCTCAGCGCCGGATCACGCGGCAGGCCGTTCCGCAAGGAGCCGGCCTGCCGCGCAGTTTTACAGCACGACTCGTTGTGATGGGACAAAGCCGTCATCGCTTGGGAAGCCACGCGATCCGGAGCGGCGTTTGATCGCTCCGAAGTTCGAGTTTTTCGGCACGATCGTCGTCAAGCGCGATTCCGGATGGCGTTCGGGTCGAGAAAATGTTCCGGCGTCGTCCCGGAGCGAACGCCCTGCAACCCGCAATGTCTCTCGGCAGCGCGCTGGCGCCCGATTATTTTTGCCGCCAGGCATCCTGCCCGCGCCTCAGGGACCAGGCTGTCGACAAAAAGAAGGCCCCAGGCCGCGATGGCTGCCGTGCTCTCCCCGGGTGGCCCCTCGACGCCGGTGACCCAGCGCTGAACGACGCCAAAGGCGGCGGAGAGCTCTGGATATTTCGCCCGCTCGGCCAAAATCGGTCCGGCGAGGTGGGCGCTTGTCCCTCCGCTCACGCCGGTCGCCGGCTCCGATGTCGGTCAGCCGCATGCTTGCGCCGCCAACGGCGTCCTTCAGACCAGTCGCGCTGCTCCCAGTAAGGCCGATTGCCGGGCGCTCCACCGGGAAGTCGGCGAAGGCGCGAACCCTGGGCGTTAGGCGACGGGAGCGCGGATGGACCGCGGTTGGATCGAGACATTTTGCGGAGCGAATGAATCAAGCGCGGACGCGAGTGCGCTGGACCCAGATCCGGCGGAGGACAAAGTCCGACAAGGGCGCCGCCGGCGCGCGCAGCGCCATGACGCGCAGGGCGTCGCCGTTGTCGACGCTCTCCGGCGCCGGGCGCCTGCTGCAGCCGTCGAGGCTCCGGGCCGCCTCCCCAGCGAAAAACCGGCAAATCGAGGGCGATAGAGCTTGGTTCGGCCGCAGTCCCCGTGAGCGTTGCAGAGGCGATGTCCGACACATTTGCGTGATCGGCGGCACAAAAGTTCTTGCATTTCGTGCATCGCACAATTAGATTGGTGCGGTGCGGGCCGATTCGTTTCGCCCGCATATGCCCTCCTTGGGCGTTTCCTCCCTAGACTTGAAGGCCGCCGAAAGGCGGCCTCCTTTTTTGGGGATGGTCGATCGGCGCGGCGCCGTTGCGGCCGCATGGATTGTCCGCGCGCTTGATATTGCAATCCCCTCTGACTGCAGACTAATCCCAAGGCCGCGGGCGTATCGCAATTCCTTGCTAAAAAACAGAATTCTGACTACAATGTGCGTGATGAGAGCATGGACGATCTCCCGCGCGACGGGCTTTGTGACAGAACCCAACTGTGCCATATCGGGAAGGAGCGCGCGGTATTTTTTCCCGGCGCACAAGGCCCGTAACCCATTGAAAAGTCTCGATACGGACGAGAGAATCCAAGGAAATCCAAGACAATCCAAGCCGCAAATCCAAGGAAAAACGAGCCGGCGCAAGCGAAATCTGCGACCGGCCAAGATTTTCCAAATTGCCAATCGCCCGTTGGTCGCCTGCCGTCTGCCTAGCGCTTCTTGCCCGTCAGGGCCTGGGCAAGGAAGAGCCCTCCGTGGCGAAGCCCGCCCTCATCGATGCCGTGCCCGATCCCCGGCGAGACATGCCACTGGACCGGAATCTGGGCGCTGGCCAGCGCTTCGGACGCCATGAACATGGCCTCGAGCGGAATCATCGGGTCCTGGTCGCCGTGGACGAGAAGGATTGGCGGCGGCGCCCCGCGCGCATCGCGCGCCGTCGCCTCGTTCAGCCGCTCCGCGCCCACCAGCATGCCTGAATAGCCGACGATCGCCGCCGGCGCGCGGCTGCGCCGCAGGCCGACATGCATCGCCATCATCGAGCCCTGGCTGAATCCCGACCAGCGCCAGCTTCGAATCGTCGAGTCCGAGGCGTTGCAGTTCGGCGTCGAGAAAAGCGTCGATTGCCCCGCGCGCCTTGACGGCGCCGTTCCAGCGATCTTCGGCGCCGGCCGGATCGTCCGGCGGGCGGTTTGGGAGCGCAAACCATTGCCGGCCCATCGGCGCGCCGGGACAGCGCTCCGGCGCATGCGGCGAGACGAAGGCGGCCTGAGGCAACAGAGCGCGCCATTGGCGGCCGAGCTCGATGAGGTCGTTGCCGTCTGCGCCGTAGCCGTGCAGAAACACGACGAGCCCGTTCGCGCGGCCTCCGCTCGCCGGGAGGCGGGGTCCGTCCAAGGCGCGCTCATTCAAAGGGGCTCCGGGCTTGACGTCAGCGACCTGCCTTAGCCCGAACCATCCGCCAGAGCCATCCCCGACCGTTCCTTCACGCCCCGGTAATAGGCCCAGAGCATGCGCGCGGCGACGCCGCGCCACGGACGCCAGCGCTCGGCGATCCGCTCGAGCCGCGCCGCGTCCGGCCGGGATCTTAAGCCCGAGCGCGAGCTTCGCCGCCTCCTGCAGGGCGAGATCGCCGGCGGGAAAAGCGTCCGGATGGCCGAGGCAGAACAGGAGAAAGATATCGGCCGTCCACGGGCCCACGCCCTTGACCGCGACGAGCGCCGCATGGGCGTCCTCGGCGTCGAGCCGCGCCAGGCCCGCCAGATCGAGCTCGCTCGATCGGCGACGGCTTCAGCCAGCGCGCGCAAGGTGCGGATTTTCGGCGACGAAAGGCCGCAGGCGCGTAAGTCGTCCTCCGTCGCAGCGGCGAGCCGGACGGCGTCGAGCGGCGCTATGCGCGCTTCGAGCCGGCCGAAAATGGCGTTGGCGCTCGCGACCGACACCTGTTGCGAGACGACGATCGCGGCAAGGCCGGCGAAGCCCGGTTCGCGGCGCCGCAGCGGCGGCGGTCCGCCGACCGCCATCAGCGTCTCGACGAAGTCGGGGTCTTTTTGCGCGCAAGCCTCGCGCCGCCTGGCGCAAGCTCGTCTCGTCCGCGATCGGCGGCCCGGGATGATAGACCCTTTCCGCGGGCCGGCTCTTCGCCCGCCTTGCGCCGGCGCGCTTCGTATGCATCCGTTTTTCAGCCATGCGCTCCAACGTCCCCTCGGGATCTCCCGTCCTGCGTTTCGCTCCGTCGCCGAACGGCGCTTTTGCACCTCGGTCACGCCTATTCGGCGCTTTGCAACGAGCGCATCGCCGAAGAGATTGAACGGACGCCTGCTGCTTCGCATTGAAGACTTGGACCGCACGCGGTGCAAGCCGCATCTACGAGGCGGCGATTCTCGAGGATCTCGCCTGGCTCGGCCTTCGCTTCGAAGGCGCCGGCGCGCCGGCAAAGCGAACACGCGGACGACTACGCCGCTGCGCTCGACGCGCCTGGCTGGGCGCGGGCTTGTCTATCCCTGCTTCTGCAGCCGGGCCGAGATCGCGCGGGCGCTCAGTCGGCCGCGATCCGGACGGAGCGCCGCTCTATTCGGGCGCCTGCCGGGCGCTTTCGCGCGAGCGCCGTCGCGCGGCGGGCGGCGCGGGGCGAGAAGCGCGGCGTTGCGGCTCGACATGCGTCGCGCGAGCGAATGCGCGCCGGTCGGCCTCGTCTGGACCGAATTCGGCGAGGGGACGACGCCCGTCGAGCGCGCCGCGGAGCCCGACGCGTTGGGGCGACGTCGTCCTGCGCGGGCGCGACCTCGCGGCGAGCTACCATCTCGCGGTGACCGTCGACGACGCGCTGCAGGGCGTCACCGACGTCGTGCGCGGGCGCGACCTTCTCGCCGCGACCTCCGTCCATCGGCTGCTGCAGGCGCTGCTCGGGCTGCCCGCGCCGCGCTATCGCCATCATCGGCTCGTGCTCGACTCCGCCGGGGCGAAACTGTCGAAGAGCCGTCGGTCGCCGTCGCTGGCCGAGCTGCGCGCAAGCGGCGTCTCCGCCGGCAGCGATCCGCGCGGCGCTCGGATTCGGCGGCGGGCGACCGCGGAGGTCTTGGCGTCGTGCTCAGTTGAGCTTCGCGGTTGCGCCCGCGGGGGCGGATCGGCTTCTCGGCGGCCTCGCGGCGGCGGACGGCGCCTGCGCCATCAGCCCGTCGATGCGGTCGCGCTCGCGCTTGAACGCGGCGAGCATCTTGCCGTCGAACTCGCGCGTGCGCGCGAGCTTGATCGCCATGGGGTCGACGAAGTTGCCGTTGATGATCACTTCGTAATGCAGATGCGGCCCGGTGGCGAAGCCCGATCTGGCCGAGATAGCCGACGACCTGTCCCTGGGTGACGTGGGCGCCTTCGGCGATGCCGCGGCCGAAGCCGGACATGTGATTGTAGGTGGTCACGTAGCCGTTGGCGTGCTGGATCTCGACCCGCCGCCCGTAGCCGGAGTCCCATTGCGGCCTTGATCACGACGCCGTTGCCCGCGGCGAAGATCGGCGTGCCGATCGGCGCCGCCCAATCGACGCCGGTGTGCATGCGCGCGAAATGAAGGATCGGATGGTAGCGCATGCCGAAGCCCGAGGTCATTTCCCCTTCGGCGATCGGCTTGCGCAGCAGGAACTTGCGGGTCGAGCGGCCGTTCTCGTCATAATAGTCGACCAGGTTGTCGTCGGGCGTCTGAAACCGGTAATATTTGTAGGTCTGGTCGCGCACCGTCATGGTCGCGTAGAGGAGTTCCGGGCGCGGGTCGATCTCGTCGGGCTCGGAGAAGAACGCCTCGATCGCGTCGCCGGGAGCGGTCGCGCGCTGAAAATCGACGTCATTGGCGAAGACGCGCGACGAGAACGTCGATCAGCGGCTTGGGCAATCCCTGCTTGAGCGCAGTCTCATAGAGGCTCTGGTAGAGGCTCATGCCGCCCGATTCGCCGTCCTCCGAGGCTCTGCGGCTTGCGGGCGGCTTGAGCGTCGCGCCGTCGAGACCGCGGACATAGGCGCCGTTGTCGTCGATCGCGACGGTCGCCTTGAGCTGATCGTCGGCATAGACCGAGACGCGGGCGATTCGCGGCTTCGCGCCGCGCACGGCCGGCTCCTCGGGAAGAAGAATGATCTTCTGCCCTTCGCCGACCGGCGACTCGCCGTGCTTGACGCCGAAGGCCGCCAGGATGGCCGCGGCCGCTTCCGGCGTTGCGCCATTCGCCTTCAGCACGTCCTCGAAGCTTTCGCCGTGGCGCATCTGGATCAGCTTCTCGCTCGGCGACGCGTCCTCCGGTCCGGCCGACTTCGCCACGTTCGTGACGTTCTCGGGGATCATGCGCACTTCGATCGAAGCGAATGGCGCGCTCGGGCTCACGCTGCCGACGGTCGCATAGACGAGAGCGCCGCCAGGCGGGTCGACGCCGGCCTGGGTCGTGCGCATCAGCAAGAGCTGCGCAGGCAGCGACTGGGCGGGCGCTTTCGGCGCGCCCGCGGGCGCCTTCATGCGTCTCGACCACCTGGGCCTGCGCTTCGGCCTGCGACAGTTCGCCGGAAGCCTGCTCGCGCGTCCGCGGGCGTGAGGTCCTGCGTGCGGAACGTGACTTCCGCGTCGTCCTGCATCGGGCCCGGGTCGGGCGGCGGCGTCGGGCGACATCGGCCCGATTGGTGAGCTTGAACGGATTGAAGGGCGGCACCGCGTCGGCAAAGCCGGTCGGCGTCATCGTCAGCGTCGTCTGCAGATGGGTGAAAGCGCGCGCCTTGACCACCTCCTTGTCGCCGATCTTGATCGTGGTCGGAACCTTGTAGGTCTGCTTGTCCGAGACGATGTCGACCGGGCGCAGGAGCCGGTCGCCCTTGCCGGGGCTGACGCCCTCCTCCTGCGCGTCGGTCGGCTGGGCCGTGGTCGCGAATTCCGGCGCCTCGGCGAAATTGTACTGGCTGTCGAGATCGAAGTACAGCGCCGCGCCGATCAGCGCGACGCCGCAAAGTCCCGTCAGCGCCGCGCCGGCGAGCCATCGCAGCGAGGCGCGGCGCCGTTCGTTGCGGTCGAGCCGGTCGTCGCCCAGCCGGATCGGCGGCTCGACGCCGAGCTCGAGGCCGACCAGCGCGCGGTCGCTGCGGGGCCCGAGGCGGGGAAAAGCGGCGGCCAATGTCGTCAAGGCTTCTCTTGTGGCTCGCTTTGTCGCCCGCGGCAAAAGCGCAGCGGGTGTGGGGTTCTGTTAACGCGCACGCGAGTGCGCGGCAAGTCGAGGGCGCGCGGCGCCTCAACCCGGCGCCTATCGTCTCCAACGATGGCGAATGCGCGGCAAGCCCGCATGTCCGGGAAGGTGTCAGCGTTCATCAGACCGTGACAAAATTTTCAAAAAAGTGTTTGACAGTGAAACCCGACTTGCCTATACCGCGCCTCACCGGCGGCGCTGTCGCGTTTCGCGGCGGTTCTGCCATCGGCCCTGTCAGATGCGAACGATCGAACCTCCCACCTGCTGAGAGGCGGGGCGAGAGGTTTTGCTCGTTTTTTTGAGCCGATAGATTTGGGATCGAATTCGCTGCGAGAGGAGCTGACGCTCCGCGAAGCGAGGAGGACCTCCGGGATCGAGTATCGAGGCCGCAGGGTCGAGGGCTCGTCTCGCTGCTGTTTGACAATTGCATCGGAAGGAAGAGAGACGTGGGCGGCGTTGTCCTTGCGTCTGGGGCTTTGTTGGTTGGTTTGGTGTTGGCGAGAGCTGGCATTGCTGGTTTGGCGGGGGTTCTGGAGAGAAGAGACAACTGACGGTCACGTTTCAAGAAATTCATCGCGTCTGGTGGATGGTGCTTTGGAACGTCGTGAGACGGTCTGGGGTTGGCTGAGCATCAGGCGGATGTGTTTGGAACTCGTCAAGAATACAGCGGACTCCTGGACTTTGTGAGGTCTTGGGCGTTTTGCTGAAGTGACCAGTCGGGATCGAGATCTCATTCAACTTGAGAGTTTGATCCTGGCTCAGAACGAACGCTGGCGGCAGGCTTAACACATGCAAGTCGAACGCCCCGCAAGGGGAGTGGCAGACGGGTGAGTAACGCGTGGGAACATACCCTCCGGTTCGGAATAACTCAGGGAAACTTGAGCTAATACCGGATACGGCTGAGCGGCGAAAGATTTATCGCCGGAGGATTGGCCCGCGTTCGATTAGCTAGTTGGTGAGGTAACGGCTCACCAAGGCGACGATCGATAGCTGGTCTGAGAGGATGATCAGCCACATTGGGACTGAGACACGGCCCAAACTCCTACGGGAGGCAGCAGTGGGGAATATTGGACAATGGGCGCAAGCCTGATCCAGCCATGCCGCGTGAGTGATGACGGCCTTAGGGTTGTAAAGCTCTTTCGCTCGGGACGATAATGACGGTACCGAGATAAGAAGCCCCGGCTAACTTCGTGCCAGCAGCCGCGGTAATACGAAGGGGGCTAGCGTTGTTCGGAATTACTGGGCGTAAAGCGCGTGTAGGCGGGTCTTTAAGTCAGGGGTGAAATGCCAAGGCTCAACCTTGGAACTGCCTTTGATACTGGAGATCTTGAGTCCGGGAGAGGTGAGTGGAACTGCGAGTGTAGAGGTGAAATTCGTAGATATTCGCAAGAACACCAGTGGCGAAGGCGGCTCACTGGCCCGGAACTGACGCTGAGACGCGAAAGCGTGGGGAGCAAACAGGATTAGATACCCTGGTAGTCCACGCTGTAAACGATGGATGCTAGCCGTTGGGGAGCTTGCTCTTCAGTGGCGCAGCTAACGCTTTAAGCATCCCGCCTGGGGAGTACGGTCGCAAGATTAAAACTCAAAGGAATTGACGGGGGCCCGCACAAGCGGTGGAGCATGTGGTTTAATTCGAAGCAACGCGCAGAACCTTACCAGCTTTTGACATGTCCTGGACGGATTGCAGAGATGCGATCTTCTCTTCGGAGCCGGGAACACAGGTGCTGCATGGCTGTCGTCAGCTCGTGTCGTGAGATGTTGGGTTAAGTCCCGCAACGAGCGCAACCCTCGCCCTTAGTTGCCATCATTCAGTTGGGCACTCCAGGGGGACTGCCGGTGATAAGCCGGAGGAAGGTGGGGATGACGTCAAGTCCTCATGGCCCTTACAGGCTGGGCTACACACGTGCTACAATGGCGGTGACAGAGGGATGCGAAGGGGCGACCCCTAGCAAATCTCGAAAAGCCGTCTCAGTTCGGATTGCACTCTGCAACTCGAGTGCATGAAGTTGGAATCGCTAGTAATCGCGGATCAGCACGCCGCGGTGAATACGTTCCCGGGCCTTGTACACACCGCCCGTCACACCATGGGAGTTGGTTTTACCCGAAGGCGTTTCGCTAACCGCAAGGAGGCAGGCGACCACGGTAGGGTCAGCGACTGGGGTGAAGTCGTAACAAGGTAGCCGTAGGGGAACCTGCGGCTGGATCACCTCCTTTCTGGATAAGGACATCAGAAAACAGAGGACGTGAGGACGGAAGGCTTGAGCCTTTTGTCCGTCGATGTCGGCATGTTTTGACGTCCGTTCAGAATCAAGCGGCTCTAAGTCAAGAGCCGCATTTGCGGGATCGCGCCGCCTTCGTCTCTCTTTCTTTTCGGACGACGGAGACCAGAGGTCGGAGAACGGAAAACTCTGTTCTCCGGCTGCTCCGACCTCTGTTCTCTGATCCGGGCTTGTAGCTCAGTTGGTTAGAGCGCGCGCTTGATAAGCGTGAGGTCGGAGGTTCAAGTCCTCCCAGGCCCACCACGGACGACGGTTGAGCGGAAGACGGACGACAGGCATTGTCCGTCATCCGATGTGACCTCCGTCCTCCGACGGGGCCATAGCTCAGTTGGGAGAGCGCGTGCTTTGCAAGCATGAGGTCGTCGGTTCGATCCCGTCTGGCTCCACCATTCGGAGGACGGAGGTCGGACGACGGCGAACGGATTGGGGTTGCGGCGAGGAAGCCTCCGCGCCTTTGAGCGTCTTTCGTCCTTTCCTTCCGATGCGATTTATCAGTTTCGCCTGGAGCGCTTGACGCGCTCGGGCGTAAGGGAAGGCCGGAAGGCCGACGTTTGGGCAAACCTGTCCTCTGTCGTGTGTTCTCAGTCTTCCGATATCTGACATTGTGAAGAGGAAGCGCATTCGGTCGAGGGCCGGATGGGGCGAGGCGTTGCAGGCGGGCCGTGAGGTTCGGCTGCGTGAGGCGCTTCGTCTTTCATTCGACCCTTCGAGCAACCAGTCGTGGGTTTGGAGCCTGACCGCTCAGATCCCCGGATGCGTTTGAAGCAAAACTGGTCTTTTCAACGCCAAGGGCGTTCGGAATGGACGATCGGACGACAGACATCGGAGGACGCAGGTTCTCCGGTTCTCTTAATGGTCCGTTCTCCGTCCTTCCGAAACGCGCTTTGGCGATGAGAGCAATCAAGTGTCTTAAGGGTATCTGGTGGATGCCTTGGCGCTGAGAGGCGATGAAGGACGTGGTACGCTGCGATAAGTCATGGGGAGCCGCGAACAGGCTTTGATCCGTGAATCTCCGAATGGGGAAACCCACCTTCGATCTCTGTTGCTCCGAAGAGGCGCGTTGACGCGTGGAGGCGAGGCCGCACAGGCTTGAGCCTTTG